>DAIRDE010000053.1:0-18371 GCA_036796335.1 Nonlabens sp.
TTCGCCAATAGAAAAATTAAAATCAACTTGGCCTGTTGCACTTATAAGTTGAATTACGGAATTACGGTGCAAGTTTTTTCTCAATTATTTTAGTAAATAAACATTTAATTTTATAACCTATTTGTTTTCAGTTAATTAACATAATTAAGCAGCTGATATTCGGATGCTCTATAACGGTTAAAGATGCAATAACCTTATAAAAACGCAAATCATGGAGGTGATAAAAGTATCATTACAGTGTTTCTGCTACAAGCCAATTGTACCCTAATCACAAAAAACTACTCCCGTATTGCTACCACCTCGTCACCAGCAAGGACATAAATCTGATCTCCTTTTTTAGGTTTAAGAACGTAGGTTCCCGTAAAATCACCGAAGGCTGGTAAAATCAACCCTGCTGCGGTCGTAAAAAAACAGGGTAGTTTTAGGCGTTGCTTGCCTGCACCCTGCAACACCACTGCCGGATGTACATGTCCAGCAATATTAAACTTACCTGCAACCTCTTCAGGATGGTGGGTTAAAAACAAGCTGCCCATGTACAAAACGTCATAGGTTTTTATACCTAACTGCTCAAAAGCGCGCCGCGATATCACATCGTGGTTTCCCATAACGAGGGCAAGCTCTACAGGCAATCCCCGCACCCACTGTTCAAAAAAGTGCCACTCGGTATTTGCATAGGAATGAAACAAATCACCTAAAAACCAAAGGCGCGACGGGTTAAATAATGACAAGAGATCATTGATTTTGTTATACTCGCCCGCATCAGCAGCTGCTGGCACTGCCATGCCGTTTTTACGAAAATGCGCGCTTTTACCCAAGTGCACATCGGCAAGCAGTAATGCATCTTGTTCTACCCAATAAAGCGCTCCATAATGATGTAGCCTGAAGGTTTGCGCATAAAGCGTTATTTCTAAATAATGCATGCCGCAAGATACCACCGCGCCATAAAAGAATAAAAAGTTCTTTTTTCTTCTAAAAAAATAAAAAAAGGAAATGTACCCCTCTTATTTTAAGGGTTGTTTTAATAATTTTAGTACTTAAACTAATTTATACCCCCATTTTATTATGGTATTTATTCTTTTTGTATAAATTTACACCGACGACAACCCCGGTTAACAACCCGTTAAATATTGTTAACTAGGGTCCTTTAAAGAAAATCTAATCGCGTCTTTAGCACATTCTAACATTGTTATTTATGAAGAAAATAGAAGCCATTATTAGAAAATCTAAATTTTCTACTGTTAAAAAAGCCTTGCATGAGATAGGCGTAAATTTTTTCTCTTATTGGGATGTTACAGGAATAGGCAACGAAAAAGAAGGTCACGTCTATCGCGGGGTAAGTTACAGCACCAGCGATATTCAAAGAAGGTACTTGTCTATTGTTGTTAACGATGATTTTGAACAAAAAACCATAGACACCATCATCAAATCGGCCGGAACAGGTGACCTGGGAGACGGTAAAATATTTGTCTCGCAAATAGACGAGGCCTACCGCATTAGAACAGGCGAAAAAGGCGAAAATTCTCTTAAATAATAAACGTGCACTAACCTAAAATATATGGAATTACTTACTACAAATAACGTGTGGATGATGATTTGTACCGCACTGGTTTTTTTCATGCATCTCGGATTTTCGCTGTTAGAAATAGGGCTAACCCGACAAAAAAACACCATCAATATTTTATTTAAAAACATATTTATCATTTGTATAGGGTTATTGCTCTATTGCATGGTTGGATTTAATTTAATGTACCCCGGTTTTGAAGAAAATGCCTTAGGTTTTTTTGGATTTGGTGGATTTGGACTGCAAGCCCCCATGGCCGACGGTGCGCTGGACTTAACCTACAATGCGGGCTACACCTATTATACCGACTTTTTATTTCAAGGCATGTTTGCAGCCACCGCAGCAACCATTGTTTCGGGTGCGGTTGCCGAGCGTATTAAAATAGGCCCATTTATGATTTTTAGTATCCTGTATGTAGGAATTGTTTATCCCATAGCTGGCTCGTGGAAATGGGGTGGCGGCTTTTTACAAAAACTAGAAACCCCGTTTTATGACTTTGCAGGCTCTACGCTTGTACACTCTGTTGGAGGCTGGGCTGCAGTTGTTGCTGTTTGCCTACTAGGTCCCCGCATCGGTAAATTTAAAGACGGTATTTTACAAGCAATTCCAGGGCACAATTTACCGCTTGCAACTGCGGGCGTGCTTATTTTGTGGTTGGGTTGGTTCGGTTTTAACGGCGGCTCGGTCCTGTCGGCCGACCCAGCGCTTACCTCACTTACGCTGGTAACAACTTCACTTGCAGCAGCAGCAGGTGGTGTAAGTGCTGCGCTAGTGTCGACAGTATTGTACAAAAACCTGGATTTAACCATGTTCTTAAACGGCATTTTGGGTGGCCTGGTAGGAATTACCGCAGGGGCTGACCAGATGGGTGCTACCGATGCTATCCTGATAGGGTCTATTGCTGGTATTATCATAATTTTTGGAATATCTGCAATCGATAAACTAAAATTAGACGACCCCGTGGGAGCCATTGCTGTGCACTTAATTTGTGGCGTTTGGGGCACACTAGCCGTAGGGATTTTTGGAAACCTTGCTGGGGTGAATCAGTTTTTAAGTCAGCTGTTAGGTGTTGCGGTGTATGCTGTTTTTTGTAGTTCGACGGCGTTTATCATCTTGTTTACCTTAAAGAAAACAGTAGGAATTCGTGTTTCCAAAGAAGAAGAACTAGACGGTCTAGATGCCCACGAGCATGGCATGGATGCTTATCCTGATTTTAGGTTAAACGAGCGTTAACTTTCTAGAATTAGCTATTTACTTGTTAGGTGGATAGTTAGGTATTTCGCTTTCGCGAAAGCGAACTCCTTACAAACCCTTTAAAAGGTATAATTAATCGCTACAATAAAATTGCGTCCTGCTGCCGAAATTCCTGATGAATACGTCCTATACCGCTGGTCGGTGATGTTTTCTAGGATAACAGTCGCTGTTACATTGCTCGCCACGGCATATTGTGATCGTGCATTAAGCGTGTACCAGCGCGGGGAGAATGGATTACCGCTCGCGTCCAATGCATACAAATCGGGCCGCTCTTGCTGGTCTGGGGCCAGGTCATTAAAATTTAACTGGGCAGCAAACTGCGCAAAGGCGTCAACAGTTAATTTATTTTTTTTGTAAACGATGTGTGCATCGCCAAATGCAGGCGCCACATGCCGCACAGGGACCGTAGCGCCGTCTAACTCGCGCTGTTGACCAGTTAACCACGAGTAATGCGCGATAAATTGCCAAGCGCTAGTAAGGTCATGGTGCATGGCGGCCTCTATCCCATAAATTCTGGCATTTTCTACATTTTGAATTGCTTGTACCCGACGCAAATCGCCGTTGTATTGCACAAAATCGGCACCATTTAAATTAAAATCGCGTGCAACCATGGCGTCCTTTAAATAGGTGTAGTAGGCAGACAGGTCAATGGTAAATTTATCGCCATGTTTATATTTTGCACCTATCTCGCCGTTGTAACTATACTCTGACTCTAAATTGGGATTAGGAACGATTAATGTCCCTGGTGTTGGGTCAAATATTTTACCAACGTCGTCTACATTAGGCGCTCTAAATGCGGTGCTTGCATTTGCCCGCAATTCCCAATGTGTGCTAGGCTGGTAGGTGAGTCCTAACCCACCGGTGAGTGCACCTGTATTAATGGCCGCATTTTCAAAAGGAAAATTAAAAAAAGTGTTGTCAAAAGTAGCGTCTAACCATATATGATTGTACCGCAGGCCGGTTTGCAAGGTCATATTTTTAGCAAGTGTCCACTGGTATTTTGCATAGGCAGCAAGCGATCTCCACGATGACCCGTCAGGATAACGCGATGGTGCCGGTATCATTTCACCATTTGTGATGTTAGATTCTTTACCAGTAGAAAAAACCCTGTTGTGTAAAAACTCGGCCCCATAAAACAGAATGTTATTTTCTCTATTATACCGTTCAAAATCAATCGACGTGGAGTGCGCCTGCACCATATCGTCAGTCTCTAATAAGGTATCACTCCTAAAATTACGATCATTACGGGACTCGTCGTGACGTTGAAAAGCCTGTGTAATGATCATGCGATCATACCACTTACCATTGCCACGGTGCGAGGCGTTTGCGTTTACCATAAACCATTTTTGCGGTCCATAATACCATTGCGCACTGCGCGGGTCACCATTTGCACGAAATCTGTTTAACGAGTCATACCTATCTACATCGCTGGTTGCTGTGTAAATAAGACCCAGGTTAAATTCCCAACGATTATTTAACCGGTAAGCAAATTTTTGGAGTAGGTTTATTTGATCATACCCAGTAGGTCGTTGCACAAGTGGGTTATCGTTAGCTACAACCACATCCATCCCATTCACACGACTTACAAATCGTTGTCTTAAATAATCGTCGGGACCGTGCGCCCCCTGTCGCAAATCATCAAAAAAATTCACACTAATACTGGTTGCAGCTGCAAAATTTTCGGTTCCTATATTGATGGATGCATGCGCTGTGTTTTCGTTATTTGCGGTAGCATACCTTGCGATAAGCCTGCCGCTTACTGCGGTAGTATCGGCTGCAAATCGAGGTTTTAAAGTGTAAAAATTCATGACACCACCTATCGCATCACTACCGTAAACCACGCCACCAGGGCCTAGAATAACCTCGGTACGTTCTACACTTAGTGGATCTATCGATATAATATTTTGTAGGTTGCCCGATCTCAATATTGCCGTATTTAAACGCACACCATCCACAGTAATAAGCAATCTATTGGTTGAAAAACCGCGTATAAGCGGGCTACCACCGCCCTGCTGGCTTTTTTGTACAAATACCTGTCCTGACTGTTGTAGCAAGTCTGCACTTGTTTGTGGATTTAACAAATGAATGTCATCTACCGATTGCGAAAAGATGCGTTGTGGCACATCCTGGCGTCGTTGTTGAAATTTTGTCGCCGAAATAACGATAGGATCAAATTTCTGGGACTCAGGGATAAGATTGATCATGTTGTTTTGTAAAGATACTTGCGGCTTTGTTGTGCGACCGGTTGTATATCCCAGTGCTTGAAAATAGATAAATTCGGTCTCACTAAATTTATCTATAGAAACCTGTCCATCATCATCAGTAATTGCGGTGATGCTTTTTGATTTGTTGTAAACTAAAACGGCGATAACCGGCTCACCAGTTGTTAGGTTTTTTACTTGCACTTGTTGTCCAAAGACAGTTGCACGCACCACGAGAAATAATAAAAAAATACAAATTCTCATGAATCAAACAACTGTTTAAGCATGGCTAGCGACGTGGGTCTTTTAAAAGAATGTAAATGAATTTGAAAGTAATCTATCACGACGTTTAATAACATGGTGCGATCTTCCCGATTCATTTTTATGGCATTCATCTTATCAAAACTTGTGCCTAAGAATGCTTTAAGCAGCTCACTTTCTACAATTGTTGCATGATGTGGTAATAAACCATTGTTGTCAAAACAACCATCTAGTAGGTTAAAATACGGCAATTCTATACTTTCTAAATCTGGTTGAAAACCTAAAAACCCCGTAAGATCAAGAAGTACTTTAATAGAAAAATTAGCGGCATTTTTTTCCTGATCCAGTATTTGAAACGCTGCCTGAAAATAGTCAAACAAATCCTCGTCGGGCTGCTGATCTACTAAAACCAGCGTAAGCAATTCAGAAAAAAACATGACCACACATGATTTAGCAATATCCTGATAAATAGATGTGTACGTATAGTTTACACGAGCCTCCTTAATATACTCTAATGTGCCTTTACCTTTAAACTGGGTGATGATTTCTAGTTGTGTAAGTGGCTGAAAGAAAGAAATGCGCAATGCGCCTTTGCGAGACTTGCGCACGCCTTTTATCATGAATGACTGCATCCCTAGACTGCGCGTGTACACTCTTGCAATCAGGTCTGCATCGCCATATTTGAGTGTACTTAAAACGATAGCTGGGGTAGTAACAAGCATACTAGCGCACAATCATGAGCTTTGCAACTTTGGTCTCTATATTGTCACTGGTAGAGATGAACAACAAATAAACCCCGCTGGCCACCATATTACCGCCAAAACTTCTCGTATCCCATAAAATGGTACCCCCGTTAGAAACACGTTCAAAAACCAAGTTACCTTCAATATCTGTTATTTTAACTCGTGCACGTTCAGTAAGTCCATCGATAACTACATTGCCAGCAAAACCTGGACGTACAGGATTGGGATATGCAAAAACATTTGCAAGTGTTTCTTGTGGCCTGCTCGCGCGATCACCTTTAAAAGAAACCAGTCCATTTTTTGTGGCAAAATAGACAATACCTGTGGTCTCGTCAATGGTTATGTCGCGCACCTCGTTATCTGGTAATGGTGAATTGCTTGTGGTAAACTGTAACAATGTTTCTCTGCCATTAGGTGACAATAACAACGCCCCCGAATTTGAAGTTCCTACCCATTTATTATTATTACCGTCTACTTCTATATCCAGCACGGCCTCGTCTGCAAGTAATTCGCGTGGAATACCACTGGAATCTAGTATGACAATAGACCGCGCATCTTGCATGTTATCAGTAAACATAGATGCTGGTGCAGACAGTACGCGCAACCCAAAGTTAGATCCTATCCACAACGCGCCACGCTGGTCTACTTTAAGGGCACTCACATAATTATTTACCAACCCACCGCGTTGCACACCCTCGGTAATATTTGCAAAATTATTTGTCGCTGGATCATACCCAAAAACACCAAAATCCACCGAGCCAAAAACAATCTGGCCGCTACGTAAAATTTCAATAGAACCGACACCACCTGTTTGTCTAATATTAGGAAAAAAGTCTGAAAAATCTATATTAGACCACTGTCCGGCAGGAGTTTTGCGCAATAACGGCTCGTCTCTAATAAGATTGAGTGTCCAGAAATTGCCCGCACGATCAAAAAGACCCTCCGATGAGCGGATGTCACTAGGTATAAAACCCGTATTAGGTACAACGCCTCTAAGTGTTGAATTAGAAGCATTAAAAAGAGTAGACACCCCATTAGGTTCAAACCGCAAGATACCGTCCTGCATCGAGTGCAAGAATACTTGTTCTGGATTTTGTGGATTGATTGTTATAGTAGCAATGCTGCGTATATTTTCTATAGAACTGTTGTCATAATTATCCCACAGTTCATCACGATACCTGCTTACTCCATATTGCTCTAAGGGAAAAGGGTTGTATGTAAACGTATGATCACCATAACCTATCCACACATCGCCAGCGGCGCTTGTTACAGAGAATACATCATTGCGCGAGGGGCCCGGCGCAGTTATAAAAAAGGGTGTAGCTGGGTTAGCAAGGTCCACTGCAATCATACCATCTGCTAGGGTGCCTATATACAGCACGTTTTCAAAAATAACACTGGTAGAAAGGTCGTAGATACTGCCAGCAATATCTCGTACTCTTAAAACCTCGGCACCACTAGCATCAAATACACTAACATCATTTTGAAAGGTTGTAGTGCGCAGTGTGTTACCACTATAATAATCAATAATAGCAGCTCGTTGTTGTCCTAAAAAAGTAAAGTTTACACCAGTAAATCTGAATTCAAAAGGTCCAGATGCGGCGTATAAATCACCATTAAAATTAGTCAGGTTATT
The DNA here is from genome assembly GCA_036796335.1 of Nonlabens sp. Lineage (GTDB taxonomy): Bacteria > Bacteroidota > Bacteroidia > Flavobacteriales > Flavobacteriaceae > Nonlabens. The sequence goes on from DAIRDE010000053.1 coordinate 7,657, forward strand.
GAAACTCCCGGTGTTAATTTCGGTCCAGTTAGAAAAATCTAGTAAAAATGGGTCGGTAATGTTTGCAGCCCGTATACCACCATTGTCACTACTTGCAGCATATAAAGTATTACCTTCTACCTCAATTCCCGAGATGCGCAATATCGCACCATTATTTCCTATAAAATAGGTGTCGTCAAATTCTATTCTCCTTAAATCAAAAAGCGCAATGCCAAAATCTGTTGCGATGTACAATAAATCTCCATGCTCATAAAAGTCATTGATACGTTTACGGTTTACCGGTATGGTGGGTTTATCCTGTATAGCAACAATATTCACAACACGATTATCACTTAAAATAAGCTGTAGCAGCCCATTTTCAAATCCCACAACAATAATATCCTTATCTACACTGTAGTAAATCTGCGAGATATTGCGCGCGTTAAGACCATTTATAGAAGAAAAAGTAGTGATATCTCTCGTACTCGTGTTGTACCGATAAATGGCGTTTTGCGATGCGACAATAATTTCACCATTTCCAGCGACAATATCGGTCACCTGATTGTAGGAAAAATGCCCAACCCACGAGTCTGAAAAATTCTGGGCGCTTAAGAGTTGCGAAACTCCTATCAATATAAACAACAAATACCTCATAAAGTAGTAACGCAATCCAAAGCGATGTATGATGCGATATCGTAAAAATAACACATTACGCAAGTTCATTAAAAGGATGCATTGATTTTGGATAGTTATGGTTTGTAAAGAGTTCGCTTTCGCGAAAGCGTACAACATGAATTTCAAATAAACTTTACACGCATAGCAGCCGTAAAAAACAGACCCTTTTTAAGTTTATTCACGGTAGGTAACTAAAAAACCCCTGCCTGTTAGGGAAAGGGGTTTTAATTTTTATGGAATTCGCTTTCGCGAAAGCGAACTAGTTATACTACACCCTGCGCAAGCATAGCGTCTGCAACCTTTACAAATCCTGCGATATTTGCACCTTTTACATAATCCACAAATCCTGTATCGTCTTTACCATATTTAACGCAAGACTCGTGGATATCATTCATGATGCTGTGTAGCTTGTTATCTACTTCCTCGGCAGTCCAGCTGTAACGCATAGAGTTTTGTGACATTTCTAGACCTGATGTTGCAACACCACCAGCATTTGACGCTTTACCTGGAGCAAAAAGTATTTTATTTTCTAGGAATACCTCTATAGCCTCAGGCGTTGCAGGCATGTTTGCACCTTCGGCAACACATATACAACCGTTAGCTACTAAAGCTTTTGCCTCGTCACCGTTAAGCTCGTTTTGGGTAGCACATGGTAATGCTATATCACATAGTACGGACCATGGTCGTGCACCCTCGTAAAAAGTTGCGCTGGGATATTTAGCCACATACTCCTGTATACGAGCACGTTTTACGTTTTTAAGTTCCATGATATATGCCAGCTTTTGTGCATCTATACCGTCCTTATCGTGTATAAAACCGCTCGAGTCTGACATGGCCACTACTTTACCACCTAGTTCATTTATTTTTTCAACAGCAAATTGCGCGACGTTACCGCTACCAGATACCACGACTGTTTTACTTTTTATCTCTTGTCCTTGAGTTTGCAACATGTTTTGTGCAAAATACACCGTACCGTATCCTGTTGCCTCTGGACGCATAATCGAGCCGCCATAAGAACGTCCTTTACCGGTAAGTACACCTGTAAACTCGTTTCTAAGGCGTTTGTACTGCCCATACATGTAACCTATCTCGCGACCGCCTACACCTATATCGCCAGCAGGTACATCGGTATCTCCACCTATAATGCGCTGCAATTCGGTCATAAACGACTGGCAAAAACGCATGACTTCGCGATCAGATTTGCCCTTAGGGTCAAAGTCTGAACCACCTTTACCACCGCCCATAGGTAGTGTGGTTAAGCTATTTTTAAATGTTTGTTCAAATGCAAGAAACTTAAGGATGCTTAAGTTTACAGATGGATGAAAACGCAAACCGCCTTTGTATGGTCCTATGGCGCTATTCATTTGTATGCGGTACCCACGGTTCACCTGCACCTCGCCACTATCGTCTGTCCACGGCACGCGGAACATGAGAACACGCTCAGGCTCGGCCATGCGCTCTAGAAGCTTATCCACCTGGTAGGTAGGATTTTCTTCTATAAAGGGGATCACAGCCTCGGCAACCTCGCTAACAGCTTGAATGAACTCGGGTTCATTAGGGTTTTTCTTTTTTATCAAATCGATAAAATCTTGAACATTTTTTTCCATTATCTTTAAAAATAAGTGATCAAATTAAGGTTTATTTGAATGCTGCAAATATAAAGCTATGTCTGTTACCTTATATTTAAATTTTGTCAAAATTTACAGGGCTGTTTTAGCCTGTAACAACTTAATAACCCGGTGACCGAAATAATATTACAGATAGCCTTATTCCAATATTTTAGGTTGTTAACATTTTGTTATATTTGCTTTTTAAATGTCCCCAAAAAAATGACAATAAAAACTCTTTTTAAGGCCGCTGTGGTCGTTTTAAGTATAGGTACTGCCTTAAAATCTACAGCCCAATTAGGCCTTTCACATGAGTTAGGTTTTATTATAGGCCCTGTCGCATTTCAAAGTGATTATGGCGAGCGTTATGATTTTAACACCAATGCAGGCAATGTGGGCATAGGCGTCGGTATCGTTCACTACCTTAATTTTTCTTACAGCGACAACTGCGATTGCTATACGAGAGACTCTTATTTTAACGACCACTTTAAACTGCGCAGTGAGCTCAACTATCACGTTACTACCCTAAACCATCTCGGGCCCTTATCTGAACGCAATACACTAGGCGGCTTGCAGTTGCGGTCTATGGAGGGTAAAGCAAAAGTTTTTGAAGTAGGTATGCAACTGGAGTGGTACCCGTGGAGCATTAGGGATTTTCAAAGTGGTGCTACAAAATTTGCTCCTTATCTAGGACTAGGCCTGCACTATGTAAATGCAAGTCCCGAGGCTGTTAGCTCGTTGGGTCCATTAAATAACAGTGTGACTACATTTCCTACTTTTATAAACCGCATTGACACCTCAGGAGAATCTGCTTTTGCAATTATCGGGGATGTGGGATTGCGGTATAAACTTAATCCCTTGTCCGATCTTTTGCTGTCTTCAAAATGGCATTATTACACCAGTGATCTTGTGGATGGTTTAAATCCTAGAAATGTAAATAACCGCGCAAACGACTGGATTTGGTGGTTTAATGTGGGGTATATATTTTACCTTTAATAGCCGCTTAACAACCCATATCTTATAATGGAACTAGGTGATTTTAAAGGTGTACGCTTTCGCGAAAGCGAACTAAAAACAGCCACACATTGATACACAAATCATGTAGACGCAGCACGCATCTTCAAGAAACTGCTAGTCGATTTCTAAAAGTGCCTGCGATAAATCCTCGAGCAAATCGTCTATGTCTTCTATTCCCACACTAAGCCTGATGAGCGCATCTACCACGCCGGTTTTCTCTCTATCCTTTTTAGGAATACTGCCGTGCGTCATCGTGGCGGGGTGACCTACAAGCGACTCAACGCCGCCCAGTGACTCGGCTAACGTAAATACCTGCAACTTTTCTATCACTTTTACAGCGCTTTGCAGTGTTCCTGCCTGCGTTGTAAATGACACCATACCACCATAATCGTCCATTTGTTGGGCTGCTATATGATGATTGGGATGGTCAATAAAACCAGGCCAATAGACTTGCGCCACTTGTTTGTGGTTTTTGAGGTAGTGAGCGACGGCTTTTCCGTTTTCGCAGTGACGTTGCATGCGCACGTGCAGTGTTTTAATACCACGCAAAACGAGGAAACAGTCCTGCGGTCCAGGTATGGCGCCACTTGCATTTTGGACAAAGTAAAGTCTAGTTGCCAGCGCATCGTCTTTAACCACCAGGGCGCCCATGACAACATCGCTATGACCGCCCAAATATTTTGTGGCGCTGTGCATCACAATGTCTGCACCTAAATCTAGCGGCCGCTGCAAATAAGGCGTGGCAAACGTATTGTCTACTGCTAGTAAAAGTTGGTGCTTTTTTGCAATGGAAGCAACAGCATTTAAATCTATAATTTGCATCATGGGGTTTGTAGGTGTTTCTACCCATAACAGCCGCGTGTTTGCGTTGATAAAAGTTTCTATTAACGGGGCATCCAGCATATTAACAAAATGGAATTTAATACCGAACTGCTCGTAAACACGAGTAAACAACCTGTAGGTGCCACCATAAAGATCGCTGGTAGCAATCACCTCGTCACCCGGCTTAAAAAGTTTTAGAACAGCATCTATAGCAGCCATACCCGAACTAAAGGCAATGCCAAAGTCGCCATTCTCTATACTCGCCAACGAACGTTCTAGCGCAGCACGTGTCGGGTTTGCACTGCGGGAATATGCAAAACCTTTATGATTGCCTAAACTGCTTTGTGCATAGGTGGTGGTTTGATAAATAGGCGGCATGACTGCGTGGTAAGCAGGATCTACATCGTGCTGACCACCGTGAATGACTTTGGTATTAAATTTTATGGAATCCTTCATGTTGTAAAAATATCGCAATCTTTAGGTTAAGTCATTTTTTAAAACCGAATGTGCAAAAAAAATTGCTTTTCATGGGCAAAACCAGGTGCAAAAAAAATTTTAAACTTTAAGAAATATATAACAACACAGGTCGCGTACTGGTTGAAAAAATTTGCGATATTTACTATTGAATTTTAAAAGTAATACTATGAAAAAGATATTTATTATTTGTGCTTCTGCGCTGCTAGTAACAAGTTGTGCAGTCATTAGACCCGGTGAGGCAGGCGTTAGGCAGCGACTAGGAAAATTAGAGGATAAGGTTACCACACAAGGTACCATCGTCTTTAATCCCTTTACCTCTAGAGTTATCAAGGAATCTATACAAACAAACAATCTTAAACTAGCTTTAAGACTGCCTAGTAAAGAGGGACTAAGTGTAGATTCAGACATTTCCATTCTTTACAGACTGGAAGTCGAAAAAGTACCTACCGTACTTAGAAACATAGGTCCTGACTATGTAGAAGTTATTTCTGCGGTGTTCCGTTCAGCAAGTTCTGACGTTTGTTCTCAGTTTTTAGCAAAAGACATGCACTCTGGTAAGCGTGCAGATATCGAGCAGGCCATTAAAAGTAAAATGGAAGAAACGCTTGCACAACAGGGAATCATCATTGAGGCGGTGCTTATGAAAAGTATCATGTTACCGCAAGGATTATCCTTTTCTATTGAGCAAAAACTACAAGCTGAACAAGACGCTATGCGCATGGAATTTATACTACAACGCGAGCGCCTAGAGGCTGACCGTAAGATTATAGAAGCTACCGGTACCCGTGACGCGCAAAAAATTCTTGCACAAGGTCTGACTCCAGAAATTCTAAAAATACGCAGTATAGAAGCCTTTATGGAATTATCTAAATCAGTGAATAGTAAAGTTATTATTACTGATGGTAAAACACCGTTTCTTATTAACGAAGGGTCAAAGAATTAGCCGTTACCATTCGTTGAATAAATGGGTTGCACTAGTATTTCTAGGCAACCCATTTTTTTGTGTTTAAGACTTCGTGCTTTTATTAACAACGCGTTCATTTTTTTTTAAAAGCGGTTCAAAATCATTGAAGTGTGCAAAAGATAAAAAGCTTTATTTTAATTAGCCATGTATCGATGAATGCACAAAACCATAAGATAATTCAATGGCTTTCTACTTAAAAGGCCTGCAAGATTTTAAAAGCGGTTGTAGTTTTGCATCATGGAAAATTCATTTATTTATTTAAGTAGTTGTGACACCTGCATGCGCATTTTAAAAGAACTACAACTACCCGATACAATCATTTTACAAGACTTAAAAAAGCAACCTGTCTCTAGCGAGCAATTAGAATTTCTAGTACAACAGGCAGGTAGCTATGAAAACCTATTTAATAGACGTGCACAACTTTATAGAGCACGTGGATTGCATGAAAAAAATCTAACAGAAGCAGACTACAAAGAGCTACTCTTAGAACACTACACCTTTATAAAAAGACCCATTCTTGTTTTTAACGATACGGCATTTATAGGTAACAGTAAAAATACCATCGTGCTTGCAAAAGAAGCACTTGCGTTGTGACAAAACGTACTATCGCCATTATTTGCGGGCTTCTGGTTTCGGTATTTTATGCGATGACTTTTACCATTGCCAAAGAAGCGACACCGGCACACATAGGTCCATTAGGCCTGTCATGGTATCGCGTTGTAGGTACAGGCGCACTATTTTGGATCATCGCGGCACTCACGGGTCCTAGAAAAACAATACCGATTAAAGACCTGCCACTTATTGCCCTCGCCGCCTTTTGTGGTGTAGGATTTAACATGGTGACTTTTATGGTTGGATTATCACTCACGGCACCTATAAGCGCATCGGTACTTATGGTGACAACACCTATAATTGTACTTGTACTTAGTTATTTATTTTTAAAAGAGCCTTTAAAACCCAGACGCATGATAGGTATCGTGATAGGGTTTGCAGGAGCTACTTTATTGATTTTAAGCGATAATACCGTCGCAACTGCCGATGCCAAAAATCCGCTTTTAGGAAATATACTCGTTTTTGTAAACGCGCTTTCCTATTCTTTTTACCTTATTCTGGCCAAAAAACTCATCGCAAAACACGATGTTATGGCGCTTATGAAATGGCTTTATTTATTTGGAATACTGTTTATAACACCATTCGGTATACAAGAAGGTCTTGCGTTTTCATGGACAACCACCAGCACCTATATCTTGTGGTGCATTGCATTTGTGGTTCTTTTCTCGACCTTTGGCACCTACATGCTCAACATCATATCTATAAAACACCTAAAGCCCAGCACCGTGGCTGTCTTTATTTATTTGCAGCCACTTATTGCTACACTAATCGCTGTAGGTTTAGAAAAAGACCAGCTTACACTCACTAAAACCTTTGCTGGACTACTTATTTTCACCGGTGTATATTTAACCAGCAAGAAAAAATAAACGACGCTTTTTTAAAACAACATCGACCCGTTATAGCGATCGCGCAGGTGTTGAAAACTGACCATGCGACCGCATATCTTCTTTAGTAAGTATTTTAAAGTCAGCAGATTTAGAAATGTTTTGAATCAGCTTATATAGTTCGGCTGGTAAAGTTTCTATTTTGCGAGACCCCAGATGCATCCATGCACCAGCCATAAGACCGCGTGCCATATTATTGCCTTTAACATCATAAAAGTCATGCCTGAATCTAAAAAAGCTGCCGTCATCACTCAAACCAGTAACCTCGCAAGTCACTGTAATAGGAGCCCCCTGATGTATTTCTTTAAAGTAAAAAACCTGCTCGCTAAAAATAACTGGCCCCGTATTGTAAGCCGCCATTTGCCGCTGTCCAAAGCCGTTTTCTATCAAAAAAGCCATGCGCACATGACTCATAAAATTTTGATATGCACTGTTAGCCATGTGCCTATTAGCATCCAGATCACTCCATCGCACATCAAATTCCTTGGTAAACATATTCTATAACTATTTTATTAACAACACTTTATGTTGAAATTTAAGGATTGTAAGTTGTTCGCTTTCGCGAAAGCGAACCCAACACAAAACTACATAATCATGACACAGGAAGCGTTTTTGCAACATTTAATTTTTTCATTGCTTGCCATAAATAATAGCCGGTAATGATTGTAGCGAGGGCATCTGCAATCGGAAAACTAATCCAAACACCTAGTTCACCATAAAATAATGGTAAAATTAAAAGCAGCGGTATTAGTGCAAATGCCATGCGTAATAAGGTGAGTAACAATGCCGGGATAGCCTTTCCAATAGCCTGATAATAAGCCGCCCCAATAAGTTGTATCGCGATAAAAGGGGTGCTCAAAAAGACTATTTTCATAGCAAAAGACGCTTGTTCTACAATAGCGGTATTTTTAGTAAAAACGCCCGCAATCTCGTGTGTAAAAAAGAAAAGGCCCGCAAATATGAGCGTTCCTAAAATGCATGAAGCTTTTATAGACGTGTAAATAACCTCGCGCACCCTGGACCATTTGTGTGCGCCATAATTGTAGCCAGCAATAGGTAAAAAGCCCTGCGTAATTCCTAAAACTGGGAATGTGGCAAACATCATTAAACTGCCGATAACCCTAAACACGGTTACACCATCGGCTCCAGATAACTCAAACAAAATGTTATTCATCAATAAAAAAATGATGCTGCTGGTGGCCTGTCTGGCTAGCGTTACAAAGCCTAAACTGCCTATCTCTTGTAAAATATTCCAGTTGGGCAACAGGTGTCGCCACGCTGGAACGAGTTCGCTTTTTCCAGAAAGAAAGTACCATAAAATATAAGCACCACACAAAAAGTAACTGACCGTGGTTGCCCATGCGGCACCTGCCATGCCCATGTCTAACTGTTTAATAAACACATAATCCAGGACAAGATTTCCTACAGATGGTATGAACATCGCAATCATCGCAAATGTAGGCGCACCCTCGGCACGTATCGCGTTGTTGCCCATCATACAAAGTGCCAGGACTGGAATGCCGTAAAATACAATTTTATAATAAGTGAGTGCTGGGTCAAATAGCGCGCCCCTACCACCAAAGGCTGGCACCAGTGAGTTAGCAAACAGCAAACCCAAAACAGTCATAGAGATGCTTATAATCACTGTGAGGCCTATCATGTTACCAAAGGTATTTTTTGCCCTATCGTTGTGACCTGCACCCAGTGCTCTAGAAATAATGCTCGAGCCACCTATACCTATCGCCATACCCAGTGCCGCGACAAAAAAAGAAATAGGCAACACCACGCCCACTGCACCTAAGGCGTTAGCACCGATCCAATTACCCACAAAAATACTGTCTACCAGCATATTGAGAGACATGACAAGAATACCAATAGATGCAGGAATGGCTTGCTTAATAAGCAAACTTGCTATAGTTTCTGTTCCTAATGCTGCCGATTTGTTACTCGCTGCTGGATTCAATAGTACCTTTTATTGTTTATTGTCAATTGTTTATTGCCCATTTACTATTGTCGATTGTCGATTTGCTATTGCCGATGTTCAGAAAGTTTCAACATTCAAATTACAAGTCTGAAAATCGCAAAATCACAAATTTTAAATCGCGAGTCCGAAAATCGTAAAACTCAGGTTTAAAACACAACATTTTCAATCGCAAGATTTTGCTAAGAGCTGCACAGCCTTGCCTTGAAACAATGAGTCTAAAACATTAAACAGCAACCGGCGACATTGCCCACTCGTCTATCCAACGAGAAAGTACTTTTACCCAACTATCATCATCGTTAAGACACGGGATAACGTGAAACTCTTTACCGCCTACCTCGTGAAAAATCTCCTCACCCTCCATAGCAATTTCTTCGAGTGTTTCTAAGCAATCGCTTACAAAAGCTGGAGTAACTATCGCCATTTTTTTAACACCACCCAGACCCATTTTTTCAATGGTACGGTCGGTATAGGGTGTTAACCAAGGGTCAAAACCCAATCGGGATTGAAAACTGGTGGAATAGGTGCCATCTTCCCAGTTTAGGTATTCGCCTACCAGTCTTGTAACTTCTTTGCACTGGTGACTGTAGCAAAATTCGTGCGCAGGCGATGGTGTTGCGCAACAACTGCCGTCCATTTTACAATGTGATTTTGTAATGTCGCTTTTGCGAATATGTCTTTTAGGAATACCGTGGTACGAAAAAAGAACATGCTCATAGTCCTTACCTTCTAGCGAGCGAGCAATAGACTCTGATAACACCCGTACATAATCTGGATGGTTGTAAAATGGTGGCATTACGGTAAATGACATGTGCGGAAAATGCGCTGCACGCAGCTCCTCAGCTTTTACCAGTATCGTTTCGGTAGTCGCCATAGCAAATTGCGGGTAGAGCGGTATCACAAGCACCTCGTCCACGCCCTGTTCATGCAACTCGCGCAAACCGTTTTCTATAGTCATGCTGCCATAACGCATGGCTAGTGCAATAGGTACGCTGGTAAAGGCATCTATTTTTTCTTGCAATCGCTCAGAAAGAACGATAAGTGGACTACCTTCTTCCCACCATATTTTGCTGTACGCCTCGGCACTTTTTTTAGGACGCGTATTTAAAACAATCCCTTTTACTAATATTGCTCGTAAAATATAGGGTAAATCTATGACGCGCTCATCCATAAGGAACTCGTCTAGATACTTTTTAACATCCTTGGGATCAGGACTGTCTGGCGAACCTAAATTCACCATAAGAACTCCTTTTTTCATAATCTAACTTTCTACAAAAATACTCGTTTTAGAGTCGGCATGTTTAAATGTTCTTTACGATAATGACTATGGTTCAATAGTTAATTGCTATATTAATGTACGTTGGATTAAAAATCCATAAAACGATTATACAACCAAAAAACAACTTTCTTGGTCCTCCCTCGTGGGAGGAAACTTAAGGTGAAAATATTCTATTTAGGAGATTAACAGGGGTGTTTTTGAAGTTCAAGTATTTTTGGATTTGTTTCAGTAACTTCAAAACAACGGTTACCCATAGGCCTGTTTAGCAGAAATTACAAAAAATGAATATTTATGGCTTGCAAATTATTTTTTTTAAATAACTGTAAATAAAACTGTTGTGAAATGAAGTATGAAAAATATTGAAAATTTCTTGCGTTAGTTTTGTTACTTTACTTTACTTTACTTTACTTTACTTTAC
>DAIRDE010000054.1:0-18311 GCA_036796335.1 Nonlabens sp.
TAAATAAACACGTCTTAACTATCTTACAAATTGGGTAAACGCCTCTACCGACAGTCGCTCGGGCAGGGCTTGTTCCACAGGATGGTGGCTACCTAAATAGAAAAAACCTAGAAAGCGCTCGCGCTCGCCTACTTCTATACGATTAAAATCTCGCATGTCTAAAAAAGATTTAGGAGAGCTCCAGTACGCGCCATAACCCAAATCATGTGCAGTGAGCCACATATTTTGAACAGCCATGGCCACGGCTGCAATTTCTTCCCACTCTGGTATACGTTCTTTTTCATCGCGATGCATAAACAGCAATATAATGGCACTTGCTGCACGTGGCGTGTGGCGCAATTTACCGGCAGTAAACTCTTTAGCATCTGCTGTTTGTAAATAGGTATCGGCCATAAAATCGCCCAAGGCACCTAGCGCGTCTCCTTGCAACACTTTAAAACGCCAAGGCTGGGTTTTCGCATGATTCGGGGCCCATCTCGCTGCCTCCAAAATGGTTAATAAATCAGCTTCTACAATGGGTTCTCCCGTGTACTGCGCTGGGAAAACCGATCGACGTTGCTGTATACTTTCGGTAAGTGCATTTTTCATGACGGTAAGATACTATGGAGTTCGCTTTCGCGAAAGCGAACACACTAAAAAAATGTAAAGTACAAAACAAAGTGCGTGTTTACTTAAAAAATGACTCGTTACAAATCGTTTTTAAAAGCTGTCGCACAAAAAGTATTTTTTGTATTTTCCATCAAATTATATATATGCTTACAAAGGTTTACGGAAGTGCGGTTTTTGGCGTGGAAGCCACCACTATTACGGTAGAAGTTAACAGCGCAACAGGAATCGGTTACCACCTGGTAGGACTGCCGGACAAGGCCATAAGTGAAAGCTCTTACCGTATTGCCGCAGCACTTGCAAATGTGGGCTATAAAATGCCTGGTAAAAAACTTATTCTTAACTTGTCTCCTGCCGACTTGCGCAAGGAGGGCAGCGCCTATGACCTGCCCCTAGCGTTGGGAATTTTAAATGCATCTGGGCAAATAACCACAACCGATTTTGATAAATACATCATCATGGGTGAGTTGTCTCTAGACGGCAACTTGCAACCTATAAAAGGCGCCTTACCTATAGCGATTAAAGCTCGTGAAGAAGGTTTTAAAGGTTTTATACTACCTGCACAAAATGCCCGAGAGGCTGCAATTGTAGACAACCTAGATGTTTATGGAGTAGAAAATATTGCCGAAGTTATCGATTTCTTTAACGAGGGAAAACCCCTAGAACCCACAATCATTAATACCCGCGACGAGTTTTTTCAAGCACTAGAACATCCCGAATACGATTTTGCCGATGTTAAAGGTCAAGAATCTATAAAAAGATGTATGGAAATTGCCGCCGCTGGTGGGCACAACATTATTTTAATAGGACCACCTGGCGCGGGTAAAACCATGTTAGCAAAACGTTTACCCTCTATCTTGCCACCCATGACCCTGCACGAGGCACTAGAAACCACAAAAATTCACAGTGTTGCAGGCCGTACACAAGAAAAAGTAGGACTCATGGCACAACGCCCGTTTAGAAGCCCGCATCACACCATTAGCGATGTTGCCCTCGTGGGTGGGGGTGCCTATCCGCAGCCTGGTGAAATATCGTTGTCGCACAACGGTGTCTTGTTTTTAGATGAGTTACCCGAGTTTAAACGCACAGTACTCGAGGTCATGCGACAACCGCTAGAAGATAGAGAAGTCACCATATCACGAGCTAAGTTTACGGTTACCTACCCGTCTAGTTTTATGCTGGTCGCTAGTATGAATCCCAGTCCGGGAGGCTATTTTAACGACCCTAACGCACCGGTACAAAGCAGTCCCGCCGAGATGCAGCGCTATCTAAGTAAAATTTCAGGTCCGCTACTAGACCGCATCGACATTCACATAGAAGTGACCCCGGTACCTTTTGAAAAACTTACCGAAGAACGACTTGCCGAAAAATCCACAGTGATACGCGAGCGAGTGACTGCTGCGCGCAACATACAAACCGAACGCTTTAAAGACAATCCCAAAACGCATTACAATGCGCAAATGAATACAAAAGATATACGCCAGTATTGTGCGCTAGACGACGCCAGTAAAGCGATGCTCAAAAGTGCGATGGAACGACTTAATTTAAGTGCGAGAGCTTATGACCGTATTCTTAAAGTAGCAAGAACTATAGCAGATTTAGAAGCGTCTAATAACGTCACGGGCACACACATTGCCGAGGCTATTCAATACCGCAGTCTGGATCGTGATGGCTGGCTGGGATAGCATTAAGTGGACCTATCGTATTCATATTAAAGTATTACTATTGTGACAAACACCTTGTTCGCAGGATAATAAACACAAAGTAAAGATTGATTTAAACGAATTTTTAACTAATATTGCCAAACTTTAACAAAAAACTCTTAAAATGAAAAGACTATTATTAATTCTTAGCCTGATAACAGGCCTTAACACAGTAAATGCACAAGCTGATTTAATCTTAAAACACAACGGAGACGAAATCAAAGGAAAAGTTACCAAAGTTGAAGAATTTACCATCGCCTTTGTTTATGAAAATGAAACCGCAGAAAACACGATTAGCAAGTATGCTGTAGAGTCGGTGAAATATGGTGCAAGCGGCCGTGTACAAGATATCACTGAAAAAATTGTGATACGTAGTAAAGACGACTGGGAAAACGTTGTTATTCTAGAAGACATCAGTTTTATAGCAGGCCTTAAAAAAGGTGCCGAAGTGCGTGGTAAAACAGGTCTTATAAACTTTCAAACAGGTAATACTGGTGATAAAAAAGCCGAGAAAAAATTAAAAATGGACGCTGCAGAACAAGGATGCCAGTTTATTTTGCTTACTGCCGATAAAACAACAGTAGGCGCAAACTCAAATGCACTAGGCGGTTCACAAGCCATTAAAAAAGGAATTGCATACAAGTATTAATATACCGCGTATCATACATTTAGGAAAGGCTGCAAAACAATTTGCAGCCTTTTTTTATGGTATTGCGGCGTGCCAATAGCACCAAAAGCAATACTTGAAAATTATGTTTTACCGGACGATAGGCCTAAATCACACAACCCGCTATAAATAATCAGCCATTACAAGTACCTCTTAAAATCAATCTATTTTATAAGAAATACCCGTTTCAAAACCGCCGCTGTTGTGACCCAAATTAGGTCTATTGATACCAGCACTGGAATTGTGACGCAAGGCAAATCGAGCATCCAAGCGCCATTTAGTACCAAACTGGTACTGTGTTCCCACCGCAAGCACGTCTGAAAATGCAAAACCACGTGCAAGACGCTCGGTTTCTATAGAAGACACCATGGGGCCAGAACTTAACAACACATACGGTTTCCAGTGATTATCTGTTTTTAGGCTAAACTTCATACCTATATTCAAGGCTAGTTCGTAAAAGGTACGGCGTTGCGTAAACTTATCCCGCAACTCTTGAAAATTAGGCGCATCACTAGGTTTAATAAAAAATAAATTAGTCAACTGGTGTGTCGCATGGTAATAGCTAGGCTCGACAAGTAATTCAAAATCCCATTTTTTGCGCGTCCACAATCGTTGCTGGTATTGCAATTTTACAAAGCGCGTTTCATAAAAATAATCACGTTTAGTAAGCGGAAATAGTATTTCGGTAGCGGCGCCCACATTGAAACCTATATGTATGGGTGGTTTATCAGTGGTTTCAAGCCCTTCTTCTTGTGCGCATAATCCTGCACAAATGCATGAGAAAAAAAGAAAAAGTCGTTGTTTTACGTTCATAAGCCATTTCAAATATAATAAAGGAAGTACGTTATTTGGGTTATTTAACATAACAACCCGCATAAAATGATTGTTAAACCTTTAAACGATTATTTTTGCAAACGGTATGTGACGGTATTCGCTTTCGCGAAAGCGTAAACAGCCACAACCCACAAATCTTAAAGAACAAAACCGTGCGTATAGACATTATTACTCTTTTACCCGAATTAATACGTAGCCCATTTGAGGCTTCTATCTTAAAAAGAGCAATGGAAAAAGGTCTTGTGTCGGTACACATGCATGACTTAAGAAAGTATGGCTTAAATACTTATAATCAAGTAGATGACTATCAGTATGGCGGTGGCGCAGGTATGGTAATGATGATAGAACCACTCGATAAACTGGTACAAGAACTTAAAGATGCAAGAAACTATGACGAGGTTATCTACATGACTCCCGATGGCGAAACCCTGAATCAAGGCATGGCTAACCACCTGTCACTCAAAGAAAATATACTGATTATTTGCGGTCATTATAAAGGAATAGACGAACGGGCACGAATGTTGTTTGTAACCAAAGAGATTTCTATAGGAGATTATGTGTTGAGTGGTGGTGAGTTGGGTGCAGCGGTGTTGTGTGATGCGTTAATAAGGCTGATACCGGGGGTTTTAAGTAATGAAACCAGTGCGCTGACCGACAGCTTTCAAGACGGGCTATTAGCACCGCCAGTTTACACGAGACCTGCCGAATATAAAGGAATGAAAGTTCCTGAAATTTTATTAAATGGCAACACAAAAGCCATAGATCAATGGAGAGAAGACCAGGCCTACTTGCGCACAAAACAACGCAGACCTGATTTACTGGATAATATGTAGTGTTTTAAATTTATTTTTTTTGTACTTTTGTTTATTAGATTTAATATGAGAACAACTTTACTTCTACTTCTAATATCTTTTACCATAAACTTGCAAGCGGCGAGTACTTGTGATGCGAGTGCATTCAATGTACTTTACACGCACGCTAGCGACAACATCCCCGTGAATGACGGTAAATTGTCCATACTAACAAATCCGGTTAAAGACGGGCAATTGCGTTTAAAATATGCCATAGAAGAAGGCGCCACCTTTAACGTAAGCATTGTAAACTCTCTAGGTGAGCAAGTTTTTAGCGCAAAACGCAACATGAGCAGTCAAGAACTTACATTTGACGTCTCAAAATTAGCTGCGGGACTTTACTTTTTGCGAGTACACAGCGACAACAACAGCGTTGTTAAAAAGCTAATCATTCAATAATAGTAGTTTATATTCAAAAATTATTTGCAAAGAACATACAATGTTGTACTTTTGCAGCCTGTAAAAATTCAACCTCTGACGATAGCCGTGAATGTTGTTTAATTACTTAACGATATTAATATATTAACATGTTAGATTTAGTAAAGTTCGTTCAGGACGAGTTTATCGAGAAAAAAGAATTCCCAAAGTTTAGTGCTGGAGATACCATCACCGTGTTCTATGAAATTAGAGAAGGTGAAAAAAGACGTACGCAGTTTTTTAAAGGAGTTGTTATACAAGTAAGAGGAACTGGTGCAACAAAAACCTTTACCATTAGAAAAATGAGCGGTGCCATAGGTGTTGAGCGTATCTTCCCTATTAACTTACCAGCTATCCAAAAAATTGAACTTAATAAAGCAGGTGCTGTACGTAGAAAACGTATTTACTACTTTAGAGAGCTTACCGGTAAAAAAGCGCGTATCAAAGAAGCACGCAGAAACTAGTCAAATACCATTATATTTAAAAGCTACCCTTGCAGGTAGCTTTTTTTTAGCACCATACCCATCGCAATAATTGCAACCATAAAACAATCCTGTCTTAAGGTTTTATATCATAGCTCTAGCCTTTATCTTTGCAATATTGCGTTTTAAAAACGCTCCATTTTTTAACAAAAAACACTTGTAATGCCTAACAACCCAAAAATAATATACACAAAAACTGATGAGGCACCTGCCCTAGCCACAGCATCATTACTGCCTATCATTAAAAAATTTATTAAACCAGCGGGCATAGATATCGTTACTAAAGACATATCCCTTGCTGGTCGTATACTTGCTGCTTTTCCCGACTATTTGAATGAGAACCAAAGACAAGACGACGCACTTGCACAATTGGGTGAACTCGTAAATGATGAGCACGCAAACATTATTAAACTGCCTAATATTAGTGCATCACAAACACAACTGGTAGAGGCTATAAGTGAGTTGCAGTCGCAGGGCTATCACATTCCTAATTATCCAGAAAACGCCGTTACTACAGATGAGCTAGCGGTAAAAGCAACGTATGATAAGATTAAAGGTAGCGCAGTAAACCCTGTATTAAGAGAAGGAAATAGTGACCGTCGCGCACCTAAAGCCGTGAAAAAATATGCGCAAAAACACCCGCACAGGATGGGTGCATGGAGTAGCGACTCAAAAACACATGTTGCCACGATGGCTCATGGCGACTTTGCCCACAACGAGAAAAGTTTTACTGCAACTGCACCTACCACTGTGCATATTGAGCTTATCGACAAACAAGGTGCTAAACACCCATTAAAAAATGGACTTAAACTACAAGCTGGCGAGATCCTAGACGGTACGTTTATGAGCAAAAATGCGCTTATCAACTTTTTAGAGTCAGAGATCGCTGATGCAAAAGCGCAAAATATTTTGTTTTCACTACACATGAAAGCAACCATGATGAAAATAAGTGATCCGATTATTTTTGGTCACGCCGTACGCACCTATTTTAAGGTTCCGTTTGCAAAGCATGGTGAGACTTTTAAGAAACTAGGTGTTAATGTTGCAAACGGTTTTGGTGACCTACTAGATCGTCTTAAGGATTTGCCTGAAACCGAAAAAGCAGTGATTCAAAAAGACCTGAACGATGCCATGGAACAAGGTCCTGGGATAGCCATGGTAAACTCGGATTTAGGAATTACAAACCTGCATGTTTCTAGCGACGTTATTATAGACGCTTCTATGCCCGCAATGATACGCAACTCGGGTAAAATGCATGATAAAGATGGGAACTTACAAGACACCAAAGCGGTAATACCCGACAGCTCTTATGCTGGGATTTATGCTGCAACTATAGACTTTTGTAAGAAACACGGCGCATTTGACCCCACCACAATGGGAACCGTACCTAACGTAGGACTCATGGCACAGAAAGCAGAGGAGTATGGATCTCATGACAAAACTTTTGAGATTAAAACAGCTGGTAGTGTCCAAGTAGTAGATGACCATGGTAACGTACTCATGCAACATGATGTAGAAGAGGGTGACATTTGGAGAGCGTGTCAAACCAAAGACGCACCTATACAGGACTGGGTAAAACTGGCTGTAAAACGAGCGCGTGCAACAGGGTCACCAGCGATATTTTGGCTGGATGAACATAGAGCCCACGATGCCCAAATCATTAAAAAAGTACATACCTATTTAAAAGATCATGACACCAGCGGCCTGGATATAACCATAGCCTCGCCTATCGAGGCGACACAGCAAAGCCTATTGCGCATTAAAGAAGGAAAAGAAACCATATCGGTCACTGGGAATGTTTTAAGAGATTACAATACAGACCTATTCCCTATTCTAGAGGTAGGTACCAGCGCAAAAATGCTTTCTATTGTACCGCTAATGAATGGTGGTGGCTTATTTGAAACAGGAGCTGGCGGCAGTGCACCTAAACATGTAGAGCAGTTGTTGCAAGAAAATCATTTGCGTTGGGACTCGTTAGGAGAGTTTCTTGCCTTGGCTCCATCCATTGAGCATTTTGGAGAGAAGTACGGCAATAAAAAAGCGCTGGTTATTGCCAATTGCCTAGACGCTGCGACCGAAAAATTTCTAGACGAGAACAAATCACCGTCCCGCAAGGTACATGAAATAGACAATAGAGGCTCACATTTTTACCTCGCATTATACTGGGCAGAGGCACTCGCAAACCAAACAGAAGACGCAAACCTTGCCAATGAATTTGCTGTGTTAAATGCAAATTTGAAAGAGCATGAAGAAACAATTGCAAAAGAACTTCTAGATGTGCAAGGTAAACCCCTACATATCGGTGGTTATTACAAACCAGACGCACTGCAAGAAGAAGCCGCCATGAGGCCTAGCAAAACCTTTAATGCCTTTATAGACGCGTAAATATTAAAAAATGGTTGACGCACAATGGGCTGATTTGTAAACAATTAAGCCCTAATCACTGTGCAAACAAACATTTTACATGGGTTTGAATCATTCCTAATCTAAAAAATCTCCTAATATCAGGAGATTTTTTTATGGGTTACGGTTGGGTCGTATAAAACGACAACTCAGTATTTTTTGCACAACGGTGCATGGCGATGATATCTATTTTTAAACAAAAATAAATCATGAACACCAACCTCTACCTCGTTTTAATGTACACCCACATCATTACCGTGGTGCCTTGCATATTTTTAGGCGCTTACTTATTTATAAAGAGTAAGGGAAACCCGCACCACAAACTGGTAGGAAAAATTTACATGACGCTAATGCTTGTCACGGCAGTCATATCGCTGTGTTTACCGGCGAGAGTGGGTCCACAATTCTTAAACCATTTTGGCTTTATACATGTTTTTTCAGTACTCACGATACAGGCCATTCCCACCGCCATTATCGCCATAAAAAAAGGTAACGTGCGCAAACACAAACGCAAGCTTGTTAGTTTATACATTGGCGCAATTGTCATCGCAGGCAGTTTCACACTCGCTCCCGGACGGTTTTTACATGAATTATTTTTTAATTAGATAGTGATTATATGTTGTTCGCTTTCGCGAAAGCGAACTAAAAAATAATCTTATTTAATGCTATAAATTACTGTTAACGAATATCTTAAAATGTTATTTAAAGCTCTTGTAGCTAACGAAAAGTGGTTATTTAACCGTCGAGTGGTTCTTTTACAATTTAAAATGTCAGGTACAATTTACTAACCCAGCGGTCGTCGGTGCTTATTTTACACCAACCATTAAGTTCCTCATAAACAAAGACTTCGACATCTTTTAAGATGCTGGATGTTTTAGGAAAATGTGTTCCAGGACCCGTTCTTACATTTAAAATAGTTGCATTTACCGTGGCTCTTTTTACTTCTACAGTGAATCGTCCCGAAACCCAGTGATCCATAGAATTAGATATCTTATACCAATTATTTTGTATTGCATAAACCCGTAGAACAGCCCCCCTTTCAATAGATGATCGCTCTCTCGCAATCGCACTACTTGCTGTAGGTGCCGTTCTAATATTCAATAAGTTAGCGGTAACACTTACATATTGAAGCACCGCACTAGTATCTGTTCTTATCACGTGTGCATTCATTTTATGAACAACCAATGGCGCAAAGAATTGTTCGAAATCGGGCACCTTGTTACCACCAAAAAAATTAGTTCCAGGACACGATTTATTTCCCCCAGCGCCATTATTTCTATGTCCATCGCTTAATCTAAACCAGTGATGGTAGATGATGGCATTGGAATTAACAGGCAAATTGAATTTTTTACACAAGGCTGCCGTTACAGCGATAATAGCTTCTTTTTGTAGATTTGTCATCACATCACCATTCAAATCAAAATTGCCAAAATTCTCTATACAAATGGCATTTGCGTTTTGATTTGCAATACAAGCGGGGGATTTTTCTAAGTCTCTTCCTGTAAGTATGGTCCCGTCTGGAAAAATGGTAAAATGTTGCCCGATGTCCTGCCATCCATTTTGATTAACATGGTAGTTTTTCATGGCCAGTTGTCGTTCAAAATGGTTTGTTCCATTAAAATGTACATAACTAGGAATATAGGTGTGATGTTGCTGAATTTTTAGAATTGTTCTTCCAACTCTTTCAGTTGCTATCCAGTTTTCAAATTGAGTTACCGTCATTTTAGTAAATCCGAATTTTTTTTCCATCGTGGTTGTTTTTTAGAGAGTTAGGCAGTTTTTTCTATGCTTTGGGATTTTTAAGACGTAGTGGGTACATTCCTATTTCCCAAATTTGTAATCTAGGTACCGCACGTAATTGTTGTATTCCACTTTTTGCTTGTAAGCAGCCTCGGTTCTCCTGTAACTGGCGGTAGTGGCTGCATCATAGGTAAAGCCTTCCCATTTTACCGATTGGTAAACGCTAGGCCTATTTAGTTCTTCGATTTTCTTTTGGTATATCCATTGTTGATAGTCTTCCTTGTCTTTTTTTATTTTTTCTTGTAGTGCCAATCTTTTCTTCAACACATCCTCTTGATATTTTTTGATATCTGTCTTAAAGGTTTCAATATTAGCAGCATACATTTTGTCACCATCAAATAATGCTACTGCTTTCATTTTACCCTCGATATCCCCCATAAATCCTAATCGATAATAGTATTTAAAGGCTTTAGGAATATCCTTTTCGATTCCTAAACCGTTTTCATAAATTTCGGCGAGATAAATCAACGCCCTGTTATCGCCTTTCTCGATTTCAGCTTTATCAAACCATTCCTTAGCCTCTACATAATTTTTAGCCTTAAAATGCTTTTCACCCATTCTGTAAGGTAAAAATTGATTGAATTTTTTTAAAGCATCCTTTGCCTTTTCATCGCCCAGATCAGATGCTTGTAGATACCATTCACCAGCATGTTCAAAGTTTACAGGTTTGCTATCTTTATAATAAACATACTCATTATCTAACAAGTAACCCAAACCATAGTAAGCCTGTGGACTCCCCAAATCGGCTGCCTTTTTAAACATATCCCATGCTTTAAATTTTTGTTTCCCGCCATTGTTATAGATTCTTCTTGGTTTTAAATCGTGAGTGCCATTATAATACATCCAGCCTATGGCTACCATGGCATCTAAATCATTTTTTTGGGCAGCTTTTTCAAACCATTCCTTTGCTTTTGCATAATTTATGGCTCCTTTGTTTTCATACTTCCCTGTTTGAATTAATTTTCCCATTAAATACATGGCCTTTTCGTTTCCTTTACCACTTGCCTTTTTGTACCATTTAGCAGCTTCATCCACCCAAAAAACAGGTTTTAAAGTTTCGTATGTAACACCAAGTGCTGTCATTGCTTTATCGTTACCGTCTTTAGCAGCTTTTTCAAACCAAACGATAGCTTCTTGGTATTTTTCTAATTCAAAATATGCTTTGCCTTTATCAAAATCGGATAGGGATGCATTTTTAAGGTCATTTTCGGCTTCGACCATTTTTTCAGCTTTCACTAAATTAGGTATTACACTATTTACACCATTATTTAATGCCATTTGATACCAAACCACTGCGTTCTTTGGGTCTCTAGGGATATATATTTTATTGAAATATAAATTTCCCAATTCTTCCATGGCTTTTAGGTTACCTAATTCGGCAGCTTTTGACCAATAGGAAACACCCTTTGAGAAATCCCTTTTAAACCCTTGCCCATATATATACAGTACGCCCAAATTATAATGCCCATTACTGTTGTTTTTATCGGCTGCAAGTTTCCAATACTTTTGAGCTTCTATATAATTTGCACCTTTAATAGAAGCATAGCAACCGTAATGTATGTTTCCCATGTCATTTAAAGCATCAGAATTTCCTTTATCAATAGCCTTGTTAAGCCAATAAAGTTTCATATCAGGTTGATATTGATATTTTAAGGATTCTTTATATTCCAATTCCCCTGCAGTGCTTGTTTCGTTTTGAGCTGACAAACCAAAGGTTATGATGAGAAAAACAAGTAATACAATATTGTGCATTTTTTTCATGATCAAACTTTTTAGATTAGCACTTATTTACACGTCAATCTGTTGATTAACAGATAGCAAAACAATAGTTTAAAGTTATGTTAAAATTCTATTTTGCACAACAAGACGAAATCAACTTTAACATGAGCAACAGACTTAACAACTTCTTGGCTTTCTCGAGTTTCATTATTTATTCAAAATAAATTTCATAAAATATTTATTTACAGACAATTGGAATAATTTTATCTACCTGTTAGAAAAAAATTATGCGTAGCATAGAGAAAGAAAAAACCCTATAAATCAAAAGATGTATAGGGTTTTGATACCAATTAGGATTTTATTGCGGAGAAAGAGGGATTCGAACCCCCGGAGGTGTGACCCTCAACAGTTTTCAAGACTGCCGCATTCGACCACTCTGCCATTTCTCCTTTGTCGATTACTAGGCTTTCCCAGTTTTAGCGGGTGCAAATATAATTTTCTTTTAGTAAAAATACCTGATTCTAGAAAATTTATTTTTAAATCTGCAATTTACTGATCATGTGACGCGCTGCTATCGCCTGTAATAGGAACAGCCTCACCTACATACACAGGTCTTTTGTTAATGTTTATCTCAAACCATGCTTTAAGATTTGCTAACCATTCGCGCTTTTTAAAGGTCGATTCACCAGGATACACACGCATATCGCTTTTATAGCCTTGAGCGTTTAAACCAAATTTGCGAGCGAGGTAGACAGCACGCGGTAAATGAAAATCTTGTGTGAAAACAATAGCATCGGTCACGTTAAAAACAGCTTTTGCTCGGTACATAGAGTCATACGTATCAAAACCAGCATGATCCAAAAAAATAATATCATTGCTTACGCCCTTATCATTTAAATATCTTTTCATGGCATTTACCTCGTCATAATCCTTACTACCATGGTCCCCACTTAATAAAAACCTGTCGATATAGCCGTTTTCATAAGCTAAAAAAGCTGCGTCCACTCGATCCTTAAGAATGGGTGATAAACTCTTATCAGGTCGCACACTTGCCCCCAAAACAATTCCTACATAAGCATGATCTAAATCGTCCATGGATGTTTTAATAAAAGGTCTGGATGATCTCGTAATGTGATATTGCAACAGCAGCACACCTAAAACCACCGCTAGTACAAGCGTTACGATGGTATTTAAAATGCCGCGAGTACTCATGATAGAAGCTTTTTAGAAATGTGTATGACAAATATAAACTTTAATAAAATTGCGAGGGAAACGCCGACGTTCCACAAAAAAACTTTTAACAACTACACGCATGCACCATGGGTAACGTTCAACAATTGTTATTAGTGTTCTGTTTGCACGAAATGTGAACGTTAAAACACGCAACATTCGTATAGAATTCATAAAGTATTGTTGCCATATAATTTCTAGAATGGCATAATCCAAAATTAACGTTCGATAGATTTACCTTTGCACGATTTTTAAAAGGCAAATTCCATAAAATTAAAATTTGCTCTTTATTGACATTTTAATTAAGATCTTGCGTCTTACAAGGCATAATGAATAAAAAAACACCTGTGAACCTACAACAATCAGCAACGTGGCGATATGCTACCAAGAAATTTGACCCCACAAGGAAACTAGATGAAAATACCGTACAGCAACTGTCTGAAATATTTAATCTAACACCAACTTCTTATGGACTACAACCCGTGCGACTTCATATCGTTTCTAATCAGGACATTAAAGACAGTCTTGTAGCAATGTGTTTTGGACAAGGACAGGTGCGCGATTGCAGTCACGTGCTTGTACTATCCACAACAACCGTAGATTCCCAATACATCGAGGACTACTTTAAGCTTGTCATGGATGTAAGAAATACCCCCATGGAAACCCTTGCACCATTCAAAAACAACTTGCTCAAAAGTTTTGAAAAAATGTCATCTGATCAAAATACTGCTTGGGCTCGCAATCAGGCATATATAGCTTTAGGTATGTTAATGAGTGCTTGTGCACATGCACAAATAGACAGTTGCCCAATGGAAGGTTTTATCCCCGCACAAGTTGATGCCCTACTGGGATTAGACAAAATCGGTTTACAATCTTGCTTACTTTTACCCATAGGTTATCGTGCAAATGACGATATGTTTGCGAGCATGGAAAAAGTGCGACTTCCATTAGATAAGGTGGTAAAGCATATTTCTTAGCGATCGTAGAATCACGTTGACTGATTATTGTTTTATTTAGAAGTAAGAAATTAGATGGTAGCATTGAAGCTCTATTTTCTTAATTCTTGTGGGTGTGATTTGGTTTTCCATAGTGTACGCGTTGTGTATTATTTAAAATGTAACGCTAAGTACCAATTGCCAGATTTTATCTCTCACCGCTAACATCTTTTATCTAAGTGTTAATACTACATACTAATCATCACAAACTCGTGTAATTAAACCTATAAACTTGCGATATTCTAAAATAGCCAAAAGGAAAATTTGCCGAGTTACTGGTGTTGATAACATTCCCCCTTACTGTTGCAGGAGGGGTTGAAAAGGGACCACCACCACCGCCACCAGACTGCTGTATCAATTTTTCATAAAAGTTAAAGCAGTTTTGATTAATTCCCTTAATAGTAATTTCTATTGGAGTGCGAGGCTGCAAGTCCTCTAGAAAAAATATTGAAGGTGCTCTATTCCCATCAAAAAAAGTATCATCGCCCACATCTACTTGAAAATTATTAGCATCTCGATAATTAAATAAGTAGTAATCTCCTTGCCCTACAGGATCATTATAAAATGCAGTAATGCGGGTTAATTCACCCAGACCGGCAATTTGCAATTCTTCTACATCTACAATAGGTACCGTTGTTTCTAGCTTTTCGGTCGCTCTATAGGTAAACCCTTGATCAATGATCTCGAGTGTATAAAAAACATCTGGTTGCACAGCAATCTGGTCTGTTGTATAAAACTCGTTATTGTTGTTTGCAAGATTAAAAACAACACCATCTTCTCTAATAATACGTACCTGGGCATCGGTGACTGTCGTGATTTCTTCTTGATAAAAAGGAGCACTACGCGTTAATTTAACGCTAGTCGTGGTAGTACCGTCTTCATTTAATTCTATAAACGCGTCGATAACGAGCCGCGGCGGGGCATCATTTAAATCTAATTCTATAACATCCTGGCAAGACTGTAAAACCATTAAAAGGCCGATAAGGAACACTATTTTTTTCATGGCTTAAAAAGTAAAGTTATAGGTTACTGCGGGTACCGCCCCAAAAATAGAAAGTCTGGTAGCCTCGTTACGATTTGTCTCTTCGTTTTGGGCAAAGGTGATGCTTGCGGCATTCATGCGATTGTATGCATTGTAAACGCTAAATACCCAACTGCCTTTCCATCGTTTATCTGTCTCTGGTTTTGGGGTATAGGTAGCACTTAAATCCAACCTGTGAACAAGGGGTAAGCGACTGCTGTTTCTGGCCTCAAAAGTAGGAATAAACAACCCATTAAACTCATATTGCCCATTAGGAAAAGTTATGGGTTGTCCTGTTTGTAGGGTAAAGTTTGCACCAAAGTTCCATTTAGGATTCCAATCATAGTTAGCAGTAATCGTTAAATCATGCGTTTTATCCCACGCAGCGCTATACCAATCTCCATTATTAATTCCTGGTTCGTTTGCATTGCGACCGGGTGTGCGTTGCTCGCTACGGGATAAGGTGTAAGCTACCCAACCTTGTAACTTGCCTTCGTTTTTACGAAATAAAACTTCTAGACCATACGCACGTCCCTCGCCCGATAGCAGGATTTGCTCTACCGCGTCGTTTGCAATGAGGTCAGCACCGTCTATGTAGTCTAGTCTGTTTTGTACAACCTTGTAAAAACTTTCTAATTCTAAAGAATATTTTTTAAAATTCTTATAATAACCCACTGCTACCTGATCACCCACCTGTGGCTCAATAAACGGACCGCTAGGGGCATATAAATCAAACGGTGTGGGGGCATTTGTGTTAGATATTAAATGTATGTATTGGTTAATGCGCTGGTAACTTCCCTTGACACTTGTATCATCATCTAAAGAATAACTTATCGCAAACCGCGGTTCTAAATTTGCAAAAGCTTTTAATGTGCTGCTGCGACTACTGCGAGTCGTTCCTATAGGATTAGCGGCTACATAGATCTCTTGCGTCGCGTCATAAAGAAGTGGGACACCATTTTCATAAACATTCAGGCTTTCTTGTCCCAATCTATTAAAAGTACTTACGCGCAACCCTGCGTTTATATTGAGATTATCTGAAAGCTGAAATTCCCCATCGGCATAAACGCCCGTTTCAAAAGCGTATTTTTTGATAAGCTGCCGCTCGTTAATCCCGCTTGTAGGCCCGTTAGGAACAATTTTACCGGGGTCAAACGTGTGATTAATCGTGTTAAGACCGTACCGCATTTTAACTTTATCGTTGACATAATGAGTAAGGTCATATTTTGTATTCAAATTTGTGATACCGCTATCAAATTGAAAACCTACAAAATCCAGTTCTAATCCATAATTATAGTCAGAATAAATCACCGATGCGTTTGCAAATAACTTTTCATTAAATACATGATTCCAGCGCACGTTAACAAAGGAGTTTCCAAAGGTATTTGAAAATAAATCGTTCACACTAAATACATCACGACCAAAATAAGAAGAAACAAATATCCTATTTGCATCGTTGAGTGTGAAGCTTAACTTTGCATTTAAATCATAAAAATAAGCGCGATTATCGATATCAAACAACGGTAAAAACAAGTGTGCATAACTGCTGCGACCGCCTATTAAAAAAGAAAACTTTTCCTTTTGGATTGGCCCTTCTAGCAGTAAACGACTAGCCACCAGTCCTATACCGCCTGTAGCGCTAAAGTTCTTCTTGTTACCGTCGCGCTGATAAATATCTAAAACACTAGAAACGCGACCACCATAACGGGCAGGTATGCCACCCTTATAGAGTTTTAGGTCTTTTATAGCATCAGGATTAAAGACTGAGAAGAAGCCAAACAGGTGATCACTACCGTAAAGCGTGGCCTCATCCAGCAGTACCAGATTCTGGTCGGCGGCACCACCGCGCACATTAAAACCAGCAGCACCCTCGCCCGCTGTAGAAACTCCCGGCAACAAGGTAAGTGCCTTAATAACATCCACCTCGCCCAAAACGACAGGTATTTTTTTAATAGTTTCAATCGCCAGCGCGTTGGTACTCATTTGGGGCGTTTTGGTATTCAACCGTTCAACATCGGTTTCAATAACAATCGCCGTGAGTTCTTCCGTGCTTTCTTCCATCTCTATATTAAGCTTCACGTTTTGATCTAGGGTGACTTCTTTTATCACATCCTTAAATCCTAGTGTGGAAAACCGCACTTTATAGGTACCCGGCGGCACGGTGATAGAATAAAATCCATACTCATTTGTTGTTGCCCCTACCTGTATTTCAGCTATATAGATATTTACACCTAGTAACGTTTCGCTATTATTTAACTCACTAACGGTACCTGATAATGTGTATTTTTGGGAGTACGCTTTCGCGAAAGCGAACACCAAAACAACGATGGTAAGTGTATATTTATGCAAAACCAGAATATTTAAACCGTGCAAAGGTACTTTAAAGCAAGTGCTTCCAGTGTGCCGTAGTTGTATAAATAAATGCTAAAAAGCGTTATGAAAGTAACCGAGATTTTCCTGCATATTGGGTGTGCAATGCGTAAATTTGAATAAAATTTTATATGAGCCACCCTTTTTTAACTGATGCCGTTACCTTTCCTGTGGTGGCAGCACCCATGTTCCTGATTTCGGGTCCCGAACTTGTTATCGCATGTTGTAAAAACGGCATTATAGGCACTTTTCCAGCGCTTAATCAACGTACTACCGCAGGTTTTGAAGAATGGGTTGTACAAATCAAGACCGATCTCGCTGCGTGGGAGCAAGAAACAGGTAAAAAAGCAGCACCTTTTGGCGTTAACCTTATTGTACACACGAGCAACCCACGAGTACAAGACGATTTAATGGTGTGTATAAAGCACAAAGTACCGCTTATAATCACCTCGCTGGGTGCTGTAAAAGAACTTGTTACGGCAGTACATAGTTATGGCGGTGTGGTTTTTCACGATGTTATTAAAAAACGTCACGCCGAAAAGGCTGCTCAGGCTGGTGTGGATGGACTTATACTCGTTTGCGCGGGTGCAGGCGGTCACGCAGGTACGTTGCATCCTATGCCATTTGTACAAGAAGTAAAATCGTTTTTTAACGGTGTCGTGCTGCTTTCGGGCAGTATAAGCAGCGGTCGCGATGTAGCCAGCGCGCTGCAAATGGGCGCAGATCTAGCCTACATGGGAACCCGATTTATAAACACGCCCGAGTCTAACGCCACACCCGAATACCGCGACATGATTATAAGTGCAGGTTCTAGTGACATCGTTTACACCGCTGCAATAAGTGGCGTGAGTGCAAATTTCTTGAGCGCAAGTTTACAAGCTGCAGGAATAACCGACGAACAATTAAAGGCAACGGCTAAAGTAGATTTTGGCAAAGAACTAGATACCGAGCATAAAGCATGGAAAACCATATGGAGTGCTGGACAAGGTAGCGCGACTATTAACGATAGCGTGCCAGTCGCAACCCTGGTGCAACGCATGCGCGAGGAGTTTAAAGAAGCTATACAACAACAGGTTGAGAATCTAGAAAAGTACGGCGTGTAGGTTGTGTTGAGGGTTCCCATGGGATGAATTGATTTGATAATTTGGTGATTTGATAATTTAGTGCACTTAACTCATAACTTAACCTTAAACTTATACTTGAACTTATACTT
>DAIRDE010000055.1:0-17993 GCA_036796335.1 Nonlabens sp.
CAGATAGAATTATTATCAAAGCTAAATTTGTTGCACTAAAGTGGACAAGTCAGGACATGAAAATCAATAAATGGTTAAGTACCAATTTTATATTCCAGGCAATTTATGACGATAATGCGGTAGGTGCTTTTCAAATCAGACAAGTTTTTGGACTGGGGATTAATTATAAAATTGTACCTAAATAGTGGTACTGTCCATACGTTTATTCCTCTTCACTCCAGTCAGGATATAAAAAGGAGTTATAAGGAAAGCGCTGCACATGCAATGCTCTTACTTTATCATGCACCTTCTTACGGAAATCGTCCATATGCTCTTTTTCAGTAGCTGATATAAAAACAACATCATCACCCATTTTAGACATCCATGTGCGGCGCCAGTCGTCAAGTGTAAAGGTTGCGCTTAAGTTTTCTCCTGGGAAGTCATTTTCGTTGAGTTCTTTGGGTTTGTAGGCGTCGATTTTATTAAACACCATAATCATGGGTTTATCACCTGCTTTTATTTCTTCTAAGATTTTTTGAACAGCGGCAATATGGTCTTCAAACGACTCGTGGGCGATGTCCACAACGTGCAACAGCAGGTCTGCCTCGCGCACCTCGTCCAGGGTAGACTTAAAAGATTCTACCAGTTGTGTGGGCAGTTTGCGTATAAACCCAACGGTGTCGGTAAGTAAAAAGGGTAAGTTTTGGATTACTACCTTGCGCACGGTGGTGTCTAGTGTTGCAAAAAGTTTATCCTCGGCAAATACGTCGCTTTTTGCAACCACATTCATAAGGGTGCTTTTACCCACGTTTGTATAACCCACTAGGGCAACACGCACCAATGCACCGCGATTACCCCGCTGCGTGGACATTTGCCGGTCTATGGTTTGTAATCTTTTCTTTAAAAGAACGATACGGTCACGCACAATACGGCGGTCTGTTTCAATCTCGGTTTCTCCAGGACCACGCATACCTATACCACCTTTTTGACGCTCTAGGTGAGTCCATAATCCCACTAGGCGCGGTAATAAATATTCATATTGTGCAAGTTCCACCTGCGTGCTGGCATAACTGGTCTGGGCGCGCTGGGCAAAAATGTCTAGAATTAAATACGTTCTATCTATTATTTTGGTAGCGAGTGTGCGCTCAATATTTTTTTGTTGTGCAGGTGATAACTCGTCGTCAAATATTACGGTGTCTATATCGTGTGCCTTGATGTATGCAGCAACTTCTTCTAGTTTTCCTGTTCCTATAAAAGTTTTAGGATTGGGTTTTTGCATTTTTTGGACAAATCGCTGGTGTACGGTAGCACCCGCTGTAGAAGCCAGAAACTCTAGCTCGTCCATGTATTCAATTAGTTTCTCTTCGGTTTGATTTTGGGTAATTACCCCTATGAGAATGGCTTTTTCGTAAGCGTGATTATCTGTTTCTAGCATAAATATTTAAGTACTGGCAACAAAGATAATTTAATAGCTGTGCACAAGCCAGTTATTTAGAAAACCTTATGGTGCGTGATGTTTAACAGTATAAGAGCATCGGCATGATAAGCCACAGGTGATTGTGTAATTACACCGCTCGTTTGTCTGTAAAAGACATCTTTTTATCTATTATTAATTTGTTAAAGAGTGTGAATCTTTGATTTTATCTATCTTTAACACATCATTAACAAGTTTAAAGAATGACAAATGTGGGTAATTTGTGTAAAAAAATTGTGGGGTAGTTCGCTTTCGCGAAAGCAAAAAATTTAAAATCTACTTGCAAATATTGCTTAATGATATCATAAATGGTATATTTCCAAAATTAATTGACAACTTAACAACCTAAACTTAACGCCGTAATAATGAAAAAATTACTTGCTTTGGGACTTTTTAGTATTATCGGTGCACATACAGCACTGTATGCGCAGCAGGATCCCCAGTACACACAGTACATGTATAATCAAAACGTTATTAACCCAGCCTATGCGGGAACTCAAGAAGGTTTAACAGTAACCTCGCTATATAGGCAGCAGTGGGCGGGTGTTACAGGAGCGCCAGAAACCTTAACCTTTGCCGGTAGCACCTCGCTGGGCGAGCGCGTTGGTGTGGGTCTATCTATCATATCTGACCAGATAGGTCCAGTGAGCGAAAAAAACTTTTATGGCGATTTTTCATACCGCTTACCAATGAGTGAAAAAATTACCCTAGCTCTAGGTCTTAAAGCAGGTGTTACATTTCACGATGTGAATTTAGGAGCGATAGAGACAACAGTTCCAGGCGACCCGCTTTTTAGTGAGCAGTTAAACAACCAGTATCTAAATGTGGGTATCGGTGCATTTCTTTATGGGTCAAACTGGTATGTGGGAGCCTCGGTCCCTAATATGCTCAACAGCACGCACCTGGATCGTGATGGTCTGGTATATGGGTCTGAGACGCAACACTATTTTATAACCTCGGGGTATGTTTTTGACTTATCTGAGAATGTAAAAATGAAGCCTCACGCGCTTATTAAAGGAGCCTTTGAATCACCAGTAAGTTTTGATTTAAACACAAACTTTTTATTTAACGAAAAATTTGAGCTAGGCGTGTCTTACCGGTACGAGGATTCATTTAGCGGCCTCGTAGGCATGAATATAACCGATGCATTTAAAGTAGGATATGCCTATGACCGTATAACGTCTGACATACGCGTGGCGGGCGACGCCTCTCACGAGATCTTTTTAACCTATAATATCGCTTTCTCACGCAAAGTAATGCAGTCGCCGCGTTTCTTCTAAAACAACCAGCAAAGAACAAACACCATGAAAAAAATATACTTTTTACTTTTAATTCTTACCGCATCAACGGCAACCTTGCAGGCGCAAAGCGAGAAAACTGCAAAAGCAGATAAATTATACGAGCAAAAGCGTTATGTAGATGCTGCTAAGGCCTATGAAAAACTTGTTAATAATGGCGAGCGTACCTTAGACGTGTACACCCGACTGGGGAATGCTTATTTTTATAACAGTGATTTTGCAAATGCAGTTACAAACTATGCCCGTGCTACTAAGTTAAAACCCGAGCCAGAAACACTTTTCCGTTATGCACAGTCGCTTAAAGCGGTAGAAAACTATGACCTGGCAAATACTGTGATGAAGCAGTTTGCAAGTGCTGCCCCTATGGACGATCGCGCAAAAGCATTTAACGCAAATCCTAACTACATAAGCATTATAAAAAACATGAAAGTAGGTTTTGAGGCACAACCTACTGATATTAACGGTGAGTCTAGCGATTTTGCCGCAGTGCGTATAGGTGATAAACTTTATTTTTCTAGTTCGCGCAATGCGTCTCGTGCTAATTATGGATGGAACAAGCAGCCATATTTAGATATTTATGAGGCTCCCGTAGACGAGTTAGGCCGTGCCGGTGCAGCGACATTGCTTAATGGCGATGTCAATACAAAATATCACGAGGGAACACTGGACATCACACCAGACGGTAAGTACATGTTTTTTACACGCGTTAATTACTTTAATGGTGATTATGAAAAAGCTGAGGATGGCGAGGGCAAACTCAACATTTTCCGTGCATTGAATGCCGATGGTGCATGGAAAGACATACAAACGACCTCCTTAGACAACAAGGAATATGGGGTAGGTCACCCGTCCATTTCAAAAGACGGCAAGCACATTTATTTTGCAAGCGAAATGCCAGGTGGTTACGGCGGGTCTGATATTTATCGGGCTGACTTAAAAGATGGTGTTATTTCTAACCCCGTAAATTTGGGTGCGGGTATTAATACATCTGGTGATGATTCTTTCCCGTGGATTACTGATAGTGGCGTCCTTTACTTTTCAAGTAACGGCCATTTAGGTCTTGGTGGTCTAGATGTTTTTATGGCAAAACCACAGGGGTCAGGTTTTGGTGTAGTTTCTAATGTAGGCGCGCCAATCAACTCATCGCTAGACGATTTTTCATTCACTTATGATGATGCCTCAAAAAAAGGATATGTATCCTCTAACCGTAAAGGTGGAAAAGGTGGCGACGATATTTATGCTGTAAAAGCGATTGAAATATGTGAAGTTGCAGTAATTGTGACAGCAATAGATGCGGTGACAGGCGCTCCAGTACCTGGGGCGATTGTCTCTTTACAAGTTAAAGAAACAGGTAAAAGCATGCCAGCAGTGACTGCAAACCAACAAGGTGTTGCAATATTCACCACCGATTGCGAACAGGAGTTAACAGCGCGTGGTGTTAGAGACGGTTATGAAAGTGGCGAGGTTACATTTATCGTTACCAAAGATCCAAAAGCCACTGCTACTGTTAAAATGGTACCTGAGCCTGTGATTGTAGAAGACAAAATCGTTCTAAACAAAATTTATTTTGACCTGGACAAATCTGACATTAGACCAGATGCTGCGCTAGAACTAGATAGACTCGTAAGCCTGATGAAAAAATATCCTACACTCGAGGTAAAAGCAGAAACATTTGCAGATATAAGAGGTAGCGACGCATACAACCTTGCACTATCACAACGCCGTGCAGATGCAATAATCGCCTATGTAATTTCTAAAGAAATCGATGCAAAAAGACTCACAGCTGTAGGACGCGGTGAAGAAAATGCCTTA
Source organism: Nonlabens sp. (assembly GCA_036796335.1). Taxonomy (GTDB): domain Bacteria; phylum Bacteroidota; class Bacteroidia; order Flavobacteriales; family Flavobacteriaceae; genus Nonlabens. Next base: position 4,564 of record DAIRDE010000055.1, read on the forward strand.
AACAATTGTGACACTAAAAAATGTACCGAAGAACAATACGAGAAGTCACGTAGATCTGAATTTACAATCGTAAAACAATAATCTAGCAACCAACCAATGTAGAAAATCCCGTTACCAGTGTAGCGGGATTTTTTTATTCCTATATATGTAATAAATAATTAATAATCAACCATAAGCAGTCAGTCGCTGGTGGTAATTAGAACCAAAAATCCCAGGTATTGTGGTACTATAAAATCATTCGTTTATAGAAGGCAAGAGTTTTAGAGCGTCTTCATCCTGATGATTTTTTTTACGCTGCACTATCTTTGTCTATATGCAGCAAAAATCACTTTCTACCGATCAAGCCATGCGCGCAATGGAACGTTACTGCGCTTACCAAGAGCGGTGTCACAAAGAAGTAGAGGCAAAACTTTGGAAATTGCTTGTGCGACCACCCGTACAAGACGAGGTGATTTTACACCTCATGCAGCATGATTTTTTGAACGAAACACGTTTTGCACAAAGCTTTGCCCGAGGAAAATTTCGCATAAAATCGTGGGGTAGGGTACGCATCACAAACGAACTTAAAGCGCGTGGGATAAGCAAACGCAATATAGACATTGCACTTAAAGAAATAAGTGTAGAAGAATATGAGGCTGTTTTTGATTCGCTTTCGCGAAAGCGATATAATCAACTTACTGCAACACATGATAAATTAAACAAGCGCAAGAAACTTGCAGATTATTTGTTGTACCGCGGTTGGGAAAGTGATCGGGTTTATGCAAAAGCCATAGAGCTTATTCCTTAAAGCCTACATTTTTATCAGTACGTGCGATTGCTTGCTCGTTTTTGTAATCTATCCAGGCCTGCCCTTTACGTTTTCTCATAAAATTATCATAGTAACGCATAAAGAGCATGTTGTAAAGTGCCTTGGCTAGGTTTTCAATTTTACGTGGATAGCTGCGCAAACTTATTGAAAAACCAGGGGTTATATAATGCATGTAATGCCAGTAACCCTCGGGCATATAAAGCATTTCCCCATGTTTTAAATCGCATACATAACCTTGCGCATGTTTAAGAGCAGGCCATTTTTCTAGATCAGGATTTGAGAAATCGATGTCTTCTCGGGCGATTAGCGCATGCGGGACTTTATAAAGATATTTACCCTGATCGGGGGCATAAATGATACAGCGCTTTGTACCGTGAAAATGAAAATGTAAAATATTTGTAAAGTCAATGTCATAATGCATGAACACCTTACTGCCGGCGCCACCAAAAAACATCATGGGCAATCCCTTAATAAGTTTAAGACCTATATCAGGAAATTTGTAATCCCCTTGCAATATGGGAGCTTCTTTTAAAATATTATATAAAAATATCCTGAAGTTTGTGGGTTTAGTTTCCAGCAAATCTACATAATCGGCCATCTTCATTTTGGCATGTGCCTGGTTAAAACCCTCGTCGTGTTTAACGGGTCTATCGTCATACAGCGGTACGGTTTTATCTCCTGCGACTGCTTTAATATATTGTAAGTTCCACTTTGTATATGCAGGCCAGTCTTGCGTTAATTTTTCAATAACGACAGGCTTTTGCGGCTTTAAATAGTGCGCTATAAAATCGGCTTTAGACAATGTTAAAACCCGAGGTACTTCAATGAGGTTTAAAGGCATGCGAGAAAATATATTAGAACTCGCTGCGGTATGCGATGGTTACACGTTTCATTTTTTAGCAGCAGCTTTTGCGCGTTCGTTACGTTCTATGACGTGTGCTGGTCGGGTCCATTTAGGTTTTTCGCCGAGTTCTTTATAACGTGAATTTGAGGCTTCTACAGTTTTGGGTTGTGCCTTTTTTACAAAAGGCTTCATAGGCTCTAATCCTAGTAACTTAAACATTTCCATATCTTCATTTACATCGGGATTAGGAGTGGTAAGTAGTTTATCACCTGCAAAAATAGAGTTTGCACCAGCAAAAAAGCACATGGCTTGTCCCTCGCGGCTCATTTGTGTGCGACCTGCGCTCAATCGCACTTGGGTTTGTGGCATCACGATGCGTGTGGTAGCAACCATGCGTATCATATCCCAAATAGCGATGGGCTGTTGATCTTCTAGCGGCGTGCCTTCTACTGCAACTAGGGCGTTAATGGGGGTGCTTTCGGGCTGCGGGTTTAAACGGGCAAGCGCAACGAGCATGCCTGCGCGGTCCTCTAGACGTTCACCCATGCCTATAATACCGCCGCTACACACGGTAACATTTGTTTTACGCACATTGTCTATGGTGTCTAAACGGTCCTGATAACCGCGTGTAGAAATTACTTCTTTATAATATTCCTCGCTACTGTCCAGGTTGTGGTTGTATGCGTATAAACCAGCCTCAGCAAGGCGTTGCGCTTGATTTTCGGTAATCATGCCTAGTGTACAACAAACTTCCATATCTAATTTATTAATAGTACGCACCATTTCTAGCACTTGGTCAAATTCAGGGCCGTCTTTTACGTTGCGCCACGCAGCGCCCATACATACACGCGAGCTGCCGCTAGATTTTGCCCGTAATGCTTGTGCTTTTACTTGTTGCACACTCATCAGGTCGTTCCCTTCTATATTTGTGTGGTAACGTGCAGCTTGTGGACAGTATCCACAATCCTCGGGACAGCCACCTGTTTTTATGGACAATAATGTAGACACTTGCACCTGATTAGGGTTGTGTTGTGACCTGTGTATCGTAGCTGCTTCATAGAGCAAATCCATGAATGGCTTGTTATAAATAGCTAGCACCTCTTCTTGTGTCCAGTCGTGTCTCGTCATAATTTTAATATTAGGCAATTAGTAAAAATAGAAAAGCTGTTTCTTATTTAGGCTATCGTACAAATATATTTCTTAGATCTTTTCTAACAATAAGCTTACAGCGTTGCCACCAAAGCCTGTGGCGTTTACTAAAATGCGTTGAGGCGTTTTGTTGGGAATTTTTTGTTCCAGATACGGTATTTCAGGATAAGAGCCGGTGTCTAACATCCATGCTGCCATCGCCAGATTAATCGCACCGCTTGCACCCAAGCTGTGTCCTACTTGCCATTTGTTATTGCACAAGTATGGCATGTTGTTTTGAAACAGTGATGCGATAGCGTTCATTTCGGCCTTATCGCCATTTATAGTGCCTGGTGCGTGCGTGACAATAGCGTCCACACTTTGCGGGTCTATATTTTTAAGACATTGTTGCATTGATTCTAGTAAACAATCTCCGGCTTCGCTAACACTGGTGGCGGTTGTTAACTGTTCGGTTGCTGTACCATAGCTGGTAATTGCAAGTTGCCGTTCTTTGATTTTACTTTTTGAAAGTACAAACAGTGCAGCGCCCTCGCCCAGCGCCATGGTGTTTTGTTGCTTTTCTAAATCTAGTGCACGGCACAAAAAAGGTGCACGCTCGGTTACTGTGATTTTAAGCGCTTTCATTTGTGCGAGTGTAAAATCGGTAAGAGGTGTTTCTACACCGCCAGCGATAAATGTTGTTGCCATGCCACTTTCTAGCCAGGCAATTGCGTTAAGAATGGCGTGAGAAGCTGTTGCACAGGTAATAGAATGTGAGAAAGCAACACCGTTAAGTCTTAGATCCTGAGCAACCCAACTGGATATGTTTCCTAATGTGGTAAGTGGCGACGTTTGCGGTTTTACTGTTCCGCTTTCGCGAAAGCGATCATAATAAGCTTCCCACACATGTGTTGCACCGCGGCTAGAGCCTATGTTAATAGCTGTTTGCTCGTTATTTATAGAAAGTAAGCGCGCAGTTTTAATGGCAAGCAGCGTTGACTTATCAAGGTTTTTGTACCGTTTGTGCTCTTTTTTTATTTCTAGCAAGTCTTCTTCTACCGTTATGGGCAGCGCAGCGTAAAAATCGTCTAGCCGTTTTTTTATTGTTGACTTTGTGTAGAAAAAACTTTTATCACCTAGCGGTGTAATAGTTGCGTAATCTTGGATATAAATAGGGTTTTTCAATGTGTATGATAATGAGCAAAAATGCAATCTTTACAAGTATTATCCTACAACTTTAAGTTATTTATGTGCTGGGTGGTGCGCAACGCAAACGATAGAAATCAATTTTTAATGCCTTTTTTAACATAATTTTAAATAAATACAGTTATCGTATTGTTTTTAAGACTTTTAAGAATAAATTTGAAAGAACTTTAAAGGTAACATTATGAAAAAAATTACTCTTTCTTTAAGTACGGTGTTTGCTGTGCTCGCTTTTTTTTTAATAAATATGGACGCCGTTGCGCAAAGCCAATTTAATCCTGTAATTACTGGTGGTAGTACTTCTGGATTAGGACGAGCGCCACAAGGGTCTCATAGATTCACCAGATCACATTTTATCGTGACTGCTGCCGAAATGACTACAGCGGGTTTTTCTAATGGTGACCGAATTAGTGGACTGGGTTTTACCTATGTAACCCCTCAAAGTATACCTACTACAGGTTCTATAAAAATTTATCTAGAAAACACTACAAACACTTCAAATACCAAATCTACAAATTGGACTACTGCAATAACAGGTATGACCCTTGTAAGTGATGGGGCAACTACTGTGCCTGCCGCGACGGGAGATTATAATATTGAATTTGTTAATGGCAGCTCTTTTGTGTACGGCGGCGGGTCGATTTATGTTGCCTTTGACTACCAAAATTTAACAAATCCACTTTCAACACCTAACGCAGCATTTTGTTTAAGCGCTACTGTAGGAGGCGCTGCTGGTGTTGCAACGGCTTCTTCTACAACAACAACGGCACCTGTTACATTAACACGTTCTAACTTTAGGCCACAAGTAAGGTTAGCCATACCCGTGGCTTGTGCAAGGCCTACAAATTTAGGGGCTACAAATCCAACGCCTACATCTGCAACGCTTACCTGGAATCCTATTGGTGGCACGGGGATAGAGGTGGAATATGGCTTACAAGGATTTACATTAGGTACTGGCACACTAGCCTCTGGACCTACAGTGGTGTCGCCGTATACTGTAAACGGACTCGTTGCAAACACTGTTTACGACTACTATGTACGTACTATTTGCCCTGGCTCTGTAAGTAACTGGAATGGTCCTTTTACCTTCACAAGTTTGTTCCAACCATCTAATGTACCTTATAACACCAGTTTTGAAAATACACAGTTTCCGTTTTTTGGCTGGATAGCTCAGCGTGATCCTTCGGGGACCGTAGGAAATTTTTGGCAAACGGTAGATTTTGGTCCGGGAAGTCCCAATGTACAAAATGGTAATTTTATTGCTCGTACTGGTGCTGGGGTCACAACGGCTGTTTCTAACGACTGGATTATCTCTAGAGGTATCAATTTAACTGCTGGCGCAACAGCTACCATCGAGTTTTATGTTGCCGTAGCGCAAACGGGTACCACCACGCCAGCTAGTTATAAACTTACCGTAGGAACTGCCCAAAATGCAGCTGCACAAACAACGGTTATTTTTAATGCACCTACTTTTTCTAACCCGACATATCAATTGCGATCACATACCTACACGGTACCTGCTACAGGCGTTTATTATTTTGGTATTCAAAACGCGACTCCTGCAAATCCCGCGGGTTCCTTGTCGCTTGTACTAGACAATTTTACAATAACCCAAACGCTGTCTGTGGACAGTATCGACGCCAATAAATTTACAGTTTATCCAAATCCGGCTACTGATTTAATAGCTATTAATAGTAGTGATTCTACTTTCAATAATGTACAGGTAGTTGATCTTAACGGCAGAATTGTGAAAACTGCTACATTTGAAAATGTAAGTGAAGCAAATCTCAATATTGCGAGCTTGTCAGCAGGTGTTTATTTATTAAACATTAGCAATGAATCAGGGACTGTTACAAAGAAAATCGTAAAGGAATAAAATTTATCAATTCCAACATATTAAAGGTCACCGTGGGTGGCCTTTTTTTATGCCTGATATCTATCGGTGAATCGCACTATTAAAACGTTTCTAGAAACAGGAGTATAGTAGCATAACATTTTTCTAAGTCCTGTACAGTGCTTGTAAATGGTGGCACAATGTAAATGGTATTTCCTAATGGACGCAAAAAAATACCATGCTCCCAAAACCAATTAAAAATAGCATTGCGTTGTGATCCATACCGTTCCATACTATTGATTAGATCAAATGCGAGAATAACCCCTATAGTACGCACATGGGTTACTTTTTTGTTGTTTTTAAGGCGATCAGCAAATTTGCGATTGCTAGCTTCAATACGTTTGCGATGTTTTGTTGTATCGGCCGACACTAATAAATTGATTGCTGCCGCGGCTACTGCACATCCCAACGGATTACCACTGTAGGTGTGACCGTGAAAGAAACCTTTAGCAATGTCATCATTATAAAAAGCGTCGTAAACCTGTTGTGTTGTACTAGTCACTGCCATAGGCATGATGCCACCTGTAAGTGCTTTAGAAAGGCACATGATATCAGGTTTGTTACATATTTGATCGCTTGCAAACAATGTTCCTGTTTTGCCAAAACCCGTCATCACTTCATCGGCAATGTTGAGTGCACCGTACACTTTAAAACGCTGCATCACTTGACACAGCGCACGAGCATCATTCAGCTGCATGGCTGCGGCGCCTTGTACTAAAGGTTCATAAATAAAAGCTGCAACATCATTGTTTTTAAGTATATCGTCAACCTGTGCAAGAACGCTCGTGATGTTATCTAATCTAGGAGCTGGAATACGCATTACCTCTATAAGAAATTCGTCAAATGGACCGTTATAAACCGACAGCCCTGAAACACTCATCGCGCCAAAGGTATCGCCATGAAAACCGTTTTCTAAAGCCACAATAACAGGTCGTTTTTCACCCCTGTTAAAATGATATTGCAAGGCCATTTTAACTGCTATTTCAACACTGGTAGAGCCGTTTTCAGAGTAAAATATCTTTGCCTGATTGTAGGGTAAAATAGCGCACAATTTTTTTGCAAGTCTCACTGCGGGCTCATGCGTCATGCCTGCAAAAACTACATGGTGCAGCTGGTCGACTTGATTTTTTATAGCAGCAGTCAACTTTTTATTTGCGTGTCCATAACTACAAGTATACCAGCTGGATATAGCGTCATAATAAGCTTGACCATCACTGTCATAAAGATAATTTCCCGAAGCTTTTACAATGGCTTTGGGTTGTAAAGCAGTTTTATGTTGTGTAAGTGGATGCCAAATATATTGCGCATCGTCATGTAAAAGGTCTCGCTCGTTCATAAAGATTTTAATGTATCCCGCATGCTTGCTGCATATCTTAAAATAACCGCTGTATCAATAAAGCTTTCTTTTTCTAAATGCCCGATTGTGGGAACGCCAGTCATCGCCTCTATCACTTCTATAGTTTTTGCTAGTGTTAACTGATTGTAAACAATTCCTACACAGGTAAGACCACGATTTTTTAACACTTCTAGCGATAGTAAGGTGTGATTAATACTACCTAAATATCCAGCGCTTACGAGAATAACTTTGTCGGTCGTTTTTATAAGATCTATAATGCTGTGTTTGTTATTTATGGGCACTAATAAACCACCAGCGCCTTCTATAACCAGGTTGTTTTTTGTGATAGGCCTGTTGACCTCACCTATGTATAATGTTCTATTTTCTAGAGCAGCGGCCGCATGTGGACTCATAGGTGCTTGTAAAACAATACATTCAGGATGGATAACGGTTGTATTATTTGTAACAAGGGATTGTATGGTAGTCGTGTCGCCATGTTCACCGGCACCTGTTTGTATCGGTTTCCAGTAGTCGGCTTGTAGGGCTTCGGTCACTATCGCTGCGACGATGGTTTTTCCCACATCGGTACCTATGCCTGTGATAAAATAATTATGCTGCTCCATTAAAAATATGTTCGCAATGATTACAACGATACGTTGCACTGCAATTAAACGGAAAAATACTGAGGACCACTGCTCTTAAACGTTCTTTAAAATTTCTCGCGCTGTTAATGTCTTGTTGTTCACATACCTTGCGTTTACCGCATTTAGGGCACACCATATTATAGGTAAGTCCCGAGCCGTCGCTGTGCATCTCTATAATGCCTAGTGCTTTTACATAGTCTTCTTTGTGCACATCCATTTTTACACCACCTATGGCCTGTGTTGCAAACGGGTCAACGCCCACCGTAAACTCGTCACGCAGCAGTACGTGCACGCCTTCGCTTTCTAGCTTTGCTTTCATTACCGCGGCATCTGCAGGATATGCGTAAACGGCAACTGTTTTAAATGTATTCATAGTTTTTCTAGGGTTAGCGCAAGCAGGTTTATCATGTTTGCAATATCCTCTTCCTGGTTAAATGCGTGAATACAAATGCGCAGTCGTTCTTTACCTTGCGGCACCGTGGGTGATACAATGGCACGTACATCATAGCCATCTGCTTGTAACCGCGATGCCACGTGTTTAACCTGTAAATTACCAGGGATATGCACCGTGTATATAGCTGTATTGCAAGGATTTGTGGGGAGTTCGCTTTCGCGAAAGCGAGATCCATACAGCCCACCGCTTTTTAAAACAGCACATTTTTGTAAAGAATGGTGAAAGTGTTCTATGCGTTGTTGCAATAAACTAACGGGTGCCTCGCCACTTGCTAATGCCTGATAACCAGACTGAATACAAGCAAGCGCATGTGGTGGTAGTGCAGTCGTGTAAATAAAACTGCGCGCAAAATTCACTAAATATGTTTTGAGATCATCGCACCCTAAAACCGCTGCACCATGAGAGCCCAATGCTTTACCAAAGGTCACTACACGCACAAAAACATCGTGCTCAACGCCCAGATGTTGCGCCAGACCCTCGCCCTTTTTACCGATAACCCCCACAGCGTGCGCCTCGTCTAGGATCATGTGTACATTTTTAAACTGCTTTGCAAGTAAAATCATGGCAGCGAGATTGGGCACATCGCCGTCCATGGAAAAAACAGACTCGGTGATGAGGTAAATTTCTCCTTGAATAGTCGCTGTAAATTGGTTTAACAACGCCTTTAAATGTGTCAAATCATTGTGTTTAAACTTTACCGATTTAGCTTGTGATAGCGTGATGCCATCGCGTATGCTTGCATGCACAAGCTCGTCATACAAAATCAGGTCGTTGCGGTCGGTAAGTGCAGCAACGATGCCTATGTTTGCATCGTATCCCGAGTTAAAGAGTAGTGCAGCAGGTGCATTATGAAAGGCAGCAATTTGTTGCTCTACCAGGGAATGTTGCTCGCTGTTACCAGAAATTAACCGCGATCCCGTTGCACCGTGCACCGTTGATGCTGGTACCTTTAAGGTTTGCGCAAGTCCCAGATAGTCGTTAGAGCAGAAGTCTTTAAGTCCAGTATCAGATTTTAACGAGCGTAAATTTCCTGCAAGTTTGCGCTGTTCTAGTTTTTGCAGGAGCTTTTGTGGAATCATCACACAAAAATAAACAAAACCATATTCTCATTGTTTATCGCATACGGGTGATTGTGGGGTAGCATGCAAATGCGATAAGAACGGTAATGCCTATCGACTTTTCTCGTTCCCCATTCCTGTAGGCTTCAGATTTTAAAGGTTAAACAGATATTCCGTTTTTAGATTCAGCAAGGCTAGTCTAGAACGCCTCAGGTCGGTTGTAAATAACACTGATCGCTGTTTTTCACTACAATCAAATGTTTATTGTGTCTAGCTCATGTGACTGTCGATTATCAAAACGTTTTTGTGACTGGCTGGCAAGTGTCTTGGCATTTTTTTTGAATACCTAAAAACATGAATCCTTTTCTTTAATAATACATTATGAAGACATTTTATATCCATGTGGTTTTCCTTTTTTTATCTATCCATGCGTTTGCACAAATAAGTCGGCAATCGCAAGAATCAGGTGTAATTCTTAACACTAACGATATAGAACGTGGCGGTGGCCAGGTAACTATTAATGGTATTCCTATCAAAGATATCGATGTTGAGTATGCCCAAATAGTAGGTTTTTCCAGGCTTTTAAGCTCAAAAATTAGCGTACGGCTAGATTTTGGTCAAGAAAGAACGCTGTTCGGTTCAAGAAGGGCTACCCAATTAATCGATGAAAACGGAAACCCAATAAACTTTACCTCTATGATTGATGCGCTCAATTTTATGCATCAACAGGGCTATGAATTTGTACAAGCGTATGCCGAAACTATTAACGACGAACATGTTACCCATTATCTGTTAAGGAAAAAGAAAGTATAAAATTTCGATTTCTCAGGTTTTAAGCGCTAAGTTTAAAATGGGTTAGGCGTCTAATGTATTCAGTAACCTGCGATTTAAACGATATCCTGTTTTAAAAGAGTGTTGTAATACCGTATTGTAAATCCAAAATCCTTATAACCCAGAAAAAATGAAGCCTATGCCGAATCTTAAAAGGAGCGGCTTCCTAGTCGCGCGCATTTGCAATGCATACCTCTTTTTACTGTGTTTGTAACGCAGTACTCAACGTTAATACATCCTATTGATGTAAACCTTACTTTGGATTTCCTCACCTTTAATTTTCGCGCGGTTTCATAACCGATTTAGCTCACTTAAAAGATAAAATATTCATTTTTGAAGTTCGTATTCACGATTATTTGGCTTTTTAGAATCTTGTAAATGCTTATTAACGAGATAATTGATAACACTTTAAGTAAGCTCCCCTAGTTTGGAATAATTACTTATTCCAAATAAATAGTTTTTTCTGTTTTAAAATAGTTTTTAATATCGTTAGGTACCTATTTCAGGTAAATACACCAACCTGTAAGCTTCCCCAAAAACCGAACTGTTTTAAAGTATAAAATTATTATTAACTTTAAACAGTAATTATGAGAAAGAGTAAATTTTCACGTTTAATATTTTGTGTTTTTAGGTTGAATTTAATCTGATTTGCCCAGTTAGGGATTCATAAAAATGTATTAGGAAGATATGAGAGAAACGAAGTTTTTCCCTCTATTGATATTGCTCGTAAAATTGCTGATATTCTAGATGTATCTTTAGATTTTCTTACTGGAAAAGAAGATGTACAAATTGATAAAAATACAAGCTCTCGTATTTTAGAAGTATCTAAATTTGAAACAGAAGACCGCAATCATATTTTTTCTGTTATTGATGCCTTTATTGCTAAAAGAAAAATACAGAGTATTATGTAAAAAAAAACCACTCATTGAGTGGTTTTTTTTATTAATGTTTTACTGATTGATATCTTCTTTTTCCCATTATTTTCTAGTTGAAAATCAATCCTATTATGGTTGATATTTTCAAATGCTATAGTTATACTTAAAGTATCATTAGTAAAACTGTAAACACTATCACACTTAATTCCAACAATATCTTTAGGATTATTATAATCTATACGATTTGTACCTTCTGGGACAATCATCTTACCATCTAAATCTTCAACAAGTATCAATTCTGCTAAATTTGAATATTCATTAAAGCCATATTCTTCTGTATTTAAAACAAACTTAATTTTATTTGAATTTACAAATGTTGTCTTAATAGAAATATTATCTTTAATATAGATATTACTAACATTCGAACAAGAAAAAAACATATAAAAAAGTATAGGTGTAATTAGTTTCATCTTTAATTTTTTTTTATCTTGTATTACCATAAGACATTGACCCCCTTTTGACATTCATTTTAGGTAAAGGCAAGCTTGTAGGGGTATAACCATTTGGATATCTTGTTTGAAGTATAGTGGATTTATTAGTAGGGTTTAAATTTACAGAGTCGCCTGGTTGATTTCCTCCTAATAAAATGATTTTACCGTCAGGATTTTGCCCAACAATAAAACCAACGTGAGAATAATTCAATACTGCAATTGAACCAAACACGGGCTTTTTATCTAAATTTTGTCCAAAACCCTTGAACGAATATGCTAATGCGTGCATTGTGCCGTCAATACAATTTGTTTCTAAATTCCAGTTTGCAAAAGCGGCACACCAAGACTCTTTATCGCTTTTCAAAACAGCTCTCGCATATGCACCATCAGCATTATTTTGTTTTGCAGCTTCTGGCATTTGAGTATATTGCCAATATTTTGTAATTTCTGGATTAGATCCAGTTTCTGAAACTCCTTTATTAAATTCTTCAAAAGCTGAATCTATCCAAGGCGTATTATTTGAGTATGACATTTTCCCATTAGACTTATATGTTTCTGTCATTAGACCACTTTCGCTGTTTCCTCTGACATTTACATTTAACCAAATTTTATCTCTTTGATATTTAGTCCCCCTATAAATCTCACCATCTTTTAGTACGTCGTTATGATTTTTGGCCGTAACATCATTTCTCCAAGTAATATCTCCATTTGCTCCTTCAACCCAATCTCTTCCATCAGGATCAATATATCTCACTGGGTTATTCGCACAATAAATATACGGCGACATATTAGGATACTTCTCCGCTAGCGGGTCAACACTCAACCAAAAACTAAACTTGGGGTTATAATACCTCGCACCATAGTAATAATTCCCAGTCTCATCGTCTTGTTCTTTACCATTAAACTTATAAGGTGTATTGATACTGTTCTGGTGTTCTTCGACTAGCGTTTCGCCGTAAGGCATATATTCTAAATGTTGGGTCACAATACCTTCTACATTGGTAATATAAGACGAGCTACCTAAATGGTCTGGGTGGTACCAGTAGGTTTTCACGCCGTCTTCTCCATAGTCATGGTTAAAGTTGTTCAAATCTCCCTCAATAACGGGCGTGGGCGTGTTGCCTGTTTGTCCCAGTGCTGCATAGGTATTTAGCAATGCCGTTTGTGCGGTTTGGGTGGCGGTGTTTGCGATGTCTTTAACTTGATAGCACACTGTCATGTAGTAAAGTTAACTTATTGTGTGGGGTGTCCCAAATAGTTTATAAAATCACTCGTATGACAGATGCGCGCCAGGTGGGAAACTATTTAATTTGGATGTGTACGAAATTTGGGCAAAGTTTGTTGATTGACATTCCAAATACCGTAATCATTAATATGCGTGACAAGGTTGTTCAAAAATTCTATTTTAAAGTTCTGATTTTTTAGACAGTTAACACTGATTGGAAGTTCTACTTCGTGCAATTTTCCTTTTTGAAGAATCTTATAGCCGATTAGCTCTCCATCCAATTCAAGACAAACGTCTGTTTCGAAAAAGGTGTCCTTAGGTACTTTTTCTAGAAAGTTTACAACCTCAACTCTTTTGTTCAAAATACTTTTATTGCACTCTAAGTAATAAATTAAGATGTCACTCGAAGTATATGTCCATACCCTTGAAAATGATGAGTGACTGGAGCTTATATAAAAAACATTTCCATTTTCTTTGAATAACTTGTTGACAAAATTATCTGTGTAATTTTTATTTTCAATTATTTTTTGTTTCAAGCTTGAACAGGAAGTTATTATTACCAAAATAAATATTATTTTTTTCATTTACCGGTAACTTCAACTCATAAGTGCAACAAATAATTCTGCTGGAGTTTCCTCC
>DAIRDE010000056.1:0-17878 GCA_036796335.1 Nonlabens sp.
ACAAGTAACTTAGTCAGTTGTTAAATTGCAATACGTCGTATGTTGCGATTGCCTTTTGACAAAAAAAATCCCCGCCTATAGCAGTGTATAGACGGGGATTTTGATATTCTTATACCTTACGTTTATCCAGCAATCTCTGCTTTTAAATACTCACTGTTTAAACGGGCGATGTTTTCTAATTTAATGCCTTTAGGACACTCAATCATGCACGCTCCTGTGTTTGTACAGTTTCCAAAACCTTCTAGGTCCATTTGTCTTACCATGTTTTGCACGCGCTCGCTAGCCTCGATTTCTCCTTGTGGTAACAATGCAAACTGCGATACTTTTGCACTCGTAAACAGCATCGCACTAGCGTTTTTACAAGCGGCAACACAAGCACCACAACCTATACAGGTCGCACTGTAAAATGCCTCATCGGCTTTTGCTTTTTCTATAGGAATAGAGTTTGCATCCTGTGTGTTACCCGATGTGTTGACCGATATGTATGCGCCCGCCTGTTGTATTCTATCAAATGCAGACCGGTCTACGATTAAATCCTTAATTACAGGAAATGCAGCCGCTCTCCACGGTTCAATGGTAATGTTATCACCATCGTTAAACTTGCGCATATGTAACTGGCAGGTTGTTGTAAGTCGTTGTGGACCATGGGGTTGCCCGTTAATCATCATGTTACAAGAACCGCAAATACCCTCGCGGCAATCGTGATCAAATTCTACAGGCTCTTCACCTTTATTGATGAGCTGTTCATTTAGAATGTCCATCATTTCTAGAAAAGACATGTCACCGTCAATGCCGTCTAGCGGGTATGTGACCATTTTTCCTTTGGATTGAGGTCCAGCCTGTCTCCATATATTTAAAGTAAGTTTCATACTATGTGATATTTAGATTATTTCGCTTTCGCGAAAGCGATACATTTAACAAGCCTTTTATGCTCAAATTATTATGTGTTGTCGGATATTGTACAACCTACAACCACATCACTATTTATAAGAACGAGTCACTAATTTAACGTTTTCAAAAACCAAATCTTCTTTGTGTAGCACGGCCTCACGCGGATTTTCATTGTACTCCCAGGCGCTTACAAAGGCAAAGTTTTCATCGTCTCTCAGGGCTTCTCCTTCGGGTGTCTGGTATTCCTCGCGGAAGTGTCCACCACAGCTCTCGTTGCGTGTCAATGCGTCTTTTGCAAACAGTTCTCCCAATTCTAGGAAGTCTGCCACACGGCCTGCTTTCTCTAATTCTTGATTTTTTGTATTTGCACTGCCTGGTACACGCACATTTTCCCAAAAATCTGCGCGCAATGCTGCGATCTCGTCCATGGCAATTTGCAGGTCTGCTGCGTTGCGGGACATTCCACATTTATTCCACATGATAAGACCCAATTTTTTATGATAGTAGTCTACAGAGTGTGTTCCTGAGCCGCTCATTAATTTTTCTATGCGCTCGCGTGTCGCTTTTTCGGCAGCGTCAAATTCTGGTGTTTCGGTAGAGATGGCACCTGTTCTTATTTCACTAGACAGGTAATCACCTATGGTATATGGCAGCACAAAATAACCATCGGCCAGTCCTTGCATAAGCGCACTAGCACCCAGGCGATTTGCACCATGGTCAGAAAAATTTGCCTCACCTGCTGCAAAACAGCCAGGAATGGTTGTTTGTAAATTATAATCCACCCACAGGCCACCCATGGTATAGTGTACCGCTGGGAATATTTTCATAGGAACGTCGTACGGGTTCTCATCGGCAATATTGCGGTACATGTCAAATAGGTTTCCGTATTTTTTCTCGATGACTTTTTTACCTAGCGCAATCATTTCAGCTTCTGTGGCGTTTTTGTTACCACTTGTAAAGGCTTCTATTTTACCGTACCTTAAGAAAGAAGCAGCAAAGTCTAGGTAAACAGCTTGTCCGGTTTTGTTCACACCATAGCCAGCATCGCAACGTTCTTTTGCAGCACGAGACGCAACATCGCGTGGCACGAGGTTACCGAATGCAGGGTAACGACGCTCTAGAAAATAATCTCTATCCTCTTCAGGAATCTCTACACCGTTCTTTTTACCTGCGCGTATAGCCTCGGCATCCTCTAGTTTTGCGGGTACCCATATACGACCGTCGTTACGCAACGATTCAGACATCAGGGTTAGTTTAGACTGGTGCTCGCCACTTACAGGAATACAGGTAGGGTGAATTTGTGTAAAACATGGATTTGCAAAGTATGCGCCACGGCGGTGCGCTCTCCATGCTGCCATGACATTACTTCCCATGGCATTTGTGGATAAGAAGAATACGTTGCCATAGCCACCACTTGCAATTACTACAGCGTGTGCTCCATGGCGTTCTATCTCTCCAGTCACAAGGTCACGAGCAATAATCCCTCGTGCTTTACCATCCACAAGCACAAGATCCAGCATCTCGTGGCGGTTAAACGGCTGTACTTTGCCGCGATTTATTTGTCTGTTAAGTGCACTGTATGCGCCTAAAAGTAATTGTTGTCCTGTTTGTCCTGCTGCATAAAATGTTCTAGAAACTAAAACACCACCAAAAGAGCGGTTATCTAGCAATCCACCATATTCACGAGCAAAAGGAACACCCTGTGCCACACACTGGTCGATGATGTTAGAGGAAACCTCGGCAAGACGGTGCACGTTTGCCTCACGCGAACGGTAGTCACCACCTTTAATAGTATCATAAAACAAACGGAAATTTGAGTCCCCGTCGCCTTGATAATTTTTTGCCGCGTTTATACCACCCTGTGCGGCGATGCTGTGCGCACGACGTGGTGAATCGTTGTAACAAAACGTTTTTACGTTGTAACCTAATTCGGCTAGCGTCGCTGCAGCACTACTACCTGCTAGCCCGGTACCCACAACGATAACATCGATGTTACGCTTGTTTACTGGATTTACCAGGTTGATATGATTTTTATGATAGGTCCACTTATCGGCTAGTGGTCCATTGGGTACTTTAGAATCTAAAACAGCCATAATATTATGCGGTTAAATGATTAATATGATGAAATAAAGCTATTAAAATGAATCCTGCTGGAATAGCGATAGACCATGCATAACAAAATTTTCTTATACTCGGGGTGTACTTATTGCTAACTCCCATGGTTTGAAATGAACTTTGAAAACCGTGGAATAAATGCATCGCAAGCAGCACAAAACTAATGACATAAATAACTACGCGTACCGTATCTACAAACTTTTCTTGCAACTCGGGCATGTAGCGGGTAGGATCCTCGGGTTGTACGTCTATGTACTTAACAGTCATCTCGTGAACCCAAAAGTCATACATGTGTAAACCTAAAAATGCCAATACAACCAGCCCGGTGATAATCATGTTTCTAGAAATCCAACTGGCGTTTTTATGTCCTGCAAACTTGGCATATTTTACAGGTCGTGCAGCGCGGTTTTGAAATTCTAAAATAATACCCATGGCAAAGTGCACAATAAGCCCACCTATTAAAATAGGTTGCGCAATAAATTGTACAAGAGGATTGTATCCCATAAAGTGTGACCACTCATTAAACGTTCCGGGTGCAATAACGCTGGTTATATTGATAACAAAGTGTTGTGTAAGAAAAATAACAAGAAACAAGCCGGAAAGTGCCATGACCCATTTTCTTGCAATCGACGATTTTACTAATGCGCTCATTCTAATTTTTTTAATTTTGTGCAAAGATAACTAGCGATGGTTTGATTATCAATCGTAATAGTAAAAAGCCATAACAACAGGCTTATTTGTACACAATCTTAATAACAGACTTTTTTCTGCTCATTTTTAGTAGTTGTTGTTTTGTTTTCCTTACCCTACGGCTTGTGATTTTGTGTAACGGGGGTATTAGCAGTTTCGCTTTCGCGAAAGCGAAATAAAAAAAGCCACCCGTTTAAAGAGTGGCTTCTTGACTTTTACAAACTTTACTATTTACTAGTTACAAGCAGGGTTAGGATTTACAGGTACGTCTGTAGTTAGGGTGTGGTACCAAGCGAGTGCAGGGTCGTTTCCTTGTACAGTACGCAATACCATTCTGTTAGCTGTTATTTCTAGGATTTCATATTCACTGCTTCCTACATACCAGCTTATGAAACTGTTATTAGGTAGTATCATACTTGTTTTTCTAGAATTCTCAACGGGCACATCAGTATTTGTTGTAGGTGTAAATGTTATTAATCCAGGTGCCGGAGCGGTAAAAGGCAAACACTCATCGGCGTTATTAGGGTTAATGGCCGACGGCCCACCGAACTGTGCAAGGTAGGTGTTGTGGAAATAGGTAGATCCAAAGTTTTTAAGTTCATAGGTAACGTTCTCTCCTGTTTTTGTAAACACCATTTCGTCCTCATAAAAACATGCCGTTAAATCGTTGCAATAACGACCGAATGCTGGCACAGGAAAAAATGCAGGCGTGTAATAAGATGCAGGTGACTGTCCACCTATTAGCAAGGTAGGACCCACACCCCAGTGACCATTTTCAGAGACTGACCAGTACCAGGTTTTTGAAGACCCGCCTGTTAAGAAATCTTTGGCCTCGCTGTCGTCAAAGGTGCTTAACACATCCACAACAACGGTTTGTGTGGTTGCAGCCCCACCTGTACCTGTAGCTGTCACCGTAACGCTAAACGAATTTACACCTAGAACGACAAAGCGGTGATCGATGGTGCCATTAAATGTAGATCCTTTGCGACCATCCCCAAAATCATAGGAAAAGTTTAAAGCATTATCGGCACTTGCGGTAAACTCAACAATTCCTGTCCCATCGCCAAAAGGATTTGCAGCATCTGCGCCCTGTAACTGAAAGTTTAGAACGAGGTTGGTTGGGGCGACTACAGCGCCAAATTCAGCATCTTCATCTTGACAGGACTGAAGCACTGCCCCCAGGGCTAAGACTATGAATAGATTATATAAATATTTCATGGTATTGATAAATTAATTGGTTTGAATCAAATCGTCTATGTAGATCACCTCGGGCGCTGCCACCGCATTTAATGGATCAAAGAAAATGACCATATTTCTTAAATCGGCTGTGGTATTTCCAGTAAACCCTGTAAAGGTTATTTGTTCCCAAGCATTTGCAACGGTGGTTGTTCTATTGAGTACTTCTTGGAAAAGACCGCCATTTCCTATGCGTTCTAGTTTTAGCCAAACAGGCATACCTACTCGTGGCGAGTACACTTTAAGGGTAAATGTAGAAGTTGGGGTAAGAACAGGTGCCTGTTCTATCACAATAGCTACAAGAGCAAAGTTATTAGGTCCAGTAGCATTACGGTTAAATTGCAGGACTCTCGTAGAGTTGTTTACACCGCCTGGAAATGGGTTGGCAACAATAGTAAACGAACCGTTGTTGGTACCTATGTCAAACTGGCTTAGGGGATTTTCAAAAGTTAAAGGGAGCACAACAGGCGGTCCACTTGCCAATTCAATGTCATCAAAGTAGTTTATCGCTCCTGTAGGAGGTGCCCCTAGATCAAAGAATACAACAAAACGACTAAACGGTTGTGTTGTATCTAAACCGGTCGTGTTAAAGAATAATGTTTCCCAAGCTCCTGTTCTAGTGGTAAACGCTTCATAATCTGCCGATGCTATGCTGCCATTTGCGTTTTCTAATTTAATGGTTACCTTAGTACCTACCGGCATAGGAGACCATGTTTTCATGCGTATGCTGCTAGGTCCAGAGAAATCGATAGGACTGCTTAAAGGTACCACCACACCACCAAAAACGGCGCCGCCAGTTTTTTGAATACTCACGACACGACCGCTGCTATTACCGGCACTCACGTCTGGGTTATTAATGATACTTACAGCAGACTCAAAATTGATTAAATTGTAGTTAAGTGTAGCGGATTCAAAAGTAAGAGGTAACTCTACGGGGTCAACGATTACAACAACTTCGGTTGTGCTTGTTACAGCTGCTCCACCGCTAAGCGCTGTGACTGTGACTGTGTATGTTCCTACTGCGCTATAGAGATAATTTACTTCATCGCCTTCTAAAAATGTTACAGGTGGTAACGCAGGGTCTTCGCCAAAGGTAACTTCAAAAGAAGTTTCAAAGTCGGCTGTTGCGCTTACTGTGATTGCAAAGTTAGATGTAGGACTGGTAGCCACAGTAACTACTAGATTTTCGGGTGCTCTAAAGGATACGTTTAACACCCTCGAAAACTCTGTAGTTTCACCGCTCAAACTTGTTGCAATAACACGTACGGTATAAACACCTTCTGCATACACTCTTTGTGCATTAGCGCCAAGTGGCAAGACAACAGACTCGCCTGTGCTGTCACCATAAAACACTTCAAAACTTGCAACGTTTTCACCGGTTGGTGAAATGGTTACTAATCCTGTGTTGTCTTGTGTGATATTAAAAACAAGGCCTAATTCTTTAGGTGCGCCTATAGCAGCACTTAAGTCTTGGTTATCGTCATTTTCACAACTCGATAAAGCTGTTGAAATGACAAATAGCGTTAGTATTAAATATTTAATGTTTTTCATTGCTCTGGGTATTAGTAGTTAGGATTTTGTGCCCATCTGTTTCCTGCTAATAGTATTTCTTCTAGCGGTATTGGGAACACCTCGTGTTTTCCGGGTACAAAGCCATTTATTGCAGCAGCTGCTCTACCTGTTCTTACCAGGTCAAAAAAGTGGTGACCTTCACCTACAAGTTCAAGCCTGCGGTCTTTAAATATAGCATCTCTTAACGCTGTACCAGCTACCTGTAGATCGGGCAGGCCAGCTCTATTGCGCACTCTGTTTAAATAGGCTCTTGCCTGACCGTCACCCAGGTTACCGCTGTTGTATGCTTCGGCAGCCATAAGTAGCACATCTGCAAATCGTATCGCACGGTAATTGTTAGGGTTGGTCAGGTTTGCATCACCTGTATTCAAATCACCTTGTCTAGGAATATACTTTCGGTTAAAGAAACCGGTATGTTCAAACCCTATGGCAAATGTAGCCCCTGTGGCAGCCGCCCAAGAATTGATGTCTAAAATGGCAACATCTCTACGCACGTCACCAGCTTCAAACAAATCAAATACCTCTTGCGTCGGAACATTAAAGCTAAATCCAGAGTCATACAATGGGCCATTGTAACTTCTCACCCCATTAAAACCAACTGCTATATTACCTTCACTACACTGTAAACAACCAAAACCTGCACCCTCTGCATCTGAATATTGGATTTCAAATACAGATTCGATGTTGTTTTCATTATTATTTTCAAATATTGTATTGTAATCAGTCACAAGATTATATGGCCCCATCGCAATTAAGTCGTCTAGAACAGCAGCGGCCTCAGCATATTTTTGCTGGAATAAATAAACCTTACCCAATAACGCCTGTGCACTGCCTTTAGAAGCTCTACCCACATCTGGAGTTGTATATTGCAAGTTTTCAATAGCATAAAGTAGGTCACTTTCAATTTGTGCGTAAACCTCTGCCTTTGGAGTTCTATCTACATTAAATTGATCGCCAAAAAGAAAACGACGGTCGACGGCTAGTGGCACGTCACCAAAAAACTTAACGAGCTCAAAATAGTAATAAGCTCTTAAAAAACGGGTCTCACCTAAGACTCTTGGTTTATCAGGGAAATCTGTTTTGTCTTTAAATTCCATAATGTAATTTGCGCGGTTAACCCCTGCAAACATCCAGCCCCACAAATCAGACAACTGATCATTTATAGGAGTGTGAATCATGTCGTCAATTTGCTGTAATCCTATAACATCGGTTGCGCTTTCACCACCTGCAAGAGTGTTGTCTGACGCGATGTCACCGATCATTACATTGATATAACTGGATTGTAATAAATCGTAGGCACCGATCAACGCATTTTCGTAATCCTCTTGAGAGTTAAAAAAATTCTCAGAATTTGGGTCTTCACTCGTCACATCTACAAAATCGTCACTACAGGCGTTAAAGCCTAAAGCGACAATAAACAAGATGATGTATAAATTATAAATTTTCATATTTAGCATGTTTTTAAAAGTTTGCATTTATTCCAACTAAAAATGTTCTTGCAACAGGATAGAAACCGTTGTCGATACCGCTAGCTAGTGGATCTCCTGAGCTTGCGCTTGGGTCATAGCCTCTGTACTTAGTTAGTGTGAAAGCATTATTCACAGTGCCATAAATCCTTAGTTTACTTAATTTCAGGTTGTCTAATGCGCTCGGGTTTAAAGTATATCCTATTTGTAAGTTTTGTGCTCTAACAAAAGATGCATCTTCTACATAAAAGTCAGAGAACACCTGGTTTGCGGTCGCTCCTGTGGTAACTCGTGGCACACTGTTAGAAGTACCTGGACCAGTCCAACGGTCTAGGCTGTAATTTGTTAGGTTTGTTAACGGCTGGTTACGTTCATAATTACGCACCATTTCGTTTCCTAACGAGGCGAAAAAGTAGGTTTGAATATCCCAATTTTTGTAGTTTAACGATAAGTTAAGTCCCATTGTAAAATCAGGTATAGCGTCACCTAGATTAACACGGTCATTGCTATCAATCACGCCGTCACCATTAACATCTCTATATCTAAAATCACCAGGTTGTGCATTTGCACCTAATGCGATTTGTGATGGATGTGCAGCAACCTCAGCAGCGTTTTGGAAAATGCCGTCTGTTTGGTAACCAAAGAAATAACCTATAGGAAAACCTTCTTGGAATCTCGTGATAGGCGGTTGTCCAACACCAAACCCACCTGCTTCAATAAATCCATTTTCGTTGTTTACAGACAATACCTTATTGTTAAGTGTTGCAACGTTATAGTTGATGTTAAAGCTAAAATCTTTTGATATCTCAGTAGCATATCCTATAGAAAACTCGAGACCACTGTTGCGTATATCGCCACCATTAATAAATGGTGCACGTGAGCCAGGTGCTCCAGGGCCTAATATCCCAGATACTGCTGGTGCAATAAGTAAATCGTTTGTTTCTCTATTAAAATAGTCCAGTGTTACATTGAGTTTAGACGATAAAAACTTCATATCAAAACCTACGTTTGTGGTAAATTGCTCTTCCCATTTAATTGCAGGGTTACTTAAAGCTCCGCTCGCGATACCATTAATGATTTGGCCATTAAATACATATTGCCCTTCTCCATTAAGTAAGGAAACAAATCCAAAAGCAGGAATACGGTCATTACCGATTACACCTGCTGATGCACGGAATTTTAAAAAGTCTAAAACTTTATTGTTTTTTAGGAAGTTCTCGTCAGAAATTACCCAGCCCACACTTCCTGATGGAAACACGCCAAATTTGTTTTCAGGACCAAAAATGCTGCTCCCGTCACGTCTTACAACTGCCGATAGCAAGTATTTACCCATGTAATCATACTGCACACGCGCAAAGTGCGATAGCAATCGCTGGTCAAATCGACGACCACCGAAACGGTCACCGTCTAAAATACGAGCAGCTCCAGCAATACTCACCTCGTTATAATCGTTGCTCACGTTGCCGAATCCTTCAAACCCATTGAAATCTCCACGGGTTCTAAAAGCACTCATACCTACTGTAGCCTCTACATTGTGTTTTTCAGCAAATGAGTTGTCGTATTTCAAAAATGCGTCATAGGTATAATCGCTAAAAAAGTTTTCATACTCGCTAAAAACGTTTTCAGTTAGGTTAAATACTTTACCCGAGCCGTAAAATGCACGTGGGTTAAAGTTATTACCGTAAGCCTCAGCATAGTTTGCTTGAACTCGCGCAGTAGCCTGAAAGTTTTCTAAGAAAGTATAGGTAAGTCCAAAATTACCCGCAATTTTACCAACCTTGTTTTTATTGAAGGTGTTTTCAAGTTGCGCTAGTGGGTTGATGACTTCATTACCTAGACCTTCGGCCAGCGAGAATTCTCCAGCGGCATCTCTCACAGGTATTGTAGGAGCCATGTTTAGTGCGTTAAACAATACCGAACCTAGTCCGCCCTCATTAATGTTGCGTCTACTTGTATAAGAATATAAAAAACCGGTTTCCATTTTAAGATTCTTGGTCCAGTTGTGGTCAAAATTTCCACGCATGGTGAAACGGTCAAAATTAGATTTATCACTTCCCACAATACCATCCTGGGTCAAAACTGCCGCACCAAATGCATAAACAGATTTTTCAGTACCGCCACGCACAGAAACGTCGTTATTTAAAAGAAAGGCATTATCAAAAACTTGGTCCTGATAATTGGTGTTTGTCAAATTGCTGATGTTAGAAAACGGTAGGGCCTCTCCATTATTTGCAAATGCTTCATTTTTTATCAACGCATATTCTTGTGCGTTTAAGGTAGGTAAACGTCTTGAAGTCTCTTGAAATCCGCCCCAGGAATTGTAATCTACAGTTAGGGGTTGGCTTTTGCGACCGCCTTTAGTAGTGATAATAATTACACCATTTGCTGCTCGCACACCATAGATACCGGCTGTTGCATCTTTTAAAACCGAGATACTCTCTACATCGCCAGGGTTAATAACACTCAAATCTTCTATAATGTTACCGTCTACCAGTATAAGTGGTCGGTTATCACCATTAGTAGATATACCGCGTATTCTTATGTTAAGCCCTGCACCTGGAGATCCTGATGATGAGGTGACATTTACACCGGCAACTTGACCTTGCAACGCTTGTTCTATCCTCGTGGGTTTTAGGTTTTCGATAACTTTGCTATCTACTGTGCTTACCGCACCCGTGACCTCGCGCACAGACTGGGTGCCATAACCTATAACCACAACTTCTTCTAGCGCAGCAACATCGGCTGGCATAGAAACAGTTATGTTATTTGCATTAGAAACAGTAACACGCTGCGTTAACGTCCCTACATAAGAAATTTGCAGGACATCGCCAGGGGATGCTGCAATAGAAAATAGACCATTGAAATCGGTAGTTGTACCTTGTTTTGTGTTCAAATTTTGAACAGTTGCTCCAAACAAGGTTTCTCCCGTGGCCTGATCAACAACTTTTCCTGAAATAATACCTTGCTGCGCAAAACAAAAAGTACTTACAATAAAGAAAAGTAAAAGGGTTAGTTTATTCATAGAGTTGGTGAATTTGTTAAAGAATTAGCTACACTACATCGATGTAGTAAAATTTGTATCAAATATAGAAAAAGATAGAAACCTGTGTTTAAATATTCGTTTATCTTAGGGATAACAATTACATAACATTTTCTTAACATTTGTAAATCGTTAGTTTATAATTACTTATGCTTTAATGTTGTGCGAGCGCAAATTCAAAAACGAGCAATGTTGAGGTCAAGTATAGGAACTTTTGCAAGTTGCAGGCTTCAATTCTTTCCTAAATGGCACAAAATTTTTAGTTTTTAAATGGTAAAATGATGCAGTATCTTCTTACTTCATCTAAAAATTGACACAGGATTGTTTCCATTTTTGCATTTTGACGTACCCATCGCGCAACTTTTCATTTCATATTTTCCTACTCGCTTTCTTGTGTTATAAGCCAAATTTAAAGTCGTTTACACATGCTTATAAAATAATGCAGTTTTAAAATTTCGCTTTCGCGAAAGCGAAATATTCATAGAGTATCTTTTTTATTTTAAATGTCTCAGGGACTATTTAATGACTACAAACTGGTGCCGACTTTTTACAGGTTCGGGTTTTACTTTTGAAATTTGTAGAGGTCGTTGTAAAGGTTAGCGTGTGTTTTTCTGCTATAAAAAGCACACATCAATCTTTACCTGGATGCTCGTTGGGTAATTTATTCTACCACGAGATTTTGCTCTCCAGCACCGGCGGCACTTGCTATTTTAATTTTATAAGTTCCTTTAGGCAAATAAATTTTACCGTTGCTGGCGGCATTTGTAGATTTTTCTACAAATTTTAAGGCGCTGCTTGTGATGCTACCGTCATAGATGTAGGTGTTAAGCCCTTTTTCTACAGGTGTTGTGATTTCTTGCAGTTGTTTTTTCTTTTCGTTAAGCACGGTAATGGTTGCATTTCCCGCCTCAGGGCTATAAAAAGTAAGGGGGATTTTGGGTTCGGTTACCTCGCTAAATGCGTTGCGTTTATTCCCATAACGTGCCGATGATCTTATTTTGTTCACTTTCGCGAAAGCGAACTCTTTACCTACCAACGCTATCGCATCTAAATTTGCTAAATAAATAGAGCGGCCATGCGTACCCACGAGCAGGTCATTTGACTGCGGCTGTATTTTTAAATCGTGTACTGCTACTGCTGGCATGCCACCCGCAAGAATATCCCATGTAGTGCCTGCGTCGATACTTACATAGGTCGCGTTGTCAGTTCCTACAAAAAGCATATTGGGGTTTTTAGGGTGTTCAATAATCACATTTACAGCAGCTGTAGGAATGTTATTTCCTATGTTAGTCCATGTTTTACCATAATCATCGCTTTTAAAAACATAGGGTGTAAAATCATCAAAACGGTAGCCGTTAAGTGTTACATACACCCGTCCTTTTTTATGTTGTGACGCGACGACACGGCTTACCCACAAATTTTCTGGCCAGTTACCCTTTAGTTTCTCCCAGGTTGCACCGCTGTTTTGGGTTATTTGCACCAGACCATCATCGGTACCTATATAAATTAAACCAAATTGATACGGTGATTCACTTACAGTAGTAAGTGTGCCGTAAGCTACATTTCCTGGCTTGCCTCCTTGTGTTAAATCGGGGGATATGGCAGTCCAGTCGGTTCCCTGATTCATAGAACGGTGTAGTTTATTGCCTCCTAAATAAAGAATGTCCTGATTGTGGGAGCTCAATAAAATGGGCGTTTGCCAGTTAAAACGGTAGGGCGTTTCTCCCAACTCGTGTTTGGGTTGTATGTAATCCATTTTATCCTCTTTCATATTGAGGCGGTAATAATTGCCGAATTGATAACCTGTGTACACGATATTTTTATCGCGCGCATCTATTTGTACTTGCATACCGTCACCGCCCATGATGGTTTTCCATGGATACTGCCCTTCTTGCTGCCATGACCTGTCTTCTACTGCATTGTGCGGCCCAACCCACACACCATTATCTTGCAAACCGCCATAAATGTTGTATGGCTGTTCCATGTCATAGTTAATCGCATAGAACTGCCCCACAGCTACAGAATTATTTTTTATCCACGTTGCACCGTCGTCATAAGATATGTTTAACCCACCGTCGTTACCATTAATAAGGTGGCCGCGTTTGTTAGGATTTACCCACAGTGCGTGGTGGTCGGCATGGACATTTTCACGCGAAATGTTTTGCCAGTTTTTACCGCCATCCAGCGATTTTACAATAGGAACGCCTAAAACATACACATGATTTACATCGCTAGGGTCTACTCGCACTTGGGCAAAATAGTAGCCATAGCTGTAAAACACGTCATCTATTTGTCCATCATGGGTTTTAGTCCAGGTCGCACCACCATCATCACTGCGGTACAATTCGGCGCCTTTTACTGGGGTATCAAATAGTTGTGCGTTTGCATCTTCTAGATACCTAGCAACATCTGCCGGTGTTGCGTCACCACTGCGCACCATATTTTTAACATTTTGCGGGCGGTACTTTTCTTGAAAACCGTTGGTTCTTAAAAAGCTATTAAGTTGCTTGTCGTCTAGCGCTAGAAAAGCTTCTTTAGACATGGTTTTAAAATCGTTTTTAGTCAATTCGTTCGAGGCACTATTGTTTTTTGCAGCGCTGTTACCCGCTTTATCTCCTTCTTTACGGAATTGCGAGTCGTGAATAGCATACAGTGTTTGCTCGTTAAAAACAGCAAGACCTATGCGACCTACACCGTTACCGGTAGGAAAACCGCTGCTGGCGGTACTTATTTTATTCCACGTTTGTCCCGCATCGGTACTTTTATAAATAGCACTAGCCTCACCATCACCGTCAAAATCCCACGCCTTGCGATCTTTTTCCCAACTGGCGGCGTACATGATGTTAAAATTAGTAGGTGCGTGAGCGAGGTCTATAAACCCTGTGCTATTTGTCGCAAACAGCGTTTTTGTCCACGATTTACCACCATCTTGTGTCGTGTAAATCCCGCGAGCATCGCTTACCGAATATAATGGACCCGTCACAGCAATAACAACATGATCGCCATTTGCTGGATTTATGACAATACGCCCTATATGGTGCGCATCTACAAGCATGGGTTTGCTCCACGTTTTACCCCAGTCTGTTGATTTTAAAACACCTGCACCTGCATAACTGCTGCGGCTTGCATTGTTTTCGCCGGTACCTACCCATACCGTTTTACTGGACCAATCCACTGCGATGTCGCCTATATTAATGGTTGGGGCCTCGTCCATTATCGGTGTAAAGCTGGTGCCATTATTTGCCGTGTGCCACAACCCGCCGCTGGCATAAGCCACGAGCATCTCGGTCGGGTCGGCTGGGTTCACATCTACATCTACCACGCGACCAGACATGACCGTTGGGCCTATATTTTTAAATTTCAGGTTTTTAAAAGGTGATTGTGCGGCTAGCTGTTCACGCTGTTCTAGACCTTTTTGCACTTGTGATGCGGGAGTTGCTGGTACATACTGACCATAATTTAAAAAACCAGTTGTTAGACATATAAGGAGCACTATTCTTTTCATGGAAGCATTTTTTTGCGAGTTAAATTTAAGGCGTTTAAGCCCACTGTTTATTGAATAGGTGTAAAAAATGGTTTTAAGATCGCTGTTCTTCCTTTTTGAACATGGAATAAACCTGTAATTATATTGCTTGAGCAAGCCATTATAAGTACCTTGCTGGTGTGATTTGTTCGCTTTCGCGAAAGCGTAAAACCCACACATACAGCATTCAACAAAATTATTATGAAATACAGTCCTATCAACAACAAGCTTTTTATTAAGAACCGTAAAAATTTTATGGCGCACATGAAGCCGTCCAGTCTTGCCGTTTTTAATTCTAACGATGTGTACACGACGGGTGCAGATAGTACCATGCCTTTTAAACAACACCGTGACTTGTTTTATTTAAGCGGTGCCGACCAGGAAGATACCATTCTTGTGCTGTTTCCTGATTGTCCAGACCCGGCACACCGCGAGGTACTTTTTGTAACCGAGACAAACGATCATATCGCCGTGTGGGAAGGCGCAAAACTTTCTAAAGAACAAGCTACCGAAGTATCTGGTATTAAAACAGTGTACTGGCTCGCCGATTTTGACAAAAAGTTTTTTGAGATGATGACCCAGTGCGAGACCATTTATTTGAATACAAACGAACATTATCGCCAGGCAGTGGTGCTGGAAACCCGCGAGGACCGCTTTATAAAAAAGGTAAAAGCCCAGTTTCCTGCGCACAATTATGCAAAAAGCAACCCGATTTTACAACGGCTGCGCGGTGTTAAAGACCAGATAGAGATAGACCTGTTACAACAAGCCTGTGATATAACTAATGCAGGATTCCGCAGGGTGCTGGGATTTGTAAAACCCGGCGTGATGGAATATGAAATAGAGGCCGAGTTTTTACACGAGTTTATAAAAAGACGCAGCGATGGTTTTGCATACACGCCCATTATCGCGAGCGGTGCAAATGCAAATGTGCTGCATTATATCCAGAATAATCAGGTGTGCAACGATGGCGACCTTATACTTATAGACGCTGGTGCACAGTATGCAAATTATGCGAGCGATATGTCGCGTACCATACCTGTTAACGGTCGCTTTTCGGACCGGCAAAAACAAGTTTACAACGCCGTGTTGCGAGTAAAAAATGAGGCGACAAAAATGCTGGTTCCTGGCACCTTGTGGAAAGAATACCATGTAGAAGTAGGAAAAATAATGACCAGCGAGTTGCTAGGTCTGGGTTTACTGGACAAAGCCGATGTTGCAAACCAAAATCCAGAATGGCCGGCTTATAAAAAATATTTTATGCATGGCACCTCGCATCACATGGGGCTGGATACACACGATTATGGCATCTTGTGGGAGCCCATGCAAGCAGGAAATGTCTTTACAGTAGAACCTGGTATTTACTTGTCTGGCGAGGGTGTTGGCATACGGCTCGAGGACGATGTGGTGGTTAATAGCAGTGGCGCACCATTTAATTTAATGCGCGAGATTCCTATAGAAATAGACGAGATAGAGACGTTGATGAATGGCTAGTGCGGATATAATTTTAAAGTTATAGGTAATTATTTCGCTTTCGCGAAAGCGAGAAAACAACACACAATCCCGTTTTTAAACCATGAGTAGAGATGAAAAATTGAAGGAACGCTGGGAGCAAACGCTTTCCTTTTTTAAAGAACGATTTAGCGATGGTCAAGAGCTGGACCTGGACGCCATTTTATTTATTATAGGCGTACAAGAGCTGGGGCAATTGCACCGCAAGTTTCAAAAAGACGAGAAGTTGCAACTGATGCATATCGCTATTTGCAGGGTGCTAGAACCTTATGGGTATTATGAGTTTTCGCATTTTGACGACGATAAATGGCCACATTATCATGTAAAAGAAAACCTGCCACCCCTTAAAGCTGGTGAGCAGGCATTGCTCATGAAAGAGGCGATTGTGAATTATATGCTGCTGGAGCAGTTGATTACTTAATGCTGTAATTTCTTAACTGTTATAATGACGTATTTAAAGGGTCGTCATTATCTTTTTTGTTTTGTTTCAACCCCAGCGTCCTAGAACGTTTTTCCCAATTCTTGCGGGCGAGTTGTTGCATGTCTACGACATCGTCGCTTTCGTCCATAATTTCTAGACCTAACATGGTTTCTATAACATCTTCCATGGTGGCTATTCCCTGTACATTGCCATAATCATCTACCACAAGTGCAATGTGCTCTCGGGTTGCAACCATGGTGTTAAACAGCTCGGGTATGGGCATGGTCTCGGGCACGTGGTTAATATCGCGTCGCAAATCACTCAATTTAGTCGTGGGTAATTCTTCTATAATGTGCTCTAATATTTCATCCTTAAGCACATAGCCGGTAACCTCGTCACGTGTTTTACCATACAGTGGTATGCGTGAGAAACGCAACTCCTCGTGCTCGTCAAAAAAGCCCCTGATCGTTTTGTTTTGTTGCGCCATCACCATCACCGACCGCGGCGTCATGATGTCTTTAACGCGTATTTGATTAAAATTCATCAGGCTTTTAATGTACTGCCCTTCGGCAGGGTTAAAAATGCCTTCTTCTTGAGCGGTATCGGCAATGGCGATAAATTCCTCGCGTGTCATCATGTGAATGTGACCGTTGCTGCCTATGACTTTGGTTGTGAGTTGCAGTAACCACAATATGCCTGTGTATTTTAAACATGCGACCATGATTTGTAATCCTGTGGTGGATAAACCCGCAAGGCTTTGCCAGTAGGTTGCGCCTATGGTTTTTGGGATAATTTCAGAGAGCACTAAAATAAGCGCTGTCATGACTCCCGATACAATCCCCACAAACGGAATTCCAAAATAACTTGCGCTGTATTCACTACCGCGCACCATATTTTCGGCTTGCACACCCACTAAAATGGCTCCTACCGTGTGGGCGAGCGTGTTAATGGTAAGGATGGCTATAAGCGGTTTGTCTACATCGGTTTTTAAGGCTCTTAGTCCTTCAACAAATTTGGCGCCCTCTTGTTCTTTAACCTTAAGAAATGTTGGCGTTACTGACAGTAGGACAGCCTCTAGAATAGAACATAAAAAGGAAAAGAAAACGGAAGCTGCGGCGTAAATGATAAGTAAGCCCATTGTTTTTGCTAAATGAATAATGGTTGTATTAAACCTAATCGTTTAATCGCACAAATGTATTTAATTAATGGGAGTAATTTGTAAAAGTATTCTAAATGTACTTATTCTTAAGATATAAGGTGCTGGCATGAACAATTAAACCCATAAGAGGCAAACAACTCGTTCAACGCTGGGATATTATTTGGATTCTGATTTCTTAAACTCCAGCATAAATCACAGCCGTTTTCTACATGCATCATTTGGGTTTTTTCATTTTTATGGGACTACCTCAAAC
>DAIRDE010000057.1:0-17798 GCA_036796335.1 Nonlabens sp.
TGTGAAATGTTGTGTTTGCGTTGTTGTTTTTCTTTCGCGAAAGCGAAAACCCTAAGAAATGAATCAAACAAAGTAGTTTAGGACTTTTCTTTTCACGAGAGCAGACTGAAGTCTGCCCCTGTGAAATGTTGTGGATGGTATGATGTTTTTCTTTCGCGAAAGCGAAAACCCTAAGAAATGAATCAAACAAAGTAGTTTAGGACTTTTCTTTTCACGAGAGCAGACTGAAGTCTGCCCCTGTGAAATGTTGTGGATGGTATGATGTTTTTCTTTCGCGAAAGCGAAAACCCTAAGAAATGAATCAAACAAAGTAGTTTAGGACTTTTCTTTTCACGAGAGCAGACTGAAGTCTGCCCCTGTGAAATGTTGTGAATATTCTAGAGATCTCTTTTGTTATTATTTTTAAAGGAATAAGCTACTGCAAGTAGAAAAAACGTGCGGCTATAAAAAATCACCGCTCAAAAAATCACTTGCTCATCGCTGCAAAATGCTTGTAAAAATGCGGAATTGTTTCTATGCCTTTTAGGTAATTCCAGATGCCAAAATGCTCGTTAGGGGAGTGTATAGCATCGCTGTCTAGACCGAATCCCATGAGGATGGATTTAGAATTCAGTTCTTTTTCAAACAGGGCCACGATAGGTATAGAACCACCGCTGCGTTGCGGGATGGGTGTTTTTCCAAAGGTGTCTTTATAAGCCGCGCTTGCCGCTGAATAGCCTATAGAATCTATGGGTGTGACATATGCCGTACCGCCATGGTGTGGTTTTACTTTTACGGTAACGCCGGCTGGTGCCAGGCTTTCAAAATGCTGGCTAAATAATGCTGTGATCTCGTGCCAGTTTTGATCGGGAACCAGTCTCATAGAAATTTTTGCATATGCCTTGCTGGCAATGACGGTTTTTGCGCCTTCGCCGGTGTAGCCACCCCAAATCCCGTTAACGTCTAGGGTTGGGCGTATGCTGTTGCGCTCGTTTGTGGTGTAGCCTTGCTCGCCATGTTCACGTGCAATGTTAAGTGCCTGGTTGTATGCTTGTTGAGAAAATGGTGCTTTGGCCATTTCGGCGCGTTCTTCTAGGCTTAGATTTGCCACTTTATCATAAAAATCTGGTATGGTAATGCGGTTATCGCTGTCATGCAATTGCGCAATCATGCTACACAATATATTAATAGGATTTGCCACCGCACCGCCGTAAAGTCCTGAATGTAGGTCGCGGTTAGGTCCTGTAACCTCTACCTCTACATAGCTTAAACCGCGCAAACCTGTCGTGATACTGGGCACGTCTTGTGCAATCATGCCGGTGTCTGAAATTAGAATCACATCGTTTGCAAGTTTCTCGCGGTTGCGTTCAAGGAACCAACTAAGTGACTCGCTACCTACTTCTTCCTCTCCTTCTATCATAAACTTGACATTGCAAGGCAGTTGGTCATTAGCAGTCATGTATTCTAGCGCTTTTACATGCATATACATTTGCCCTTTATCGTCGCATGCGCCACGAGCAAAAATCGCCCCTTCAGGATGTAGGTCGGTGGTTTTTATCACAGGCTCAAACGGTGGACTGTCCCATAAATCTACAGGATCTGGTGGTTGCACGTCATAATGACCATAGACCAAAACAGTAGGTAGGTTGGGGTCGATTATTTTCTCACCGTAAATAATAGGATAACCTGGTGTTTCACACATTTCTACCAGATCACAACCTGCTTTTTCTAGGGCGTTTTTAACAGCAACGGCTGTCTTTAAAACATCTTTTTTGTAAGCTGCATCAGCACTTACCGATGGTATTTTAAGCAGTTCTATAAGTTCGTTTATAAAGCGATCTTTGTGTTGGTCTATATAGGGTCTGGTGTTCATAAAGCAAATTTGATGTAAAGATAAGCAAGCCTATTATTTTATTTTCTCAAAGAATTTGTAATACCACAAAAGTGTGTATATTTGCCATCCCTAAACAGGGCACCAGTATTGCGGATGTGATGGAACTGGTAGACATGCTAGACTTAGGATCTAGTGCTTCACGGCGTGCAGGTTCGATTCCTGTCATCCGCACCACAATAAAGGCTTAACACTCAAATATTTTGATTGTTAGGTCTTTTTTATTTGGTTATAGGCGGAATATCTGCCGAAAAGGTGAGATTTCTTGAGTTTTTAAGAATTTGTTTGAAGGTATTTATAGCGATCTATACCAATAAAATGCTTTTTGTGCGAATTTTTACTTGATATTCTGGTGCATGGCAAATAACGGCATTGTGCGGTTTTTGCGTTACACGCTAACGGACTATCTAGAACCATGTGATACTGTATTGCAAACTGCCTTGCGCGTTAACAGCTGTCCACTTCAATCACTAAAATTATTTTCTCCCACAAACTTGTTTTGTATTTTAATTTATAAGTGACGGGGTAAGGTTAAGGAAAATGTGCATATATTTATATGCGGTAACTAAAATTTTACGCAGGTTTTGAAAAGGAATTCAAAGGTTGGGAAATATTTTAGTTGTGCCTCATTTTAAAAAGACAAACAACATGACAATAATTAAAACAACATTTATTTTACTAATTATTGTATTGGTTCAAGGAATTGCATTTTCGCAAAACTCGACAGTAATCAGTGATAAAATACTAACAAAACAGCAAGCTATTGAAGACTACGATATTTTGTATTCTTCACTTGTCAATTACCATCCAAACCCGTTTCTATACGTTGCTGAAAATGATTTTAAGGCCTATTATGAAAGCCAAAAATCAAATATATCTGACAGCCTTAGCGAGTTGGAATTTCATTATTTATCACGTCAACTCATCTCTCAAATAAAATGTGGACACACATTTGCAAAGCCATCAAAAGAATGGTATGCTTCGCTAAGTGGAAAAAGTGTTCTATTGCCTTTTGAAGTAAAAAAAATTGAAAATAAACTTTTCATATACAATACCAGTGGAGATGACTATCCATTTAAAATTAATGACGAATTATTAAGCATTAACAATGTTAAGGTTACAGATATTTGGCAACAAATGGTGTTGATGCAAGAAAAAGACGGTTTTACTGATTCGTTTAGCGAAGCTATAATAGAAAGAAGATTTAGGATGTATTTCTTATTTATTATGGGGATTCAATCTGAATTTTTGATCGAGTATAAAACAAATTCTGGCGAAATCAAAAAGACATCCATAGTTCCAGCTTCCATAAAGTTGAAAGAAATAAAAAAAACTGAGTTACCTTCTAATTTCAAAAGGATTATTGACAATAATTGGAGTTCTTTTAGTTACGACTCCACAACAAATTTAGCGTATCTTAAAATAGATAATTTTAGCGACAGAAAAGAATTTAAAAAATACTATGAATCTGTTTTTAAATTTTTGAATCAAAAGGAAGGTGCAAATCTAATTATTGATTTAAGAAATAATCCGGGTGGATTTTTTAAAAATGGGAATACTTTTCTAACTTATTTAACGCCAAAGAAATTTGATTTGAAATTTCATAGACCCAAAAAAATAAAAGAAAAGAATAAATATGTAACTATGATGTTTTGGAACAAGTTGACAAAATTTGCATTTTCACTGAAGCCCTCTAAAAATAAAATAAAAGGAAAGTCAACCACTACATTTACCTATAAACCAAGTAAATATCTTTTTAAAGGAAAAGTAAGTGTTATTACAAACGGTATTACATTTTCCCAAGCATCTTTGGTTGCAGCTCAATTAAAAGAACACGGTGCAACATTGTTTGGCCAGGAAACAGGTGGAGCAGAAATTGAATGTAATGGGATGCTCAATTACGATCTTGAATTGCCTAATTCAATGATTCAGGTAATTATTCCTATGAATATTGTAAAATCAAATTCAACCAAAGGACAGTTAGGGTACGGTGTTAAACCAAATTATCCAATTTTACCAATTTTAAACGACTCGAATGACAACACTCTTGTAGAAGTCATCAAAGTAATTACGAATGAAAAATAAAAACGAAGGCACCACATCGGTTTTGCAAAATGGTGGATGCAGTGCTACGATGACAGTTTAGTGCAAGGTTCAAGTTTAATTTTTCAAATGAACTTGTGTGCTTTAAATGCGCTACTTCTCAAAGCCGAGAACCTTTGTGCAATTTATAAAATACTAAAAAATGAAATGTGATAACTGCAATAATACATTCAATTATCTCATTCTCTTAAAGTCATTCTGGCTTGGTTATACAAACATAAGATGTAAACATTGTGAATCTATATTTGAACATAAAATATTTAACAGGATTTTAGGAGTGCTTGATATTGGGTTATCACTAATAGTTATAAATATAATTTTCGAAGAAAAAAATTTATACACTATAATCGGATTCCTATCTACAGTTTTTCTACTGTCTCTTGTAAATCCACTTATTATGAAATGCAATAGGATAAAGTAAAATCCAAACGCGTTCTGTTTTTTCGACAGTTTTAAAATGTGGTTTTTCAAATTGATTTTTGTTGTGTTAAATTGAAACGGAAGCGAGCCGTACTGTGGAGCAATTCGTTAAGAATACATTCATTAGGCCGTAGTGATGGTTAGGGCCCCTCTTTTTGAGGAACCCTAATACTTTCATCACTTTGGAAATTTTATGCCTTAAGAAAACCCATCTAAGCTTCATGTTCACTATGCGATTTAGCACAACCAAAATGGTTAAAAACAACCCATTTACGGTTTAAGTAGTAAATAACTTGAACAACTTTAGACCCTAATGTTGTTATAACAGTAGGAATTCGCAACATTAAAACAGGTTAGTGTGACAAATCAGGTTTTTTTAATTCGCAATAATCTCATTATTAATCAACTGTATACCTTTTGTGCGGCAAGGGGACAAGTCGGGTGACTATTATTTTCCAATTAACAATTCAGGAGCATATCTCAATACAAATTTTGCAACCTCATTTCCTGCAATCACGTCAATTGTCTTTCCTGTCTCTTCAGTTTTTTTTCTTAAATATTCTTCTAGAACTTCTGTCTCGTTTGCTGTGGTAATTAACAAACCTGCATCAGCATGGTATGTGTTTATTCCTTCAACAATTTGGTCTATGGCGTTTGTGTCAAAATGTTGCCCTGAATAAGATTTTGCCTGAACAACAAGTTTTGTCGTAACATTTACACCTATGATTGGATTGTCAAATTCTACCAATAAGTCTGCACCATTATCTGTTTTCCACCCAAACCCATTTTGAATGGATACCGTATTTGGCATACCAGAGAAAATTCTATGAAGAAATCTTTCAAATTCTTTACTTCTATTCATCTCTTGAATGTGCAAAGTGATTTGTGGTAAAAGATTGGAAATTTTGTCATGCAATTGGGTAATACTCTTGTCCTGCTTTGACGTTGAGTCAAACTTCCCGTTCTTAAGATTCTCCATACTTGTTAAAAAATCTATTACTTCTATAACCCTTTGTGCTCTTTTTCTTGGCGCAAGGTTTACTGATGGCAGTATATTTGGATTATTTCTATCGAACTCGGTGATGGTTATAGGATCAACTGGAATAAAGTTATTGAAGTCATTTCCCCAAGAGCATTTTATTCCGTCATCAAATGCATATTCTCCAACGGTCTTAACCGCAACACATTTACCATAACTTGGCATATTTACGTGTACAATCCAGTCCCCTTCTTTTATTCTTAATAAAAAGGCATTTTTTCCGAACCATTTTTCTCGTAAGGAACCTGATTGTTCCCACATACCAAATCGAGATTTTCCATTTTGGATATCTTCATAAACTTTTAATCGCGCGTCTTGGTCGTCAATTTTTGCAAATGCAAATACTTGTGTTGTCATTGGTTTTTAGTTTAATTGTTTATAAAACTCAAAACTATCTGTTCAGTACGTCAATTTGTGTCGCTTCAATTTTAAGTTCACGCATAATTGATAAAATGCACAATAAATAAACATAATCAACCCATTGCGTTCCTACCATCAATCAAACCTAACCTTATCTACCACCTTATATTTACGGTTTTCCGCAATGCTGGTGTTTTTTCTCATCGGCATATTTGGCTCGTTCCCTTTTAAGTAGGTTAGGTTTTTTAACGCATTGGGATTGTGGTTGTTTCGCTTTCGCGAAAGCGAAACTAAACCCCCAGCTTTCAACAAAATAAAAGAACTACTCACACCATTGTAACAACCCGCAACATTCACGAGTTTTCCTATGATACGCTTTGTAATTGCGCATTTTTTAGCTATTTTTACAAGGATGGTGTTTTGGGATTTTATCAAATGAAATTCATCATTTTTTCAAATTAAAATGGTGTAATAAACTGATATACAACACTCAAAATACTAATTTCTTTGTGAATGCAATATTTTAAAAATGGCAATACCATTAGTTAAACGATTAAATAGGAGAAATCTACAACTGCATGAAAAACCGCCTGTTAAAGTGGTGCAGTTTGGCGAGGGAAACTTTTTAAGAGCGTTTGTAAATGATGCTTTTCAACAACTCAATAAAACAGCCGATTTTAATGCTGGTGTGGCGGTGGTGCAGCCTATAGAACAAGGTCTTATAGATGTCATTAACGATCAGGATGGTTTATACACGCTTTTTTTAAATGGATACCAGCACGGTGCGGCGATACAACACAACGAGTTGATTACAAATATTGTGCAGGGCGTTAATCCCTACACGCATTTTCAGCAATTTTTGGACCTCGCCAAAGAAGATGATTTGCAATTTGTCATTTCTAACACGACCGAGTCTGGTATCGCTTATGTTGATACAGATACTATAGAAATGCGGCCTCCCAGTTCGTTTCCGGCAAAACTTACTGTGCTTTTGTACGAGCGATTTAAACATTTTAATGGCGCTGCACACAAGGGTTTAACCATCATCCCGTGTGAGCTTATTAACCACAACGCTGCAACATTAAAGGAAATTATTTTAAAATACATGGCGCTATGGAATCTAGAGAACGCATTTAAAACCTGGGTGCTTAACAGTTGTTCTTTTCATAACACACTTGTAGACAGGATTGTGCCAGGATTCCCTAGGGACAATATCGACGCTTATAACCAGCGGCTGGATTATGTAGATACCCTTATTGTCACGGCCGAGACCTTTTTTCTTTGGGTCATAGAAGGTGATAAGGCGTTACAAGAAAAATTGCCTTTTCACAAAACCGATTTAAACGTAAAAATAGTAAATGACATGCAACCCTATCGCACGAGAAAAGTGCGTATTTTAAACGGTGCACATACGGCTATGGTGCCACTTGCACTGTTGTATGGTCAAGAAACGGTCAAAGAAACTATAGACGATGCGTTTACCGGGGATTTTGTAAATAATCTTATTTTTAATGAGATTTACCCAACACTGCCACTAGAAGAAAGTGAGTTGCAAACGTTTGCCCACGAGGTGTTGGACAGATTTAGAAATCCGTTTATAAGGCATCGCCTGGCAGACATTGCGTTGAATACCATTTCAAAATTCGAGGTCCGTGTGTTGCCTAGTTTGCTTGCTTATCATGCAAAAACAGGCAAACTACCCACGCACATATGTTTTGCCTTTGCCTGTTTAATCAGGTTTTATAAGGGGATTTGGCAAGAAAAAAGTTTGCCCGTACATGACAGTGCAGTTGTTGTAGCCGCATTTAAAACAGCCTGGCAGCAGGGCAGTTTACAAGCGGTTACTCACGAAGTCTTAAAAAACGCGACCTTTTGGGGTCAGGATTTGACTAGATTGCCGCATCTTCTAGACACAGTAACCTGTGCCCTAGAACAAATAGAATTATATGGTATTGAAAAAGGATTTGAAAATTTTAAAACAAAATATTAAACAACGTTAATAAATGGCAACGCAACACACGTTTATCAAAGTACACCCGCAAGACAATGTGGCCGTGGCATTGATTGATGTAAAAGCTGGTGTGACCGTGCTTTTAGAAAACGAGCAATTCACCATGCAATCTGCTATACGAGCAAAGCATAAAGTTGCTTTACAACATTTTACTGCGGGTGACCAGGTGATCATGTACGGGGTTTTAGTAGGTAAAGCAAATCAGGTTATAAAAAAGGGTGATGTTCTTACAACAAGCAATGTGGTGCATCAAACTACAAAGGTTTTAAAAAAAACAGCTTCTACAGGATGGCAAATGCCTGACGTGGCTCGCTATCAGGACAAATCTTTTTTAGGGTATCATCGAGAAGACGGGCAGGTAGGAGCAGCAAATGTTTGGTTGTTTTTTCCATTAGTCTTTTGCGAAAACAAAAATATCGAGTTACTTAAAGAAGTATTTGAAAAAGAACTCTTGACACAAAAAACCAGCCCGCATCGCATGTTGTTGCGTGCTCTTGTTGCAGGTGAGCCGGCTGTTGCCGCCCAGGAAGAACCTTTCTTAACCCAAAATGTTTTTGACAATATACAGGTTAAATTTATCACGCATGCAGGCGGTTGCGGCGGTATTAGGCAGGATGCCGAAAGTTTAGCAAGATTGCTCGCCGGTTATGTTAAAAACCCCAATGTTGCGGGAGCGACTGTTTTGAGTTTGGGTTGTCAAAATTTGCAAGTAGAGATTTTTCAAAATGCACTACATGCCATAAGTCCAGATAATAAAAAACCGGTGCTTATGTTTGAGCAACAACGCATGGGCACGGTAAACGACCTGCTTGCTGCGATTATAAAAGAATCGTATGCGGCTATTAAAGCGGCTA
The DNA here is from genome assembly GCA_036796335.1 of Nonlabens sp. GTDB lineage: Bacteria > Bacteroidota > Bacteroidia > Flavobacteriales > Flavobacteriaceae > Nonlabens. The sequence goes on from DAIRDE010000057.1 coordinate 8,658, forward strand.
ATAACATAGAACGTAAACCAGCGCCATTATCTAAATTACAAATAGGCTTAGAATGTGGTGGGTCCGACGGCTTCTCTGGAATATCAGCAAATCCAACCCTGGGTGCGGTGTCCGACATGATTGTAGCGCTGGGCGGCACAGCTATTTTATCAGAGTTTCCAGAGTTGTGTGGGGTAGAGCAGGAGCTGGTAAACCGTTGTGTGGAAGAGACCACAGCTGTCAGGTTTTTAAATTTGATGCAGGCTTATGAAAAATCGGTTGTGGCAGCAGGCTCGGGTTTTGACATGAATCCGTCGCCAGGCAATATTAAAGATGGCCTAATTACCGATGCCATGAAAAGCGCAGGAGCTGCTAAAAAAGGTGGTACATCGCCTGTTGTAGATGTGTTGGATTATGGGGAGTACATTAAAAAGCCCGGCCTAAATCTATTGTGTACGCCTGGTAATGATGTAGAAAGTACCACGGCCATGGTAGGATCTGGGGCTAATATTGTGCTGTTTACCACGGGTTTAGGCACACCCACCGGCAATCCTGTGACGCCCGTTATTAAAGTGTCGTCTAATAGTGCGTTGGCTCAAAAAATGCCTGATATCATAGATATGGACACAGGCGGTATTATACGTGGCGAAAACACGATTCAAGAAACCGCGATAAACTTACTGGATTTTATTATAGAAGTAGCCAGCGGTCGCACAACATGTAAAGCCGATTTGTTAAATCAAGACGACTTTATCCCTTGGAAAAGAGGCGTTTCCCTGTAATAAAATAGTTTTAACATCAGGAATATGTGTGCCTGTGCAAGCGATGGTTTTAATTTCGCTTTCGCGAAAGCGTAACAAGGCACACACGCGCTACTCTTAAAAAAACCGCTCTATTTCCTAGTAAACTGTTCCATCAACTGGATGACGGTGACGCCAATTGTTACATCACATGGATTGTTGCGTTTCCCGAGAAAAAAATCTACAGTTTCTTGAATGAGCGGTTGTTGTATATGTTTAGGGTGTTTAAAGTTAAATACCTGCCGATCATTTTTTTGGATTAGGTGCACTGTTTCACCATAAAATGGAAACGAGATGGTACCGTGCTCTCCATAAATCGTACAGGAATCCTGCTCTAAAAACGAAGGCGCTGCAAACGACCAAATGCCGCTAAAGTGTACGCTGTTTTTAAATTGAATGATGCCATTCACCAGGTCATCTACCTGGTTGCATTTAGATTGATTCACTGCAAAACCGTGCGCTGCCTGGATATCACCAAAAAAGTAAATCATTAAATCCAATTGATGTGGGGCAAGGTCATGAAAGTAGCCACCACCAGACACATCGGTATTTAAACGCCAGCCAGCTTTATCGGTGGGATTGTGAGGTTTTAAAAATTTTAAATCAACAAAATTAATTGCGCCAATGCTATGATTATCAATAAGTTCTTTAACTTTTAGGTACATGGGTAAAAACCTGCGGTAATGGGCAACCACCAGTTTGCTGGTGCTGGATTGCACTGCATTTTGTAGTGTGGTGGCCTCGTCTACTGTTAGCACCATGGGTTTTTCTATGTACACATGTTTACCTGCTTTTAAAGCTTTTAAGGCATAATCCAGGTGTGATGATGGTGGTGTTGCAATATAAACTGCTGTGATGCTTTGGTTTTCCATAAGTTCAGCAGCATGCGTATAAAACAACGGCACGTTGTGGCGTGTGGCAAAATCCCTTGCCAGCGCCTCGTCGCGTCGCATCACGGCCAGTAGTTGCGAGTTTTTGCATTGTTTAAATGCAGGTCCACTTTTTACCTCGGCAACGTCGCCACAGCCTATGATACCCCAAGTTACGATTTCATTTGTTTTCAAAATAGTTAGTTTTTAGAGCGATAATATCCTTGCAAGGTATAAAATGCTAGTTTTTTTATCCCTTGTTCAGACACCAGACCTTTTCTATTGTGATCATTTTGGATGCGTCTTAAATGCCTGCGTGGGGAACGGAAATCTTTTAACAACCACGCCGCAGTCCCGCTTAAAAATGGAATATTTTCAAACATCAATATGTTGTTTTCATAAATGGCCTGTTGGTATTCTTCAGTCCATACTGCGGTGGCGTCACCATGTAAACCTTGTAAAGCGCCACCACCAAATTCACTCATAATCATGGGTTTGTTATAGATACTTGTCCATTTTACATCTCTACATGGTTTAGGATCGCTACCATACCACCCGCAATAGTTGTTAATTCCTATCACGTCTACATAGGCTCCTAGCTGGTCCTCGATACTCATGGTGTCACCTTCTCCTTTTTTGGTTTGGGAATTGAGTGCCGCCGTGATTAATCGTGTCGGGTCTGCCTCGCGGGCTTTTTGGATAAGATTTTGTAAGAATAGGTTGCGAGACTCTATTTCTTTAGTTTCGTTTGCTACCGACCACAAAATAACATTTGCCCTGTTTCTATCCCTAGCAATCATATCTTGTAATTGCGTGGTGGCATTATTCAGGGTTTCTGGATTTTCAAAATCTACTGACCAGTACACGGGTACCTCGGCCCAAACGAGAAGTCCTAATTTTGCAGCCTCTTTTACCATGGACTCGTTGTGGGTGTAGTGTGCTAAACGCACAAAGTTGCTACCCAATTCTTTTGCCCATCCTAATAAGGTTAGGTTTTGTTCTTTAGAAGTTATGCGACCTAATCCATATGCGGCCTCCTCGTGAATGCAAACTCCTTTTAAAAAAAGTTCTTTACCGTTTAATAGAATTTTATGGCCGCGCGTTTCTATGGTTCTAAAACCTATCTCGTCTTTCACGATATCTTCACTAGTCGCAATGATTACTTCATACACTATGGGTCGTTGGGGCGTCCATAATTGGGGTGATGCTTTAAATTTAAAATGGGTATAGCCATTATTAGTAGTTAGTTTTACCTCTTTTTTAAGTTGTGGTAAACCTAGTGTAACTTGTTGATTACTTGTGGCGTTCTCAATTTGTATCCAGCCCTCAATAAAGTTAGGATCGCTTTTGTTAGTTTGTATGCTGTAGTCTGCAATGTATGTATTAGGAACTTTAATCACATGTACAGATCGTGTAATGCCGCCATAATTCCACCAATCCATGTTTAATGTGGGGATGCCTTCTTTTTTGCGCGTATTATCGACTTTTAGGATAAGAACGTTTTCACCTTCTTGCAACTGGGCACTTACATCAAATTGAAATGGCGTAAAACCGCCCACGTGTTCGCCTATTTTTTCACCGTTTAGGTAAACCATGGCGTGATAATTTACGGCCTCAAAATATAAGATTTCTTTCTTACCGCTTTCTTTTTTGTGGTTAAATGATCGTTTGTACCATACGGTTCCCTCATAATAATACAGTTTTTCCATTTGCGTATTCCAGTCACCAGGCACGTTTAACTGATAATCGCTGTCAAAATCGTATTCTACTAAATCGGCTGGCGAGGTGGGTTTACGGTTCTTGAAAAATGCTTTCTTGTCACGCAAACCGTATTGATGGTCGTAATAACCGTTTTCTAACGGATCTATTATAATTTGCCACAATCCATCCAGGGTTTGCTTTTCTCTACTTTCTATGTTTTGGATAATCCTGGGGGTTTGTTGTTGTACGCTTTTCGCGAAAGCGACATTAAAAGGAGCGGTTAGGACTCCTACAAACATCATGATAGTGATTAAAAAAGGCGTGTGTGGCTTGTGTTTTATCATCTAAACGGGGTTATAGGACCTTTAAATCGATTAGTTTTCTAGATTTTGGATTTTTATCCAGTTTTTTATTATTCACTTCTACATTTTCAAAAAGTATCTTTTGAGCATGTTCCATGACATAAGGTACTGGCGTTTTTTTGATCTTAATATTTTTAAGGTGAATGTTTTTAATGGGGTAGTCTTGTTGAATGCCAGCAAGGTAGATGCCTACTTCCTCGGACACGTTGCACGAGACGTTTTCAATATAAAAACCATCAAAAAGCGTGGGGTTGAACGATGATTTTTCTCCCTTGTAATTTGGTTCAAATCGTATGAGCGCTGTTCTAACAGTGTCTGTTTTAATGTTTCTTACAAATACATTTTTTATAGAACCGCCTCTATCCAGATTTGCTTTAAAGTAAATCGCATTAGATGACATGGGCATTTCTATGTTTTCAATAAAGACATTTTTAACCCCAGCTGCCATTTCACTGCCTATACAAACGCCGTTAATTTTAGAGAAAAAGTTGCAATTTCTTATGACCACATTTTCGGTAGGACGGCCTATGCGCCAGGCGTCGTTGTCGCGTCCTGCTTTTATGGCTATAGAATCGTCCCCCGTGCGGAATGTGCAATTTTCTATCAGCACGTTGCTACACGATTCTGGGTCGCAGCCGTCGTTGTTTGTGTTATAGCTATCTACGGTTACACCACGTACAATAACATTGTCACAAAACGTGGGGTGAATCACCCAAAAGGGCGAGTCTAAAATTGTTATCCCTTCTAAACGCACATTTGTGCATCCATAGGGTTGAAAAAGGCTAGGTCTTAATTTATGGCCGTCGGCAAAGACTCGCTGGTACACGGGAGTAAGGTCTTGTCCCATTTTTCTAAGTATTGCTTTATCTGGTTCTTGCAGTGTTTTCCAGTTAGAAAAGTTTTTAGATCCATTCCCGTTTACGGTTCCTTTTCCGGTAAGAGCAATGTTTTTAGCCTTGTAAGCATATATGAGCGGTGAGTAATTGTAGACTTCGGTGCCTTCCCAAGTCACTAGCACTGCGGGCAGGTAATCTTTTTCGTCATGACTGAAATTTAATACAGCGCCTTCTTGCAGTTGTATGTGTACATTGCTTTTAAAAACCAAAGGTCCATTCATAAAGTAATCTCCCGCAGGAACGATGATTTTACCGCCACCATGTACATAGCATGTTTTTATTGCTTTTTCAAATGCTTGTTTATTGGGAAATTGACCGTCACCTATCGCACCAAAGTCTTTTATGTTGTACGTAACATCGGGAAATATTACGGGGTCTAAACCAGCGACAATTGTGTCGGCAGTCGCCCATTTATCCTGTGCACATGAAAAAGTAGCCCCAAGTATCAGGGCTGTACAAATTAAAATGCTGAGAAATTTTACCAGTCGACTGATGTATTTTTTAATCGTGCAGTAGTTCATGTTTACAGAGACTTTATGAGGTTTTTCTTGGGATAGTATGGTTATTAACGGCGCAAAAAAATTTTGTGGCGGTTAGTCGGTTGCTAATTGCAGGTTACCAAAAAATAACCCTGCCATTTAAATCACCTAAAATGATTTCACTGGCAAGGTTTTTTGTTTATAGTGAACTGTTAAGTTGGGTGTTTGCAATGTCAACTTTTACAGCGGCTCATACAATTCTTTATTGCTTTATAACTTTAAGAGTTTCTGACAATGCACCTGCGGTTACATTCATAAAATAGATACCCGATTGCAAGTTTGACATATCTATTTGATTATTTGCTCTTTCAAAAGTTAAATTTTCATAAACCAATTTACCAGTGCTGTCATAGATACGAGCAGTGTCAATACCCACGGCAGCGTCGATGATTACCCTATCTTGTACTGGATTAGGATAAATTTTTAACGCGATGTTTTGCGTTTCACTAATAGATAATGGCGCTTGTCTTACTGTGCCATTCAAATTTAAGCACCATCCTACTGTCCAGTCGTTACCTGCGCCACTTTGAACGGCTCCTACATAATTGACATTTGTAAAGAACGGTGAAAGTGGTCCAGCAGCCGTACTGTTTGCAGTACTAGTGCCCACATAAGAGTCGGTTATTGCAAATGATGTTGTGGTGTTGTTGTTAGCAGCAACATAAGCTCCTGCTGTAGGATTAAAAACTGCACCAGAACTATGTACGCCAGTTCCTGAGTTAATATTGTTTCCAAAAATTGCAGAATTGCGAAAAGCAGAACCCGAGGAAGATGTTGTTGAATCAAATCGCAAACTTGTGTCAACGCCTGAAATTACGGTGTTGTAGATTTGTGCTGTACCATCGCTTCTCACTCTAATTCCGCCACCCACCGGTGAGCCTCCAGTGGCATTTACACCAGCGCCTGTAATGGTGATGTTACTTAACGTAGCATTACCCACACGATTTTCCATAGCATTTCCTGCTGCTGTGCTTTTATTAACTACTATAAATTGGCCAGCGCCATTCCAACCGCTATCAGTTCTAATACCAACCTCGTTACCATTGGTTGAAACGATGTATCTAAAGTTTACGTTACCACCGTTCACTCTAAGTCCTCTATTTGCGTTACCATAAATTTGAACATACTCTACAGTGGTCCCGCTGCCCACATCCTCGAGTGTAAAGGCGTTGTTTTCAGAACCAGAGCCGGCATACATTTGTCTAACGTATCTTAAAGTACCCGAATTAGAGCCGGTTCCATTTCCATCTATACGAATTCCTCGCCATTGACCAGCTGCTGTATTACCAGACCCTTGTCCTGGGGCATTTGCCAGTGTATTGAATACAATAGGGCTGGTGGCTGTTCCCTGCCAGTCAACCTCGCCCAATGGTTCAACATATACAACCGAAGCGCTATTTTCTGCAAAGATTTGTGTGCCTGCTGTAATAGTAAGTTTACCAACAGGAGCAACTTTTAAAGAGTCAGCAATGAGCCACAAGGACGCGTTGTTTAATGTTTGATTTGTACTAATGGTTCCAGTAATTCTTTTAAAAGCTTGGCCATTTAATACGACATCGGTCACTGTGTAGGATTGACCGACTGCTGCACTGGAAACCAATGCCGCTAAGATTAGAAGGTAAAAATGTTTCATGGGATTTTTTTTAAGGTTCATTTAAGTTTATCTGGCACTACGTATTCATCATTGTTTAAAATGCAAACGAGCGAACTTTTGAAAATAACTGAGCATGTATTTAGTTGCGCAATCGATTGCATTTATCAATGCTGCATAGTTACTTAAATTTAACGATTACCACAAGGATTTTTGTTAAAATTTAACAGTTTTTATTGATAAATGAATAGTGTTCTCGTCAAATTTTCTCATAAACAATACTTGTTTCGTTTTTTTATAGAGGTAAAATAGCTATAAAGCTGATAAATTTAATTTAACGTTGTAGTAAGCACAGTTGTATCAAATTTAAGTTCACTAGGCGGTATGACTAACGTATTTTAAGACCATCTTTTTCTTTTTGTCCACAACTTCTATCGTTAGCGAAGTCTCATCGAAGGAGGGCATTTTTTCAATGATTTGAACATGATAACAGCAGATAAAGTCACTACGGATTTGATACAATTATTAAAAATGGATGGTCGTTATCTATAGAGGTGAAAACAGATGAAAACCATGGTCTAAAAATAACCCTAAATAAAGAGGACAAAGCCTGCGGTCAGGCAGAGCAAGCAGCTTGTTATGTTGTTAATAAATTGCGTCCAATCAGCAAGTTTTGTTGAGAATAGATGTATGGATACCTTATGTTTTTCTGGAAATAAATCACTGAACTGTTATTTGGCGACTAAAACAAGATGGTGGAAACAAGTTAAGCAATGTCTTGACGTTGCATAAGGACACGTAAGAATTTAAAATATTTTTAAAGTTGATTGGTATAATCATGAAATTGCTACCTGGTTTTCTTGATATGTTCTTGTAAACGCATTGCAAGATCATTTTTGATTTCTTTGTATTCAGGCTTGTTTGCTACATTGATGTTTTCTTGAGGGTCGGTTTTGTGGTCAAAAAGCCATTCGTGGGTGGTTTCTCTGTTTTCATTTAAAAATTGAGTGTATAAGAAATCTTTTGATTTTATAGCTTCCATGTTTTCATACCTTGAAAAAAGAAACGATTTTGTGGGTTGGTCATCTTTATTAGTGAGTACGTTATACAGACTTACACCTTGTAAGTGGTTGGGTTTTTTAATACCTGCTATATCGCAAAGGGTTGGATATATATCTACAAATTCCACCAGTCCTGAGGCTTTTTTATTATTCAACCCCCTGGGCATTTTTACAATTAAAGGTGCTCTTAAAGCCTCGTCAAATGTCACGTGTTTGCACCAAAGGCCATGCTCGCCTGTCATAAACCCGTGGTCTCCTAAAAGCACGATGAGTGTGTTATCATAGGTACCATTTGCTTTCAGTTTGTTTATGACTTTACCAATCATGGCATCAACATAAGAAACCGAAGCTTTATAACCGTGAACGAGTTTAAGGGCTAAACTATCTGGAATGGGGCCTTGTTGAGGTACATGCTGGTATTTTCTAATTTCGTCGAACTGAAATTGTTCTTGTAAAGGTGCGTTTACAGGCCAGAAGTAATTTTTAGGAAGTTCTATGTTTTTTTCGTCATACAAATCCCAGTATTTTGCCGGCACAGTAAAAGGCAAGTGTGGTCGCAGGTACCCCACCGCTAGAAAATAAGGTGATCTTTTCTGGTGTAAACTGTCTATGGTGGACATCGTTTTTAAAGAAATTTTCCCGTCTACATAGAAGTCATCGTCGACTTGTTCTCGTTCATAGGCAGGGCCGTTGAGGCCGGCTTGTTTTTGTCGCTCGATATTTGTTGGTAGATAGTAGTTTTTTGAGACGTTAGGCACATCGGGCAACCACGGCTTGTTGGTCCATTTGTTTGCATGGTCTTTTGGTTTATGAAATACTTTCCCCAAGCTATAGGTTTCATATCCATTTTTACTTAAATGTTCGTGCAAAGGAACGGCGCCAGGAACATCAACATCTGCTCGGGATTCATAACTTAAAAACCGTTCTCTGGTGGGGTAAACGCCTGTTAGTATAGAAGCTCTTGACGCACCACAAACCGGAACATTTGAAAAGGCGTTTGTAAATGTGATACCATCTTTTGCAAGCAGTTCGATGTTAAGGGTCACCATATCTGTATGCCCATAACAACCTAGTTCGGGTTTTAAATCGTCTACGATAATAAACAGAATGTTGGGTTTTTTGGTGCTTAAATCCTTGTTTTGTGGCTTGCTACCACAGGAAAATAGCAAGGCTAACGAGCAAGATAAGATGGCTAAAACTATTTCAAATTTCATGGGTTATAACAATAATTTTATTTTCGGTTTTAAAAATTCCCAACTCATAGATGGTTGTTATTTGCATGCAGTTTTTGCGTTAAGGATTGCAGTGGAAATCCTTTTTTATCTCGGCATTTTTTGCCGAGA
>DAIRDE010000058.1:0-17757 GCA_036796335.1 Nonlabens sp.
CAATAGAAAAATTAAAATCAACTTGGCCTGTTGCACTTATAAGTTGAATTCAGCAGACAATTAAATTAAAAAAAACGTAACTTTACGTATCAAAGGAAACGTATGTCCATATTGCTTTTAGTAAATGTCCTCATGATAGCAACTATTTTAAGTAGTACTATTTTCGCATGGAAATATGCCAAAAAAATTGACGACGCCTTTAAAAGTAACCGAGGCAGTAAGGTATCTATTAAAATAGATAGCACCGGCAAATATCATTACGAACTGCTGCCCGATTCTAACGAAACAAACCTCCTATTTTGGATGCGTCTATGTATTTGCATTTTAGCACTTATACTGCTATTTTTTCCTTTAGGGTCCATTTTTAATCGTTCTTAGAGTCATGGCGCAGGTTATAAAGATATATGAGACCAACCCGGACCTAAACGCAATTAAAAAAATTGCATCCGCCATGCGAGATGGAGCGCTGGTCATCTACCCCACCGACACCGTTTATGGATTGGGTTGTGATATTACAAATAAAGCAGCATTAGAAAAAGTTGCTCGACTTAAAGGTGTAAAATTAGAAAAAGCAAATTTTTCGTTTATTTGTCGGGATCTAAGTAACTTAAGTGACTTTGTAAGTACCATAAATACCGCTACCTTTAAAATACTTAAGCGTAATTTACCAGGACCCTACACATTTATTTTGCCAGGAAACAACAATCTACCCACCATATTCAAGAAAAAGAAAACAGTAGGTATACGCGTGCCTGACCATCCCGTAGCGATCGCACTTGTCACCGAGTTGGGAAACCCTATCATCTCCACATCTATAAAAGATGACGACGAGGTCATTGAATACACCACAGACCCTAGTTTAATAGAAGAAAAATGGGGCAAACATGTTGATTTTATTATTGACTGCGGCTATGGTGGTAACATAGGTTCTACAATCATCGATCTCACTGGTGACGAGCCAGAGCTTGTAAGAGAGGGAAAAGGTAGTGTAGATTTATAAAAAAATCGAAAAATTTTATTAAACAATAGGTTGTGTGGGTTATCGCTTTCGCGAAAGCGAAATAACAACAAGCACTTACCGTTCTTTAAAATCCTCCCATCAATTAAATACGTAAACCTCTGCGCGGCTACAAACTACACTTAAAATAATAATTTAAACAGTGTCGGTGTTTACGCCGTTTAAAACTTAAAAATTGGATATATCAACGTTATCGAATTAAACATGTGATTTTGTTCAATGATAAAAGTGCTGCCCGACATTATTAAATCAATACAATAAAAAAACCGTCTCAAATTGGAGACGGTTTTCTAAAAAATAAATAATCTGAGTAAACAGTTAATTTATAACAAGTTTTTTAGTGGTAAATGCATTTCCATCACCGACACGGACTAAATAAAGGCCGCTTTTAAGATTACTTATATTTACGGTTTGTTCAAAATTTGGGGTGTTTTCAAATTTTGTAGCACTCACTAATTGACCTAGAATATCATAAATCTCCACAACTACTTTGTCACCAGATAATGAGTTATTAAAACCGATGGTTACAAACTCCTTAGCTGGATTAGGATACATTACAAAACTTTGTAACTCATTTTGTCTATTAGATAATGTTCCTGTATCTGCCCCGTTAATGAGTAGTGCATAACGCTCTATAGGGGCACCACCAGTTAAATTTCCTTTATGAGAAACTGTGATTGTATAAGTTCCAGTTGGAGCTTGTATTTCAACAATTTCAATGTTGTCTACATCATTAACTCCTTTAGATGCCGCAGCACCAGGCTGTAAGGGATTTAATTTCCACGGGAAGTGATCAACCCCGTTTGAGTCAGTCAATTTAATATCTAAATCATTAACTAAATTAGGTTGCCTGTTATCTACAGTATTGTCAGGAACAGTTCCAGCTGGATCATTCCAACTAATTCCAACTTTAAGTACTGGGCCGTTTGCGGTAACCGTTCTTGTGTAGGTAGCACCTTGTGCAAGCGTGCGCTCATCAATTACCGTGGAGTTATTCATAGCAAGTATGTGTTGTGCCGCAGCACCAACATCCATAAGTCCCCATCCAAAACGATAATCTGGACCTGGGCTGGTACCAGCCTCCTTAGTAGTCATTAATACTAAACCCTTAGCAGTGTATGCACGCATAAAACTACCTTGCTGTTGATTATATAATTGCTGCAATAACATCAAACCTCCTGAAACCATGGGTGCCGACATCGATGTGCCTTGTAGCGTAGCTATTGCCGTATCGTTTGCACTGCCTGTACTAATCACTCCTACACCTTTTGCAACGATGTCTGGCTTAACTCGACCGTCATCGGGTGGTCCAAATGAACTAAAGCCAGACATGTTAACTGATGAAGGACCAGAGTAATTAGAAACATTTTCTATGGCACCTACAGTCATAACATTTTTGGATAATGACCGATCGGTTAACAAATCAAATCCATTTTTACTTGGATTTAATCCACTATTACGGTCATTACCAGCACTAACAACAGGTAGGTAAAAATCAAATGTATTAGCAATAGCGTCAAATGTTGAAGCAACGCCATCGTACTTACCATACACACTCAATGGTGTAGATCCATCCACCTCGCGCCCATAACTGTGATTAGAAATGAGCATGCCCGCCACCGCTTGCTGTGTCATTTCAGAAGTATCACTATCAAAATCAAAGCTTATCAATGTCCCGTTGAAAGCTACCCCTCTTGTAGCTACATTTCCTGTACCATCGCTTATCATTGTTCCACCTACATGTGTACCATGATTACTAATAGCCTTGTTGGGTTCTCCATATGTTACTCTTCCGGTTAATGCCACGTGTGTTTGTCTAACATAACCACCATCCCAAATTCCAGCATTTATTCCTTGTCCTTGTATGTTGAGCCCCATGCCACCATTGTTGTAAAGCGGTTGGGCATTGATCGTACGAACTCCTAGAAAGTTGTGGGTGGTTGTATAAATCAATTCACCTGCTGCATCTATGCCTGTTAAAATCACGGGCTCACCGCGGTCGTCTATATAACTAAGTGGCAGACCTCGTTCTGCGGCCACTAGTTTTGCAGCTGCCAGTTGTTGTTGCTCGCTTTGTTTTATTTGTTCTAGTAATGCAACAGCCTCTTGCTTATCGTAAGTAGCAGTAATTTTAGAGAGTTCCTCTTTAGTTTGGGCTTGCACTGTACATGTCACGAGAACTAGACCAGCGGTGATGAAGGATAATTTTTTAAGCATGTGATTCATTATAAAAATTATGGTTTTGTTTATAAGTAACTTTTAAACTTGCCAATATATAAATATCTTTGCAATATTAATAGTTGCCATAAAAATAGTGCTTATTATCACATAATCCTTACAAAATTTAAGCAACAATCGTATTTTAACATTTCTTACACACATAAATAACTTTGTTAATGAAATTTATTGTCTCTAGTTCTTACTTGCAAAAGCACCTACAAATGTTAGGCACGGTAATTAACAACAACAACACCTTACCGATTTTAGATAATTTACTTTTTGACCTTCATGGTGCAGAATTAAGAGTGTCATCGTCAGACATGGAGACGACCATGCGCACCATATTAACCGTACAAAGCGAGACAGATGGCAGCATTGCTGTTCCTGCTAAATTGTTGCTAGAAACATTAAAAACGTTTCCTGAACAACCGCTGTCCTTTGTCGCTGAAAATGGTATGCTGACCATAAGCCACGACCGTGGAAAATCTGAGATTGCCTGTGCTAGTGCAGATGAATTTCCTAAGCCTATTAACTTATCAAATCCTAGCAGCACTACTATATTGGCAGATACACTAGCGACGGCAATTAACAAAACCATTTTTGCTGCGGGAAACGACGATCTTAGACCGGTAATGAGTGGTGTGTTCTTTCAATTTGCTAGTGATGCACTTGTTTTTGTAGCAACCGATGCTCATAAACTTGTTAGATACAAAAGAGAGGACTTAAAAGCAACAGAAACTGCCGAATTTATCATGCCCAAAAAACCACTGACATTGTTAAAAACAATGTTACAAGGGCAAGAAACCGAAGTCCTAATAGAATACAACGACAGTAACGCTCAATTTTCTTTTGATTCTACCACCATTATATGTAGGCTTATTGACGGTAAGTACCCAAATTATGAAGCAGTAATCCCTAAAGAAAACCCAAATAAACTGATCATATCCAGGACGCAGTTACTCAATTCTGTGCGTAGAGTAAGTATTTTCTCTAATAGAACAACACACCAAATCCGATTAAAAATGGCTGGTGCCGAGTTAAACATATCGGCTGAGGATGTTGACTTTAGCAACAAAGCAGATGAGCGTTTAACATGCGATTATCAAGGGGACGATATGCAAATAGGCTTTAACAGCCGTTTTCTGCTAGAAATGTTAAATAATCTAACTTGTGACGAGGTTTCTCTAGAAATGTCGTTACCCAATCGTGCTGGTATTTTAACGCCTGTTGATGGACTGGATGAAGGCGAAAATGTCACCATGCTGGTAATGCCTGTAATGCTAAACAATTAATTTTAAGATTACTATATAAAAATAAAAAGAGCCTTTTTAGAGGCTCTTTTTATTTGAAAAAGTTAGTGATCCATCTCAAGAAGATTTTCGGTAATCGTGTTCGCAAGTTGTCTAAATCGGTTGGTAATCACAAAAACAAGTCACTATTTTCCTATAAATTTTCCTTTTAAGAGTTCTAGACCTCTGCAACCAAAATTTTCACACGCTCCTAACTTAATATTGCCTGCATGTACTTTGCAAATAGCTGTGTTGAAAAGTTCGCTTTCGCGAAAGCGAACCACTAAACATGGCACGCATAAAATAAACGTGTAATAGTAAAAGAGACTTTTAAACGATCATATTTTAAATTTTTCTTTATAAATCTTGAAAAACTTTATGCAGCAATCGTTTCTTGTCGTTGATACTTTCTTCTAAACTTATCATGGTCTCGGTGCGGCTTACGCCTTCTATATCATCGAGTTCAAAAATGACGCGTCGGGCGTGTGCAGTATCTCTAGCTCTTATTTTACAAAATATGTTAAACTTACCTGTTGTAATGTGTGCAACGGTGACATAGGGTATGTTGTTAATGCGTTCTAAAACAAACTGCGTCATACTCGTTTTTTCTAGAAATACTCCTATATATGCGATAAATGTGTAGCCCAATTTATCATAATCTACGGTAAGTGATGATCCCTGTATGATGCCTGCGTCTTCCATTTTTTTAACACGTACATGAACGGTACCTGCGCTCATCCCGAGTTTTTTTGCGATGTCGGTAAAAGGTGTTCTGGTATTTTCTATAAGCACGTCTAAAATTTGCTTATCAATTTCGTCAATTTTTGTCATATGGAAGTTTTGTTATTTTTACATTATTAGTGCAATTTTACATAATTCATTACATAAAATCTATGTGATTGTGTGTTTTAATGAAAAGTTAACACGTTCAATGATTTACAAGTCACTTTTAATTGCGCATCAATAAATAAGTCAGCCGCATAGTGAGTCGCATCATTACAGTCTATAACCTGGTGTGCATTTTTAATATCCTGTACATCTACCCCCACAAGAATGGGCACAAAATAAAGAATCCCATCTACAACTATCTCATAATATTGAATGGCAATATCTTTTTTACTACCCGTTTCGCATGGTATATTTTTAATTAAAAGGTCCACATAAGAAGGATAAATATCTGGAATCATTGCATAACGCTCGGTTATATCGCATTCAGAGAGGCTTTGATCATTTGTAACCTCTTGCAGCGCTTCTACAAAGCTTGCGGCAATTAACGCTACTGCTTGCTCACGATAGTAATCGTGACCGGCATGACCTGCTTCAAATAAAATGGTAGGTACACCACAACGTTGCATATAATCACCTACACAATTTGGATTAAAAGCATCGCTGAATCGCCCTATAATACCGGTTGTCTCGCCTACAAGTTTATCATGTATTGCATTTATAATTCTCATGGCTGTGATTCTGGCTGGTGTTATCGTGCGCTCCTGATTTGCAGCAGGTGCTAAAAACGAAAGTTGGACAGCATCGCGACCATTTTTATCGCCATAGATAGAACGCTGGTCATGCATGTTAAAACAATAATGAGGTTGTAAGCACTCGAATACTGCACGCAACAACACACTTTCTGGTTGGCTTAATGTTATGGCATCTCTATTTAAATCTATACCGTTTGCATTTTCACGTGTCCAGGCGTTTAATCCATCAGGATTTAAAACAGGGATTATCCATAAGGTAATGTCCATTAATAATAACGCCAAATCATCGCGTTGTAAAAATTCTAAAATCGCTCTGGTTGTTGTAGACTCGTTACCGTGCATATTAGACCAAGCAAGCACCCGATGTTTACCATTACCAAGTTTTAAACAATACACATCGTTTCCTAAAACCGATGAGCCTATACATTCTAGCGAGACTGGATTGATGTATAAGGAATGAACAATGTCTTTAAAGTAAATCTCAAAAGTGGAATACGTAAAATATCGAGGCAACATCATTTGCTATTTAAAACAGCAAAAGTACATACTTGTTTGAATTGCATGATTCCATACACGGAATTATCATTTTACAATTGTAAATTTCAACTTATTCACATTTGTAAACAAGCGATTCTCGTCATTAATTTACAAGTGTAAACAACTATCTTTTGTTCTAATGTTCCTTAATTACATTTTTAAATAATTTTACAAGAGAAAGCAATTAAACTAGATTAAAATATATATTATCATTACTTTAAATAATTTAATATAAACTAAAGGTTTACTTATTATAGCGATATACAATCCTTTGTAACAAGGTTTTTTTTTGTTATTTACATTTGTAAACACATGATTCCTGTAATAATTGTTTACATTTGTAAATAAATACTTTGTAATGGAATTTACTCAAAGACTAGAAGAAATACTCGCTTATTACAACCTTAATGCATCTACTTTTGCAGATAAGGTTGCCGTGGGACGCAGCTCTATCTCCCATCTTTTATCTGGCCGCAACAAGCCTTCTTTAGAATTTGTGATGAGTGTATTGAAAGAATTTCCCGAGGTTACTTTAAACTGGCTAGTAAACGGCAAGGGCGAATTTCCTGCGTCAACAAACACCCTGCACCACCCACAAATAAGTGCACAAGCCCCTGCGCAGGACAAAGCGCAATCTACCCTTACTGCGCATAACGCAAAATCAACAACTTCAGTTCCTAATCTTTTTGACATTCCAGAAATAGACGAACCGCAAAAACCCAAAACTGCACAAAAAGGTGCGACACTTGTTAAAGTTATTTTACTTTATGACGACGGAACTTTTAGCTCCTACCAACCCGACCTTTCTTAATCCTATCCTATCTTTGTATAAATAATCAAATCATGAGGGTTTTAGTATTGGTAGTGGTTGCATGTACCTTTTTATCATGTTATAACGACGAGCGCAACTGTAAAAATTTTAGAACAGGATCCTTTGTGTGGGAACAAGAAGCAGGTGGGAAATTTCTAAAAACAACTTTTATTAGAACCGAAAATCTTCAAATTGAAACATTTGAAAATAAAGTAGATAGCGCAAAAGTGGAATGGATAAACGACTGCGAGTGGCGGCTTATCCCTATCAACCCAAAAACCAACGCTGATAGTAGGGCCTACCTCTTTAAAATAATGGACACGACAGAGGATTCTTACACCTTTGAGTTTAAACAATCAGGGCGTGAGCAAGTGTATAGAGGCACAGCAAAAAGAATTAAATAAACGCTAGATAGCTCAACGACCAGAAATGCGAGTAAAGGCCGTACCACACGGTTAGCTATTGCTAATTATGCAGACCCTGGCGCGCCTAACTATGGTGATTTACTGAAATAATTATTGAAATTATTACAAAAGATGTTAATAATCAGTTAGTTATAGTTTAAGTAAGTGGTTTATCTTAGATTTTAACCTGTAAATTGTTCGCTTTCGCGAAAGCGAAATCAAGACAAACGTGCTTACACACGCTCTTAAAATCACGCTGTTTACCACGTGCATATTGCGCTCTAAACGAAGCATATACGATACGGTCACACATTGTTATTTAAAACAAAGTCCCCTGTCCGGTATTGTCTGTGTTTGTTGACTGTTCTTTATCCTCTTCTATTTTACTACTGGAAACCTCCTTTTTTTCGATCACATCATTGACGCTAAAGTTATCGTCAGCGGGCGGGTTTTCGCTTAGCATATCTGCATCATTTTCGGGTTCGGTGGCTAAAGCTTCTAGTGCGTTAATTTGTTTTAAAGCACTTTTAGTCAACATATTACCTTGCGCCTGTATGCCTTTTATCGCAATAAAATCTGCTAGTGGTATCTGTTCATTTTCAGGTTGCTCTTTGCCACGCGGTTTAACATGAACGAGCTCTATAAGCGGCTTGTAATCGGTTGAGACCAGTTCTAGGTAAGTGCCATCGGTATCGGGTATGAACGCTTCTTCTTTATCGGGATTTTCTATTAAAAATCGCTTTACGTAGAACAAACGTTTCTCTGCATTAAAATAAATAGCGCTTATTGGTTTGTTAGGTATCCATTTTTCTAGAACAATCATTTGATCGTCAAAACGTGCAGTTACCTCGGGGACAATGGTTTTAAGAAGTCCTTTTTGATTGATAATCAATAATCTATCATCACCGTTAAACTCCCCTAACAGGGTGCCTCGTCCATCTACATTAAGACGCTGCACGGTTTCATCAAACCAAATTTTACGTGGCTTTAATGTGCTTACACCTTCTTCTTTTAAATCTACACGTTTAATACTGTATTTTGTAACAAGGTTACCTTTAGAAGATCTTCCTTTTATGGCGATATCACTAAAATTGAGATCCCATTTTAGTTTTTTAACGCTGCCCATTTGCCGCAGATTTATGGTTGTCACCTCGGCCTCGCCATTTTGATTAGCACTAAAATAATGGATTATAGAGTTTTTATTTCCATTACACATATCATACGGTTTGTCGCGTGTTATACCGGTTACTGCAAATCGTTTTACATAGCTGGGACCTGTTTTACCATCCCTATAAATCATGTTATAGATTGTGCGTTTGTCGTCTTTTTTAAATACTGCTACATGTATAATATCTTTCCCTACAAAGGTCTTGTCGGCCACGCGAGTGATTAATAATTGTCCATCGCGTGTAAAAATAATGACGTCATCTATATCGCTACAGTCTGTCACATACTCGTCGCGTTTAAGCCCTGTTCCTACAAATCCCTCTACCCGGTTTACATACAGTTTTGTGTTGCGCAACACGACTGTAGTGGCTTCTATGTCATCAAAAGCTTTAAGTTCGGTTTTGCGCTCACGGCCTTTGCCATAATCCTTTTTAAGTTTTGTAAAGTAGTTAACCGCGTATTCAATAAGGTTATCCAGGTATTTTTTTAATTCGGCAATACGTTCTTCTAGTGCGTCAATTTTTTGTTGGGCTTTGTCTATATCAAATTTAGAAATGCGTTTGATACGTATTTCAGTAAGTCGCACGATGTCCTCTTCGATAATGGCGCGTCTTAAATGACTAATATGTGGTTTTAGTCCCTGGTCGATGGCATTTAATACACCTTCCCAGGTTTCTTGTTCTTCTATATCGCGATAAATACGGTTTTCTATAAAGATGCGCTCGAGCGATGCATAGTGCCACTGCTCCTCTACCTCGTCCAGTAAAATTTCTAATTCCTGTTTTAGTAATTCTACTGTATGGTCTGCACTGCGGCGCAACATTTCGGACACGCCTACAAAAAGTGGCTTGTTATCTTCAATCACACAACCTAGTGGTGATATACTTACCTCGCAGCTGGTGAAAGCAAACAAGGCATCCATGGTTTTATCAGGAGATACCCCAGGTGGTAGGTAAATCATAATTTCTACCTCGGCTGCTGTGTTGTCTTCAATTTTTTTGATTTTAATTTTTCCCTTTTCGTTAGCCTTTAGGATAGAATCTATAAGCGTACTGGTATTTGTGCTAAACGGAATCTCGGTAATTACAATAGAACTTTTGTCAGGTGCATGCATTTTTGCACGTACTCGCACTTTACCGCCTCTAAGACCGTCGTTGTAATTAGAAACATCGGCCTCACCACCTGTCGGAAAATCAGGAAAAAGGGTAAATCTCTTGCCTTGTAAATGTTTTATCGAGGCATCTATAAGTTCTATAAAGTTGTGGGGGAGCACTTTTGTACTTAATCCCACGGCAATACCCTCGGCTCCCTGTGCAAGTAAAAGCGGGAATTTTACAGGCAGGTTGATAGGTTCTTTGCGCCTGCCGTCATAGCTAGATTGCCATTTAGTGATTTTAGGGTTAAAAAGTACCTCGGTCGCAAATTTTGATAAACGCGCCTCTATATATCGGGATGCAGCAGCGGGGTCGCCTGTATAAATATTTCCCCAGTTACCCTGCATGTCTATGAGCAAATCTTTTTGGGCGATTTGCACCATCGCGTCGCTAATACTGGAATCGCCGTGCGGGTGGTACTGCATACAATGTCCTACAATATTGGCAACCTTGTTGTAACGACCATCGTCTAGATCCTTCATAGACTGAAAGATGCGACGCTGCACGGGTTTAAAACCGTCTTCTATCGCTGGGACGGCACGTTCTAGAATCACATAACTCGCATAATCTAGAAACCACTCTTTGTACATTCCCGTCACCCGGGTAATGGTTTCTGTAGGTTCTTGCGCGCCTGTTGCTCCCAGATTTTCTAATTCTTCGTTTTCTTCACTCATTTTTTACATTATGAATTCAACATGTAGCATTTTGAATTTTTTCTTGAACTTGTATTCTCTTCTCATTAATAATGTGGATGTCAATTTTAATAGGCTTATTCAAGTATTTTTAATTTAAAATCCACACTGCTCTAAATAGTCATGGTCACGTTATACAAATGTGCTAAATAGCTCAATTATTCAATCCCAAACCTTACTGTCACTTCCATTTCTACCTTAATGGGTTTGAATTCAATTTCGATAGGTTTATATTCCTCTTTACTTCTTTTAGCCGAATACCCTAACACAACTACTTCATCTAAAACACCGTCATAATCACGTCCTTGGTAATATTTGTCGGTAATAAACAATGCTTTAGTTACTTTTTGATTTAAAGGCGAGATTAAATAATCTGCTTGAGCCTTTGCCTTTAAAACCGCTTTTGATTTTAATTGTAGTTTTAATTCTTCTATCTTTGAAAATTCAGTTTTGTCTAAAGAAACATTTGAAATCCCTACATCTTCTAATCCTACAATCACTCTACCTGCGGTTTGCGCGTCAAAAACTTTTAGTTTGTACGCTTTGTTCTTCATAATGTCTTTTTGCTTTAAGAAGTATTTTTTAAAATTACTAGAAAGGTCAGATAAGGTTAATTGCTTTTGTAAATCGATTCCTAATTCTTTCAATTTTTCGGCCATTTTTTCTTCTAATTCTTCTACAGAAATTTTATTACGCTCATCTTTCTCGCGTAGCAGAATGTCAATATAAATGATATCTGGGCTTATTAATGTGTCAACAATCGCTGTTGTTTCAAGGTACGGTTGATCAATAAAATTTTTTGTTTGGCTAAAACCGAGATTTCCGACAAGCAGCAACCCGATTAGTACGTGTTTTATTTTCATTTTGTTATTGTTTTTATTGTGTCATGCTCGTTTTAGTTATTCCGCTTTCGCGAAAGCGATATCGCTACACATCCTCCTCCACCACGTCCAGCTCTACCTTAAGGTTATCGATTATAAACTCCTGGCGGTCGGGGGTGTTTTTACCCATGTAAAAGCCTAGTAGCTCGTCTATGCTCATGTTTTCGTCCAGCATCACAGGGTCCAGTCGCATGTCGTCGCCTATAAAATGTTTAAACTCGTCGGGGCTTATCTCGCCGAGTCCTTTAAAGCGGGTAATTTCTGGGCTTTTTCCTAATGCCGCAAGGGCATCTGCGCGCTCCTCGGGTGTGTAGCAGTAACGTGTTTCTTTTTTATTGCGCACTCTAAAAAGGGGCGTTTGCAAGATGTACACATGGTCCTTTTTTATAAGTTCTGGAAAAAACTGCAAGAAAAAGGTGATGAGCAGCAACCTGATGTGCATCCCGTCCACATCGGCATCGGTGGCGATGACGATTTTATTATACCGCAAGTCTTCCATGCTATCCTCTATGTTTAGCGCCGCTTGCAATAGGTTAAACTCCTCGTTTTCGTACACGATTTTTTTGCTCATGTTAAAGGAATTGAGCGGTTTACCACGCAGCGAGAACACTGCTTGTGTATTTACATTGCGTGATTTTGTAATAGAACCGCTTGCACTATCACCCTCGGTAATAAAAAGGGTACTTTCTAGATTGTTCTCTTTTTTTGTGTCGTCTAGGTGCACGCGGCAGTCGCGCAGTTTTTTATTGTGTAAACTGGATTTTTTTGCCCTGTCGCGCGCTAGTTTGCGTATTCCTGACAATTCCTTGCGCTCGCGCTCGGCCTGCATGATTTTGCGTTGCAGCGCGTCGGCAGCCTCAGGATTTTTATGGAGGTAATTATCCAGATTTGTTTTAATAAAATCGTTGATAAAGGTGCGCACCGTGGGTAAATCACCGCCCATGTCGGTAGAACCTAACTTTGTTTTGGTTTGCGATTCAAAAACGGGCTCCATGACTTTAATGGCGATGGCACTAACAATGGATTTGCGCACATCACTCGCGTCATAATCTTTTTTGTAATACTCGCGTATTGTTTTTACAACCGCTTCTCTAAATGCAGCAAGATGTGTCCCACCTTGGGTGGTGTTTTGACCATTTACAAAGGAGTGATACTCTTCAGAATACTGCGTTTTAGAATGTGTTAAAGCGATTTCTATATCTTCACCGCGCAAGTGAATAATGTCATACAGGCGATCGTCTTCTTTAATTTGCTCGCTTAATAAATCTTTAAGTCCATGTTCACTAAAATATTTCTCGCCATTGTACATGATGGTGAGCCCTGGATTTAAATACACATAATTTTTAAGCATGCGCGCGACATACTCGGCGCGGTACTTAAAGTTCTTAAAAATGTCGTTGTCTGGAATAAACGTGATTTTAGTACCCTTGCGGCGGGTGGTCTCGTCTAGTAACTCCTGTTGAACCAGTTGACCGCGCTCAAAATCGGCACTGGCGCTGCGCCCATCGCGGGTAGATTCTACCCTAAAAAAGCTGGACAAGGCATTTACCGCCTTAGTCCCAACCCCGTTTAATCCTACCGATTTTTTAAAGGCACGCGAGTCATATTTACCACCAGTATTCATTTTAGAAACCACATCGACCACCTTGCCTAGTGGAATCCCGCGACCATAATCGCGCACAATCACGCGCTCGCCTTGTATTGAGACTTCTATGGTTTTACCTGCACCCATGACATACTCGTCTATAGAATTGTCAATGACCTCTTTAAGTAAAATATAAATACCGTCATCGGTTGTTGACCCATCGCCCAGCTTGCCTATGTACATTCCTGGTCGCATTCTTATGTGCTCGCGCCAGTCCAGTGACCGTATATTATCCTCTGTATATTGCGTATTTTCTAACATACGTACTACCCTATTTTTGTTTTAAATATACTGTTTGTTGTGGGGTGTTCGCTTTCGCGAAAGCGAAATTAATCAACACCTTTTTGCGCACCATTGTGAATAACATATCCCATGAGCCTGTAAAATAAGTTTGTATTTTTACAGAAATAAGACTGTTTTATGAGAAATACACTGTTATTTTTAAGCCTATTGTTGCTGTGCGCATGCAATAACGCGCAACAAGAAAAAACCACCGAGCCCGAGGGCATGACCACCTTTTATTTTATACGTCATGCCGAAAAACGTACCGATCAGGGCGATAATCCCGAGCTAACCGAGCAGGGTAAAGAACGTGCGGCGCAATGGGTTAACTTTTTCTTTTTGAAAAACGTGGACGCTATTCTTGCATCTAACTACATACGTACCCAAAAAACAGCCGAACCACTCGCAGCAAGCAAAAAAATAAAGGTGATTACCTATGACGTTAAGACCCTTACCGCTGCTCAACTTTTAGAGAAATATAGAGGCAAAACCGTTGCGCTTATAGGTCATAGCAATACGATTAACGAATATGCTAATCAACTGCAAAACGACAGTATTTACAAACCGCTGGCCGATGACGATTACGACCACTATTTTCTGGTGCGGGTAGATGAGAGTGGCAAGTCTAGCGCAGTTCTGGAGGAAATGCCTTTTATTAATGATTAAAAAATCTAGTGATGGAAAATATTATCCAAACAACTGATTTAAACTTTTACTATGGTAGTAAAGCGCGCATTCTTAAAGACATAAATATTAATGTCCCCAAAGGTGCTATCTATGGCTTTTTAGGTCCTAACGGTGCGGGTAAATCTACTACCATGCAATTGTTGACTGGTTTATTAGGTAATTACACGGGACGTATTGCGATTTTTGACAAATCATTGCAGCAACACGGGCACGATGTTTTTCAACATATAGGAGCGCTGGTAGAGTCTCCTTCACTCTATCTACATCTTACCGGGGTCGAAAATCTAAAATATGTTTGTACCCTAAAAGGTTTGTCTTTTGACGAAATAGAACCCATTTTAAAAACAGTAGGTTTAGAAGACAAAGGCCATCTTAAAGTAAAAAAATACTCGCTAGGCATGAAACAGCGACTGGCTATAGGCATGGCGCTTTTAGGAAATCCAGAATTATTGTTTCTAGACGAGCCTGTCAATGGCCTGGACCCCGTGGGTATTACAGAAATTAGGGAACTTCTTGTACGATTAAATAAAGAGCGCGGCATCACCATATTTATTTCGAGCCACTTGTTGAGTGAAATTGAGAAAATGTGTACACATGTAGGTATCATTCACCACGGGGTGCTGCAATTTGAAGGAACCATGGACACCCTAAAAAACTTAAAGCAAAAACATCAGGTTACTTTAACAACAACAAAAAGCGCCGCAGCAGCAGCTGTCCTAAACACAAACGGATACGATTCTGAACTAATTAATGACGATAAAATAAAGGTATTGCTTACCGATAAAGAAGCGATTCCTGTCATGGTACAATTTTTAACTGCGCAGCACATTCCCATCTATGAATTGCGCAGCGAGGACGGTCTAGAGAATTGGTTTTTATCATTAACACAATAATTGTATCATGCAACAAACATTTTCAAAAACACTTAAAGCCGAATTTATTAAAATAAAGCGGTCTGCAATTTTGACATTGGGGCTTATTTTTGGTGCTTTTATTCCTACCATATTTTTAATCGTTACGCTTATAGAGGGCACCTATGGAACAACGCCCGTTGCAAAAGGCACCAATTTTTATGAGTCTATCTTCAACATGTTACTAGAAGGTTTTGGTGTGTTTTTCTTTCCATTACTCATTATTATTACGGCAAGTAAAATTGCGCAATTAGACCACAAAAACAAAGGTTGGCAACTTATGGAAACCCAGCCAGTGACAAAGTTTTCTATCTTTTTTTCAAAGTTTTTTATTTTGGTTTACAATGTGGTGAGAACGATCGTTGTTTTTACCGTGTTGACTCTTTTTGCAGGTTGGATTTTTACCCACTTTATAGATATCCACGAGAATTATGATTTAAGTATTCCTTTAAAGGAAGTTAGCTACACCTTATTACGCATTTTTATAGCTTCGCTAGCCATTATTGCTTTTCAATATGTTGTTGCGGTGTTACTTGCAAACTTTATCTGGTCGTTGATTATTGGATTTGGGATGTTACTGGGACAACTATTTTTGAGTGAGTTTGATTTTAATATGAGATGGTTTCCATACAATGCTTTACAAGTAAGCAGTGCAAACCCGCAAGGTGGACAACTAGGGCACTTTTTATTAAAAGCAGAATGGCTGAGTCTGGTGTACACCATACTTTTTCTTTTTATAGGTTTCAATTGGTACCGTTTTAAAGGCTTTATAAACGCCTTTTTTAAGAAACCAGCACGAGTGATTACGACCCTTGCCGTAATTGTTGTAACAGGCTTGTTAAGCTATTCATTTATTAAAACAGAAGTATTAGAACCATTTAGCAAAACCATCATTAAAGGAACCGTAGAAGCCGATAGAACTATTAAAAATGTCTACCTGATCGACACTATCACGCAGGATACACTTGTAGCAATTCCTATGGTAAACAATGCATTTAGAACGGTGTACAAAAAGCCATTAGCCCCAAATAAATACACCCTGCAATTTGACAATTACTCGCAACACAGCGTTTTTATGAGCACAAACGACAGTGTGCAAATCGGTTATACCCTAAGCGGTAGTAATGCCAATGCAACTATATCAGGTACGCGCATTACCGAAAACATGCAAGAATACACAAGGGGTGACTGGAGTTATGTAGCATTTAATTTAGAACAAAATAAAGATTTAGATAAACCTGACTATTACATGGAAGAGATAAACGATGAATATCAGGAATCACTAAGCACACTAGAAAGTAAGATAAGTGTAGACCACATTGTGGCAAGAGCCGATTTTTTAGAAATTTCTCAACAGCTTATCGCCGTAAAATATGCGCAATTATGGCAGGAATATCTCAACAAAAAGGAATTGTACCATCCTAATATACAGGTGAATATAACACCAGATTTGAAATCGCTTCTAGCAAATATTGATAAAAATAATGAAGCCTTACTGAGTGACAACAATTATGTAAAGTACATCACGACCCAATTAACAAATAAGAAAGACGCAGACACTACCCTAACTACCCTAGAACGAATAAAACGTTTAAAACCATCCAGCTTTAAAAACAAGTGGCTGTACCAAAATCTAACACAGGCATTACAGGAAGAAACTAAGAATAGTAAAAGAGACTCTCTTTACAATCTATATAAAAATGCCTTTAGCGAACCGCGATATGCAACAATCCTAGGTTTTCAAAAAGTGCAACTCAATAAGCTTAATGCAGGACAACCGGCAATAGACTTTAATGCGATCGACAAAAACGGAAAAAAATATGCCCTATCAGATTTTAAAGATTCTTATGTCATGTTAGACACGTGGGCAAGCTGGTGTGGACCGTGTAAATACCAAGAACCATTTTACATTAAGAAATACGAAAAATATAAAAAAGAAAACATCGTTTTTATAAGCATCAATGTGGACGAACGCGAGAATAAATGGCGCGAGGATTTGGTAGCAATGAATCAAAATATTTTGCAATTGCGAGCAGAAAATATTAGTAACTACATGGCTTCTTATGGCATCACGAGCATTCCTAGATTTATGTTAATCGATCCAGCAGGAAACATTGTAAATGCAGCATTTACCTTTCCTAGTGAGAGAAACTTTGACGAATTGCTAGACGTGAAGTTAGAACTAAAAAAATAATAATCATGGAAACGCAACCCAACAATCCTTTACACGGCATAAAACTGGCTCAAATCGTAGAAGATTTAGTAAATAAACTAGGCTGGGACGAGCTGGGCAACCGCATACGCATTAACTCATTCAACACAAATCCAACCATAAAATCAAGTTTAAAGTTCCTGCGCCGTACACCCTGGGCTCGCGAGAAAGTTGAAGAATTGTGGGTAAAACTATTTGCTAATACAAATGCCTAAAATAAACATTCATTTGTTTTATGGCGGCTATGATCACTGGATTTTATTATGACACAACTTGTATGTATTCTAGCATGACATGCTCTTGAAAATAGTCGGGATGACAGGATTTGAACCTGCGACCACACGGCCCCCAGCCGTGTACGCTACC
>DAIRDE010000059.1:0-17654 GCA_036796335.1 Nonlabens sp.
CCTGAAATTCACCTTTGACAAACCCCAATCGGGCATTTTTTTCTTGTTTTAATTTTAAAGGTTCGCTAATAGATTTGTTGATTTTTTCATTCAGGTTATTTTCTTGAAGTCTAAGTCGCCTTTTGATCAACCATACTTTTACGTTTTTAGTAAGAATAACAAAAATGTTATTTGATGTGCTGCTTGTAAAAATATGTACCTGCTTTCTTGTTTTTTCGATGTCGTCTAGTAAAACTTTTTTAGTAGCCTGTTTTTGATTTTGAATAACAACATCGAGCGCAAGTAATTCTTTTTCTAAGATATTTTTTTCTTGGGTAATAATCTCGATATGCTGTGCAACTATTTGCTGTCTTAAAGTTGAAAAAGAATTTTGAAAACTAATAATTTCTTTAACAGACTTAAAGTCATTGATGTTGTTGTACTTTAA
Source organism: Nonlabens sp. (assembly GCA_036796335.1). Taxonomy (GTDB): domain Bacteria; phylum Bacteroidota; class Bacteroidia; order Flavobacteriales; family Flavobacteriaceae; genus Nonlabens. The sequence goes on from DAIRDE010000059.1 coordinate 428, forward strand.
ATCGGTTTTTAATGTCGTTAAAGAACCTACCATGTTAAAAATCTTGCACATCAATCTTACTATTTATATATGATCAGGCTTTATTGTTTTTGCCTTTTACTTTTCTAGTAAGCCCATTATTTCTAAAATGTCCTACCAAAAAAACAGCGAGGCCCATAAATAGCGCGATTCTAGCGATGTAGTCTCCTTGTCTTGTATAAAATGTTTTTATATCGTTGGGATACACAGTTCCTTTAACAACTCCTTGTAGGTCATAATTTAATGTTTTTACAACATGCCCGCTGGGACTTATAATCGCACTAATGCCCGTATTTGCACTGCGTGCAATCCACTTGCGATTTTCTATAGCTCGCAGTCGCGCCAGGCTCAGGTGTTGTTTGTGTCCTTGTGTATTGCCCCACCATGCGTCGTTTGTGATAATTGCCAGTATTTGTGAACCGTTTTGTACGTATTCACTCACATACGATCCATAAACCGACTCATAGCAAATAATAGGTGCGATTTTAACGTCGTTGTCATTTTTAAAAACCCTGCGCTCGGTTTGTGTGGTTTTTGTAGAAACTGTTCCGCCTAAATCGATCATGGCGTCACCTAGTAAGGGTTGTAAAAATTCTTTGTACGGAAAATTCTCAACGCCCACGACAAGTTTAGATTTGTGATACAACGACACATCGCTGGCAGATTTTAAAAACATAGCACTGTTGTAGTCGTCATAAAATATTCTAGGATCGTCTGTACGGTTGGTTTGGGATTTTATTTTTGCGGTATCTGTAAAAACATCTAGTATAACTGCGCCACCTAAATAGTAGGTATTGGGATACTCGCTTAAAAAGTTTTTTAAACCATTTGTCGCTGGATCATTTTGTATGGAGGTTAACCTTAAAGGCTCTGCCAGGACAGTTTCTGGGGTGATTAAAAAGCTTGTTTCTGGGGTAAGTGCTGGTCGCGCGAGTGTTTCAATAAGTTGTACCGTTTGGGTGTTGCCGCTGTTGTATTTTTCTAAGTAGGGATCGACATTAGGTTGTATTAAAAGAACCTGTGTTTTTTCACCAGATTTTTCTGTTTTTTGTGCATTAATTAAAAGTAGCATGGAGATACCTATGGGAACAGCAACAATTGCCAGTGGTACAATAGCGTTTTTAAAAGCATTTTTATAGTCCCATTTTTGAACAGTTGTTTTGTTTTTCTTTAGCCCTAAGGCGATGTTAAAAAACAGCACATTCACGAGCCAAACCCACAAAGTTCCCCCAAAAGTGCCTGTGTACGAATACCATTGTATCCAACTGGTGTACTCGCTAAAACCGTTACCCAGATTAAGCCAAGGCCATGAAAATTCCCAGTGCAAATGCATGTATTCATAACCTATCCATAAACATACTAAAAACAACAGCGATGCGCGAGGTGTAGCCTTTTTAGCAAAAAGGTGGTAGCATAGTATCACTAGTGCCATGAGTAACGAATTGACTAAAACAGCAAACCACATCCCAAAAGGTGTTGCATAATATAACCAGGACGTTGTGGCAAAATTCCAAATTAAAAAAGTCAAATAACTAATTGCAAGAACCCGCCAGCCTTTGCGCTTTAAAACGCTGTTACGTATGCTTTCTTCTGCAAGTAATAGCGGTACCAAAGCGATAAAAAGCAATCCTGCAAACCCATAAGTAGGCCACCCCAGCCACAATAAAATACCAGAAAGTACTGCAAGCAGCAGTGGTAGAAACTTCATAAATTGGTCCTATTAAAGCTGCTAATTTAGGGGTTTTAAAAGGTTTTTGCTAGGCAGTAATAAGTAATAGATAATAAAGGTAATGACACAAAAAAAGGTTGTGCCTGCTATCGGGAAAATATAGACAAATCTATTTTTAAAGAAAATATATTAGAATAGAGCGCGGCACTCGCATCGCCTATATCGGTTAAGGCATAATCTACCTCGATGCCTTTGTATTTAAAACCAACCCCGATATTGGGTTGAAAATTTACACTTTCATTACCGTCTATTTGCATCACATTCTGAAAATTGCCAACTCCCGCGCGCACAAATACAAGGTCTATAAAACCATAATTAAGTCCCAATGCAGGGGTCGCACTTACAGCACTTGTGGATAAAATATCGTTTGTTTGTATAAATCGTACGTTTAAATCAACCTCGGCAGTAAGCACGTGGTCATAACGTATAGTAAATGTGCGAGCGATACCCAATTGCAGTTTTGGTATTGTAATTTCGGTAGTTTCTGGTAAATCTTGATTTTGATTTGCCACAGCGCCGCTTACCAGTGCAAACTGCTCCTCGTTAATATCCCAAGTATTGTAGGTGGTCGTGATGTCCCGCGCCATGATGCCCATTTTCCAGTCGTTGCGCTGCCATTGCAGGCCTATATCAAAACCAAAACCAAAAGAACTAGCAAAATCACCTATCACTCGCCGTATGACTTTAGCGTTTGCACCATAAGAAAATCCATCTAATTTTGACTCGCGAGCATAAGAAAAAGTAAATGCCCAGTCGGCGGTAGAAAAGGTAGAAATGCGATCGTAATTAATATTTCCTTGATTGTCAATAAGTTGTGTTGTATTTAAAATATCATCTACCGAAAAACGTATAACGCTAAACCCAAATGCGCTTTGGTCATCTATCGCTGCTGCATATGCCCCATAATTGTACTGTGCAATATTTGCAAAATAACTGGCGTGCATTAGGGATAATTCTTGGTTTTTTACTTGGGTTAAACCTGCTGGATTCCAGTATCCTGCGTTTGCGTCGCTGGTGCTGGCGACCACCGCATTACTCATGCCCAACGCTGCTGCATCTACACCTATATTTAAGAATTCATTTGAGTATGCTCTTGATGATTGCGCTTTCGCGAAAGCGAAACACATAAACAACCCTGTGTAGAAAACAATTTTCAACTGCATATGATAGTTAGTGGCAAATATCTAAGATTCTTAACTAATAACTGCCAAAATACGCAGATATTGCATGTGTGGTTGTGTCATAAATTGCATAATTGCTGCATATTTGTACCATGAAGAATTATATTCCTAACGCGATTACCTTACTCAACCTATTTTGTGGTTGTATCGCTGCTGTGTATGCGTTTAACGATTCCTTATTACTGGCTGGCGTTTTTGTAGGACTCGGTATATTTTTTGATTTTTTTGACGGGCTTGCTGCGCGTGTGCTGCATGTTTCAAGTGAATTGGGCAAACAACTAGATTCACTTGCCGACTTAATTACCAGTGGGTTGGTGCCTGGTATTGTGATGTGTCAAATGCTAGCCGATGCTACGGGTCACGGCGATACGATTTTAGCAGTAAGCGATTCAACAAACTGGACGAGCGCAACGACACTTTTTAAAGAAGTTACTTTTTTAGGATTTTTAATCACCGCGGCAAGTGCTTACCGGCTTGCTAATTTTAACATCGACACCCGGCAAAGTGATAGTTTTATCGGGGTACCCACGCCGGCAAATGCTATTTTTATTATTTCGTTGGGAATCCTTGCGCAAGTAGGCGAGGCTGTGTGGGTTTATGATATGCTTTCTAACCCCTATATTCTTATCTTAATCACGCTTTTAAGTTGTTATGCACTTAATGCAGACTTACCGCTATTTGCGTTAAAGTTTAAGCAGTGGAGTTTTAGAGGAAACGAGATAAGATATGTATTTCTATTGTTAAGCGTCTTGCTTATCGTCACCTTACGGCTGTACGCAATTCCTTGTATTATTGTCATGTACGTGCTTATGAGTCTGGTGAGCAACGTTACTTCTCAAAAAAAGGCAGCAGAATAACCTTAATCCATAAAGAGTTTTTTCTTGCGCAACTCAAAATTCTGCCCAAGGTAAACGCGACGCACCACCTCGTCATCGGCGAGTTCTTCTGGACTGCCCTGTTTAAGTATATTTCCTTCAAACATCAGGTAGGTGCGGTCTGTGATTGCTAGGGTTTCTTGCACGTTATGGTCTGTGATAAGAATGCCTATATTTTTTTTAGTAAGTTGTGCGACAATGCGTTGTATGTCTTCTACAGCCACAGGATCTACACCGGCAAACGGTTCGTCCAGTAAAATAAATGTAGGGTTTGTGGCGAGTGCTCGGGCAATCTCGGTACGGCGACGCTCACCACCACTTAGTAAATCACCATTGCGGTTGCGGCGTTCTTGCAGGCTAAACTCTTCAATAAGCATCTCGCAACGCTCTTTTTGTTCTTTGGGTTTAAGGTCGGTAAGTTGCAACACGCCCATGATATTTTCCCAAACGGTTAGTTTTCTAAAAATAGAAGCCTCTTGAGCCAGGTAACCTATCCCATTTTGCGCACGCTTGTACATGGGGAATTTGGTTATTTTTTTATCATCCAGCCATACATCGCCACCACTGGGTTTTACCAGGCCTACCATCATGTAAAAAGAAGTGGTTTTACCAGCACCATTAGGGCCTAATAACCCAACAATTTCTCCCTGATTGACCTCATAAGATACGCCTTTAACCACTGGGCGGCCTTTATAAGATTTCTGTATATTATCGGCTCTTAATTTTTGTTGCATGTGGCAAAGTTAATTTTTCCTGCGATGATATGAAGAATCTGTATTCATAATTTCTTACCTTGCTTTGTAAATAAATAATGCCGTGGCATTGTAAATTTTAGAGGTTAAAAAATTAACAAGTACCTAGCCATATGTCCTTTCCTAGATTTCTTATGGGCGATAACGCTCATTATCCCGACGATATTTTTGTAGTGCATTTAGAATACCCGCGTTTTGTGATAAATTTAAAAGATGATAGTATCGAGTTTTTAGAAGAACTGGACGCTGCCGACGAAGAAAATTTGACCGAGGAAACTAAAAATCTTATCGAGGAAGCCAGCCGTTTTTATGACGAGCAAATTGCCTTGTATGGGAGCGAAGAATGAAAACAATTGAACAACTAGACTGGGATATTTTACTCTTTTTAAACGATTGGGGTAATGACACCGTGGACTTATTTTTTAATATCGTGACCGATAAGTTTGCCTCTATACCGCTCTATGTTTTCTTACTTTATATTCTTTACAAAAAGTTAACCCGCACACAGTTAATTATTTCGCTCATTAGTATTGCGATTATGATTGCTGTGAGCGACCAGCTTGCTTTGTTGTTTAAAAACACAATCGTGCAGCGTTTGCGACCGTTTAATGAACCTGGTCTGGTAGGACTTGTTTCTAAAGTAGGGGAGAGTGGTGGTACGTATGGTTTTTATAGCGGCCATGCCAGTAGTGCTTTTGCCCTAGCTACTTTTATGTGGGCCATGCTTAAGGAGTCTCACTTTAAACTTGCTGTTTTTGTATGGATTTGGGCTTTTTTTGTGGCTTACAGCCGCGTGTATTTAGGCGTGCATTATCCCGGTGACGTGCTGGTAGGTGGTATCATGGGTAGCATTATTGGTTTTTTAGGGTTTAAATGGTACGCTTTCGCGAAAGCGAACTATAAAAAATCACCTGAAAATGTCACAAGCAGCTAATTTTTAAGGTAGCTGTTGCACGGTTAGCCGATCGTAAATTTTTAAAGAGTCGCTAATTATTAGCCAAAAGCAGTAATTCGTGCGCAGCCTCAAAGGGGCTTTTTGTTTTTTCTAAGACTTGTTGCTCTAGCTCGCCCAGCTTTTCTTGAACGGTAGGATTTGTGTAAAAACGGTCGTGTAGCGTTTCTTTAATGGTTTCATGCAACCAGTAGAGTTCTTGCTTGCTGCGTTTTATGTTAAATTGTTGATTTGCAATAACATGTTTGTGAAATGAAAGTAATTCCTGATACACCTGCGTTACACCAGTATTTTCTAGACCGCTACACAAGTACACCTCAGTAGGCCATGCGTGTGCTTTTGGTGGCATCATGTGCAATGCATTTTTAAAATCTCGTCGGGCGTGTTTTGCACGGGCAATGTTGTCGCCGTCGGCTTTGTTAATGATTATGGTATCGGCCATTTCCATAATGCCGCGTTTGATACCTTGTAAATCGTCGCCTGCGCCAGCAATTTTAAGGAGTAGAAAAAAGTCGGTCATGCTGTGTACGGCCGTTTCACTTTGTCCTACGCCCACGGTTTCTACCACAATAAAATCATAACCCGCAGCCTCGCATAAGATAATCGCTTCTCTGGTTTTTCTGGCCACACCACCTAGCGTACTGCCTGCTGGACTGGGTCTTATAAAAGCTAACTCACTCTTTACCAGTTCTTCCATACGGGTTTTGTCTCCTAAAATACTGCCATGCGAGATACTGCTAGACGGGTCTATAGCAAGTACAGCTAATTTTTTACCACCTGCAACCATGTTATTTCCTAGGGATTCTATAAAGGTAGATTTTCCCACACCTGGCACACCGGTGATTCCTAGTCTAAAAGAGTTTCCAGAATGGGGTAGTGCTCGCTCGATAAGCAGTTGTGCCAGGGTATGATCGTGGTCGCTTGTGCTTTCTACTAAAGTAATTGCCTGGCTTAACGCAGCGATTTTTCCATTCCTCAAATCATTAAAAAGGGTGTCTATGTCTAGAGCATGTTTTTTTCTCCTAGCCAGCGGATTGATATGGGATTGTTTTTTTGTCACTTCACGTTTTTTAGATCGGTCACATGGGTGTTTTTGAAAAAACGAAGCGCCAACCAGCCACCTAAAAAGCCCATAGGTATATATGCAAAGGCGAGATCTAATGCTGTAAACCAAAGCGGCGATGGTATCATCACGCTTTCCATAAGACCACCTAAAAGAAAAAATGCCCCAATACCTAGTGCAATTTTCATTTTTTGCAATGGCGTTGCGATAATTGCCGCTAACAGTGCACCCACCAGTGTACCCAAAGCGTGCGCTACAAACGGGTAGATAAACATTTCTAAGGGTGCGGTTTCTAGCACTTCGCCCAGTTTTGTCGTATAATCTGGGTCTTTTGGGTCTAGTTTTAGCTGGTCTGCGCTTAGACCTACAATGTACATGTTTACAAGGCTACCGGCGACTGCACCGGTAATAACCGCAAGGGTATTTTTAAAAATGGGCTTCATGTTGGCTGGATTTTATGAGTCGTCGATTAGTTGTTTAACGTATAGTTGATGTTATTAAACTCCATCAATATTAAGAACTTATACATGCCGTATTCCAGTTCTTTAGGTTTGAAATTTTTAAGGACTTTGTTTGCAAATTCCTGATAAACTGTTTTTTGCTCCTCTTCACTTAAAGAAAGGTAAAACATGCGTAGGTTTTTTGCTTCCAAAACTTGGTCTTGTTCTGCAGTTGGCTCACAATTATTCAGTTTTTCTTGATTTATATTTAATTTTTCTAAAAAACCTGACAAATCTGTTTCAGGTAGCGTGGGTTTAAAATTTTGGTCATTTGCCATTTTTTGAAATAGCGATAAGTAGCTTGCAGCCGAATTGTCCGGTAAATTATTTGCCTTAAGAAATGCATTTTCAAACTCCTTTAAACCCTTTTCAAAGCTAGTGCCGCCATCGTCAAAGCTCGCTTTCATACAATTGTAAAGGGTTTGTTCAAAAGGTATTTCTTGTGAATAGGCGCTGGGCGTTGCAAGAAATAAAAGGATAAACGCAGGCATTAGGTATGTTTTCATAGAATATTTTTAAACTGTGATGAATGCATATTTCACCATGCATCCTTTGGGAATGGGAAGTTACTAAAATAAAAGACTTCCTTAATAGCAATGCAGTTGTGAATGTTACGCTTTCGCGAAAGCGAAATAAAGAAAGCCAGATAGTTAAAGTCTAATCGTACAGGAATCCTATTTAATTAAAATAAAAAAACCTGTCTCGAATTACCGAAACAGGTTTATGGAAATGAAGGGTTAATCGTTTATTTATCAAGGACCCAACCTTGCGCTAGTAGCGGGATAGCCTGTTTGTATTTACAAGTTTTGCTCTCGCCATTCATGACGTTTTTAATGGTTACTGTATCGTTGCGACCTATTTTAGGCTGGTCGCGCACGATGGTTTCAGTAACCTGTGGTCGCTGGCTCGCATTGCTGGCACCTGCGCCTACTGCGCGATTGATGGCTGCCTGCTCGTCACTGTTTAATACTTGGTCTTTACTGGTCGTGGTACGCTCTGTTTTTTGGGTTCGTGCCTCACGTATCGCGCTGCTGTCTTGCGTGGGTAAATCTCCTTTAAACATAAAGCTTATCACGTCTTTATTGACACGATCTATCATGTCTCTAAACAGTTCAAAGGCTTCAAACTTATAGATTAATAATGGGTCTTTTTGCTCGTGCACAGCTAGTTGCACGCTTTGTTTAAGCTCGTCCATCTTGCGTAGATGTGTTTTCCAAGAGTCGTCTATAATTGCCAGTGTGATATTTTTTTCAAAATCGGTTACTAGCGATCGGCCCTGAGATTCATAGGCGGCTTTAAGGTTTGTGGTGACATTAAGTGTTTTTACACCGTCGGTAAATGGCACTGCGATGCGGTCATAGTTGCGGTCATCATTTTCTACGACGTTCTTAATTACTGGAAAAACCTCGCCAGCGGTACGTTCCATTTTTACCTTGTAGTGCGCATAGGCTTCTTTATAAATGATGCTTACAATTTGTTGGCTCGTTTTAGAACCGAATTCACTTTCAGAAACTGGGCTACTCATCGAGAAGTAACGTATAATGTCAAACTCAAAGTTTTTAAAGTCTGCTGTCGACTTATTTGTATTTGTGATATTTTCGGCAATTTCATAAATCATGTTTGCGATATCTACCGCAAGACGTTCTCCAAAAAGCGCGTTATAGCGACGTTTGTAGATAACCTCGCGTTGCGCATTCATAACATCGTCATATTCTAACAAACGTTTACGTACACCAAAGGCATTTTCTTCTACCTTTTTTTGTGCACGTTCTATAGATTTAGAAATCATGGAGTGTTGTATGACTTCTCCTTCTTTCATGCCTAAACGGTCCATGGTTTTTGCCATGCGCTCAGATCCAAAAAGGCGCATTAAATTATCTTCTAGTGACACATAAAATTGGCTGCTTCCTGGATCCCCCTGACGTCCTGAACGACCTCGCAACTGCCTGTCTACACGTCTAGAGTCATGACGCTCGGTACCTATAATGGCTAGACCACCTGCTTTTTTTACTTCTTCGCTTAGTTTTATGTCTGTACCACGACCTGCCATGTTTGTTGCGATGGTGATTTGTCCTGGATTACCGGCTTGTGCAACAATCTCGGCCTCGCGTTTGTGTTGTTTTGCATTTAGCACATTGTGCTCAATACCTGCTCGTTGCAAGGTTCTACTAAGCAATTCTGAGATATCGACCGATGTTGTTCCTATTAGGACAGGTCGCCCCGCCTCTTTAAGTCTGGTAATTTCTTCAATAACGGCGTTATATTTTTCTCTTTTTGTCTTGTAAACCAGGTCTTGCCTGTCGTCACGTACTACAGGTCTGTTTGTAGGAATTTCAACGACGTCTAGTTTGTAAATTTCCCAGAATTCTCCAGCTTCGGTTACCGCAGTACCTGTCATACCTGCTAGTTTGCGGTACATACGGAAATAGTTTTGTAGGGTAATTGTGGCAAATGTTTGTGTTGCGTCTTGTATGCGCACATTTTCTTTAGCTTCTATGGCCTGGTGCAACCCGTCTGAGTAGCGACGCCCATCCATAATACGCCCGGTTTGCTCGTCTACAATCATTACCTGCTCTTCTTGCACCATCATGGGGCCGTTAGGGCCAGGTACTTTTTTGTCGGTTTTCATAACGACATACTCAGTATCTCTTTCAAACAGTGTGTACGCTTTAAGCAATTGGTTTAGGGTGTGAATACGCTCAGACTTTATCCCAAAATCACGGAATAGATCTTCTTTTTTTGCAGTTTCATCTTCTTTAGACAGACCCATGGCTTCAATACGTGCGATTTCCATACCTATTTCAGGCATGACAAAAAAGTTAGGATCATCCTTACCCGACAAAAAGTCTACCCCTTTATCGGTAAGTTCTACTTGGTTATTTTTTTCATCGATAACAAAATAAAGTTCCTCGTCTACCTTAGGCATTTCTCGGTTGTTATCCTGCATGTAAAAATTCTCAGTTTTTTGAAGCAACGTTTTAATCCCTTCTTCACTTAAGAATTTTATAAGTGCTTTGTTTTTTGGCAACCCTCTAAAAACGCGGTACAACTGTAAACCTCCTTCTTTTAAATCGCCTTCACTTATCAATTTTTTTGCGGTAGCAAGTGTTTGGGTCAATTGCTTGCGTTGTACGTTTACCAGATTTTCTACCGGAACTTTAAGACTGTCAAATTCCTGACGGTCACCCTCGGGAACCGGGCCTGAGATAATAAGTGGTGTACGCGCATCGTCTATAAGTACAGAGTCTGTCTCGTCGATGATAGCATAGTTATGTTTGCGTTGCACGAGGTCTCCTGGAGTGTGAGCCATGTTGTCACGCAGGTAATCAAAACCAAATTCATTATTTGTACCGTACGTAATGTCAGCTAAATAAGCCTGACGACGTTCTTCAGAATTAGGTTTGTGGTAATCTATACAGTCGATAGTGAGACCATGAAATTCGAATAAGGGACCTATCCATGCGCCGTCTCGTTTTGCGAGGTAATCGTTTACGGTGACCACGTGTACGCCGTTACCTGTAAGAGCATTTAAGTAAACAGGTAACGTTGCAACCAGTGTTTTACCTTCACCAGTTTGCATTTCGGCAATTTTTCCTTGATGCAATGCGGCACCCCCTATAAGTTGTACATCGTAATGAATCATGTCCCATGTGATGGCCTTACCAGCGGCATCCCACGAGTTTGACCAGATGGCCTCGTCACCTTTCAGGCTAACATAATCTTTGGTAGCACTTAGCACACGGTCTCGTGCAGTTGCTTGCACACGCAATTCTTTATTGTGGTAAAAGCGCTTTGCTGTTTCTTTGATAAGGGCAAATGCCTCGGGTAGGATGGTGTTTAGAGCCTCTTCGGCCTGTTCAAAAGTGGTTGCTGTGAGTTTGTCTATAGTTTCATAAATTTCTTCACGAGCATCAATATCTTCTTCTTGCAGTGCTTTTTCTTTAAGGCTGGCTATTTCTTCTAGCGTGGTGGCTTGTGCTGCGGCTATTTGGTTTTTAAAATCAACCGTTTTTGCACGCAACTCGTCCAGGCTTAATTGTTCTAACGCGGGTTCAATATCTAGAATTTTTTTTATCAAAGGCTTGATTTCTTTGACATCTTTCTGGGACTTATCGCCCAGGAATACTTTTAAAACGGAATCTAATAGTCCCATGGATATGTAATTGTTTAATAATTAGTAGCTTGTTAAAAATGCACTACACTTGCAATATCTAAAAATTTAAGCAAAAAAAAAGCCTCGAACAGAGACTTTTTTCTAAACATTTTTAATGGTGATTAGTATTCATCCTCATTCCAAAGATAGTCTTCGTCTGTTGGGTAATCTGGCCATATCTCTTGAATAGATTCATAAAGATCGCCTTCATCCTCAATAGCCTGTAGATTTTCTACAACTTCTAAAGGTGCACCGGTGCGGATAGCATAGTCAATGAGCTCATCCTTTTCGGCTGGCCAAGGTGCGTCACTCAAATACGAGGCAAGTTCTAGTGTCCAGTACATAATTTTTAGATTTTAATTTTTGCAAAAGTAATCTTATCACAAAACTATGCAAGTTATTTTTCACTTAAAATTTAGTAATTTAAAAGAGCGCTTAAAATGTTTAAAATAAGTGGTTTAAATCTAGAATAAGTACTATTAAATTTAGTGCTTTTCGGGTATCCACTTTATTTCATTAGCTTTTAAGTCATAGGACAATTTACGTGCCAACACAAACAGGTAGTCAGAAAGTCGGTTTAGGTATTTAAGTACTTGGCTATCTATAGGTTCTTGACTGTTTAAATCACTTGATAATCGTTCGGCGCGGCGACAAACAGTTCGAGTAATGTGACAAAATGACACAGACTGATGGCCGCCTGGTAAGATAAAATGGGTCATAGGTGGTAGCGCCTCGTTCATGGTATCTATTTCGGTTTCCAGCATTTCTATGTCGCCATCAGCAATTTTTGAGATATTTAGTCGCTCTTTTCCATTTTTCAGGAATTGTTTTTCGGGCGATGTTGCCAGTATGGCGCCCACGGTGAACAAATGGTTTTGTATAGTGATTAAAATGTCATGCGTATGTACATCGATTTTTTGATCTCTTATCAGCCCGATCCACGAGTTTAGTTCATCTACCGTTCCATAACTATCGATGCGTAAATTGTGTTTAGGCACACGCGTCCCGCCAAAAAGTGCCGTGGTGCCTGTATCTCCTGTTTTTGTGTAAATTTTCATTTTTCTAATATTAAGTATATGGTAGTTCGTATTTAGATTTTTTGGTTTTTGGTAGAAGCGATGTTGTTTTTGGAGATTTGTTGTTCCGTGCGCGTTTTTCTTAATAAGGTATTGAATTTTGTGATATTCGATTTCGATTGCCAGTAATATTAAATCTCATCCCAACACTACTCGAGGGAAAGAGCTTTAAAATACTTGGAATGAACGTTTGATTGAAACCAAAATCTAAACTAAAATTTAAAATCAACCTAAACCTTACATTTTTAATTCCTACCGTCTCAATACTTTATACCTAATACTAACTACTAAATACTACCTACCCTCCAGCGCATCCCAGTATTCATACGCACGTCGCAGGTGTGGAACGACAATGGTCCCGCCAACCAGGGTTGCAATCGCTAGGGCTTCCACAACTTCGGCTTTTTGAAGACCTACTTTGTGGCTTTCTTCTAGGTGGTATTTCACGCAGTCGTCGCAGCGTAAAACGGCACTTGCAACAAGTCCTAAAAGTTCTTTAGTTTTCTTGTCCAGCGCACCACCATCGGCATAGGCGTTTGTATCTAGATTAAAAATACGTTTAATAATCTTGTTGTTATCCTCTAAAATAGCCGTGTTCATTTTAGAACGGTATGCATTAAACTCTTCTACAATATCACTCATGGTTTTAAATAATAGGTTTTAAATGTTTGATTTTCTTCTTTTCCTTGTACAGGACATACATGGATATAAAAATACTTGCCTCATATAAAATAAGAACAGGAATGGCAACGATGATTTGGCTTGCAATATCAGGAGGTGTAATAACAGCCGAAACAATTAAAATAATTACCAATGCTATTTTGCGACTTTTGCGCAAACTATCGGGAGTGGTGAGTCCTATTTTGGTTAAAAAGTATATAATGATAGGCAATTCAAAAAGCAACCCAGAGGCCAATACTGATGCTTTTATGTAATCGATGTAACTGGCCAGACTAGGCTCGGTCACCACCTCTTTACTTAAATCATAGGTCACCATAAAGTGTACTGATAACGGTGCTATCAGGTAATAGCCAAAGACAACTCCAGCAAAAAACAACAAGGAACTCACCACAATAAATGCTGTGCTGTATTTTTTTTCATTACTTTTTAAACCAGGAGCGATAAAACGCCACACTTGCCACAACACCCAGGGAAACGCAATGATAAATCCCAGGATGACCGATGTCCAAATGTGTGCAGAAAACTCGTCTGACATTTCTTTAGACTGCACCTTAAACCCAAAATTAGGATCGCAAAAATCACTCACAAACCCAAAGTAGTGACCCACGTCACAAAAAAAACCGTAGGTAGGGAAATCTGCTTTTTTAGGTCCAAAAATAATCGTGTCAAAAACAAACTCAGTATTTACAGCAACAATCACTGCACCTATTAATATCCCAATGATAGACCTGATAATGCACCATCGCAATTCTTCTAAATGGTCTAGAAACGACATGTTATTAGGATCTACCTTTTTACGCGCCATTATAAAATACCTTCTCTTATTAAATCGTGAATGTGTACCACACCTGCATAGCTCCCATTTTCAACCGCGATTAATTGGGAGACATTATAGTCCTCCATCAATTCGCGAGCTTGTACGGCCAGCATACTCGCGTCAACGGTTTTTGGGTTGGTACTCATAATATCGGCTGCGGTTATATGATCTATATTTTTGCCACTGGCTAGCATGCGTCGCAAGTCACCATCGGTAATTATTCCCTCTAATTTATCATCGGTAACCACGGTGGTCATTCCCAGTCTATTTTCGGTCATATTCACAATCACCTCGCGCAGGCTGCTGCTCGCTTGTACTTGTGGTTTTGCATTTTGCGCTGTCAGGTCTTGTACACGCAAATACAGTTTTTTACCCAGTGCGCCACCGGGGTGATATTTTGCAAAATCGCGATCAGTAAATCCTTTTAGATCTAGCAAACTTATTGCAAGCGCATCGCCCATGACCAGTTGGGCAGTCGTGCTAGTAGTAGGAGCGAGACCGTTAGGGCAGGCTTCTTCTTTTATAGGAGCATGCAATAAAAAGTCGCACTCGGTGCCCAAAAACGATGTGGCGTTACTGGTTATTGCGATAATTTTATTGTTAAAATTTTTAATTAGAGGTATTAACACTTTAATCTCAGGCGTGTTACCGCTTTTAGAAATACAAACGACCACATCATTTTCTTGTATGATACCCAGGTCGCCGTGTATCGCATCGGCCGCGTGCATAAAAATTGCAGGTGTTCCTGTAGAATTCATGGTTGCGACTATTTTTTGGGCAATGATAGCACTTTTGCCTATACCAGTAATAATGACCCTACCGTTTGCGTGATGTATGTGCAATACCGCTTTCGCGAAAGCGTCATCTATACAATCCTCGAGCGATGTAATGGCTTGAGCCTCTATACGAATGGTGCGTTTACCGACCTCAATAATGGAATTGTGGGATGCCAAAGGGGATAAAATTTTTATTTTTGTGAGTTTAGAAATATGTTGTAAATTTCAACTTACAAAGATATGTAAAAGCACATAGCCTCATGGCCTATACAACAGCAGAATTAGAACAAAGTTTAAAGAAGTATTTTGGGTTTGACAAATTTAGAGGATTACAGCTAGATGTTATCACCGCCCTGCTCAACAAAGAAAATGTTTTTGTAATCATGCCCACGGGCGGCGGTAAGTCCCTGTGTTATCAATTACCCGCGTTAATGCAAGAGGGCACTGCTATTATCGTGTCCCCGCTTATTGCGTTAATGAAAAACCAGGTAGACGCGATACGAGGCGTGTCTGACCATGACGGCGTTGCACACGTACTTAACTCGTCACTTAATAAAACCGAAATCACCCGGGTTAAAGAGGATATTGTAAAAGGTATTACAAAATTGTTGTACGTCGCACCCGAGTCGCTTACCAAAGAGGAATACGTAGATTTTTTAAAGGAGCAAAAAATATCATTTCTAGCGGTAGACGAGGCACACTGTATAAGTGAATGGGGTCACGATTTTAGACCCGAATATCGCAACTTGCGTCGTATTATTGAGCGTATAGGAAACAACATACCTATTATAGGACTTACTGCAACCGCTACCCCCAAAGTACAAGAAGATATATTAAAGAACTTGCAAATTACCGATGCTACCACCTTTAAGGCATCGTTTAATAGACCTAATTTGTTTTATGAAGTGCGTCCCAAAACCGATCGCGTGGATGCAGATATTACCAGGTTTATAAAACAGAATGCGGGAAAAAGCGGAATTGTTTATTGTCTATCGCGCAAGCGGGTAGAAGAACTGGCCGAGGTGCTGCAAGTTAATGGCATCAACGCCATACCTTACCATGCTGGATTAGATGCTAAAACACGTGTGGCAAATCAGGATAAGTTTCTTATGGAAGATGCCGATGTGGTCGTTGCTACCATCGCATTTGGTATGGGAATAGATAAGCCCGATGTGCGATTTGTTATACACCACGATATTCCTAAAAGTATTGAATCCTATTACCAGGAAACCGGTCGGGCAGGTCGCGATGGTGGTGAGGGACACTGTCTCGCGTATTACAGTTATAAAGACATCGATAAACTAGAAAAGTTTATGTCAGGAAAACCTATTGCTGAACAAGAAATAGGTCATGCATTGTTGCAAGAAATGGTGGGCTATGCAGAAACTAGCATGAGCCGTAGACAGTTTATTTTGCATTATTTTGGCGAGGAATTTGACCCCGCAACGGGCGCTGGTGGTGATATGGATGATAACATGCGCAACCCAAAACCCCAAAAAGAAGCTGGCGATAATGTTAAAAAGCTATTGCATGCTATTCTAAATGCTGGTGAACGCTACAAGGCAAAAGAGATCGTGAAAATAATGGTAGGTAAGTCTAATGCGCTTATAACCAGTCACAAAATAGATGACGAAGATTATTTTGGCAGTGGAGCAGATAAGCCCGCAGCCTACTGGACAGCGCTGATTAGGCAAATCATGGTCGCGCATTTTGTACGTAAAGACATAGAATCTTATGGGGTTTTAAAAATGATGGACGCAGGTCATTCGTTTTTAAAAACCGGTGGCAGCTTTATGATGACCGAAGACCACGTGTATGACGAGGATGCAAACAACGCCAGTGCCCCGCAAGGTGGCGCTATAGACGCCACGCTGGTAAAACACCTGAAAGATTTACGCAAAAAAGTAGCTAGTGAGAAAAAGGTGCCGCCGTATGTCGTGTTTCAAGATCCATCCCTGGACGACATGGCGACAAAATATCCCATCACTATAGAAGAACTCGCAAATATACATGGAGTAGGTGAGGGCAAAGCGCGTAAATATGGGATTAAGTTTGTCAATTTTATAAAAGATTATGTGACCGATAATGATATCCTGCGTCCAGATGATTTAATCATAAAATCGACCGGGCAAAAGTCGGGCAACAAACTCTATTTTATATCGAGTATAGACCGCAAGCTTAGTTTTGATGACATTGCCAAAGCTAAAGGTTTAAGTATGCATGAGTTGCTAGAAGAGCTAGAAAGCATCGTGTACAGCGGTACGAAGTTAAATGTAAGCTACTGGGTAAACGAGGTGCTGGACGACGAGCAGCAAGAAGAACTGCACGAGTATTTTCTAGAGTCTGAAAGCGACAACATTAAGGAAGCTTCTAAAGAATTTGACGGAGATTATGAAGACGACGAGTTGCGTTTGTACCGTTTAAAATTTATTAGCGAGGTGGCTAATTAGGGGTCTTATTTTTTCAGCCTTTTATTAAGATTAAAATTGACATAACCTTTATCTTAGGTTCTTTTAATGTAACAGCAAGCATCGATTTATATTTTGGAAGTTCAATTTATTTTTTTAAGTAAATAATTTTATTTTTTCCATAACATTAATTACTTTTATCCGCCGGCATATTTTTATTTTTAACTTTAACTTTAACAAAATGAA
>DAIRDE010000060.1:0-17644 GCA_036796335.1 Nonlabens sp.
TGGATGATGTTCTTTTTTACTTCGGCTGGTTTAAAGTCTTGGTTGGTTTTCAGGTATGGATAAATAAAGCGTTTGGCTTCAAAAATCTCTTGCAACATTCCAATCGGGAAAGCACCTGAACCAATAGCAGGGTCACAAACTTTAATATCTTCCAGTTTTTGATTGAGCAAAACGGCATTTTCTTTTTCAGCCAATAAAGGTGAAACGGTATGAAAACGAATAAACTGTTCAATATCTTTTTGTTCTTGGAAAGTGTTCAGCAAATACTGAATCAAGCTTTCCTTACACATATACTGTACAATTTCTTTGGGCGTATAGAAAGCACCTTTGTCTCGGTTGTCTTCAAGTAGGTTTTCAAAAATATGCCCCAACATTTCAGGGTCAATTCCTACTTCGTGGTCGTCTGGGCTGTTTTCGTCAATGGTGAAATTGTATTGGTCAAAGAACTCCAACAGTTCTTTGAAAAAATCAGCAGGAAAGTCAATGTCTAAAGTGGCTTTGTTTTTCTCGGGTTCAAAGAGACCACCGTTTAGGTAAGGAATTTTACAATTATGAATTGCGAATTCAGAATTATGAACCAAGCCTTCGGGTGCTAAATCGCCTTCTCGCTTAGTATTGAGTGTTTTGAAGAATAAAACTGTTAGGTATTTGGAATGAAAATGATCTTTGTCTGGGCAATTTTCAAAGAGATGGTACAAAAACCTTGGGTCTCCACCTATCCACTCATCATTCAACATTCCTAATTCATCATTCATAGGAACTCCCATCCATCCTTTTTTTTCCAAAAATTGAAGGAATACAATTCTACCCAACAATTTTTTTACAAAATCACGAATGGGTTTTTCTTCCTTGTCTTTGGTGTCTTTTTCGGCATCAATCAGTTTGGCTCTGAATGGATTGGATTCATCCGCCAGATGTTTCGCAAATTTCTCGTAGTGGGCTTTGTAGCTTTTAAAGAAGTCTTTGTTCAGTGCTTCCACCGAAAACACTTCTTTCAATTCCTTGATATTTACTTCGCCCTTTTCTTTTTTGTCTGCCAATACCAACATTCGTTTGGCTGGCGTTGTGCAAGCTTCATTTGAACCGAGCAAATACGTGTAGCGTTTGGGTTTGGTTTCGCCTTTTATGAGTTCACCAGTTTCTAAATCAATACTTGCTTCTTTTGCAATGAAAGAAAAACGATAATCGGCTTGGTTTTTATTGTAGAAAAAAGCCAACGCACCGTGAATGATGTTTTGGTCAATGTGTTTGGCTGCAATTTCTCGCAAACCTTGGCGGTTGCGAACAATGCTGATGCTATCGGCTACTTCAACTGTGAAAATGGCTAACTGTTTGCCGTCATCTAATTTTACAGTTCCGATTTGCTTACCGTCAATGACTTTATCATTTTCAGTAAACAAGTTTTCTGGATGACTGAAATAATCAATCTTCTTGAAGAATAAAGGCAAAATCTCCTTCCAAATAGAGAAGTCGAATGATTGCTGCAATCTATGTTTTAAATCTTTTTCTTTCATTGTCTAAAATTCTTTGAGCCCTTTAAAATTTACGAAATGAGCCCATAGTGAGCCCTTTTGAAAATTTTCAAACCATTGATAAACAAGGGTTTTACCTCTTTTGGCAAGCGTTATTTGTTCTATTTGAGCCCTTAGTGAGTCCATTGCTTAATCCTTTTTTGGCGTTATCTTTTTAAGTTTATCGGCAAAAACATAGGAATAACGGCAATTTTTTGCTATATTAATTTCAATTTTTATTCTTATTCTTTTCATTTTGGTTCCACTTTGCAAACGCTCATTTATACACCATTTGATAATTCATAAAATGCCCCTTTTCTTTCCCCTTTCATTATTAGAACCCCATTTTCGACTAGAAATTCTAAATTTCTAACAGCTGTACTTGCAGATACTTTATTAAGCAACTGATATTCACACTCCGTACTTTTTTTTGCATAAAGCATTGCTTTTATATTTATCGGACATTTATCGGACATATCGGACAATTATCTAAAGAAGTTCATAATACGAACCTTTCAATTCGCCCTTTTTAACGAATATATTTAATTCAACAAGTTTCATCAAATCTCGTCGTGCAGTTCTTTCCAAAGAATCATTCAACTCCTGATAATCACTATTCGTTATTTTCTCGTTTTCTTTTACAAAAAGTACCGCTTTGATTTGCCTTTCATTTAAACCTAAATCAATCAAATATTCTTCGTAATAAATATCCTTCCTAAACTCAACCAAAAAGTCAGAGCCTTCAAATGAGTAGTTAGGCAAAGGAATGCCAGCTTCTAAACAGTAATTCATCATTTTTTCAATGCCTCTTCCCCAGGATTCAATATATCCACTTCTGAAAAGCGTGTTGGCTATATCAGGGTTATAAGGCTTTGATGCGTGTTTTTTTAAGAGATTACTTACTGTCCAATTATCAGGCAACTGCCCATCGTTCCAAATCATTATTCGGTCTTTGAATACTTTGATTTGAATAGGAGCACCACCAGAATAATCTTTGTGAGCCACTGCATTTAGTAATGCCTCTCGGATAGCTTCTTTAGGATATTCATAAGTTTCAACCCTCGAAATACCCTCATAGCTTATTAAGGCTTTGATGTATTTGGTAAAGAGCAAATCCATTGTTTTCTCAATCTGCTCAAACAAATTGCCGTGAGCTTCATCTTGATACATCAAATCTGCTTCGTTTTCGAAATAGCCTATTTTGATATAAGTACCTGTCACATATTTTTCAGGTTTGGGATGAAAAAGCAAAATAGCGGCTCTTTTGAGCATTTTTTCATCTTCCAAATACAATTGTAAACTTTCCAAAAGCTCTTGGTTGGTACCGTCTATATCTTCAGTCTCAAGCCTTTTGCTTTTCGCGGCTTTTTTTCGAAAGAACTCAAAAGTGTCGTTCTTTAGATTAGCAGCAGTAACGCTGGGGACAGGCACACCATCCCATTTTTTACCTTGTCGTTGTAAAAGAAATTTTGAAAGGGCAGCACCTTTTAATTCCTGTAACGTACTTCCAGACCTGTAATAATATTTTCCTCGTAAGCTGATTGGAAAAGGATAGGGTTCTACTACAATTTCCAAATAATCGTCACTATTTGCTGTATGCGAGTTTACATCTACCATCAAACCTAAAAGATCCCTTACCTGATTTGGTAAGTCTTCCAAGAGTTTTTTGGCATTCTCCAAATTTTTGGTGTTGCCCTTGTCATCAATTCCGATAAACAAAGTTCCTCCTTGGGCATTAGCAAAACCACAAATCCACTTGAAGTAGTCATAATGCCAAGACTCTTTCCATTCTATATTTTGGTGTTCTTTGCTGTATCGACTCATTAGCTAAAACTTTCTGTGATAATAATTTCAGGATTCAAGGTCTTAACCCTTACTACCTTCTTCTCGAATACGTGTTCGGCTTCTTCATTCATCAAAGGGTAGCCTTTAAGGATTTCAATAACTTTTTCCAAAATGATTGCAGGTTTCAATGGGAATTTTTTCAAAGTGCGTTGAAACTTGTTGATGTCTCTTTGCAAGTTTTGAAAACGACCTTGTCTCAATGCTTCTTTAGCTTTCAAGATTAAGGCTCTTTCTTCTTCATTGGTTAAAGCAAGGTTGACCATAGCATCTAAATAGGCATTTGCCTTTTTTTCGTTTGGTCCTTGGGTGGTATCAATCTTTTTGTCTTTGGCTTTTTCCTTTTCCAACAAATCTGAGAACAATAGAATTCCTGATTGTACTTGTTTGTGGTGTTGTGAGTGCAAGGCAATAGCCTTTTCTAAAACTTCTGCTTCAAATAGTTGAGCCGTTTCTAGAAAGGTAAGTTCTTCTGTTTCTTCATTTCCTTTCACTAAAATGAAAGCATCTCTTTTGCTGTCTTTGATGTAGCAAATAGTACTTTGATTAAAGTCTTTATTTTTTCTACCAACCCTTGCACGGAATGGCATATTTTTAATTTGCTTGAACAGTCCAGGTGTTTTTTCCTTGATGTCTCGAATCATCATCAAGTAAGCCAGTTTCTCGTCCTTTTCTTCTTCCATTTCTTTGTCGAAAAGTCCGAATGTTTCGGTTTCTTCATCAGGCGAATAAATTTGACTGTCTTCACCCAATGCAGCGTGAAAAGATTGCAATTTCATTATTGCTTTTTTCTCCAATTCAATATCATTGTTCACTTTAGCAGTAGGATAGAAGTTGAAAACGTGAACTTCATCTGCTGTTGACCCAATTCTGTTAACTCGTCCAATTCGTTGCATCAATCGGGTAGAGTTCCAAGGTGTGTCATAATTTACGATGACGTTAGAACGGTGCAAATTAATACCTTCAGCCAATACTTCTGTGGTAAGAATAATGCTGTAATCATCTTCTTGTTCGGCTTTGGGCAAGTTGGCATCAAAATTTTTGCGAACAGTTGGCATTTTGTCTTTGCGTGATTTGCTGTCAACCGATAGAATGCTTGCCGTAATATGATTCTTTAATTCTCTTTCTAAATATTCTGTGGTTTCTTTGCTTTCAGAAAAAACCACCAATTTAGATTGTGGATTTATTGACTTGCTCAAAAGTGTTTTTTTCAAATACTCCACAAACACTTCCAATTTTGGGTCTTCACTTACTTTTTCCCATTCAGTCGATAATTCTTTAAGCAGTTTTAAATCGTTTTGTAATCCCGGAAGGAAATCATATTCAAAATCATCAGGCTCGCAAATATCAATGGTTGGGTCTTCAAAAGATTTTTCTAAAACCAAGTCCATTAATTCTTCTTCACGTCCTTCGTTAATCATTTCCGAAACCGGCAAATTGGGAGCAATGAAAATGCGACCATTTTCAAACATTGTCACCATTGCCTCGGTAGCTTTCATAAAACGAAAAAGCGACTGTTTGAAAGCGAAAAAACTACTGTCAATTCTTTTTACTAAAAGCGTTTTCATAATCTTGGCTAATTGAGCCGAAATCATATCCGCTTGTTTGTATTTGTTCTTTTTATGTGGCTTTAAAAAACCAATTGCACGATAACGATTGTATTTCAACCCTTGTGTTTCGTGTCCTAAAACGTGAATGGTCTTGTCATACAAATCTTCCAAATGTGGTTCAAGCACATACAGTATTTTCTTAGGCTGTTTAACTTTTGGAAATTTGATGTCTTGTTTTTCAAGGTCATTAGAATAAAGTTCGTGAGCCATCAAATCCGTTCTTGTTCTACGAACAATGAGCGGTTCAATAACTTTGGTTCTCACTTTTTCATAAATCTTTTTTACGCCTGCCTGAACTTTTGCAATATCTGGTTCGTCCTTTAATTTCTTATATGGGTCAATAATTTCTTTTCTAAAAAAGTGCTGTAAGTTTCCTGTTTCAAGCGTTGATTCTTTGCTGTCTTGAAAAAGATAAACTTGGTTAGCAATATCTTCAGGTCTATTGTTCAATGGCGTTGCAGAAACAAGTATAACACGTTTAGGAACGGTTTTGCCGTCCGGCAAAACTCTTCTAGTTGGTGTTTTACAAATCTTTTGCAATTCATTATACATTCCTGCTGTGTCCGAACGAAATTTGTGTGCTTCGTCCACGATGATTAAATCGTAAATCGTTGCATCATTGATTTTATGTAAACTTCCGTTTGTAATTATTTTTACATTGTCTAAGTTGAATTTTTCAATTGTTTCAGCCCAGTTTTCTTTTAATGCAGGTGGAACAATAATTAGTGTTCTTGAACGGTGTTCAGGAAAGCCATTAGTGTAAAAATACTTTTTAGCGATTAGGGTTGAAACTATTGTTTTTCCAAGTCCAACAACATCTGCCAAGAAAAATCCATTGTGTTTCATCAATTTTGTGAAACCATCATTTACTGCATCAACTTGATACGAAAGTCTTTTGAAACCTTTTGGCAAATCAGAAATTGAGTTTGGGTCAAACTCAATACTTTTTCCAAAGTACTCAATCAGAAATTTCAGATAAACTTCGTAAGGTGTGTAATTGTCATTTAAGTATGTTTCTTTTTGAAGCTTGTCTATGCTGTCCATATCAACAGGAACGGCTTCTTCCCAAAGCTTTTCAAAAGTCTTTGTCGCAAATTCTATATCAGAATTGTCTCTTAGCTCAACATTGAATTCAAAGTTTTTAGAAAGTCCCGCATCAGTCAAGTTACTCGAACCAGTAATTACAGAGCCATAACCGTGGTCGTGTTTTTCTTGCTCTCTGAAAATATAGATTTTTGCGTGTATGTTTTGTTTAGGGTGAATTTTGATTTTCACTTTTCCAGTGGTAATGTCTTTAATCAATTGAATCATTCCACCTTCAACAGTCTTGTCGTATTCTGCTTCTTGGATGTTCTTTTTTACTTCCTGAAAAAATTCTTCTTGTGCCTTCTCTGCATCACCGTCAAATAAAACTCCTTGCTGATTGGCTTGATAAACCAAAGAGTCAATGTTGATACCTACAAGAATTCTTATTTCTTGAGCACTTTCAACAAATTCACGAATTTGAAAATATCCAGATGCACGGAAGTAACCAACCAAAGCATCTAAGAAATGGATCTTTTTATGTTTGAAAATGCCTTCTATTTTGTTTAGAAGAGTATTCTGTTCTTCGTTGGTAAAAAATTTAGTACTCATATTTTTTTCAATACATTTTTAAGTCCATCAGTCAAAAACTCCAAGTCTCCAAGTTCAGATAAAATAGTCGACTGGATAAACTTACATCAATTTGTATTTCCCTTTCTTGAACCTCTAAGGTGTTCGCTAGTGTCGGTAGCATTTCTTTTGTCGCCATTCGTTCACTTCTCTCAATTTTACTCAAAATAGAAGTGTCAATATCAAGTTCGGCTGCAACCTTTCTAAGCGGAAGTCCCAGTTGTTCTCGTCTGTTTCGTAAATATTCTCCAAAAGAATTCATTTTGTAGTATTTGTTTGGACTAATTCGTTAAAATTACAATTTATTTTTTGTTCCTGTCGTCTATGCTTGATCGTGCGGCTGCCATTTACATTGAGCGATATCTACTTCCTTACCTAACAAATCCAGATATTTTGCAGCAGGATAACCGCTCATTTGCAAACCGAGAGCATCGGTAAGGAGTTCGCGAGCTGCTTTACGCATAATTGCTGCGTTTTCTATTTTTAAATCATACAAACCTTACCGTGCGCACCTGCAATCTTTGCAGGAATAATTAGTGCGTTATGAAGCATTTGCTCATTACTAGCTGGTAAAAAGCGCATGAGCATTTCTTTTTGAGGTTTTTGCTCGTTTGAGACTGCCAAGTCATCTTTTTCACTAGGTTCTACAATCCTGTCCACCAGATTAAAGAGTTTCATTGCTTTTTTTAGCGTGGAGCATCCTCATATTTACAATGATAATCGCTTTCTTTCATTGCTTTTGCCTTACCGTTCTCCAGCCCACTCAGCAAAAAATTGCTCTAAAAAGCCTGTCATATAATCGTGGCGCTGTTGTGCGAGTTGCTTACCAGATACCGTGTTCATGCGGTCTTTTAAAAGCAGTAATTTCTCATAGAAGTGATTGATGGTAGGGGCCTTACTCTTTTTATAGGTTTCTTTATCCATGTTTAGGTCTGGGGCAATGGCAGGGTCATACAGTGTCCGGTTTTTGAATCCGCCGTAGTTAAAGGTGCGGGCAATACCTATAGCTCCTAGCGCATCCAGCCTGTCGGCGTCTTGTACAATCGCTAGTTCGTGACTTTTAAAAAGTTGTGGCTCGTTGCCACCTTTAAAAGAAATGTGTTTGATAATATTGCATACGTGAGCTGTGATGTTGTAAGGCACTTGCTTTTCTTCTAGGAATGCTTGTGCAAGTTGTGGTCCTATAGACTCGTCACCATGATGAAATTTGGAGTCGGCGATATCGTGTAGCAATGCACCCAGTTCAACCACGAGCAGGTCTGCGCCAGGTTCGGTAGCAGCGATGCGTTTTGCGTTTTTCCACACCCGTTCTATGTGAAACCAGTCATGGCCGCCCTCGGCATGTGCGAGTTGTTGTTTTACAAAGGTGATGGTTTCTAAAATGATTTGTGACCTGTTCAAAATAATTGTGGTGAAAATGTGTTGCTGTTTTAAAGTACGCTTTCGCGAAAGCGAAAAAATGGAATCGCTCTTAGGGTTTTAATATGGTCACTGCAATAAAAACAGATACTGTGAACAATGCATTTAAGAGGATGTACAACAAGTGATTACATACGCGACGTCTTCACATAAAAATTTGCATCTACTTCTACAACCGCATTATCACTTTTTAATTGTACTTTTTGTTGGGTAGTGGTGGGTTTTAACCAAAGTTCCTTGCCATCCACGGTCACACGCACAGGCATGTTAAATGCGGGAACGACATTATTCCATTGATAGGTAAGGGTCTTATCGGTTATCTTGTACGCTAGAACGGGAATGCGCACATCGCGCAAATATTGGTCAAAAACAGTGCTTAAATCGATGCCTGATTTAGTGCTTAGGTAGTTTTCTATTTGCTGGGTAGTAACGGTCTGGTGGTAAAAGTCCTTGTTGAGACCGCGTAAAATGTCTCGCCACGCAGCATCGTCGTTAACCAGCTGGCGTATGGTGTGCAGCATGTTTGCGCCTTTATAGTACATGTCACCGCTGCCTTTGTGGTTTACGTCATACATACCTATGATGGGACTATCGTTTTGGATACCACGTCGGGTGCCTATGATGTACTCATTGCTGGCATCGGTACTGTAATGATAGTCTAGAAACAAGCTTTCGCTATAAGCGGTAAAACTTTCATGGATCCACATATCGGCTGCGTCTTTATAGGTAATGTTGTTTGCAAACCATTCATGACCTGCCTCGTGTATGATGATAAAATCAAATTTTAATCCCCAGCCGGTGCCCGAAAGGTCATTTCCTAAATAGCCTTTTTTAAATTGGTTGCCATAGGTCACGCTGCTTTGGTGTTCCATACCCAAATAGGGCACATGCACCAGTTTAAAACTATCTTCATAAAACGGATAGGGACCAAACCAGTGTTCAAACGCCTGCATCATTTTAGGGGCGTCTTTAAAATGTTCTTTGGCTTTTTCTAAATCGTCCCGCAATACATAGTAATCCATATCGAGTGTGCCTTTTTCACCTGCATACTGCTCGCCAAAATGCACATAATCGCCTATATTGATATTCACCCCATAATTATTGATGGGATTTTTAATAAACCAATGGTAGGTGGTTGTGCCGTCATTTAGCGGTTCGGTTTTAAGCAGCCGGCCGTTAGAGATATTCATAAGGTCGCTAGGCACATTTACCCGTATGTGCATGTTGCTCGCTTCTTGATACATGTGGTCCTTATTGGGCCACCACACGCTGGCACCTAATCCCTGACAACTAGAGGCAATAAAATGTTTGCCGTTTGCATCTTTTTTCCAAGAGATGCCGCCGTCCCAAGGTGCATTTTTTGCAGGACGTGGTTTGCCTTCATAAAAAACAGTAACCGCGTTGCGGTCGCCTATTTTTTGGTTTGCAAGTAGGGTGATAAAATGCGCATTACCATCGTGTTTAATTGGTAGTTCGCTGCCGTTTTGAACTGCTTTAGTAAGCTGCATGGGTTCTTGCAGGTCTATTTGCATGACGTTATAAGATTGTAGCATCGTATAACCGATGGTATTTTTTCCGGCAATTGTTTTTGCCTCAGGATCTACTTTTATGTCTAGGTCATAGGATTCTAGTTGCCACCACGCACGTTCGGGAGTGATGCTGCCGCGCAGGGTGTCTTGTCTGGTAAAGGTTTGGGCATAAACGCTAGTGGCAACAAGCATGCAGGTAATTAAAGTTAGTTTCATAAAAATCAAATTATTGCAAATATCGTTCTTTCACGGTCTTTTCGGCTATTTTGTCTTGTGTTGTAAATTGTTTATCGAGACTGCGGCGGCCATATTCTGTGTGGTGTTTCCATAAAAAGCCCCCAGCAAACCAGTCTTCGTTCCATATTTCATTGTACTGCGTTTCTAGTAAAATCTTCTGGGCAGCTTCATTAACTTCATGCTCGTCCCGCGCATCTTTCCACGGTTCACGGCCTGCATAATCTGCACTGATGTAACCATATTCTGTAAAAAGTATGGGTTTGTTACGCTTTCGCGAAAGCGAACTTAAATCCAACTTAAATTTTTTCCACGAGGCTTTAGCATTTACAGCAGACGGTGTTTTTGAATCGCACATGGGGAAATATGCGTCTACACCTATATAATCGAGCTGCTCCCAAAAGGGCACGAGGGCATAGCTGTCCCAATTTGCCGCATAAGTAAGTTTGCCTGTGTACACGGTTTTAATTTTTGTGATGAGTTTGTTCCAGTAGTCGGGTCGTGCAGCAACAAAAGACTCGAGTTCGGTACCTATGCAAAAGAGTTCAACCTGTGTGTCTTGGGCAAGTTGGGCAAAGGTCATGATGTATCGCTCATAACTATTTTCTAGTTGTTGCCACTGCGCCTCGGTCTCTAGGTCTATAAAGCCGGTGTATTCGCCGTGCCATATCCACACTTGGGGTTTAAGCATCACGGCGATGTTTTGATCATGCATGAGTTTTATGGTCGCCTTGGCGCCCACGGTTTTCTCACCCCACCAGCCGCGGTCGTCGTCATAAAGCACTTCGGCACTTTTTAAATCGCGCATCATCGCATAAGGAATAACGGCTGCGTGGCTTGCGCTGTACTTTGTTTTTAACGGGGTAATCGCGCTGCTATCTATGGGTTTACTGGTCGCGACAAAGCTTATACCTTTATAAAACGGCGCTGTATTTGTTTCCTGTGATTGCCCGCCATGACAAGAATTAAGGGCAACAGCGATTAATATACCCAGTATTTTTAACATCGAGAATTTGTAGTTTTTATGGATACGTGATGTCTTCATTTAACGGCCGTTGAGGTCCCAATTATAAGCCGCATATTGCAGGGTTAGCCCATCTGGTATCGTATCGGTGCGGCGGTAGGTATTTATAAAATCTATCGCACCACCTGCCGCTGCAAAATCGGCTAGATACCACTCAAATAGTTTTGAAATTGTTACTGTCTTTTCTTTTAAATTAATGGATACCAGTTGTTTGCTGTTGAGCGCGCGATGTGTGATATTTTTAAGTTCAGACTCTAGGTTGTTACCGGTTATCAGGTTCGAACCTAGTGGCGGGCAACTCACTGCACCACATACAAGAACAAAGTGTAATTGTGGGTCTGGAAATTCTTTAAAAAGCACCTCTTTTTCTAATTGGTTTAGGGTGTAGGATTTTTCACCTATTTTATGTGGCCTTTGATCAAAAAAGCCATTGATTTTTAAAACCGATGTAACAGAAAATTTTTCGGCTACTGCGTCCAAAACTAAAAAGTTGTAGGTGTTAATGAGCAATGCTTTTTTCTCATTTCCCTTGAGTGTCGCAAGTTCTATTGCTTGCAGTGTTTTTCTGGTTTGTTGGCGCACTTGTGTATTTTTAGCCAAGCCGCTGTAATCCACAACACCGTTAGAAACATAGTTTGTAAGTATTTCTTGGTAATACTTATTGAAATCATCTACTTGCGCTTGTGATTGTACTGTTGCGCTACATAGGGCGATGACAATGCATCTCGCGATAATGCCTATAAGAGTTTGCAGTTTTTGCATGATTTATTTTTTAGTAAAATACGTAAAATGTCAACAATTAGACCATCTAAAGGTACAGTAAGAATAATTAAAGATTAGAACATACGGTTTTATGAAATAAAAGACGTCACAGGTAAACGAAAATACCAGTTTACTAAAATATTTGAGGGGTCAATATAACAAAACAATAAATTATTTTAACTTACACCCCTAAATAATAGGGGTTAAAATAAAAAATTATGAAAATAGGAGTGCCTATCGAAATTAAAAATAATGAGAGCCGTGTTGCTATTACACCGGCTGGGGTTTTTGAACTAACAAAAAGAAACCATCAAGTTTTTGTACAAACAAAAGCCGGCTTTGCAAGTGGCTATCCCGATATCGAATACCAAAACGCCGGGGCACAAATTATGCCTAGCATCGAGTCGATTTATGAAAACGCCGACATGATTGTGAAGGTAAAAGAACCTATTGAAAAGGAGTATCCTCTTATTAAAGAAGGACAAATCCTTTTCACCTATTTTCATTTTGCATCTAGCAAAAGCTTAACCGCGGCAATGATCGCTTCTAAGGCAGTTTGTATAGCTTATGAAACGGTAGAAGATGAAGATGGCAGCCTGCCGCTACTCACGCCCATGTCTGAAGTTGCAGGTCGCATGGCAACACAACAAGGGGCAAAATATTTAGAAAAACCCATAAAAGGAAAGGGTATTTTACTAGGCGGTGTGCCTGGCGTTAATCCGGGTAAAGTACTTGTGCTAGGCGCTGGGGTAGTGGGTATTCAAGCAGCAAAAATGGCAGCAGGTCTGGGTGCCCACGTGGTCATTTTTGACGTGAACATGAAAAGGCTGCGTTATGTAAACGATATTATGCCTAGTCATGTTGTTACCGCATTTTCTAATGAATACAATATCAGGCAGCACATAAAAAATGCCGATTTAATCATAGGTGCTGTGTTAATACCTGGAGCAAAGGCACCCACATTAATTACCAGAGACATGCTTAAAGACATGCAACCCGGGACCGTCATGGTAGATGTGGCTGTGGATCAGGGTGGATGTTTTGAAACCACCAGGCCTACCACCCACGAAGACCCTACCTATATCATCGACCATGTGGTACATTACTGTGTAACAAACATGCCCGGTGCAGTGCCTTACACCTCTACACTTGCGCTTACTAATGTGACTTTTCCATATGTGATGCAGCTTGCAAATCAAGGGTGGAAAGCTGCTTGCGAAAATAATATGTCGCTTAAAAAGGGATTAAGCCTAGACCATGGCGAGGTTATTTGTAAAGAAATATTAAAGGAGATGACTTAATTTTTGATATTTAGAAGTAACGCGTGCAAGCGCTCGCCACAGCGCATGTGAGAAGAGATGCCATGTTTTAAAAACAAAGTTGCATGTGCTTTTTCAACCTACTGCTTGTTATTTATGTAATTTTACAAAGAAGATAGTAAAGCAATTGAAGCATGCAACATGTGGTCATTATAGGTAACGGTATTGCTGGAATTACAGCTGCTAGACACATACGTAAAATGTCAGACAAAAAAATCACGGTCATTTCTGGTGAGTCGCCTTATTTTTTTAGTCGTACCGCGCTTATGTATGTGTATATGGGTCACATGAAATTTGAGCATACCCAACCTTATGAAAACGGTTTTTGGGCTAAAAACCGAATCGATCTTAAAAACGCTTGGGTTTCTCTAGTGAATACTGCCGAGAAAAAAATCATCTTTCATGACACGTCGTCGCTGCATTACGACCAACTTATTATTGCCACCGGCAGTGTACCTAATAAATTTGGCTGGCCGGGTCAAGATTTAAAAGGTGTGCAAGGGCTGTATCATGCGCAGGATTTAGAGACCTTAGAAAAATATGCGCCTGATAACCAAGTGTGTAAACGCGCTGTTATTGTGGGCGGTGGTCTCATAGGTATTGAACTTGCCGAAATGCTGCACTCTCGACACATACCAGTGACTTTTTTGGTACGTGAGGACAGCTTTTGGGACGGTGTTTTGCCCGCAGGTGACAGCGCCATGATTAATGAAGAGATTGTAAGCGCTGGTATTGATTTGCGTTTAGGTACGAGCTTAGAAGAAATTATAGACGATGGCACAGGTCGTGTAAAAGCAGTAAAAATTAAAGAGACTGGCGAGATACTCGAATGCAACCTGGTAGGCCTTACCGCAGGGGTGTCGCCCAATATTCATTTTTTAAAAAACAGTGGTATCGAGTTAAATCGTGGGGTGCTGGTAAACCGAAATTTAGCAACAAGCGCTAAAGATGTCTATGCCATAGGCGATTGTGCTGAGCAGCGCGAGGCTATAGGACGCCGCCGACCTATAGAAGCGGTGTGGTACACAGGTCGCATGATGGGCGAGACCGTTGCGCAAACAATTTGCGGTAACGAGCGAGCCTACAACCCTGGAATTTGGTTTAACAGTGCAAAGTTTATCGATATAGAATACCAAACCTATGGCTGGGTAAGCGGTAAAAACAAACCCGATTTTGAAGAGCAATTGCACTGGCGCGACACAAAAAAACGTATTTGTGTGACCATGGCTTATCACAAAGAAACGTTAGAATTTTTGGGTATTAACACCTTTGGTATTCGTATGCGTCACGATGTTTTTGATAGTTGGCTTTCGCGAAAGCGAACCATAAATCACGTGATACATCATTTAAAAGAGGCGCATTTTGACCCCGAATTTTACAAGCAGTATTACGCACAAATCGCTGTACAGTTTACAGCACGTTTAGAACAACAAGCACTACAAAAAGCTACACATTAACAATGTCACAAGTTCAACGCAACATGGCGCTCACAGGAAACCCGCCTGTGGTCATGACTACAAAAGAAAAATTAGGTACTGCATTAGGCACGATAGGAATGGGTGTTCTTGTGTTGGCGTTATTTAATGGCACTGCAATTTTGCAAGGCTGGTGGCTTACCGCCTCTTTACTATTACTCACCGCAGGCGTTATCATTTTTGCACAAGGACAGTATGCGCATAAAAGCGCGGGTATAAAAAACGACGGTCAGTGGTTTAGGTCGCTTACAGCTAGAGGTTTATGGGGTTGGGTACTGGCTATTTTTCTTACCGGTTTCTATGTGGTGCTCTATTTTTATGCAGATCTTTTAGGGCAGGGTAGCGGTGGCGCTGCAAACACTGGTCTGGTCGCACTTTTTGACCCATTATCGCAACTGCTCGCAGGCAGGGCAGCGTCTCAATGGTTTGTTTATGGAACATTGTATACGGTGGGGATTCTTGCTTTTGGTATAAAATTTATTTGGAAATACAGGCACAATAACTATGAGGTTATACGCACGGGCAGCGTCATGTTTTTTCAAACGGCGTTTGCTTTTTTGATTCCCGAGATTATGTACAGGCTTAATAATGACATCCCCTATTACGACCTTAAAAGCGTGTGGCCACTTAACTATTATATTTTTGAAAAATGGAATGTAGATGCGTTTCTAGTAAATGGCAGTTTGGGTCTTACCATGCTGTTTTGGGGTATTGCTTCCATTTTTATTATCACGCCTATTTTAACATATAAGTACGGTAAACGCTGGTATTGCAGTTGGGTTTGCGGTTGTGGTGGCCTGGCAGAAACGGTTGGGGACTCCTTTAGGCATTTGTCCTCAAAAACCGAAAGCTCCTGGCGACTCGAGCGCTGGCTCATTCATGTGGTGCTTGTTTTTGCTGTGGTAAATACGGTAGGTCTGGTGCACGGTTATTTGGGTGATGGCAGCACATATTGGATCAATAAGACGACTTTTTTAATAGCAGTCGCCGCATTTCTCACGGTACTTTTTGCAGGAATTATGATTTTTAAACGCGACGAGCTTGCACAAGATGCAAAACTGGGTGCCGTGGGTTTTCTGATTGTTATCATGGCGTTTGTAGGCATCCATTTTTTAAGCCAAACCGATAATTTATTCTTTTTTGAAAGTGCCTCGTACAAAAAGGCCTATGGTTTTGCCATCGGTGCGATATTTTCGGGGGTGATAGGTACTGGATTTTATCCCATCTTGGGGAATCGCTCGTGGTGCCGTTTTGGTTGTCCCATGGCCGCTATTTTAGGTATGCAGCAGCGGTTATTTTCTCAATTTAGAATTACCACAAACGGCGGGCAGTGCATCTCGTGCGGCAATTGTTCTAACAGTTGCGAGATGGGTATCGATGTGCGCGCTTATGCCCAAAAGGGCGAAAACATCGTGCGCAGCAGTTGTGTGGGTTGCGGTATTTGCAGCGCCGTGTGCCCGCGCGGGGTGTTGAAACTAGAAAATGGT
Source organism: Nonlabens sp. (assembly GCA_036796335.1). GTDB lineage: Bacteria > Bacteroidota > Bacteroidia > Flavobacteriales > Flavobacteriaceae > Nonlabens. The sequence goes on from DAIRDE010000060.1 coordinate 15,866, forward strand.
CCGCTAGACGGGCGCATTAATGCTAACGATATTTTGCTGGGCAATGATGTGGATTTAATGCACTATGTAAATAATAAATAGCAGCGTGTTAGTGGATTTTTCGCTTTCGCGAAAGCGAACTCCATACCAGCTAAACGGTTATTTTAGACCTTATCGCATCGACAATCATGGTTGCGTGTATGCGGCTGTTTTCTATGAACCATTTGTGGGTTTCTTTACCGCCACAAATAACGCCGGCCAGATAGACGTCATCAACATTGGTTTCCATGGTCTGCTCGTTATACACGGGAATCATGGTATTTCCTTGTAAATCAACGCCTATCATTTCTAGAAAAGCATAATGGGGTTGATACCCTGTGAGCGCGAGGACAAAATCGTTTGCCAGTGTAAGGATGGCCCCTTGCTGATTTATAGTGATCTTGTGATCTTGAATTTCGGTAACGGTAGCGTTGAAATAGGCTTTTATGGATCCTTCTTTTATGCGATTTTCTATGTCGGGTTTTACCCAATATTTGACCCTATTTCCTATGGCATCGCCGCGCACAATCATGGTCACGTCACCACCCTTGCGATAAATTTCTAGGGCGGCATCTACGGCACTGTTGTTTGCGCCTATGATAAGTACCTTTTGGAACGCGTACACATGTGGGTCGTTGTAATAGTGGGTTACTTTAGGCAAGTTTTCGCCGGGTACATTTAGGGAATTTGCAATGTCATAAAACCCTGTGGCGATGACTATGCGCAGCATACCAGGTTTTTTTAGTTGTGACAACCTCAAAAATGTCTTTTTTAATGACCTGTTGTACTTCTTCAAACAGCGCAATATGTAGTTTGCTTGAGGTTGCAATGCGCCTGTAGTATTCCAGCGCTTCTTGTTTACTAGGTTTAGCCTCTTTAGAAATAAACGGAATCCCACCAATCTCTAACTTATCACTGGTAGAGAAAAAATGCATGTTTGTAGGGTAGTTGTATAAGGAATTTACAAGAGGTCCCTTTTCAATAACGACATAAGTAAGTCCTGCTTTTTTAGCCTCTAAGGCACAGGCAATGCCTATGGGACCGGCACCTATGATTAAAACATCGTATATTTTTTCATTCATATTTGTAAAAATACGAGTTAGCCAAGCATCTTTTTTAAACTTAAACTTAAACTTAAACTTAGACTTAAACTTAAACTAATCGTTCTTCCGCATTTCGCGTTGCCGCATGGACATCCCGTCTATAATTTCAAACAATTCTTGGGCGGTGATGGGCTGCTGGCGTTTTTCTTTAATGGTACCGTCCAGACCTATCAGGATTACCTTGAATGCGTCGGTAGGTTGCATAAAATCCTTGTAAATGTCGGTTGTGGTGTTCCATTTTTTAGATTCGTTTCCATTAAAATAGTTGACATGCACCTCGCTGCGAGTAACTTGGTACATGACCAGTTTGCGTTCGGCACAGCCTTTACTAGCGTCTTTTAAAAGGTCGATTTGTTGTTTAAAGAAGGCAGATTCCCCGTTGTTGCTAAAAACAAGAATGATCCTGTTATTCCACTGATGTGTTTTTAAATCTTGTGAATTCATAATCGACGGAAATAAAAGCGGTACTAGAAATAAAGAAATTTTCATACCTAAAGATACGAATTAGTAGGGAGTTTTTTAGTTATGAGTTTTTTAGTTATGAGTTCAGAGTTCAGAGTTATGAGTTCATTATGCTCTAATCTCTAACATCTAATCTCTAACCTCTAACTTCTAACATCTAACCTCTAACCTCTAACCTCTAACTTCTAATCTCTAA
>DAIRDE010000061.1:0-17618 GCA_036796335.1 Nonlabens sp.
AACTTGAACTTATTCTTAAACTTCAAACTCACAACCAAACCTTGAAAAATCTCACACCTAAAACCTAATTTCTAATCTCTTATCCATCTTAATACTTTATACATCATACGTAATACTAAAAACAACATTTGAGCATCCTAGTCACCATATCGATTTTGCCGCATCACCTAGAAAATGAAGAACACATTCTTGCTAAGGTTTTTGAGCGAGTCAACCTGCGCATGGACGATGTTGCATCTTGGAAAATACGCAAACGATCCATAGACGCCCGACAAAAAAAGGTCACCTACAATTTGCAAATTGAATTGTTTTTACACGGCGAGAAAAAACCTGAAAGAAGCCCGTACACCATTAAAGATGTAAGCAATGCTGCACCCATTATTATTATTGGGGCGGGACCTGCCGGGTTATATGCAGCCTTGCGGGCGATAGAAGGTGGCATGAAACCCATAATCTATGAACGCGGTAAAGATGTGCGCGCTAGACGTCGCGACCTTGCAGCGATTAATAAAGAACATATTGTAAATCCAGAATCTAATTATTGTTTTGGCGAGGGCGGTGCAGGGACTTACAGCGATGGTAAATTGTACACCCGTTCTAAAAAAAGAGGGAATGTATTAAAAGCCCTAGAATGGTTTGTTGATTTTGGCGCGACACCAGATATTCTTGTCGACGCGCACCCGCATATAGGGACCAATAAGTTACCCCAAATTATTACCGCCATGCGAGAGGCTATTATCGCTGCCGGTGGCGAGGTCCACTTTAATGCAAAACTAACCGACTTAAAAGTGGTTGATAATGCTATTGCCGCATTTCAAATAAATGATACAACCTGGCAAACCTGCAAAAACCTGATTCTTGCAACCGGCCACAGCGCGCGAGATATTTTTTACCTGTTGCATAAACGCAACATAAAAATTGAAGCAAAACCATTTGCTATAGGCGTGCGCATCGAGCACAGTCAGGAGCTTATAGACACCGTACAATATCACGGTGATTACACAAACCCATACCTACCACCTGCGAGCTACAGTCTTGTAGAACAAGTAGATGGACTGGGAGTTTATTCCTTTTGCATGTGTCCTGGCGGCATTATCGCACCCTGTGCTACAGGAACTAACGAGGTCGTGACAAACGGCTGGAGTCCTAGCAAACGCAATAATCCCTATGCAAATAGCGGGATCGTGGTAAGCGTTGCACCACAAGACCTGCCCAATTACAAAGAAAATGACCCCTTTGTGTGCTTAGATTTTCAGAAAAAGGTAGAGCATGACTGTTGGGTAGCGGCTGGCAAATCACAAAAAGTGCCCGCGCAACGCATGGTGGATTTTGTAAACGGCGTGGTCTCAACAAATTTTCCAAAAACATCGTACCAACCCGGTTTAACAAGTGTGGACTTAAACACCGTGCTGCCCGATATGCTCGCAAGTAGGTTGCGCAAGGCATTTGTAGCATTTGGCAAAAAAATGAAAGGTTATTATACAAACGATGCGGTTTTACACGCCCCCGAAAGTCGTACCTCGTCACCCGTAAGCATTCCGCGAGACCCGATAACGCTAGAACACGTTACTGTTTCAGGACTTTACCCTTGTGCCGAGGGTGCAGGGTATGCAGGTGGTATCATCAGCGCGGCGATAGATGGTATTAATTGTGTCGATAAAATCCTAGAAAAACAAGCTGCTGCGGTGATTTAACCTTTTGATAATCAGTTTACTTTAATGCTGTAAAATACGTCGTTTTTATGATGTATTTTACTAACCGTTACTTTTGGTAGTTTCGCTTTCGCGAAAGCGAACAACTGCACAATCGCAGTATGCCCTACCGACCTTTAACTTTATAAAAAAATGCTGTACGTATTGTTGTATTGAAAATTACTCTTGTTCTTCTTTGGCAGCCTTTTTAGATGTTCTATAAAAAACGACAAACTGTATGGCGATACCTATAATCACGAGAAACCACACTTCTATAGTTGCGAGCATGCTGGTATTGTCCAATGATTTTTGAGCTAAATCTATCGTGCGTTTTGTCTCGCGCACTTGAATTTCAGAAAGCTTGATGATGCTTTTTTCTAACTCATTAATGGTTTCAAAAAAACTCTGATTTGGTTTTGCAGTAGGGTTTGTTAACAAGGTTTTATTAAACTGTTCCTCTTGTTTTTTGTATCGGTCGATATCTTCAATTAAAATGCGTAACGTGTAAGCTTCTTTAGACGTGAGTTTTGTTTTATTGAATAACGTTGTTAGCTCGCTAAAGTCTTCATTTAGAGCAGGATTAACACCAATATTATTGTTAGATTGATAAAGCATTCTTTTTTCATGAACGATGGTATTCATTTGAAACAAGTAATCCTGTGCAACCACACGGTCTTTATAAATAGTCTTTAAAGCATCTTGCACGGTATTAAAATGCTGATTATCTAACCTGTTAGTTCCTAAAACAAGTAAAAAAACGGCAAGTAGTGCAAGTGTTATATTGATACGATTTGTGGTAGAAAGTTTTGTAGACATAAAAAACAGTTGAACAGGTTGCTTAAAGAAATTTTACAAATATCGTGATTATAAAAATACCTAAAAGAAGCTACACAGTCATTTTTAAAATAAATTAACAACTCGTTGCGGTATTGAGCATGGTTTAAACCTGTAAGTTGCATGCAATTGTCGGGAGCATCGCTGTTTTTAATCTTTAAAAGAAAACCAAGACAAAAAAAAGGTAAGAATTTGCTTTAGGATTTAAAAAGAACCCCATTTGTGACAAAAGTCACCTTTTAAGTGCAGGATAATTGTCTAATTTTAAACCGTTCTTAAACACTAACTATAAACAAAAATTATCTAAAAATGAAAAACATTATCGTTCCCGTAGATTTCTCCATACACTCTGAAAACGCATTAAAAGCAGCGGCTACCATTGCTCTTAAAAACAATGCTACCATTATTGCCGTGCACATGTTAGGATTGAGTGACGCTGTTCTTACTAAAACAGGAAGCAGTGACATGGAGGGCATGTTTTATGTTCAACTAGCAAAAAAACGCTTTGACGAGTTTTTAGACAAAGACTTTTTAAACGGGATAAACGTACTACAAACGGTAAAAAACTACACAGTATTTACTGAACTGGACGATGTTGCAAAAGAGCATAATGCAGACTTAATCGTTATGGGATCACACGGTAACAGCGGTATCACCGAACTTTTTGTAGGGTCTAATACTGAAAAAGTCGTGCGCACATCACAAACGCCTGTACTCGTCATTAAACAAGATGCACCTTTTGCTATTCAAAAAGCAGTGGTGGCTTGTGACTTTAAAACAGAAAGTATAGAAGCCTTTACAAAAATTTTGAATCTGCTTCACACTCTTAACATACAACCAGCGCTGGTTTACATAAACACATCAGGTACCGAGTTTTTAAGTACGAGCGAGCTAGACCATCGCCTTGCGACATTTGACGAGGTATTAGCAAACAGCAATTTTAACGTTAACAATGTGTGTGTCTATGCCGATTACACGGTTGAAAACGGTGTCTTTAATTATGCGCACAAAATTCAGGCACAACTCATTGCGCTAACCACTCACGGTCGCCAGGGAATGGCACATTTCTTTGCAGGTAGTATTGGCGAGGATATCGTGAACCACTCTGCACTACCGGTACTTACAGTAAAGATGTAGTATAAAAAACGTAAACTTTTTCTTATAAGCCCTCTATTATTTTATGGAGGGCTTTTTTATCTTTTAAAAGAATGCGTTTACCAGAGGTATCAATTAAACCATCCTTTTTAAACTGGGTGAGTGTGCGTATACAGGCTTCTTTTACAGTTCCTACAATATTTGCAATGTCCTCGCGAGTTATCATAAGTGCTAGGTAGCCCTCGGCATCGGTCCCAAAGTTGGTGTCTAAATACAAAAGCGTTTCGGCAAGGCGTTGTTTTATGGTTTTTTGAGCCATGTTCACGATTAAATTGTCTGCAAACTTTAGGTCCTTTAATACATGTACTAAAATAGCCTTTGTAAAATGTGGATTCTTGTTTATGCTGTTTGCGATAGGTGCTTTGGGAATAAAACAAACCTCCATATCATTAAGAGCGACTACGCTCAGATTTGTTACCTCGTCGGCAATAACAGCTTGCTCACCTAGAACCTCGCCTTTAGTTGCCAGCCTTACAATAGTATCCTTGCCATTTTCACTTAACTTAGACATTTTTGAAATACCACTGCGCACACAAAATACACCGTTAAGGCGCTCCCCTTCGTTAAAGATGGCATCGCCTTTTTTAAATTTCTTGCTAACCTTACTGTCCGAAATGTGTTTTAGCTCTTCTTTGGTCAAGGCTTTAAACGAGTTAAATTGCCTAATGATACAATTCTCGCAACGGCTGTCTGAGTGATTATGCATAACCTAAAACTTCAAAATAAAATTAATTAAAATTTTCTTAAAAAAAGTACACAGTCCTGCTTTTTAAGCAGTTTACTTTCAGGAGATTCTAAGTTGCCGAGTCTTAAAAAAACGATCGGCACCCAATTTAGTGTATACTATTTTCCTAAATCAGGGCGGTCACGGTAAAAATCCTTAAATGTTTTAGTCGTTTGATAATCGTCTGTAAGCACCTTATATACGGTAAATAAAAATAAGGATTGACCCAGTACTGTCAAATAGAAAACCCAACTAAATGACATATCCATAGCTGCAAAAATAGTTACCGTAACTAGCAGCAAGGTGGTTAAGGTCAGCAAAAATGTAGCAGAAAGTTTCATAAGATAAATTTTACGTAAAAATACAACGATAAAGAATCACTAATCACAACAGTTTGTTAAAGAGCATATTGTAAAGCAAAATCTGTTAAAAAGGACCTGTATTACCCCATTCGCCTTATATTAAGGTGTGCTTTATCACCATAAAGTGATTAAAAAACTTCCCAATTTTAAGAAGCATGACAAAAGTCACCTTTTTTAAATAGTCGCTGCTTCAACTTTGTATCGTCAAAAATTCAAAAACTTATGAAGCAAACACAACCTTGTTATCACTGTGGTGACGCATGTACGACTGCTGTGATAACATACGACGAGAAGCCCTTTTGCTGCCAGGGTTGTAAAACAGTTTTTGAAATTTTAAAAGATAATAATCTCTCTTATTATTATGATCTCGAGAAACACCCGGGAACATCACCATCGCGTTTTGAAGGTAAATTTGACTTTTTAGAAAATGAAAGCATTGCAAATAAGTTGCTCGAGTTTAATGACCAAGGAACGCAGGTGGTCACCTTTACCTTACCCACCATACATTGCAGCTCATGCATCTGGATTTTAGAAAACCTGCACAAACTACATCCCGCAGTAAAAAGTTCGCAAGTAAATTTTCCTAAAAAACAAGCGCGCATCACCTTTTCAACGCACGAATTTACATTGCATAAACTTGTGCTATTACTCCATAAAATAGGTTATGAACCCAACATATCTCTAGATGATGCTACTAAAAAAGAGCAAACCATAGACCGCAGCCTTATTTACAAGCTAGGGGTTGCAGGATTTGCTTTTGGAAACATCATGTTTTTAAGTTTTCCAGAATATTTTGAGGTCAGCGAGTTTTGGTTAGAACGTTTTAAGCACCTATTCAGGTGGCTTATGCTTGTGTTTTCTGTTCCTGTGGTATTTTATTCTGGTCTAGATTACTTTGTATCAGCATTTAAGAGTTTACGAGCAAAAATATTAAACATCGATGTGCCTATTGCATTGGGACTGCTGGTTTTGTTTGTGCGTTCTACGGTCGAGATCATTATGGACTGGGGATCAGGTTTTTTTGACAGTCTCGCTGGCTTAGTGTTCTTTTTGTTGTTAGGAAAGTTCTTTCAGCAACAAACCTATGCTTTCCTCTCTTTTGAACGCGACTATAAATCCTATTTTCCCATGGCAGTAACGCGCTTAGTGCAGGAGCAAGATGCTGTTGGTGATTTCGCTTTCGCGAAAGCGAACCCCAAAGAGGTGCAAACACAAGTAAACGACCTGCAACCTGGGGACCGTATCATTATAAGAAATAGCGAGTTAATCCCCGTGGACGCCATTTTAATTAAGGGAAATGCGCTTGTGGACTACAGTTTTGTAACAGGCGAGGCGGCTCCTGTAGCAAAAAAATCTGGCGACAAACTCTTTGCAGGCGGTAGACAGCAGGCAGGCGTGATAGAGTTAGAGGTTCTCAAATCGGTCGCGCAAAGCTATTTAACACAGTTATGGGCCAACGATATTTTTGGAAAAAACAAGCAGCACAGTTTTCAAAACATTACCGATAAAATAAGTAAACGATTTACTATAAGCATCTTAACTGTTGCCGTGGTGGCTACGAGTTTTTGGCTTTACCGTGATCCCTCACTGGCATTAAATGTATTTACCGCTGTGCTTATCGTGGCGTGTCCCTGCGCGATTGCACTTGCAGCGCCATTTACCCTAGGCAACCTGTTACGCATTTTTGGCAGGAATAAATGCTACATGAAAAACGCTAGTAGCATTGAGCAACTGGCCGGAATAGACACCGTCGTTTTTGATAAAACGGGCACCCTTACCACAAATCACAAAAGTGTTGTGGTTTATGATGGTATTGCTTTAAGTGCTGCCGAGCAGTCCCTGCTTAAAGCCACGCTACGTGCATCGAGTCACCCGTTAAGCCGCTCACTTTATACCATATTGCAAGACCATCATATCGATACCCTAGATTGTTTTGAAGAAACTTTAGGTCATGGGTTAATGGGTGCTAAAAACCAAAACTCTATAAAAATAGGTGCTAGTGATTTTGTGAGAAACAACCAAGAACCAGCGCTTAAAACCTATCCGAACAAAACAACGGTGCACGTTAGTGCAAACAATACCTACAAAGGGTGTTATGTGTTTTCAAATGAATACCGAGAGGGAATGCAAGATGTTTTTAAATCTTTACAAAAAGAGTGCAACATCATTGTTTTAAGTGGCGATAACGACGGTGAAAAGGCTTACCTACAATCGGTATTGCCAGCAAGTTCAACATTGGTTTTTAATCAAAAGCCCGAAAATAAATTGCATTACATAAAAGCACTTAAGGACCAAGGTCATAAAGTACTGATGGTGGGTGACGGGCTTAACGATGCAGGAGCATTAGCACAAAGCGATGTAGGAATTGTTGTGTCCGAGGACATCAATGTATTCTCACCAGCGTGTGACGGGATTTTGGATGCATCACGGTTTAAGGATTTAGGCACTTTTATACATGTTGCTCGCAGGGGGCACCGTGTTATCCGGTATGCCTTTTTAGGCTCTCTGGGTTACAATCTTGTGGGACTGGCGTTTGCAGTTTCTGGCAATCTCGCACCAGTGGTTGCCGCTATATTGATGCCCGTTAGCTCTATAAGTATTGTTGTTTTTACAACACTTTACACCCACTATCTGGGCAAAAAACTACGAACACCTCAACATTAACAAACATGAAAAATCAAGCCACCGAACTTTTAACAAAATTAGACCAGCTAACAAAAAACTATCAACAAGGAACCTGTGAACAATGCTGCTTAATCCAGGCCTATGGCATCACAACGCACCATAGAATCCAGAAAACCTTACAACAACTTCAAAACGAAAAAGCAGCTAGGAACCCAACGCGAAAAGTTCATTTATCGCATTTACAACAAGCGGCAAGTGTACTGGGTATGTATTTAATGGTGTGAGGTTAAAAAAAACCGCGATTTTCAACTAAAGCATAGGGTGTTTAATCCACTTGGGTGCAGTAAAAATTACATCTATGAATGTCAATAATTTGAATAATTCAAAATTGCAAAAAAGAGCACAAAAAAAAGTATGTAAGTTGACAAAAGTCATCTTTTAAGTTTTAGAGTGACGCTAGTTTTACCCCATAATTAAAAAGAACATGAATATCATTTATATGTTACTAGCCATAAGTGTAGTCATAGCTGTTGGTTTTTTTATAGCCTTTGTAAAATCTGTAGACCAGGGGCAATATGATGATATGTACACCCCGTCTGTGCGCATGCTTTTTGACGATGAACTGGTAAAACCAAAGTCTGCAAAGAACAAAGAAAAACTAAAAGCTAACAATCAATTGAAATAATTATGGAATTACAAAAATTTTACTACGATAATAAAATTGTAAGTAAATTTATTATCGCCACCATGTTTTGGGGAATCATAGGGATGAGTGTGGGGTTACTGCTCGCATTTATGTTTCTTTTTCCCAACGTGACCGATGGTATCTCTTGGTTAAGTTTTGGTCGTTTGCGCCCGCTACATACAAATGCAGTGATATTTGCCTTTGTAGGTAATGCGATTTTTGCAGGTGTGTATTATTCAACCCAGCGATTACTAAAAGCTAGAATGTGGAAGAACTGGTTGAGCAATTTAAACTTTTGGGGCTGGCAAGCTATTATTGTGGGGGCAGCAATTACACTGCCGCTAGGCTACACATCGTCTAAAGAATATGCCGAACTAGAATGGCCGTTTGATATTGCTATTGCATTAATTTGGGTAGCCTTTGGTGCAAACCTAATAGGCACCATATTGCAACGCAGGCAACGCCATTTGTACGTTGCTATCTGGTTCTACCTTGCTACGTTTGTAACTGTCGCTGTATTGCATATCGTAAACAGCATGGCAATTCCTGTATCTGCATTTAAAAGTTATTCGGCATTTGCTGGGGTTCAAGATGCGTTAGTGCAATGGTGGTACGGTCACAATGCCGTTGCGTTTTTCTTAACCACGCCATTTTTAGGCCTGATGTACTATTTTATACCTAAGGCGGCAAACAGGCCGGTGTACTCTTACAAATTATCGATTATACACTTTTGGTCACTCATTTTTATATACATCTGGGCAGGACCGCACCACCTACTCTACTCTGCCTTACCAGACTGGGCACAAAATTTAGGTGTTGCATTTTCGGTTATGCTTATTGCACCATCATGGGGCGGAATGATTAATGGCTTGCTTACCCTTAGAGGCGTTTGGGACAAAGTGCGCGTAGACCCGGTTCTAAAATTTATGGTGGTCGCAATCACAGGATATGGTATGGCAACCTTTGAAGGACCTATGCTATCTTTAAAAAACGTCAATGCTATAGCACATTTTAGCGACTGGATTATTGCACACGTGCACGTGGGTGCACTCGCCTGGAATGGTTTCTTAACATACGGTATGGTTTACTGGCTTGTACCGCGTTTGTTTAAAACAACCCTGTGGTCCACAAAATTAGCAAATGGGCACTTTTGGGTAGGGACACTGGGGATAATCATGTATGCACTGCCTATGTATGTAGCTGGATTTGTACAAGCATCTATGTGGAAACAATTTAACCCAGACGGCACGTTAACTTATGGTAACTTTTTAGAAACTGTTTTCCAAATCATGCCTATGTACTGGATGCGCGCCATTGGTGGCAGTTTATACATTGTAGGCGCTCTTGTAGGTGTGGTTAACATTATCATGACCGCACGCGCTGGACAAAAAGTAACAGACGAACTTGCCGAAGCCCCTGCCCTAGAAAAAGTAACTCACAAACGTACTTCTAAAGAAGCCTATCACACGTGGTTAGAACGTAGACCTGTGAAACTAACCATTTTTGCAACAGTCGCTATTCTTATAGGTGGAATGGTGCAAATTATTCCTTCACTTATCGTTGATGATTATATCCCCGTTATATCCAGCGTAAAACCATACACCCCACTAGAGTTAGAGGGACGTGATATTTATATAAGAGAAGGTTGTGTGGGATGTCACTCCCAGATGGTTAGACCTTTCCGCAGTGAGGTAGAACGCTATGGCGAATATGCAAAAGCAGGAGAGTTTGTCTATGACCATCCATTTTTGTGGGGCAGCAAGCGCACAGGTCCTGACTTGCTGCGAGTGGGCGGTAAATACAATAATAACTGGCACTTAAATCACTTCTACGATCCACAAAGCACCTCTTCAGGTTCTATCATGCCATCGTATAAATGGCTTATTAAAAACGAGCTAGACAAAAGCAAGACACAAGAAAAAATGAATGCGATGATAGCGCTGGGTGTGCCTTACAAAAAGTCAGATGTAGCACGTGCACAGCAATGGATGGACGAGCAAGGAACAAGCATCGAGACGAGTTTGTACAATGATCCAGATTTTAAAAGAACCTATGACGCCGATAAGAAGCAGGCGGCCGCAAACAGTATCCCATTTGTAGAAATGCGCAATCGTGAGGTTGTTGCTATGATAGCCTACTTACAGCGTTTAGGAACAGACATTAAAGTAAAAAACGCTTCTAGCACCGCAGCTACTAACTAACATAAATAAACGACCATGTTTAAATTTATAAAAGGAAACTTAGAAAACATAGACGGTGTTGCCGTTTATCCCATGATCTCGTTATTAATATTCTTCCTCTTTTTTGTAGTGCTTTTGTGGTGGGTTTTTACCGCAAAAAAAGAACACATTAATCTGGTAAGTAACATACCGCTAGAAGATGATGATGACGCCTTAAACGCAAACCAGCCACTATTATGAGAAATACAGCATCTTACACGCGCATTATCGCCTTTGCAACCCTAGGTTATTTGTTTTTAAACTACCTAGGTAAAACAGCAGATATGAATGCTTTTGAAGCCATCCCGTGGCTATGGGCATTTTATGCTTCCATTATATTAATTCACATCGTTGCTGAGATTTGTGTGGCAGCGCTGCAAGGAGTTTTGTTCAAAACACTTAACCCTGAAAAACAACAGGCTTATCTCGCAAATGAAACCCTGCGTAAAGAAAAGCAGTTTAAATGGTTTAAAGAAAAATATAAGCATCTCGCAGGAACCACACCGGTAGACGTAGAGCACGAGATTATTCTGGACCACAATTATGACGGTATTCAAGAATTAGACAATAAATTACCACCATGGTGGGTCTATGCTTTTTATGCAACCATCATCTTTGGTGTCATTTACATGATACGTTTTCAGGTTTTTAAAGAATATAACCAAGACCAGGAATATGAAATGGCTGTTGCACAAGCAAATCTAGAAATAGCCGAGTGGAAAAAAACCGCAAAAGACCTGGTAGATGTAAATACCGTTACCTTACTTACCGACGCCACAGACCTTAAAGCAGGTGAAGTGATTTTTACTAACAATTGTGTTGCGTGTCATGCCGCCGATGGTGGCGGTGGTATAGGTCCTAATCTTACCGACGAGCACTGGATTCTAGGCGGCGGTATTAAAAATGTTTTCAAAACTATATCTGAGGGTGGTCGCGATGGCAAGGGCATGATTGCCTGGAAAAATGATTTAAAAGCAGCAGAAATGGCACAAGTGGCAAGCTATGTTATAACCTTTCAAGGTACCACACCGGCAAACGGTAAAGAACAAGAAGGTGAGCTATGGACAGACCCAGACGCCCCTGCAAAAAATTAGATTATCACAAACAATGTAACCACAGGATCGTTAATAATCCTCAAACCAGCTTAAAACAAAAAAACATGCTCGCTTTAAACCAAATAGCCGATGCACTTCCTACAAGTGAACAACCGCTTATAAAGCAAATTTACACCTATAAAGGCGGTAAATTAATCGGTATCGGTTTGCGCGGCGGGGTGGGACTTCCTGAGCAGTTGACACTTCTACAAACAAAAATCATCATGGTCACCGGCGAGATAGACTTAACAACCGCAACCCACAGTTATCGTTTAGAACGCTTTGACACCTTTGATATTCCTGTAAATGTAACGCATACAATTCTGGGTGTATATGACGCCATTTTTTTATTGCTCGTGCGCAAAAAACTAAAAGCATAATCATGGCACAGCAAGGTAGAGAAAACTTTAGAGACACCATAGGCACCCTTAACGAGGACGGTAAACGCGCATGGATATATCCTAAAAAACCCAGCGGCACATGGTACGAGTATAGAAAATATGTGAGCTATGTATTGCTCGCTATTTTATTAAGCGCACCGTTTATAAAAATAAACGGTAACCAGTTTATGATGTTTAATGTATTAGAACGCCGTTTTAATATATTCAGCTTTCCGTTTTGGCCACAAGATTTCTACCTGTTTGTTCTTATGATGCTTACTGGTGTCGTCTTTATTATTTTATTTACCGTTGCATTTGGTCGATTATTTTGCGGGTGGGTGTGTCCACAAACCATTTTTATGGAAATGGTATTCCGCAGGATTGAGTACTGGATAGAGGGCGATCGCGGTAAACAAATGCGCCTTGCAAAAATGCCGTGGAATGCTTTTAAAATAAAAAAACGTTTGCTTAAATGGACTGTGTTCTTTATCATTTCCTTTATTATCGCAAATGTGTTTCTAGCCTTTCTTATTGGCAGTGACCAGCTTGTAAGACATATCACAGATGGGCCTATGAAAAACCTAAGCACACTGGTGTCGTTGCTCATTTTTACGGGTGTGTTTTACTTTGTTTTTGCGTGGTTTAGAGAGCAAGTGTGCATCATTGTTTGCCCCTATGGTCGCTTGCAGGGCGTGCTGTTAGACAACAAATCCATCGTCGTGGCCTATGACCACAAACGTGGCGAAAAAGAAAATGGCCGGGCACTTTTTAAAAAAAATGAAGAAAGGCCCAGCACCGGTAAGGGCGATTGCATCGATTGCTTTGCCTGCGTGCATGTATGCCCCACAGGTATAGACATACGCAATGGTACACAACTCGAGTGCATTAATTGCACCGCTTGTATAGATGCCTGTGACCATATCATGGAATCTGTAAACATGCCCAAAGGCTTAATACGTTACACCAGCGAGGACCACATCGAGAAAAAAGAACCCTTTAAACTAACCCCACGTCTTAAAGGATATATCGTTGTTTTAGGAATCTTAACCACCGTATTAACAGGGCTTATGTTTTTGCGCAACGATATAGAAACCCGCATTTTAAGACTTCCTGGGCAGCTTTACGAGCACAAGGAAAATAATATCATTAGTAATGTGTATACCTATAAACTCTTAAATAAAACCTCTTATAACATGGACAACATCAGTTTTAAACTGCGCTCGCACAAGGGCACTATTAACCTTGTATCTCATAGCGATGTAAACCTACCCAAAGAAGGCGTTGCACAAGGCACCCTATTTATAGAAATAAATGCGCGTGACCTCGCTGGTGACAAGGATCAGTTAGAAATAGAGGTATACAGTGATAAAAAACTCATAGAAACCACCCGCACTGGCTTTTTAGGACCTAGAAGTTATAATTAATAAAAAACAATTGTTGATCTCGCTTTCGCGAAAGCGAACTCCTTAACATACAATCTAACAAGTTAATAGCATGAATACAGAAAAAAAGAAATGTTGTAACGGTTGCCGCAACGGTGCAGAAGGCCAAAACCCAAGTTGCAAGGCAAAATTAAACGTACAAAATAGCACGCATAAAGAATCGACTCCATTTACCAAAAATGAAGTGCAATTAGTTGATAATCAATAAAAAATAAAGTTATGAAATGGAATTGGGGAACGGGTATCGTTATAGGCATGGCTAGCTTTATAGCGTTTATACTGTATTTTGTTATCACCATGAGTACAAATAAAAACTATAGCCATGACCTGGTTACCGAGGAGTATTATGCAAAAGAAATGGCATACCAGACCGAAATTGATGCCGAAACAAAAACCAACGAGCTAAAAGAAAAAGTCATAAGTAAAAAAGTCCCTGGTGGCTGGAATATTACTTTTCCTGGTGATTTTGAACCTGCAAAAATGAGTGGTACAATCCATTTATACCGCCCGTCTAATGAAAAACTGGATTTTGAAATACCAATAAATACTAAAAATAGTGTGTTAATTCCTGATGCAAACCTGGTACCAGGTCGGTGGAATATTATCATTTCTTGGAGGTATGAGGGTATGGACTACATGTTTAAACAAGAAATCGTTTACTGATGTTGTGGACCGCATTTGCACTGGGTTTACTAGGTAGTTTTCACTGCGTGGGCATGTGCGGGCCTATTGCATTTTTACTACCCCTAGATCGCAAAAGCAGTAGCAAACGGGTCGTGCAATTGCTTAGCTACCATGCTGGTAGGCTTTGTACTTATGCAGTAATAGGCATCATTTTTAGTCTTATAGGTAGGGGGTTAAACCTTTTTGTAATCCAGCAGCAAATTTCTATAGGCATAGGCGTACTTATGATTTCCATGGTGTTAATACCTGCCCCTTTTTTACATAAAATGCAGGTTACAAGACCGATTTATAGTGGTGTAAGCACTCTTAAAAGTACCATGGGCACCACACTTAAAGGTCGCAAACCGCACAGCTTTCTAGTGATGGGATTGTTAAACGGTTTGCTGCCCTGCGGCCTGGTTTATATGGCAGTTTTTGCAACTTTAGCGAGTGGTAGCGCAGTACATGGTGCGTGGTATATGATTTTCTTTGGACTGGGCACCGTGCCTTTAATGACCAGCGCTATTTACTTAGGTAACTTTTTAACAACTACGGTTAAACAAAAAGTCACGCGTTTAATCCCTGTTTTTGTGGTTGTTATAGGCCTATTATTTATTGTTAGAGGCATGGGGTTAGGTATTAAATACATCTCGCCCGCAGCCGATGTAGGTCAGGTAAAAATGGTAGCGAATAAACCGTGTCATTAAAGTTTAGATGGCTCAGGGATTATAAATTACAAAAAACCTTGGGATCATTAAGAAATGCTCTTGATTTGATATTTACTTGAAAATGAAAATCTAAAACTTCATGCGCAAAATAGGCGCAAATACTAAATTATCCACTCCATAAACACCGTAATCAACACGACCTTGTAATCCTAAATGAACATGATCGTTAAGTGGAAAAGTGTAATCTAATGCTAGAAAAACTGTAATAGGTGTAGGAGAAGGTTCACTAAATAACAAATACACTCTAAATTCTTCATCTATAAGTTCTTCGCGAATATCATTATAACGTTCTACCAAATAAGCAACACCGACAGTAATATTGAAATTACTATAATTGCGTCTCAGATGCAAATCGTAGTAATGATGCTGCGCAATGTTTTTATAATTATCGGTGAAAACACCGGATGTTTCTCTAATTGCAACTTGATTAATTGTGTTTACAAATTGCTTAAAACCATAACCAAAGCCGACAAATTTATCTGTTGCAACCTCATATTCCAGAGTTACGTTTAAAAAGGTACCCAAATTTGCTCTTTTAAAAACAATGGTATTATCTATAAGATCGGGTGTTATACCTACTAACCCAACTCCGTAACCTATTGTGCCTTGAAATTTACTATTTCTCGGAAATTCTTGGGCATGAACCTGTTGTGTACAACAAATACTAAAGGCAATGATTAGGTGCTTTATCATTAGAATTTTTTACCTATTTTAAAACTTGGCATGAAGTGATTTGACAAAATAAACACTCTGGACGGGTCAAAATCTGATTGCTGAGTAAGGTAACTTATACTTAATCCCGCTGTGTACATATCAAGAAAAGTGTAATCTAAATCCATAGCAATTCTAAAAAAAGTTCCGTTATAATCTGTTTTTGTATTGTTCAATACAAAATTTGTAAGTGTTGCAGGTCCAGCGTCTATGGTGATAGAGCTCCATTCTATTTGGCTCGTCACTTCGGATTTATTGCTTAAAACCAAACCACCACCAATAGACATTCCATATTTCCAGCGCCTGTTATTTAAAAATAACCAGCCGATGCTTAAACCTAATTGATGGTTTTCTATTTCTTGATATGGGAATTCTCTAAAAAAAACATCTAGGGGTTGACCTATTAAGCGCCTTCTCAAGGCTTCCATATTTCTCCCGTCATCTGGAAAATCACCGCCCCAAGTGTAATTATAAAAGCCCGAAACCTCAAAACTATTATTAAACGTATAGGTATAATGTACTCCTAAACCTGTACCACTAAGACCGCCGCTGTCTAAAAATGCAGGTCTACCAAGTTCTAGCTGAACGGTTTGATTTAATTCCTTTTGAGCTAAAGTGACAATAAAGCAATTTACTACTAAGATTAAGGTTAAACATTTTTTTTTCATAAGAATATTTTAAAAGCTGCATAATCCATATGGATTATGCAGCTCAGAAAGATGAATTTATGGCGTTGTTTGCAAATCTTGTGCATAAAATTGACTAGTAAAATAAAAAGCGTTGATGCCTTTGACATTATAAGCAATACCATTCACAAGCCATGTCTCGCCGGTAAAGCTTGGACCAAAAACGCGTGCCATCAATTCACGTCTGCTAAATTCTGCACTTGCTCGGTACCGGGCATGTTCAACCTTTACTTTAGTGCTCGCCTCCGACGTTGCCTCTACTGATGGTTTGATAACACCGTTTTCAAGCTTGAAGCCCATCTTTGACTTTAATGAAACCTCTCCATCTAAAGCCAAATGATGGTGAGTGAAAATTGCAAACGACTGACTAAACTGTTGTTGAGCCCAGTCGGTGACCAGTACTTTGTTCAAGTTAAACCATTTTTTACCCCTTACATCACCTGCGCTCATTCTGGCAGTCCACATTTGAAAACCGCTCGCAGTAGTACTAACGTTAAGCGTACCGTTAGCACTAATAGTAGCACCGAGCTTATCACCAGCCGCTCGGTAAAAAGACATTTTCTGGTGAGTCGCACCAAAACCCAGCCAATGATTAGTGTGTATTTTGAAAGCTGGTATTTTAGCGCTAACTAGATATCTATTTGTGTAGAAATCCGAACTAACATTTTCTGTAATTAAGGTAGGATCCTGCACTATTGGACCGATTACAGTGCTATTTCCACCACCTGGTAGCCCACCAATAATGCCACCATTCACAGGAAATTCACTACTAAAGTTGTTAGGATCAAAACCCGAGGCTATCATATCTTGTAATGTAAGGGAAGTATTTGGGATTAAAACACCTCCATCATTAGCAACAACAGCTGGTTCTAATGTTTCAAAACCACAATTATTACCAACAATATCACAGGGGTCTATATAACTTATTAAATAGACTGGATTGTCAAAAGTGAAATCGACATCCATATCATATACAGTTTCGACAGTACCATTTTCCTTAAAATGAAGGCCATCATTAAAATTTTCACCGCTTAAAATTTCATAACTTGTATAATAATCCACAACCGCAGACTTCTGAGTCGTTCCATCACCAGAAACAAAAGGGACAAATATCTGAATGCTTGAATTTGCTAAAGAATTGAGAATATCATTTGGCGTACTACTTTTTGCTAAACCAGAAGCAGTCAGCAATTGTTCGTATTTGTCTTTCGACTTTACAAATTCATTTTCAATTGCCGCTGAAAATTTAGAATTAAAAGGTTTTTTATTACTTTTACTCTTAAAGAGCGTGACTTCGCTTTCCTTTTGAATATTGTCTACATTCATTAAATAGGAGAAGGAAATAGCATTGTTCTCTGTATTTACTTCTTTAATAGCATTTAGTACCTCTGTACGTACCTCGTTATCTTTTAAAGCATGACCAACTAATTGCGAAGTTTGCTTCATAAATAAATCTTCATTGGAAAGAGCATTAGGCTGGGAAACTTCAAAATCCTCGGTGTCTTGGCAACTAGTAATTACAAAGAGAGAGAGAGAGAGAGAGAGAACTCTCAAAACATTTTTTTTCATTTTGTTAAAGTTAAAGTTAAAAATAAAAATATGCCGGCGGATAAAAGTAA
>DAIRDE010000062.1:0-17540 GCA_036796335.1 Nonlabens sp.
CTGCCTGCCGGCAGGCAGGTCGAACCTTTTAAGCGTCTTGTACCTCAGGCCGGAACCTGCCTGCCGGCAGGCAGGTCGAACCTTTTAAGCGTCTTGTACCTCAGGCCGGAATCGAACCGGCACGCCTTGCAGCACAGGATTTTGAATCCAGCGTGTCTACCAATTCCACCACTGAGGCAATCCTTTATTGCGATGCAAAAATAACAAAGTTTTTTGTAAGGTTCGCATTTGTGATTAAAATAGTGTAAAGACTTTAAAAGTTTAGTACTTTTGCGCCCTCAAAATAAACAAACTAAACACTTTATCATGAACCCCGCCTTACAAGATGCTAAATTATTCGGCTGTCGCCAAAGCATGGATCTTGCTAAAGCTATCGCTGCTTCTTACGGGGCAACACTGGGACAGATAAACTTTTCTACGTTTAGCGATGGTGAGTTTCAACCGTCTTTTGAAGAGTCCATTCGCGGTAGACGCATCTTTATCATCGGTTCGACACATCCTAGCAGTGACAACTTGATGGAGCTGCTCCTGATGATGGATGCTGCAAAAAGAGCGAGTGCAAGACACATTACGGCGGTAATACCTTATTTTGGGTGGGCGCGTCAAGACCGCAAGGATAAACCACGAGTGCCCATAGGCGCAAAAATGATTGCAAAGATTCTAGAAAGTGCCGGTGCAACACGCATTATTACCATGGACTTGCATGCTGATCAAATTCAAGGCTTTTTTGAAAAACCTGTAGATCACCTTTTTGCAAGTGCCTTATTTGTCCCTTACCTAAAAAGCTTAAACCTATCTAATTTAACCATCGCATCCCCAGACATGGGCGGTTCTAAGCGTGCCTATGCTTATGCCAAAACACTAGAAAGCGACGTGGTAGTATGTTACAAACAACGCCAAAAAGCAAACATTATCTCGCATATGGAACTCATAGGCGACGTGACTGGTAAACACGTGGTGCTGGTAGATGATATGGTCGATACCGCTGGAACCCTTACCACAGCCGCTGGTGTGATGATGGAGCGTGGCGCATTAAGCGTGCGTGCTATTTGTACCCACGCTATCCTTTCAGGACAGGCCTATGAGCGTATAGAAAACTCTCAACTTGAAGAACTTATCGTTACAGACAGTATTCCGTTAAAACAAGTGAGTAGCAAAATACGCGTATTAAGTTGTGCAAACCTGTTTGCCGACGTGATGAAAAGCGTCCAAAACAACGAGTCCATTAGTGAAAATTTTATCATGTAATTTCAATAATCTAATAATAAACAAATGAAATCAATCACGATCCTAGGATCTAAAAGAGAAAGCGTGGGCAAAAAGGCAACAAAAGCCCTACGTAATGCTGGATTGGTACCTTGCGTAATCTACGGAGAGGCAGAGCCAGTACATTTTCAAGCCGAAGAAAAGGCATTTAAACACCTTATCTACACTCCAGATGCACACACGGTAGTTATAGACCTGGGTAAAGATGGAACCTACAAAGCAATCATGCAGGACCTGCAATGGCACCCTGTAAGAGAACTTTTACTGCATGCAGACTTTTACCAAATCACAGACGATAAGCCTGTAACCATGGAAATTCCTGTGCGCAGCGAGGGTGTTGCTCGTGGTGTATTGAGTGGTGGTGTATTGCGCCGCAACATGCGTAAATTGCGCGTAAAAGCACTTCCTGCAAACCTACCCGATTTTATCACCGTAAACATTTCACAGCTTAAAATAGGTATGAAAAAGTATGTAAAAGACTTGCGTACCGATGCTTATGAAATCATGCACCCAGACAACGTGGTTGTGATCATGGTTAAAACTTCTCGTACCGCAGTTGCTGAGGCTGATGACGATGAAGAAGAAGAAGGAGCTGAAGCAGAAGCAACTGAAACTGCAGCTGCTGAATAAGTAAACACCTTTAGGAAAACCCAAAACCGCAAACCATTTTTTGCGGTTTTTTTTATACCGTAAACCGAAAAAAGCACCTGTGAAACTCCTTCAAACGACATGTGTCAACCGGGGAATTGCTAAATTTGCTGCATGATTCTGGTTTACAAAAAATGGGCAGCAGCACTCGCCACAATTCTTAAAAAACCGCCGCAACATCACATGAAAAAATTTCTATTAGTAGGTTTAGGAAATCCCGGAGCCCAGTATGCTGAAACCCGCCACAATATAGGCTTTAAGGTATTAGAAGAGATTGCTGCCTTAAAGCAAGTAAGTTTTACACCGGTAAAATTAGGTGACATAGCCACCACCACGCACATGGGTAAAACCGTGCTGCTACTTAAACCCAACACCTTTATGAACCTGAGTGGCAAGGCTGTTAAACATTACATGAAACAAGAGTCTATAGAAAAAGATAACATCCTGATAATAACCGACGATTTAAACCTAGAATTCGGTACCCTGCGCATGAAACCCAAAGGCACCGATGGCGGCCACAATGGACTTAAAGACATACAGTTACAACTTAACACGCCCAATTATCCGCGGTTGCGTTTTGGTATATCGGCAGCGTTTTCTAAGGGTCGTCAAGTAGATTATGTGCTTGGCATGTGGGATAAGGACGAGCGTGCTGCCCTGCCCGAGCGGCTCGCTACCTGCGCGACCATGGCCTTGTCATTTGTCCACGCCGGTCTTGCAAACACCATGAATGCCTTTAACGGCAAGTAGTTTATAGCCAGTATCTTAAAATGATTTTACTACCTAAATAGCTGTTGTAAATAGTTCGCTTTCGCGAAAGCGAACACCCTAAAACCCTGCTGTTTTTAAGCCACATCATCCATATAATTAGTTGCTGCATTACACCTGCATATGCGATAGATTACGTAATTTGCAGGGCTAGAAAAGAACCTGACTGTTGAAGATTTTTAATAGCATTTTTAGCTTTGAAAGCAGTAAAAAAACCGTGGTGACGATAGGGACCTTTGACGGGGTTCATGTGGGTCACAGGCACATTTTAAAAAAAGTGACAGCTATTGCTGCAAGTAAAAATTTGGCAAGTACGGTGCTTACTTTTTTCCCGCATCCACGCATGGTGTTGCAACCAGAAAGCGATCTAAAACTTATAAATAACATAGAAGAGCGCACGTCGTTACTCGAACAAAACGGTATAGAAAATCTGGTAATCCATCCCTTTTCACAAGATTTCTCCCGCACACCTGCACACGATTATGTTAAGAAAATTCTTGTAGACCAACTACAAGCGCAAGTGGTGGTGATAGGATACGACCACCGGTTCGGTCGCAATCGCGCTGCCAGCATCACCGAATTAAAAGAATATGGACAAATCTATAACTTTGAAGTGGTCGAAATTTCTAAAGAAGAAGTAGAGGAAGTAGCCGTGAGCAGCACCAAAGTGCGTCTTGCCATTACAGCTGGCGACATGCTTACCGCGACAAAATATTTAAAGCAACCGTATTTTTTATCGGGCGAGGTGATTCATGGTAAAAAAATAGGGCGCACACTGGGCTATCCTACCGCAAATATTAACATAAGTCAACATTATAAGTTAGTCCCACCACATGGCGTTTACATCACCAGTGCGGTGCTCAATAATGTCGTGGTCTATGGGGTCACAAACATAGGAACTAACCCCACTGTGGACGCTGGCACAGCGCAGCATATAGAAACCTACTTTATTGATTTTCAAGAGGATATTTATGGCAGGCAACTGCATTTGCATTTTCATAAACGCATGCGCGACGAGGTGCGATTTGACTCCCTAGAGCAATTGCAAGCTGCCATGCACAAAGATGTTATACAGGCTCGAGAATATGTTAAGTCGCTGGGATAACTTTTTATTTAAACGTGTGGACAACAGTGCGCTGGTGCTTTTCCGCATGCTGTACGGTGTGATACTGGCTGGTGAGGCTTTTGGGTCGATTGCACTAGGTGCAGTACATGACCTCTTTATTGCGCCACAATTTACCTTTACATTTATAGGTTTTGAATTTTTAGAGCCGCTGCCTGGTTATGGTATGTATATTTTATATAGCCTTATGGGGCTTGCAGGTATATTTATTTGTTTAGGATATAAGTACCGCTGGTCCATGCTTTTTTATGCCATCGCATGGACCTATGTATACCTGCTGCAAAAAAGTAGTTACAACAACCACTGCTACCTGATCATGCTGCTTAATTATATTATGGTAATCCTACCAGCATCTAGAGCAGTTTCCATAGATGCAAAAAGCGATAAAAACTTTGAGCAACCCTACATGTATCGCTGGATTTATGTATTTATCATCGCCCTGTTATGGATTGTCTATACCTATGCCAGTGTAGCCAAGTTTTACCCAGACTGGATGGATGGTAGTTTTATAAAGCAGCTTATGGCCACACGTGGGAGTAAGTTTGCATTCTTACAACAGGACTGGGTACAACAATGTATTTTATATTTTGGGCTGTTCTTTGATATGCTTATTATTCCGTTTTTGTTATGGAAACGCACGCGATGGCTGGCTGTAATTGCCTCTATATTCTTTCATGTTTTTAACAGTATTGTTTTTCAAATAGGCGTGTTCCCGTACCTCGCTTTAAGTTTTTTAGTATTCTTTTTTAGCACAAAAACATTGCAGCAGCGTTTCCTCAAAAAGAAAACCTATTATGATTTAGGCGAGGTGGTTATTCCCCGTTACAGTAAATTACTAGTAGGAGGCAGTACAGTTTTTTTAGTCATCATGCTGCTACTGCCCTTGCGCCACTGGGTTATTAAAGATGATGTGCTGTGGACCGAAGAAGGTCACAAATTAAGCTGGCGCATGATGTTGCGCAGTCGCACGGGTTATGTACAATTTACCGTAGTTAACAAAAAAACAAAGGTTAGCACAACGGTACCATTAGGAAATTACCTGACTGCAAAACAGTACCAAAACATACAAACTAAACCCGATTTTATGTGGCAGTTTGCACAGCGACTTAAACGCATGGAAGCGGCTCAGGGCAATGACGTCGCCGTTTATGTAAAAGCATACGTAAGCATTAATGGCAGGCCCATGTCACAGTTTACAGACCCCAATGTAGATCTAGCCGCCACCTCGTGGAGCCACTTTAAGCACCACGACTGGATCCTGCCGTCGCCACTTTATAAGAAGCAAACCGATTCAAAAAAACCCTAAGCCTTGCGCACTTAGTTAATCGATAAGCCTTAATTTTACCCATATCCTTTAAAAAACAATCTCATGCTACAAATTGCGGCAATACGTGAGCATAAAGACGCTTTCGCGAAAGCGTTAAAAAAACGAAATATAGACGCATTACCACTACTCGAGCAGGCGTTAAAAGCAGACGAGCAGCGACGCAGTGCACAAACAAAACTGGACGAGGTTCTTACTAAAAGTAACAAACTTTCTAAAGAAATTGGAGACCTATTTAAATCAGGAAAAGCAGCAGAAGCAAATGCTTTAAAAGAAGAAACCACTGGTTTAAAAGAAGCTTCTAAAGAATTACAAGAGCAACTTAACGCCGCCACCGAGGCGTTAAATCAAATCCTCTACACGTTACCTAATATTCCACAAGATAGCGTGCCAGAAGGGAAACTAGACACTGATAATGAAATCGTTTTTGAGCACGGAAGTGTCCCAACCTTATTTGTGGGTGCAAAACCGCACTGGGATCTTGCTAAAGAATACGACATCATCGATTTTGAATTGGGGAATAAAATTACTGGTGCAGGTTTTCCTGTGTATAAAAATAAAGGTGCACGATTGCAGCGCGCACTTATCAACTACTTTTTAGACCGCAATACCGCTGCAGGATATGTAGAAATGCAAGTGCCACACCTGGTAAACGAGGCAAGCGGTTTTGGCACTGGGCAGCTACCCGATAAAGAAGGACAAATGTATCATGTGGGCGTTGACGATTTATACCTGATCCCTACTGCCGAAGTGCCTATTACAAACCTGTACCGTAATGAACTTTTAGAAACAAAAGATTTTCCTATAAAACTGACAGGGTACACGCCGTGTTTCCGTAGAGAGGCTGGTAGTTATGGAGCGCATGTACGTGGGTTAAACAGGTTGCATCAATTTGATAAAGTAGAAATTTTACGACTGGAATTGCCAGAAAATAGCGATGCTGCCCTGGACGAAATGGTTGAACACGTTAAAAGCATTTTAGAAGAACTAGCATTGCCATACCGTATTTTAAGATTGTGCGGTGGTGATCTGGGCTTTACATCGTCACTTACTTATGATTTTGAAGTGTACAGCACCGCGCAGGAAAAGTGGCTCGAGGTGAGCAGTGTGTCTAATTTTAAGACCTTTCAAGCAAATAGGCTTAAATTGCGTTACCGCAATGGCGATCAGGGCACAGAACTTGCGCATACGTTAAACGGTAGCGCACTTGCCTTACCCCGCATACTGGCAGCACTATTAGAAAACTATCAGACTGCCACAGGAATAAACATCCCTAACGTGTTAATACCGTATTGTGGCTTTGAAAAAATCGACTAAGGTGAAGCACAAATCTTCTTGAGATAGAAGAAATTATATGATGAACACTCAAAGTAATTAGAAATTATTAGAAATTGTATGACCCGTTCCATGAAAAAGGTAGGTTGGCTTATTGTTTTTTGCTTTAGCATACAAGCTATTGCACAAGACGACATGCGCCTAGCCGAAAATTACATGGATCAGGGAGCATTTAGCAAAGCGCTTAAGATCTACGAAAACATTTACAAAACAAATGAGAATAATGTAAATGTATTTTACAGGCTTATAGACATTCATCACCAGATGAAATCCTATGACAAGGTAGACTCGTTACTCAATAAGGTCGAAAAAAAATTGTCGGGTATACAACCCCTAATGATTGAGCGTGGCTACAACCTTGTTTTACAAAATAAAGAAGCGCAAGCCAAACCGTTTTATGACCAGGCGCTGCGATTGGTAGATTCAATACCCGATTATGCATTTATTGTAGCTAACCGTTTTGAAGAACGCAATGAACTCGAGGAAGCTATTTTGAGCTATGAAAAAGGCATGGCAGCAAATCCTAGGGTAAATTATAATTATCAACTCGCGAGGCTGTATGGCGAGCTAGGCAATCTCGAAAAAATGTTTGAAACCTACATCGCGTTAATAGAAAGCTCGCCTAATTACCGTGCGCAAGCTCAGGCTATTTTCTCGCAATATATCACAGACGATGCACAGGCCCAAGGCAACCAGCTGCTGCGCAAAGTGCTTTTACTGCGTTTAAGAGAAAATCCAGACCCCATGTACAACCAGTTGTTAAGTTGGCTATTTGTACAACAAAAAGACTTTAAAAAGGCGTTTGTTCAAGAACGTGCCATTTATGTGCGCACAAAAGAAAATCTAAACGACCTACAAGAACTAGCATATATCGCGGTAGAAGAAAATGATACCGAAGCTGCAAATGAAATCCTGGATTACATCATTGCTGAATCCCAAGTTACCAGTGTGCGATATTTTGCAGACCGCACAAAAGCACAAATAAAAACAGACCGAGCCACAACGGCAACTTTTCCCGAGATCAAATCACTTTATGAGAGTCTCTTAAACCTGTATGGACGGGATAGCAACACCTTTAACATGCAGTTGGATTATGCAAATTTTTTAGCCTTTAAAGCAGGGGACGCCACCACGGCAACAACGATGCTCACAGCGCTAGAAACACAACCGCTATCTGTTTTTCAAAAAGCCGACCTTAAACTATTACTTGCAGATATCCTGGTGTTGCAAGAGCAATTTAATAGAGCGCTAATTTTATACAGTCAGGTGCAAAACGACCTGCCCAACGACCTGCGTGCGCAAGAATCTCAATTTAAGGTGGCTCGAACTAGCTACTTCCAAAACGACTTTGCGTGGAGCCTTACCCAGTTAAAAGTATTGCGTGGCGCAACCAGTAAACTAATCGCAAACGACGCCATGGAGCTAAGCCTGCTTATTGCAGATCATTCTTTGGCAGATACCACGTTTGTTGCTTTAAAAGCTTTCGCGAAAGCGGACTTAAAACAATACCAAGGTAAACGCGACGAGGCTATTGCGTTGTACAAACAATTATTACTAGATCATAAAGGGGACGAAATCGAAGATGAAGCCCTGCTAAACCTTGCTAAACTGTATGAGCTAGAGGGTAATGCATTAAAAGCACAAGAATATTACCAGGTAATTATAGACAATCACAAAGACGGTATCCTGGCCGATGATGCTCTTTATAATTTGGGATTGCTGTATGAAAACGTCCTGCAAAAACAAGATGCCGCAAAGGCGCTCTATGAACGCATCATTTATGAACATGCAGACAGCATTCATTTTGTAGACGCGCGTCGCCGATTTAGATTGTTGCGGGGCGACACAAACATAAACGATTTTTAACGTATGGTTATTTACAATGTAACAAGCAACATGGATGCTAGGTTAGCACCTATATGGTTAGAATGGATACGCGGCCATATCTCGCAAGTGCTAGAAACTGGTTTGTTCATGGATGCGCGACTTACCGAGGTGCTCGTAGAGGAACAAGACGGCTCTAAAACCTATTCCATTCAATACAAAGCAAAAAGTCGCGAGGCACTAACCCTATATTACAACAATCATGCTGGTGAATTGCGTCAGGAAGTAGCTAAAAAATTTGGTGATAGCGTGCTGTCATTCCGTACCGAGCTGGAAGTGATTGATGAATATAGGATTCACGAGAACTTGAATTAAAAACAAATTCATTTTTCAATCATTTCTTAAAAACTGGCAGTATCGTTCCCAGTTGGCACTTGGTTAGAAGTTCTTGTTTGACATAATAAGCAACAGCACCACATCGAGATATTTTTTACTGCACATCTGGTTTTTTTAAACCATTTAAATTTTAAAAAGTGTGCCGTATATTGCGGTATCTTGTAGGGTGTTAAGTACTTTAACGTCTACCTACTTGTACCTGTTTTTATGAAAAATACTTTACTAGCTTTTTGCACGATTTTTTCTGGGCTTTTAGGAGCGCAAAATCTAGAGCAAACAGTAGCCACTTATTTACAAGCTAATCACAGTAAACACAACCTAGAACGGTCTGATGTTCAACAAATAAAAGTTTCTAGTAGTTCTTTTTCTGAGAGTATGAACCTTACCAACGTGTATGTTTCACAACTCCTCAACGGTAAGGAAATTGTAGGAACAACATCCTCGTTAGGTATAAAAAATGGTCAAGTGGTACATGCCGCTATGTCTTTTAAAAAAAATAGTAACGCACGAGCACAGGGTAATGTAGCATCTATTGACCCTGTTGAGGCCATTACCACCGCCGCTGCGTCACTAGGATTACCTATAGATAGAACACTTTTACGTGTAGCCCAACAAGAAGATGGATCCTGGTATTATCGCAACGAGTCCTTATCACAGCAAGACATTCCAGTAACCTTAAAATATATCGAAATTGAGCAACGCTTACTACTTTCTTATGAAATAGGAATTTATACACCCGATGGTGCACATTACTATGAAACATACATAGATGCGGCAGCAAATACATTTTTAAAACAAAACGACCTGGTCATTAGCTGTTCATTTGACACAAATCATGACGCCTCTAGCCATGGACTCTTAAAACCCTATTCTTTTGAAAAGGAAGCAGCATCCAAAGCCCAAAATTTATTTGTGGACAACGCGCAATACCGCGTTTTTGCGCTACCTGCAGAAAGTCCTAACCACGTAAATGGCAACAGCACACTTGTTATAAACCCTGCAAATCCAGTAGCTTCACCTTTTGGGTGGCATGATACCGATGGTGTAGCTGGACCTGAATTTTCAATCACTCGTGGTAACAATGTCTATGCGCAAGACGATTTGGATGGACTGGGATCTACATTTGGTGCTGCACCCGATGGCGGTAACTTATTGGTTTTTGATATACCGCAGCAATTGGCGGTTCCTGCGATTCAAAACTTACCAGGCGCTACCGTGAATCTTTTTTACATGAATAATATCATGCATGATGTATGGTACCAATATGGATTTAATGAGCAAAGCGGCAATTTCCAGCAAAACAACTATGCCAATGGCGGCCGCGAAAACGACTTTGTAATCGCAGATGCACAAGACGGCAGCGGTTTTAATAACGCCACCTTTTTTCCGCCAGTAGATGGCAATAGTGGTCGAATGAATATGTTTTTATGGGATGGAGACCCGGCAACTGCGGTAGATACCTTTACCATAACAAATGGACCGCTTGCCGGCAGTTATAGCGGTGTCCCTGCTGACTTTGGAAATGATCTCCCTGATCCTGCAACGCCACTTGCAGGCACACTGGTACTGGCCGTGGACAATAATAATGGCGGCACTTCTACCGATGTCAACGATGCCTGTGACTTAATTACGAATGCTGCTGCAATCGCTGGTAAAATCGCTGTCATTACAAGAGGAACTTGTGAATTTGGCTTTAAGGTTCTTGCAGCCCAAAATGCAGGTGCCATAGCGGTTATCGTTGTAAACAACCAAGGTACCGCACCTGTAAGAATGGGACCAGGGGCGGTGGGTGATGCGGTTACCATACCTTCTATCATGGTAAATCAGACCACTGGAAACTTACTAATTGCCGCTTTGCAGGCAGGTAATACCATCAATGTTTTACTTAATGATGATGGGGTTATAAACAAAGACGGTAGTTTAGATAATGTCGTTATAGCGCATGAATATGGGCATGGTATTTCGGTGAGACTTACTGGCGGCGCACTTAATTCTAGTTGTTTGAGTAACGAGGACCAAATGGGTGAAGGCTGGAGTGACTGGATCGGGCTAGTCATGACTATAAAGCCTGGTGACACAGGCGCCGATAGACGCGGTGTAGGAACTTACCTAGTAAATCAGCCTATCACAGGCCGCGGTATTAGAAACTTTCCTTATTCTACAAACCGTTCCATAAACCCTATTACCTACGCTTCAACAAATAACACGCAATTTTCCAGACCGCATGGTGTTGGATCTGTATGGGGAACCATGCTTTGGGACCTAACTTGGCGTTTTATTGAAGATTACGGTTTTGACCCAAATCTTTACAACGGTACCGGTGGTAATAACATCGTCATGCAACTGGTTTTAGACGGTATGAAATTGCAACCATGCTCACCAGGTTTTGTAGATGGTAGAGATGCTATTTTACTAGCAGACGTACTTGCTAACAATGGCGTGAATAGAGACCGTATTTGGGAGGTTTTTGCAGCACGGGGTCTGGGATTAAGCGCAACCCAAGGTGACACTAATAATCGTTTTGACCAGGTAGAAGCATTTGACGTGCCTGTACCCCTCAATATTAACGACGTACTTAACACTGCCGTTAAAATATATCCAAATCCATCGTCAGGAATAACCACCTTATCATCTACCATTGCACTTAATAATGTGATTATTGAGGTGTTAGACCTGAATGGGCGCGTATTGCTTAATCAAAAGGAAGAAAATATGTTTATTAAAAAATTAGATCTTAGCTTCCTAAACAGCGGATTGTATATCATACGTCTACAAAGCGACCAAGGACAACTCACCTCTAAAATAATTATAGAAAATTAGTACAGGCGTTTTTAAATCCCCTAAAACATTTATTTACAGATACATATTAATCCTATGTTATCATATCTTTAAATATGTCTGTAAATCAGCACCTTGTTAGTTGAAAATGTATCTTTGATTAAAATTTACATTATGAAACATTTTTACTTTCTATTATTTACAGTAGCCTTTAATGCCACTGTTTTTGCACAACAACCTATAATTACTGCCATTATAGACGGCGACTGTACCGGGGGAAATCCTAAAGTTGTTGAGATTTTTGCAAGCGGGACTGTAGACTTTACACAGTTTACCTTTGAATTACAAACCAATGCAAATACAAACTGGGCAAGCCCAACGTCCCTAGCACCTTTTGGTACGAGAACAAATTCTTTTGTGTACATCACCACAACAGGAAGTGCGGCTGCAATTGCAACAGAATTTCCAAGCATTAACGCGACCAACAGCCTAACGACTGGAGCTGCAAATTTTAACGGTGACGACCGTGTGCGTATTATTGATGCAGCCATGGCAACAGTAGACCAGTTTGGCGAGTCCAGCACAAGTGGTACAGGGCAGGCTTGGGAATATATAGACAGTTTTGCCAAACGTGTAAGTGGAACAGGACCAGAATCAACTTTTAATCCAGCGAGTTGGAGTTATGGCGGTGTTCGCTTTTTAGACAACCAAGGTGTTTGTCAGGGCGGTAGCATCACTTTTGAAACATTAATAGGTGGTCTAGGAACCTACTCAAGCACAGCAAACACAAACCCTTTACTTACCATCACAGCGCCTACAAATGGAGCCTCGCTTAATAGTGCAACAACAACAGTTGACGTCACGTGGAGTACACAAAACGTTCCTGCAGGGGCAACTTATAACATAAGCGTCAATGGCACAACGACCACTGGTGTAACATCACCTTTTGCTGTACCTGTGCAAACAGGCGGCTCGTATGCTGTAATTGTTTCGATGATAAATGGTGGCGCAACGGTTACTAGCGACACGATAAACTTTTCAGTTGCATTTCCATGCAATTTACAAGTAGGTACAATTACAACAACGTGTCAAACAAGCACCGCCGGTGTCGATTTATACGATGTGTCTATAGCCTACACAGGCGGTGGGTCAACAACCTACGCAATAAGTACCAATGGAAACGGCACTCTAGGAGGGGACAATCCATCTACCACAGCAAATGGAACGATTACCATCACAGGTGTGACCGAGGGGACAAACTTTACCGTAACCTTTACTGGGGACCCAGCAAATAGCAGTTGTAACTTTTCTCGCAGTATTACAGGCCCTACATGTGTTGGGAACGTCGTTTGTGTAAATCCTGGCGACATCATCATTACCGAAATTATGAAAAATCCTGCCGCTGTTGCCGATAATCTAGGGGAGTACATCGAAATATACAATACCACCAACGCGCCAATAAACATGCAAGGCTTTGTGTTAAGAGATGACCTAACCGCAAATGAAAGACACACGATAAGCAACCTTATTTTACCAGCAAATGGATATGCAGTCTTAGGTCTAAGCAACAATATCACCATAAACGGTGGAATGGTTGTGGACTATGTGTACGACACCGTAAATCTAGGTAACGGTGCAGACGGTGTTGCGATAGAATGTAACGGTACACTTATAGACGAGGTTATCTATGACACAGGCGCTGGAGCCACCTTTCCTAATGGTAATGGTGCAAGTATGGAACTCGCGTTGTCTAAATATAACGCTGCCGATAATGATTTAGGTGCTAACTGGGGTCTAGCCACAGTAGCCTTTGGAGCGGGAGATTTAGGTACTCCAGGTGCAGCAAATACATTTACACTTTCTAATCTGGATGTTGCTTTACAAAACTTCCGCATGTACCCAAATCCGTTAACTAGTGGACAATTAAGCATTACTACAAACAATGGCGATGCAGTAAACGTGACCATCTACACCATGCTAGGACAAGAAGTATTGCATGTTAAAGGAGTTACACAAATCCTAGACGCAAGCGCATTAACCGCAGGTATGTACATTGTTAAAGTTACACAAGGTTCAAGCACGATCTCGCAAAAACTTATTGTAGAATAGTACACCATACATGTAATAACTAGCGTCGTGGCTCGTGCTGCGGCGCTTTTTTTTATGTAATTTTGCCTGTTCATGAGCACCACCACTTTTCCTGTATTTGATATTTGTGATGAGTTCGCTTTCGCGAAAGCGGCCCTAGAAATATACCATTTTCAACGAGAGAACAACCCCATTTATAGCGCATACTGCAAGTTGTTGAACCGTGCTGAACCAAAGACAGTAAGCGACATACCCTTTTTGCCTATAAGCTTTTTTAAAACCGAAAAGGTGCTAAGCAGTGCGCGGGCAATCGAGCAATCATTTACTAGCAGTGGCACAACGGGAAGCACAGTTTCATCACATCATGTGACCGATTTAAAGGTTTACGACCAAAGTCTGGACCGCAGTTTTTTAATGACCTATGGCAATCATGAGGATTATGTCATTCTCGCACTGCTGCCACATTACCTAGAACGCAGCGGCTCATCGCTTGTTTATATGGTGCAACGGTGGAATGTAAAGAGTAAACATACAGACAGTGGATTTTATTTAAACGAATTTGAACAATTAGCCGAAGTACTTAAAAGATTAAACAAAGCCGGGCAAAAAGTAATTCTGATAGGTGTCACTTTTGCACTGGTGGAACTTGCAGCGCAGTTCCCCATGCAATTAGACCATACCATCATCATAGAAACGGGCGGTATGAAAGGAATGCGTAAAGAAATTATAAAACCCGAACTGCACAAACTGCTTGCAACTGCTTTTAGAAATGCTAGCGTACAAAGTGAATATGGCATGACTGAGCTGCTCTCGCAAGCGTATGCCGCAAATGGCATCGACTTTACCACACCACCATGGATGCGGGTACTCGCAAGAGACACAAATGACCCTTTAAGTTTACTGCCACATCACAAAACTGGAGGACTTAATATCATAGATCTAGCGAACTATAATTCTTGTGCATTTATTGCCACACAAGACCTTGGAAAAACTATGGGCGATAATATGTTTCAGGTGTTGGGTCGGTTTGACCATGCCGATGTGCGCGGTTGCAATTTAATGGTGGTGCAATAATTGTCTAGGGATGCCATGATGCAATACACTAATCTGTGAGAATATACTCGACATTCTATGAACGTAAAAAGGTTATAGACTTAGTTTTTTATCAACTTTGAAACTCCCATTTGCGATCCTTGTACGTCATAAAACTGTACAAGGAAAATATTTTCAGATAAAGGAAAAAGATGTTCGAGACATTAACAATGACGTTAGAAGTTTCTGAACGTTTTTAAGGCGCAATCAATTTATAGCCATACCCGCGCACGTTCACAATCTCGAGTCTATCGTCTTGTGCAAGTTTTTTACGCAGTTTTGTGATAAATACATCCATACTGCGACCGGTAAAAAAGTCGTCGTTGCCCCACAATTTTTTGAGAATAAAACTGCGATCCAGTACACTATTTTTCTTAAGAATAAGATTATACAGCAGGTGTGCCTCGCGGTGGGTAAGCATAATCTCGGGATCTGTTTTGTAAGCTAGTTTTTGCTGTGGAAAGTTAAAGGTGTAATCACCCAGTATATGCACAGCCTCGCTGCGTTGCACATCCTGACGTTGCAATAAGTTATTAATGCGTACGATAAGCTCTTCCATTGAAAACGGCTTTTTTAAATAATCGTTGCCGCCTATATTAAAACCTTCTAGCACATCCTCGGTTTGGGATTTTGCAGTTAAAAAAATAATAGGAATGGTATCGTTTTCTTCACGTATTTTTTTGGCAAGCGAGAAGCCGTCTAACTGCGGCATCATGACGTCTAGCACTTGGGTAAAAGCGCGCATTTTCGTAAAAACGGCATGGCAGTGCCAGCAGCTGCTGATGCGGGCGAGTATAACAAAATCAATGATCTCTTGTCATTATTTAACCCGTCGCGCCTTTGGTTTTTAGGTGATTTGTTTCATTCCTATGCAAATACCGAGTGGCACTTTTTTGAACAGTGGGTGCGGGGATTGCCTGTAGAGCTTGCCCTCGTTATGGGAAACCACGATGTGATATCGCGGCGCGCTTTTGAGCAGTTAGGTATAAAAACCTATGACGTTTTGTACATGGGCAGCTTGTTTTTAACCCACCATCCTGAAGAGGTTGCAGGTAAGTTTAATATTGCTGGACATGTACATCCGGCAGTGGTGTTGCAGGGTGCAGGCAAGCAACGCCTAAAACTACCCTGTTTTTTTACGACCGCAGCAGGGTTGATTTTACCAGCCTTCGGTGATTTTACGGGAACCTACGTTCTTAAACCTAAAAAAGGAGATCAGATTTATGTCCTTGCTGGTGACGAGGTGGTAGCAATACGGGAGTAGTTTTTTGTGATTAGGGTACAATTGGCTTGTAGCAGAAACACTGTAATGATACTTTTATCACCTCCATGATTTGCGTTTTTATAAGGTTATTGCATCTTTAACCGTTATAGAGCATCCGAATATCAGCTGCTTAATTATGTTAATTAACTGAAAACAAATAGGTTATAAAATTAAATGTTTATTTACTAAAATAATTGAGAAAAAACTTGCACCGTAATTCCGTAATTCCGTAATTCCGTAATTCCGTAATTCCGTAATTCCGTAATTCGTGTTATTAATCTTAAAATTTTTTAATATGAAAAAAGTAATTTTTGCAGTTTCTTTAATTTTCTTGGCAATAACAAGTTGTGCTGATGAAAATTTAACTGACGGTTCTTCCGAAGTTAATGGTAAGAAAACAAAAGCAACCTTGTTAGAACTTGATTGGGATGAGACACCAGATTTTGAAGGACTGGATTTATCGCAATATTTCGCAGTTGAGAATTTACAACAAGATTTAACCAGAAAACCGACTCTTGATTTAAAGGAGTCAATTGTTTTTCTTCCTGTCACGGGCGATTCATTTGAGGAATACAATCGTTCAGGACTTGAATCGTCTATTTTAATCGCAAGAAAAAAACCTAAACAAGGTTGCAATAGCTGTGTAGACTGCATAGGTTTTAGATGTAAGGATAAAAATCCTCCTAAACCTGTTTTGTTTTTAAGTTTAGAAGCGGTAGCTGAAAAAATGACTTCAAGATTACAAGGGCAAATTGACTCTGACGACAGAATTCAGGAATACTTTGTAATTCTAAACAAAGAAACTAAAATGTTGGAGTATTATTTTGTAAACGCTGTAACGTGGTCAGCCCTTGAGGGCTCTTACTAAATTTATGTTCAAGAAGGCGTTTTCACTACTTATTTGTTTCACCTTTTTTTCGTTGATTACATCTTGTAACACAACGATAAAATTATTGAACGGTGAAAAAAGCCCTAAGATTGAAACCGAAGAAACTCTAACGAACTTTATACGAGAAAATGCCTTACCATTTCAGGCAAGCGATGTTTTGGTGCTGAGAGATTCCTCGTCCTTACAAAATTTGTCAACTTTTAATAAGTACCCTAAATCAAACTATATCCCCAATCCAAATGTGATATTGTTCAATAAAAATGGTTTTATGATTGATGACGATGTTATGGGAGGTTGCGTTATTTATAGACCAAACTCTAAAGAAATGACATTTTACGATGAAATATTTAATGTTGCACCTATTCATCCTGCTAACAAAACAATTAGGGACCTAGAAGATAATTTTTTAAGTATGTCAGGTGAACCAGTTGTAATTCAGCAAAACAATGATAAACCGATTGTGATTATAATTTGGTCTAAGTACAAAGGGACTAAGTGGGCACAAAAAGTATCGCAAATGGTTAACCTAGTAAAAAGTGCAAAAACATCTATGGATGTCTACTATTTAAATGTAGACCCTTCGGTTAATTGGAATTTTTTGAATTAACAGGTGCTTTTAACAAGAAACGAGCAAATCCAATACCCATTCGTGTGTATTGGATTTTTGCTGTTTAAATTCTAGGTCACTATGGCGCAATCAATTTATAGCCATACCCGCGCACGTTCACAATCTCGAGTCTATCGT
>DAIRDE010000063.1:0-16858 GCA_036796335.1 Nonlabens sp.
GTATTTTTTTGGCAAGCGAGAAGCCGTCTAACTGCGGCATCATGACGTCTAGCACGAGGATATCAGGAGCATTTTGTTTAAATTCTTTATAGGCAAGTTCACCGTTAAGCACGTGGGTTACGGTAAAATTGCGCATCTCTAGACTCTCGGTTACTATTTGTCCCAGTGCTGGCTCGTCTTCGGCTAGTAAGATGTGATAGGTATTATTCATAGGGTAGGTTTATATGGAAACATGTGTGTGGGCGCGTTTGTAAACTAATGGAACCGCCGTGTTTTTCTATAATAGAGCGTGTATAAAACAGGCCTATGCCATGTCCTTTTACATTGTGTGTATTGCCTTGTGGCACCCGGTAAAACTTATCAAAAATAAGTTTCTCTTGACTGCTTTTTAAGTTGGTCCCTGTGTCTGCAACGCTTATTTGAACAGCGTCTTTAGCAGCAATTAGAGAGATGGTTATTATATCGCCGCCATATTTTATAGCATTGTCTACCAGATTACTCAAGGCATTTTCTAGGTGAAAAGGGTCTGCCATGATCAGTACAGGCTGGGTGGGCAAGTGTTGTTTGAGTTGTTTATTTTTTAAATCAGGAAAACGTAATAACATGGTATGTATCAGGTTATTTACGTCTACCTCGGTATGTTGTAGTGCCAGCGAGCCTTGGTCTATGGTTGCTGTTTCTAGCAGCTTTTCTACCATGCTGTTTAATTTTACTAATTGTTCTTTTCCCATGCCCAGGTATCTCGTAGTTTTTTCGGTATCGCCGCTGGCAGTAAAAAATTGTAATCCCTCTAGCGCTGCGCTGGCGGTGGCAATAGGTGTTTTAAACTCGTGGGTGATGTTAGAAATCAGGTCGTTTTTCATCTCGCTTAATGCTTTTTGGCGGCGTATGATTTGCAATAAGTAAAACAAACAAAATATAACACTGGCTATAAGAACCAGTGACAAAATAATGCTGGTTAAATTGCGCGCTAAAATTGTTTTCCCTGATCCGGCATAAGCAAGTTGCAGGTTGCTGTTGTTTGCGAGTAACTTTGTATTTGCGTAAACACTATCTGTAGGTTTTGAAATGGCGTGTCGCACATAACTGGTATCCTTATTTTTATAGAGCAGCGCAAAATTTATTTTTACATTACGGTCTTTTAATCGCAACTGTAACAAGCTATCGACTGTTTCTAGATTCATGATGCTGGACGAAATTGACAACATGATGCGGTTAGTAAGCGCTTTTAAAGTTGTAGTCGTGCCATTTTCTTTAAATTCTATGCGTTCTATGGTCACCTTAGATCGCACGGTGTCCTCGGTAATTTCTAGTCTGCGGGTTTCTTTTTGCTCGCGCACGCGCTCGGGTAGCGTAAATTCTTTAGTACCTATACTGGTGGCATTAAATGCTGTGGCAGAGTCTGCTAGCATACCGCGTACGACCTTTGTACCTTCAATAACAATATCTTGGTTTGTGGTTAAGTTTCCATAAACGTCGCGTTTACTTTGCTCTACTTGCGTGATTACATCACTAAAATCTTGCTCGAGATTCCAGTTGGGATCGTCTTTTACGATGCTCATGGTGTTTTTTTGTGCCTTTATGGTGAAATAATCTTCCACACTTTGGTCTAGCATCCCTTGCAAGTCGGCATGCAGCTGGCGTTCACTTTCTTGATAATTGGTATAATGCCAGTAACCCTGTATGGATAAGGTCACAAGAATCACCACGCTAATAAGGTAAAGCAGCAGCCTGTACTTTTTTTCGTTCATAAGGTAAAGGTGCGCATTTCTACACATTCTTAAAAAGTACTTAACACACATTAACGCTCGTTCATTTGGTGATTTGGCGATTTAATGCACTTTTGTTAAAATTTTTAAATCCCACGTTATGAAAAAGTTTCCATGGTTTCCTATCGTTGTTATAGTGCTCGCTTTCGCGAAAGCGAACACCCTACAAGCCCAACAACAAGTTAAAGGCATAGCAACCTACAAATCGCTTACTAAGTTTAACCTACCAAAGGACACTACTATGCAAAAGCAAGCAGAAAGCGACCCGATGATACGCCAAATTATGGAACAATTAGAAAAGGGCAACACCAGTGAATATCAGTTGTTTTTTACCCCGCAAGAATCCTATTACAGCAAGATGGTAGAATTGGCAAAACCAGAGGCTAAAAAAATGGGCATTAGCGTGTCTGTAAGTGCTGGCGACGGTATAGGCGCTACCATTTATAAAGACATTGCAAAAGGGCGCTATCTTAAAGAAGGAAACATCATGGGGAAAGATTTTTTAATAGAGGATGCCCTAGAGACCTATGCATGGCAACTGCAAAGCGAATCAAAAAAAATAGGACAATACACGTGTTATAAAGCAATTTATAAACCTGTAAAGAAAGAAAAAGAACAAAGCGAGCAAGAGAAAGCTAAGAAAGAAGATGCGCCCAAAGGCCTGCTAGCCAGCATGCCCGAGCGTGACAATACCTTAACGGCGTGGTACACACCAGATATTGCTATAAGCAACGGTCCGGGTGAGTATCACGGGTTGCCTGGTCTTATTTTAGAAATTAATACGGTAGATACGACCATACTGTGTACAAGCATTGAAATGAACCCAGCTAAAGGCTTTGAACTTAAAAAACCTAAAGGCGGTAAAGCCGTTACTCAAAAGGAATTTGACACCATTAATGAAAAGAAAATGAATGAGTTGAAACAGCGCCAAGGATCAAATGGTGGATTTATTTTTCAGTCTTTTGGGAACTAATGAAACTTTTAACAAATACTTTAGTCATATGCTGCAAGTAAAAGATAATTTTAACATCGCTTACTTAATTAAACACAACAACACACAATGAATAAAATACTAAAAACAAGCTTACTAGCCGTGCTTATTGTTTCGCTAACAGCTACCACCGCAGGTGCTCAAGAAATTTATGGCGAGGCTACTTATATGTCTAAAACGCAAGTAGACAAAAGCTGGATGGACGGTTATCGCGAGCTCACCCCCGAAGTGCGCAAGCGTATAGAGGAAAACATGAAAAAAATGAGTGAGAAAACCTTTACACTTAAATTTGACCGGTCTAACGCTATTTATGCAGAAGAGCAAGCGCTATCTACTCCAGGATCTGGCGGCGGCGGTTGGGGCGCAATGATGGGCAATATGATGGGTGGCGAAAAATTTAAAAACATTACCGCAGGTACCTATGTAGAGCAACGCGATATGATGGGAAAAATGTTTCTTATACAGGACGAGTTACCTAAACTGGACTGGAAAATTACAGGTGAGCAGCGCAAAATAGGAAATTACACCGCCATGAAGGCAACTGCCGTAAAAGAAGTGACCGACCTGGATTGGGCACAGTTTAGAAGACGTGGAAATAACAACAATGCGAGTAACAAAGACGCCGATAAAAAGAAAAAGGACAGTACTGCAACGGCGAGTGGCGAAGTAAAACTTACAGATATGTTTGAAAAACCCAGCACGACAGTGGTCACAGCATGGTTCACACCAGAAATACCTGTGCAGCACGGTCCAGCAGAATACGGTGGTTTGCCAGGATTAATCCTAGAAGTAAATGATGGCAAAACCATTTTACTACTCTCTAGTATTAAAATGAATGCTAAAGACCGCCAGGAACTTAAACCAGCTACTAAGGGTCAAAAGATTACCCAAGAAGAGTACGACGCAACCCTAAAAGTAAAAATGGAAGAAATGAGCCAGCGCTGGAGAGGCGGCGGTGGTCGTGGTCGCTAGTAGACTTTTATCTAAGTAAAGAAGTCTTTTAAGTTTGTCTGAACGCGTAAACTTAAAAGACTTTCTTTATGACCATTTTTAAGAAATATAACCTTTAAAACCAGTAAACCTTAATAATGAAATTAAAATTACTCATCGCTTTTGTAGTATTATTTGGCTACACCGCAGCAGCACAAACCTACAAAGCAACCGGTGTTGTCGTAGATAGTTTAGGGACACCACTCGCCATGGCAAATGTCATCGCTTATCAAAAGGATAAAAATTTAGGTGCATTCGGTATCACAAATCAGGATGGTAGATACCAGCTGTTAGGACTTAAACAAGACAGTACGTACACCGTAAAAGTTTCTTTTTTAGGGATGCGTACGTTAGAAGACACATTTAGACCCACAAAAACAGATATCGTAAAAAACTTTGTGCTTAAGGGTGGTATGGACGCACTGGATGCGGTAGAAATTAATTACCAGATTCCCATTACCATTAAAGGCGACACGCTTATTTATGACGCAGACAGTTTTACAAATGGTACCGAGGACAAACTGGGTGATGTTTTAAAAAAATTACCCGGAATAGAAGTAAATGCTGATGGCGATATACAAGTAGAAGGCAATGCGGTAGAAAAAGTCATGGTAGATGGTAAAGACTTTTTTGAAGGAGATTCTCGGCTAGCCACTAAAAACATCCCTGCAAATGCCGTAGGAAAAGTTGAGGTTCTTAAAAATTATAACAGCCAGGGGCAGCTTAAAGGATTAGGAAACGATCAAGACCGTTATGTCATTAATATTAGGCTTAAAGAAGGAAAGAAAAAATTCTGGTTTGGCGAGGCCACCGTGGGCGCTGGTTATGGCGGCGGTGCAGAGCGTTATCTGGTGCAACCCAAAGCCTTTTATTACAGCGAGGATTTTTCTATAAACATCCTAACTGACTTTAACAATTTAGGGGTACCTGCTTTTACAGGTCGTGATTATTTTAGATTCTTAGGATTTAGAAACAATGATACCCGACAAAACAATGCTTCCATAAACATACAACCTGCTAGTTCTTTTAATGCAGGTGGTTCGAATCGCGCATTGTCTGTTGACAGTAAATTTGGTGCTATAAATACCTCGTGGACGGTGAATGAAAATCTGGATGTCAATGCTTTTGCAATCTTATCGGGTACACAAACCCGCACCGGGTCGTTAAGAGACAACTTTTTTATAGGAACAGGACTGCGAGAAAGCACCACAAACGAGGCTGTAGAAGAAAACTTTGCTGGTCTTTTTAAACTAGGCGCTGGTTACAATCCTAACAAAAACCTAAGCATTAATTATGATGGTCGTTTTAATATCTCAGACGAAAACCAAATTACCGCTTTTACATCATCTCGGGATGAAATCGTCAATAATAACTTGCAACAGGTAAACGAAGACATTGCCCAAGTAAACAACCAGCGACCAGTGTCGTACAACCAAAACATCAACATGTACTACACAGCTGCCGATAATCATATTTTTGCACTAGAGTCCCAATTCTTAAATCAACAAGAGGACCCATTTTACAATGCGGTGCGTGACCGTTTAAATCAGGACGAAATCGAACCGTTTAATGGTGCTTTAGGTCTGGATCCAGCCGACCCCTTTAATATTAATCAGCAGCGTTTAATAAATACAAACAAACTAGACGCAAAGTTGGATTATTGGAATGTATTAAACAAAACCAGCAATATTAACCTTACGCTGGGGACCACTTTTTCTAGCCAAAATTTTAATTCTAATATTTTCCAGATTAGAGACGATAATTCTCGTAACGATTTACAAGATCCTGAGTTGCGCAACAACAACGTCCAGTATGATTTTACCGATTTATTTGCAGCGGTGCACTATAAGAAAATAGCAGGTAAATTTACATTTACACCCGGGGTGACACTTCACAGTTTTCAGACAAAAGACATTCAGTTAGGTGTAGAAAACACCATAAATACCACGCGATTACTGCCAGACTTAGAGGTGCGTTTGCAGTTGCGCAGTTCAGAATTTTTTACCCTGAACTATGACCGTAACATGACTTTTAATAGTGTAGAAAGCTATGCAGAGGCACTGGTTTTTAGAAACTATAACCGTTTGCAACGAGGTAATAACCAGTTAGAAGGACAACTAAATGATCAGGTAAGGCTGCGTTACAATAACTTTAATAGGTTTAATTACACAAATATAAGAGCAGGAATTACTTACAGCAAGCAGGCCGATGCAATCCAGCAAAGTACTGAGCTGGATGGTATTAACCAGATAAGTGTGCCCATAAACGCCTTACTTGCAAACGAGTCCTTAAGTGGTAACGCCTTTTACGGTAAAGAGATTAAAAAAATAAACTTTGGTATCGCAGCAAACCTTAGCAGGTCGGTGTTTAATAACATAATTAACAACCAGGTATTAGAATCTATAAACTTCACACAAAGCTACACAGGCTCGGCGCGGTCTAATTTTCAAGAAGGGTTAAACTTTGATTTAAGTTATAACCGCGCATACAATAACAACGATAACTCGGGAGTAACTACAAATAGTGTACAAGATACCTACAG
The DNA here is from genome assembly GCA_036796335.1 of Nonlabens sp. GTDB lineage: Bacteria > Bacteroidota > Bacteroidia > Flavobacteriales > Flavobacteriaceae > Nonlabens. Next base: position 6,293 of record DAIRDE010000063.1, read on the forward strand.
CGCGGGTATAGACTGGCAGCTAGGCAAGCGCCTCTTGCTTAAAGCAGACTATAACTACAACTATTTTAATGTAAATGACCAGACTAACGATTTTGAATTTTTAAACGCCTCGTTGCGTTACCAAAAACCAGAATCCAGATGGCAGTACTCCCTTATCGCGACAAACTTGTTGAATGCCGATGCGATTATTAACAACACCTTTGGACAGATTATCACGTCCACATCGCAAACATTTGTATTACCACGCTACATTTATTTCCAGATGCGTTTTGATATATAAAACACCATTCTTAAAGACAATAAAAGCAGCCTTAACGGGTTGCTTTTTTGTTTTACATCAGTTGCATAACACAGTATCTTTGTTGCAATGGCAGGGATTTACATTCACATTCCGTTTTGCAAGCAGGCTTGTCACTACTGTGATTTTCATTTTTCTACAAACATGAAATATCAGGATGACATGGTTGCTGCGTTGTGTGAGGAATTACGCTTTCGCGAAAGCGAACTTAAAAACACCCTCGTGGAAACCATCTATTTTGGAGGAGGGACACCCAGCATATTGCGACCTGCGCAAATAAATCAACTTATAGATGCCGTTTACGAGCATTACCCCGTTTGCGAAAACCCCGAAATTACCCTCGAGGCAAATCCAGACGATCTAACCCCAGTAACGATAGAGGCACTAGGCGAGTCGCGCATAAACAGGCTTAGTATAGGTGTGCAATCTTTTTTTGATGCCGATTTAACATTGATGAACCGCGCCCATACAAATGCACAGGCGATGTCGTGTATTACGCTTTCGCGAAAGCGTTTCCCAAACATTTCTATTGACCTTATTTATGGAATCCCAGGAATGGATGATGACCGCTGGCGTAAAAATTTGGAGATCGCCTTATCGCTGGACGTACCACATATATCGAGTTATGCGCTTACCGTAGAAGATAAAACCGCACTGAAACGCTTTATAGATAAAGGTATCGTTGCGGCACCCGATGATGAGCAGGCGCAGCGACAATTTCACATACTGCTAGACACGATGGAGTCGCACGGGTATGCGAATTATGAGTTTTCAAACTTTGGCAAGCCAGGCTTTTTCTCTCAAAACAACACCGCTTACTGGACGGGAAAGCATTACCTGGGTATAGGCCCTAGTGCACACAGTTTTAACGGCACCCACCGCGGCTGGAATATCAATAACAACGCAAAATACATAAAGTCTATACAGGCAGGCGCATTACCCATAGAACGCGAAGCGCTGAGTCTGGTAGACCGCTACAACGAGTATATCATGACGGGACTGCGCACGATTTATGGCGTGTCGATGGAAAAAGTAAGCAGGGAATTTGGCGTGCATGTTAAAGATTATATGATGCAACAAGCACAAGAACACCTTACAAACCACCTATTGTACATAGACGGTGACCTACTGTTAGTGACTCGTAAAGGCAAATTTTTGAGCGACGGTATTGCAAGTGATTTGTTTATGCTGAATTTGGGTAAAGATTAAAGGCAGTTTGCTGTTTCTTTCATGGAATTTTTTTGTTGTAAAGAGCAATCGAGCCACAGCTCTTGTTCTCCTAAAACTGAAAATAAATAAAGGGCTGCACCTCGCTACTTGCGGTGGCATAAATAAGCCACATGATTCCTGAAAACAAGACAGCTTTAAAAACCAGGGGCAGTCGTTCATACATGCGCACTTGTATCGATTGTATTTTTGACGGTACTGCGTGCCATAAAAAACCGACAAGCATAAGTATCATGACATATTTGTACCCTTGTACGATGGTCCACCACATCGCAGGATTATAGGTAATCAACGCGATGTTGTTGATTACCTGAAAAGCCACATCCATGGTAGATGCTCTAAAGAATATCCAACAAAATGCTACAAAATGAAAGGTGACAAGAATACCAAGTGCTTTTAAGAATACATGTTGCGAGGTGAATTTAGGGGTGTTAAAGGCTTTTTCTATCGCTAGAATGGTCCCGTGCATACTGCCCCACAGGATAAACTTCCAACTGGCGCCGTGCCACAACCCTCCTAAAAACATCGTAATGAATAAATTGAAATAGGTTCTTAGTTTGCCCTTGCGATTACCACCTAGCGAGATGTATAAATAATCACGCAACCAGCTCGAGAGTGAAATGTGCCACCTGCGCCAAAACTCGGTAATGCTGCTGCTTTTGTAAGGTGTGTTAAAATTTGCGGGCAAGCTAAATCCCATAAGCAAGGCTAACCCAATGGCAATGTCAGAATAGCCTGAGAAGTCACAATAAATTTGTAGCGTGTATCCATAAACGGCTAGCAGGTTTTCAAAGCCACTATAGTTTTGCGGGAAATCAAAAACGCGATCTACAAAGTTGGTGCTTATGTAATCTGATAGAACAGCTTTTTTTACAAGCCCGCCCATAATTAAAAAGAATGCATAACTCATTTGTTTTTGTGTCAATTGCACACGCTGATATATTTGTGGGATAAAATCGGCAGCACGCACAATAGGTCCAGCCACCAACTGCGGAAAAAACGAAACAAAAAACATGAAGTCCAGCAGGGATCGCGCAGGTTCTAGCTGTTTGCGGTACACGTCGATTGTATAAGACATGGTCTGAAAAGTGTAAAAGGAAATCCCGACAGGTAGCACGACACTTTCAAAAGACAAATCACCATTAAAAAGTGCGTTAAAATTTGCAGCAAGAAACCCGGTATATTTAAAATAAATAAGCAGCCCTAAATTTATAACGCAAGACAGCACCAGTAAGGCAGTACGCTGTCCCTTTATGGTATTGTTGTAAATACCTTTGGCAATATAAAAATCTACAAGCGACGAGAAAATTAAAATCCCAAAATAGTAACCGCTGCATTTGTAATAAAAGAAAAGCGAAAATAACGTAACGTAAAGAATGCGTGCTCGTTGTGCGTTTAATACCATGAGGTATATCGCATAAAAAACAAGAAACAGTTTAAAAAACTGAATACTATTAAATAGAATGGGGCGGGTTGCATCAAATTGCAACCAAATAAGAAATTCGTTGAGAAGTTGCTGCAGGTCCACTTAGTTAATCATTGTTTTTTTTAATATGTCTGCAATTAACGATCCCATCAATTGGTAACCATCTACATTGTAATGTACGAGGTCACTAGCCGTAAGATTGTGATTATTTAAGAGACGCATGTTTGTGCTGCTACCCATTACTTGATGTAGGTCATAAAACGCCCATCCTAAATCAGCGGCTTTTTCTTTAAGAACAAGGCTTAAACTCGTTGCACTCTCGTTTGCTGTTTTTCGGTTTTTAAAGGATGGTGGCGGGCTGGTAGCGAGTACGGGCGCAAGAATTTGTTGTTTTTGTAATTGGTTGTTAAAATCTTGCAGCATGTTAAAAAACGCTTGTGCAGTAAGGTCTTGCGAAAAACTCTCGTTGGTACCTAGCGACACAATAATCAGGTCGGGTTGCAAGGCCGCAAGTTGTTCAAAAAACCGTGGGAATAAGGAGTAGTCTTTAAATTGCGCACCATTTACACCTATGGCGTGGTACCGTATTCCTGCATTGTTATTTTTTAAAACAAAACCATCTATTTGGTAACATTCTTGATCTAACGCTGCGCTCACATACAGTGGCTTGTTGTCTGCACCCAGGATGTAGTCGCCTGCACTATTTTTTGCTAATGACTCTGGTTTATGTATCTCGGTATTTTTTTCAGGAATTGCGGGAACTGGGATTGTTTGCTGTTTTACAACAATCGTTTGTCCAGCTTTTATGAGTGTTTTGCGCAGGTTGTTTAATGTCTTTAATTGCGTTACAGTGGTTTTGTGTTTTTGCGCGATGGTAGAAAGGTTATCGCCATTTTTTACCTTGTAATAGACATTTTTATAGGTGCTTTTTGCTGCTGCTGCGCGCAAGGCTCGCACAGGGATTGTTTTACTAACCAAAAAAGATTGCGCACTGGGGCTTAAAATATGCAGGTATTCTTGTTCTACAAGACTGCTGTCAACACTCAATCTCAATACAAAATCAGCATCTTTTGTTTCTAGTAAAATGCCGCTTAAACCTATATTGTCACTGCCTTCACTTTTAACGTTACGCACATTGCGCCATGTGTTTGCCGAGCTAAATCGCACCTGCGAGTCGCCATTAGTACCGGCAACCCGATACGGGAAAATAAATCCTCGGCCTGCATTCCCATATGTTTTTTGTAAAGCTGTTCTTATGGCATCAGGAAAAACAGCCCCTTGCACGTGACTATCGCCTATGTGTACAATGTTTATCACTCGAGCAGGTTGTTCGGCCTTGTTTAAAAGTGCTTTTATAGGGGTTAATGCACTGTCATTTTGAATAATATGATGCTCTAAAGAAAGTAAGGTACTGTCTTGAATGGTGTTTTTTTGCGCGTTACTTACTGCGCAAAAAGCCATTAGCATTATCAAGACGCCATTTTTAAACATGGATAAATCGCTTGTCGTGCTATCTTGCATCTTGTTCTTTTTCTACTTGTGCCAGTCTGCTCATGAGTTCCTCGTAAAGTCTGGCAGCTATTTCTTTAGATCCTAGTGGCGAGAAGTGTGTGTAATCGTCATTAGCTAATTTGGGTTTGTGGCTGTTCCAGGTTACCATGGTATTTGTCCCGCCCATCAAATGCAATAGGCTTATAAAACCAGACTGCGATTGCCATGCTGCATATTGTTGTGCTGCTGCGAGGGTAAAAACACCTGGGTCTGTGCTTATGGTTGTTTCTTGTTTAGTACCACGATCTGCGGTTCCTAGAAAAAGTATTTCAGCATTTGGAAAGCTCGTTTTTAAAACTTTTGCAACCTCGACCATTTTTTGAGCGTACCAGTCATAATTTTTACTGTTCCTGGTAAGAACATTTGCCCCAAATTGCAAGATTACCAGGTCGTATTGTAAACTCTCGTTAAACGCTTGCAAACGCGCTGTATTCATGGCCACTAGTGGCAACCCAGAGTTTCCACGCTTAGAGTAATTGTCTATAATAACACCTGTGTCACTGGCAAAGGTTACCCCATAAACCGGAACGGCCTGTGCATTTGTAAAGGATAAGCGCATTTTAGAAAGGTCGGTAGTGCTTAAAGTAAGAGTGTTGAGTGTGCGAGTTCCGTTTAATTTTACAAAGGTTGTGTCCTGTCTATCATTTGCCGTAACATGCACCATTGCGGTGTCATTGCCTGTACCATAATATAAAGTAGGTCGTGGCAATTTTGTACTGTGTTTTACATACCCACTCGCATAATTTACGGTTGCAACGCTGTCTGCGGGATAAAACAAATCACCAGAGACACCCATTTGCGACGCGTTTGATTTTAAGAAGTCGCGCTTGTCCCAGTTACCGCTGCGCGATGCTTTAACGGTTTCACGGCCAGACTCACTTTGCGAATAAATGGGCACAAAACCCACACCCTTACCACCAAACCTGTCTTGCAACAACATTCTTAAATCTTGTACAATCAGGTCACCGTCGATCATGGAATCGCCGTAATAGGCGATGCGCACGCGTTCTTCACTGCCTTGCTCTATACGCAACAATTTATTTAAAAAAGCTTGTAAATGCTGGGTGCCGGTATAGGATGTAAAAGGCAATGGCTCGGGGATGTCATTGTTAAGTGCTCCCATTTTAAACGTGCGGTCATTTTTTTGCAAATCTGTTGCTTGCATAAAAGTAACGGCATTTGATGGCTGCTCATTAAGAAGCCTTAGAATACTGTCTTTTTCTCTTTTTAATGCAGCGCTGTCTGCTTTTTTAGATGCTTGCAGCATGTAGTCGTCTACCACTATCCCAGCACCTGTGCTGCTTGTAACAAATAATCTAGCAGGCAAATAGGGTTGTGCCACATAAAACAGCAGGCCAGAAACAACAAGCAACAACAAGCTATAAATAAAACTGCGGTATTCTTTAAACATGGTGATTATACTGATTGCTCTGGTCTTTTTTTAAGCGTAAAACAGTCATTGCGTGGGTGTTATTTTGTGCTCTTAAAAACTCGTAAATGTAGTACGTGCCGTATGATTTTTAGTTCTTTTTTTCACTGTTATTTTAACCAAAAGATGCAATTAAAATGTGCGCAGTATATTTACATAAATAAGAATTGTATGAATAAAATTGCAACCTGCTTTTTCATCATCATTTTAATCACATCCTGTAAAAAAGAGCCTATGCAAACCACCGTTTTTCTAAATAATGAATCACTAGCAATCGATCTAGAAAAACCTATTGACCTGAGTTTGCCTATAAAAAATAATGCAGGCGTGGGTGCCTGGTACATACCACCGCCGCAAATCACGCATGTAGAGGTAGATGGTTATATAGGAAAAGTTGCGCTAGGAGGCTCTACAAACTTTAATGACGTGTTTTTTAACCCACATGCGCACGGCACGCATACCGAATGTATAGGTCATATCACAAGCGATGTCCACAGTGTAAACGCTGCCCTGACCAAAACTTTTTTTAAGGCACAATTGATTACCGTGACCCCACAGCAGCAAGGTGACGACCTCGTGATTACCGCTGCGATGTTTAATAATTTGCAAACAGGTGTAGAGGCAGTCGTCATCCGCACAACTCCTAATCCAAACACCAAAAAAACGATAAATTATTCACATACAAATCCACCTTATTTGCTCGAGGATGTGGCAGTTCGCTTTCGCGAAAGCGGAATAAACCACCTGCTGATAGATTTACCAAGTGTCGATAAAGAAAAAGACAACGGGGCGTTACTAGCACACAAAGCGTTTTGGGATTTTAATGGCAAACAGCGCCTGAACGCCACGATTACTGAGCTTATTTATGTCCCAGATACCGTAAAAGATGGCTTGTTTGTGCTGGATTTACAAATTGCACCTATAGAAAACGATGCAGCGCCTAGTAGACCTGTGCTTTATCGCATTAACGATTAAATTTGTAGCTTTAGGTAATAGAAGGTTGTGATTGCAGTATTTAAAAACGTTAAAAAAGGTATGCAAATTGATGAGTTACAAGAATATTGTATGGCAAAAAAAGGCGTGAGCGCTACGTTTCCCTTTGATGAGGTGACACTGGTTTTTAAAGTCATGGATAAGATGTTTTGTCTCGCTGGCCTGGATCGTTTTGAACGAGGCGAGCCTTCTATAAATCTAAAATGTGATCCAGAACTTGCCATAGAATTGCGCGAAATTTACAACGGTGCCGTGTTGCCAGGCTATCATTCTAATAAAACACACTGGAACACCGTACTTTTGGACAAAGATATACCGCATAAGGAATTGTGCGCGTGGATAGATCACAGCTATGATCTGGTCGCCTCTAAACTCACACGCGCTCAAAAAGAAACACTCAAAAATTTATAAAGTGCAACAACCACTACACGATATGTACGCAGACCGCGTTACACGATTTACTGATATTGCAACCCAACTCGCTAAAAAGCTGCTGTTTTCTAGCACTTTGCGTTTTGGTCTTTTTGTTTTAGGAGCGTTGCTGGTGTATTTTTTGCGTGCAAACTGGCAAGTCGCTCTGTTAACAGGCGTTTTCGTGTTTGCCTTGTTTTTATGGCTTGTTTCTAGACATGAAAACCTAAAACGCAAAAAAGCATTTCACGATGCACTTGTAAACCTAAACGCACTAGAATTGCGAGTGGAACATGGCGATTATACCGACCTAGCCACAGGCGAGGAGTTTGTAAATCCCACGCACGAATACAGTAATGACATTGATCTTTTTGGGCAACGGTCTTTTTTTCAGTTTTTGAACCGCACGGCAACGGTACAAGGTAAAGAAACACTAGCGCAACTACTTGCCGCAAATAATACCAGCGACATTGTTCAACGGCAAGAGGCGATTCAGGAGTTGGCTCAAAAAATAGATTTTAGACAAGAATTTACCGCTACCGCACAATTATTAGAAAACCAAAAACGTCCAGAGCATATTCTAAAATGGCTTAACGATTACAAGCCATTTGCGCCGTCATGGTGCCGCTGGTTGCCGTGGGGCCTTTTTGCAGTATCTGTTACAACCATAACCGCCTATATGCTGGATGTCGTTACGGGTTATGTACCTGCAGCAGTCTTTGGTATAGGGCTTATTATTACGGGGAATTATGTCAAAAAAGTAAGCGCGCTGGCACAAAATTTAACGGTGCTCGAGCAATTTTTTAATCAATACGGCAAGCTTATTTTCCTTATTGAGAAAGAGGTGTTTACCTCTGCTTATTTAAGTAGTCTAAAAGTAGCTGTAGAAACAAATGACGCGCCAGCATCTGCCAGGTTTGCGGCACTTGCAGCAGCTATAGGCAGGTTGGACCAACGCAATAATATGCTGTTCGGTTTTCTGGCAAATGGACTAGCACTATGGGATTTAAAACAAATACACACCATTGAGTTGTGGTTGTTAGAAAATGCGACGCATGTTGCAAATTGGATAAAAACGGTCGCATTTGTAGATGCCTATAACTCGCTAGGAACTTATGCCTTTAATCACCCACATCACATTTTTCCAAAAATTAGTACCGGCGATTTTGAGCTACACGCGACAGATTCTAAACACCCGCTGCTGGATCCTAAAAAAGCAGTGGGTAATGATATCGCAATTAATAGCGGTACCTTCTTTATTATTACCGGGGCAAATATGGCAGGAAAAAGCACTTTTTTGCGCACTGTTTCTATGAATATTGTGCTGGCAAATGTGGGGTTGCCTTTATGGGCAAGCGGCGCTTCTTACAGCCCTATTAAATTAATTACCAGCATGCGCACCAGTGACTCGCTTACTGATGAGGCAAGTTACTTTTTTAGCGAACTCACACGGTTAAAGTATATTGTAGATAAAATAGAAGGAGATCGTTATTTTATTGTTTTGGACGAAATTTTAAAAGGAACCAACAGCCAGGATAAAGCAAATGGATCACGCAAACTTATAGAGAAACTTTCAAAAAAACACGCCACAGGAATCATCGCTACCCACGATTTAAGCCTTACTGAAGTCGCTCACGAATACGACTCTATTGCCAACTATTTCTTTGATGCCGAAATTGTAAATGACGAGTTGCATTTTGATTACACCTTTAAAAAAGGCGTCGCACAAAATATGAATGCCAGCTTTTTATTGCGCAAAATGGGAATTGTTGACTAGTGTTTAATGTCAAATGAATAATGTCTAATTTCTAATCTCTAATTTCTAATCTCTAATTTCTAATCTCTAATTTCTAATTTCTAATCTCTAAAAACCTTACCTCTAAAATTATTTTTACAAGCAAGTCGTGAGTCTTATAATCTGCATGCTACTAGCCTAAAATACTTTGCTGTTTTTCGTAAAATGCATCGACCTGTTTTTTCATAAGTTCTCTGGCCATTTTTATTTTGTAATCGTATATGGCTTCTTCGTCTGCAAGGTTTTCATAAACGCGTTTATTGAGTGCAGTATCGGTCGTTACAAGCATTTCTTGTTGTAGTTTTTGTTGCAGTACCCAGTTTTTAGTTAGGTCCTCTTGCTCTGCAAACTTGTAGTCATATTCACCGCGTGGAGCTAGTAATTTTGCAATAATAGGCGAGGTTTCTATCGCAAGAAAAAGTAAAAAGATAAAAAAGCTGGTCATAAACGGCAGTTTACTCAACGCTTTAATACGTGCCATTAGGCCGTCCATATTTGTTATAACAGGCTTATTAGAAGCAACTTGTGCGGTTTCGGTAGCTTTGATTGTTTTTTCTTGCGCTTCTATGGCTGCAATTTTTGCTGTGTTTGTTGCTTTTAGCGCGGTAAGTTCGATTAGGGCGGCGTCGTGCTTATCTCTTTTTTCTTTGTAAACGGGACCTTTGCCCAGTTTGTTTGTTCCTGCGGTACCTTCGGCCTCGGTGATGTAGGTCGTGTATAGGTCGTTTACCTCTTTTTCTTTGGCGGTGATGGCGTCTGCTAGTTGTTGTTTCGCTTTCGCGAAAGCGTTAACCTCACCAGCATACAGTGCGGCAACTTGCTTTTGATCTTTTAAAAGCAGTACATTGCGTTCTTCTTGCAGCACCTGATTAATTTCTTTTTCAAATATTTTTAATTCTAACGGTTTTGAAATGACTACAGCGATGATGATGGCGAGTATGAGTCGTGGTAATGCCTGTCCAAACTCTTGAAAAGGCTTGCCGTTTTTCTTTATCGTGGAAACAATGTAGCGGTCTAAATTAAAGATGAGCAATCCCCAAATGAAGCCAAAAAATACCGAAATCCAATAGTTATCAAAAACAGTGTACAGTGCATAACTAGCCGCAAAAAATGCCATAAGTGCGGTAAAAAAGACGGTTGCCCCTATGCCTGCATATTTTGTGCGCTCGCCTGCACTACAGGTAGCGAGCAAGTTAGGGTCTGCACCGCTACAAAAAATAAAGAAGTGTTGCATGTGGTTGTGTTGAGACTATGAAACGCTTCTTTTATAAAAATGTTACATGTTTGCGCGTTAAAGTTTTAGGGTGCTGGTGGTTGTTTAAGGATGTTTTGGGTTTATTGCTTATTCTTTTTTTCACGAGAGCAGACTGAAGTCTGCCCCTGTGAAATGTTGTGTTTGCGTTGTTGTTTTTCTTTCGCGAAAGCGAAAACCCTAA
>DAIRDE010000064.1:0-15858 GCA_036796335.1 Nonlabens sp.
ACAAATCAAGATGCTGAAATAAATTCAGCATGACAAAGTTAAGAACATGACAAGGCGAGAAACATGACAAGACGAGGAACATGACAAGGAGTGGGGCTAATCATCCACAAACAGCCGTGGTGGGCGAGGTGTCACACCTCGCTAGTAAACTGTTTTAATTTACCACGGTGGCTGCGATCTAGTGATGTAAATTGTGTAAAAATGAGCGATAGACTTGGTTCTAAATACCTGTCCATGGCATGTTGTATTTTGGTTTTTTGCACATTGTCCATGGGCACGCTACTTACATATTGGATTTCAAAAAGTGCAGGCTGTTTTTGAATAATCACAAATTCTAGCACTTGCGCGTCGTCGTCAATAATGGTTTTTGTAACATAATAAAAGGTAAGTCCTGGCACTACTTTGCCACTGGGCAATCTTGCAATATCGCTGGTGCGACCTTGTAAACTTTCTAGCACTTGGGCGCCGTTTTCTAGGGTATTAATCGTTCCTATATCACCTATTTCATACCGTATCATCGGGTGGGCGAGGTTGTATAAATCGGTCACCAGTATACGTCCCGATTGGCCAGCGGGCACGGGTTTATTTGTTGTATCTACCACCTCAATAAATAGATTTTGATGGTTTACAAGAAATTTGCCTTGTGTGTTTTGCATGGCTATTAAACCCACCTCGCTAGCACCGTATTCATTAATTACCGGCACACCTAGCCACGACTCCATAAAAACCTTGTCCTCAGGAAAAAGCATTTCGCTTGTAACGATACAGCAGGTTAATGATGGACAAATGTTGCGCAGTACCAGGTGACGCTTTGCACAATGTTTTGCTAGCAACAAAATGCTGCTGGTGTAGCCGTTAATGTATTGAAATTCGCTTTCGCGAAAGCGAGACACATACCCATCCAGCACTTTTTCATCCATATTAAAAATAGAAAATCGCACCCGGTTGCTTAAAAAATCCTTTAAAAGTTCTGAGTATTTACCTTTACCCACGAGCGGAATCCCATAAAACCGAGCTTGCAAAGAGTTGTTAAGGTTGATGCCATGCTGGGCATAGGCGTGGTGGAATGCAGCCCATGCGATGGCGTGTGCGTTTTTATCTTTAGCAAAAATAAATGGGTGGCCGCTAGAGCCGCTGGTTTTACCCGTGTAAATATTTTTAGGGTGATAACCGGTACTTAACCGCATGCGTAAAGGCTGCTGTAAATCCCGTTTTGTAAGTACGGGCAATTGCTCCCAGTCCATATTTTTTTTAGGCGCGATCGATTTATAAAATGCATTGTGAGCCTGGTGGTGTGCAACGATTGCTTCCTTGCGCACGTCTATGCTTTTTGTGTTGAGTGGAAGCAATTGGGTAAACGCCGTTTTTGCTTTTTCTATGGGATAACCATTGGATTTTAATAGGATGTCAAAAAGTTTTAAAGGCATCTCGGTTTTTACGGCTAGGTGTAGCAAGGTAAAACTTATTTTTGCAAATATAAACCACTTTTATGAATGTACTTATTTTAGGCAGCGGCGGTAGAGAGCATGCGTTTGCAAGCACAATTGCACAAAGCCCTTTGCTTACACAGTTATTTGTAGCACCTGGAAATGCAGGTACAAGTGACCTTGCGATAAATGTGGATCTTATGATTACAAATTTTCCAGCCATTAAAACCTTTGTGCTAGATAAAGGCATCGATATGGTGGTTGTAGGTCCCGAGGCGCCGCTTGTAGCTGGTATTTATGATCTTTTTGTAAACGACCCGCAGCTCGCGCATGTTCATGTGATAGGGCCGTCTAAGCAAGCTGCAATGCTCGAGGGCAGCAAGGAGTTTGCTAAAGAATTTATGGAACGCAATAACGTGCCTACTGCCAGGTACCAAAGTTTTACTGCGGCCACGTTGCACGAGGGTTGGGATTTCATAGAATCGCTTAAACCACCTTATGTCCTTAAGGCAGACGGTCTAGCGGGCGGTAAAGGGGTTTTAATTATGGACGATGCAAGTGAAGCTAAGCAGGCGCTGGAAGATATGCTGGTGGGCGCAAAATTTGGCGCGGCTTCTAACAAAGTGGTGATAGAGGAGTTTCTGGACGGTATTGAGATGAGTGTTTTTGTGATGACCGATGGCAATTCGTATAAAATATTACCTACTGCCAAAGACTATAAACGCATAGGCGAGGGCGACACGGGTTTAAATACTGGTGGTATGGGTGCTGTTTCTCCGGTGCCGTTTGCCGACCAGGATCTTATGGACAAAATTGAAAGTCAAGTTATTATACCTACTATTAATGGGTTTAAAAAGGAAAAACTGGTATACAAGGGCTTTGTCTTTATAGGTCTCATGATTGTTCATAAACAACCACTGGTCATAGAATACAACGTGCGCATGGGTGATCCAGAGACCGAGGTTGTATTGCCACGTGTAACGAGTGATTTTCTTTCCCACTTAAAAGCGTTTAAGAACGAACAATTGCATTTAGAAAACCTGCTAGTAGATAGCAGGGCAGCGGTTACAGTCATGTGTGTTTCTGGTGGGTATCCTGAGGCTTATGAAAACGGTATGGAAATTACAGGCCTGGAACATGTATCAGATGCAATCGTTTTTCATGCTGGCACGCGTAAACAAGGCGACAAGATTGTGACAAACGGTGGTCGGGTGCTTGCTGTGACCTCGTATGGAGCCGATTTTAAAGAGGCGCAAAAAAAATCCTATGAACATGTAGCAAAACTACATTATCACAGGATGTATTATAGAAAGGATATAGGTTTTGACCTTTAAAGGCTTACTTTAAAAAAGAGTGACCTGTCTGGGTTTTATCCTCGTCTTTGTCATACTCTTTAAGCTTGAGCATCCAGTAAACAGCGGCGACAATAAGTATAATGATGTAAATCCAGCTTACTGCATTTGCCATCCACCAGTTGTCTGCCTCTAATTCTTTAAGGTAACTAAATGGGACTAGCAAAATGTTCTCAAAAAAGTAGGCGATTGATTCAAAAAAGTTTTTCATCGTTGTACATTGCTTATTAGATTGCAAAAATAAATAAAAATGCTTTACCGTTTTTTAAAATCTGCTAAACCCATACATTATCTTCTTACAGGTATCGTGTTAGCGCTATTTATGGTTTTAATGACGCTGCTCAACGGTTATCCTGTTAAGCAGGGAATAATAAGTTTTTTTATAAGCGTCGCTTGTCTATCGGTTTTTCAATTTATTGTTGTTAAGAATGAATTGGTTGCAAGATCAGCGCTTGGGTTATGGACGCTTTTTTGGTTCTTACTAGCCTTCATGGCAATAACCGTTAATCCATGGACGCTAGCAGCACTATTGCTTTTGCTATTAGGGTTGCGTCGTCTTATATCCTTGCGCACGAGCAGCGATTATGTTGCAAAAATTTTTGACGCCAGTTTTTGGATTGCTATAATGAGTCTTTTTAATGCGTGGTTTGCGTTGCTATTTGCTGTAATATATGTGAGTGTTTTTTTATTTGCGAGAAATAAGATGCGTTTTTGGTTTATACCTATCATTGCAATTTTGTGTATAGCAATACTGTCCTTTACGCTAGAATATGTTTTCAATATACCTATTTTACAGTCTTGGAAAAACGCGTGGCGCCTAGATGTGCAAGTTTACAAGAAAGGCGCAAATGCTTTTATGTTTTATGGCGTTATCGGGCTATCAGTTATTTTTTTAGTTAAACATACCGTGTCCATTGTTGATATAAACAAAAGAGTCCCGCAGCACATAAGCGTTCTAGTCACGCTCATGACTGTTGCCACCGCACTTATGATTATCAACCACAATACGACTTTTGGAGCAATATTGCTAACACTACCCGCGCTAGCCATTTTATTAGCAAAAGCATCTTACACCACACAAGACCGCATTTTTAGAGAAATGCTGTTGTGGTTTCCCGTGGTAGTATGTCTTGTTAACTGGGCTTTATGCCTTTAGGTAACCCATATAAAATACTATCTTTACTTTCTAAAAAAAATCTATATGTTTTCACAACAGGCAAATGCCATCTTCCAAAAAGTAATTGGTCATTATCACATTATTAACACTGTAGATCAAGTTTTTGAAAACCCCTATGACCGCGCAACCCACCCGATAGAACATTTATTATATCGCAAGTGCTGGATAGATACCGTACAGTGGCATTATGAGGATATTATACGCGATCCACACATAGACCCTACAGCGGCGCTTATACTTAAACGTAAAATAGATGCCAGTAACCAGGATCGCACAGATATGGTGGAATATATAGACAGCTATTTTTTAGAAAAACACAAAGACATCACGCCCAAAAATCATGCGACCATAAATACCGAAAGCCCTGCATGGGCGGTAGATAGATTGTCTATTCTCGCCTTAAAAATTTATCACATGCACGAGGAGGCGACCCGTACCGACGCGACACCTGAGCACCTAGTAGCATGTCAAAAAAAGCTAGACATCCTCTTTGAACAACGCATAGATTTAAGCACAGCACTGGACCAGTTACTTGATGATATCGCACATGGCGATAAGTATATGAAAGTGTACAAACAAATGAAAATGTACAACGACGACGAGCTTAACCCGGTTCTAAGAGCGCTAAAATAACATGACCGCACCGCACCGCATGTTGGTCATCAGGCTCAGTGCGATGGGCGACGTGGCCATGTGTGTACCCGTATTGCTGGCCTTTAAAAAAGCATACCCGCAGGTTGGGATTGTTACGCTTTCGCGAAAGCATACAAACCACATCCTATCACAAATTACAGGCATGACCGTGGTAGAGGCTCGTGTGCAAGACCAGCATAAAGGAATTTATGGACTGTGGAAACTTGCAAAGGAATTGCGAACACACAACATAACCGCCGTTGCAGATTTGCACAATGTGTTGCGAACTAAAGTGTTGCGTTTTTTTTTTAAAAAAACCTTACAATTTGCACTGGACAAGGGTCGTGAGCAAAAAGCACTACTAGTAAATAATCCTGCGTATTTTAAACAATTGCCGCACACCACAGAAAGATATGTCGCGGTGTTTAAAAATTTAGGCTATGAAATAAAGCTGGACGGTACCGATTTTTTACCTAAAAAACCGCTGCATGCTACAGTTAAAGAATTACTCACCAGCAAGCCAGTAAAACGTATCGGTATCGCCCCATTTGCAGCGCACACAACAAAGTCGCTTACCGTGCAACGCGCAGGTGAACTTATCCTGGCTGTAAGCCAATTGAAAGATGTAGAGGTGCTTCTAATAGGCGGTGGTGTGCAAGAATCTAAGGATTTGCAAGAACTGTCCAGTCTTGCAGAAAATGTCGTGTCACTAGCAGGAAAGGTATCCTTTGAGGCCGAGTTAAGTGCGCTGGCAAATCTGGATGCGATGGTTGCGATGGATAGTGGCAATGGTCATCTTGCGGCTATGTACCGCGTTCCGGTAATTACCATCTGGGGAAATACCCATCCGTTTGCAGGATTTGCTCCTTATGGACAGCCGCAGGAAAACCAAATAACGCTCGATAAATCTAAGTTCCCAAAAATTCCGACGTCTGTTTTTGGTAACAAACTGGTAGCAGGTTATGAAAACGCAACAGATTCCTTTGATCTAGACCAAGTGATGAAGCGGTTAGCTGCTGTGTTAAAAGAATAAGCACTGTAATGTTGAATAAACGCCTTTATGCTATTATCTAATCATGCGTATAGTTTAAACGGGTTAACAATAGGTTTGTCAAAAACACATAAAATTAGACAGATTACTAATTTTGCTTATCCATTTTAAGAATGTGCAATTCTACACGGCGGTCCAGTTTATCGATACCGCCTAGAGGTTTTGTGCGGCCATAGCCTTTAAACTTCATGCGCGAGGTTGCCACACCAGCGCGTCGCAATATTTGATAAATTTCTAAGGCGCGCGCGTGAGAAAGATTGGATTTTTTAGTATCGCGGTTATACGCATCTGCATACATCGCGTTGATACAACATACATGCCCCTGAATTTCAAAAATAATGTCTTTGCGTGCTACCAGTATTTCGGCCATGCGGTTCATTAAGTTAATGGACTCGGGTAGAATAGAGGATCTTCCTTGATAAAACAAAATATTGTCTAGTCGTATGACCTGACCCTCGGCTAGATTTTTACTTAATAGTGATTTAAACGGCTCTTTACTATTATCTACCGGTGGATTTATTTTTGTGGGGATATCTAGAAACTCTTCGGGTTTTTCAGGTTCTATGCCCGCTACAATAATTTTATCGGTTGCTTTAGGCTTGGCAGTAACTTGTTCTACAACAGCAGGTTCGTAAACATCAATTTGTTCTTTTTCTTTGTCGTTAAGCGTGCTGCGAGTAAGTTTTTTAATCATGACGCGCGATTCAATTTCTTTATTAAGTACAAAGGTGATGTCTACCCGCCTGTTTGCCGCTCTAAAATATTCCACGTCCTCGTCGTCTAGGTGTTCTTCTAGGTCTATCTCGCCCATGCCTTCTACATACTTAGTAATGTTTTGCACGCGTATATCGTGTTCTTGCAGCCATTTTGAAACTGTTTCTACACGTCTATTCGATAAATCTAAATTGTATTCTTTACTACCGCGGTCATCGCAGTAACCCAGTATGCGTATCTCTAAAATGGGCTTATAAATTAAATCGTCTAAAAACGAGTTTAAACGCACCCCTTCTTTTGTTTGAAAAACATCTTTATCTAGGTCAAAATAAACAGTATGCTCTGCCGTAAGTTGTCCCCTGGCAACACTCGTGCACACGAGCAACACTAGAAAAAGAAGTTTTTTAATCATTATTTCAGGATATCACTGTATCGTTTAGTATCATTAAGCACCTTAATAGCCTCGAGAATCTCTGGGTTGTATTTAATTTGGTATTCATAAAACCCTTCTTTGTAAACATATCTTTTTACGATCTCGTCGATAAGTAGGGTTTGGATTTCTGCCTGTTTGTCTTGTATTTCTTTTTTCTTTGCTTTTTTCACAGCTTCTAACATGCTTTTGTAGGATGCTGCAATGTCATCGTCTAGGTCCTCTTCGGCTGCTGCTTTGTACGCTTTCGCGAAAGCGGACTCTGTAACAGTCTCAAATTCAAAGCCACGTTTTTCTATCCATGTGACAAAATTTGTAAAGTCGGCATCGGTAAAGCGGAAGTTTTCTATCGTCACATTTGGGTTTTTATAGTAGTAACTGGTGGCATAATCAAAGATAGCGTTTTCCTTAAGCAAGGCAGTCGTGATGGCGCTGTACGATGCGCTAGGCAGCTCAATATCAGGCAGTACCCCACCACCGTCATAAACGGTACGACCGCTGTTAAGTGTTTTAAACGCCTTATAGTCAACAGATTTTGTGCGCACCGCGTTACCGTCCTCGTCGCGATTCCAATAGTCCAGGGCTTGTATGCAGCGGCCACTAGGGGTGTAGTAACGAGAAATCGTAATTTTTACTTGCGTACCATAAGAAAGCGGTTTGGGGCGTTGCACAAGACCCTTACCAAAACTGCGCGCGCCTATCACGACACCGCGGTCATAGTCCTGTATGGAGCCACTCACGATTTCACTGGCACTCGCACTGCGGCCGTTAATAAGCACGGCGAGGGGTATAGTCTCGTCAAAGGCTCTATTTTTTGTTAAATAAGTCTTGTTGTATTGATCTACGGCGCTTTTGGTACTGGTAATAAGTTTGTCCTTTGGGATAAAAAGGTTAGAGACTTCTACCGCTTCACTAAGCAGCCCACCGGGATTACCGCGTAAATCCAGTATTATTTTTTTAGCGCCTTTTTCCTTAAGTTCGGCGATGGCGCGTTTTGTTTCTCGGGATGCTTTTTCGTTAAATTTTGCCAGTACAATATAGCCTATATCGCTGGTGGCCATGGTGTAAAAAGGCACTGCGGGTACCTCTACACCCTTGCGGGTTAGGGTAGCTGTTTGTTCTTTTCCTTGTCTTAAAAAAACGATTTTTACGGTGGTGTCTGCGCCGCCTTGCAGCAGGTCGCCAGCATTTTCTTTATAATCGGCCACTTTTACACCGTCTATCACAATAATCTCGTCACCGGCTTTAAGACCAGCTAGGTCGGCAGGATAGCCTTTCCACGGCTCCATGATGGTGATTTTGTCTTTGCGTGTGTTTACATTTGCGCCTATACCGGTGTACGAGCCACGGGTGTTAATCATGGATTTTTCTACCTCTTGCTCGGTCCAGTAGATGGTGTAAGGATCTAATTCAGTCAGCATTCCTTTAATGGCTTTATCCATGAGGTCGGCGGGGTTTGTCTCGTCTACATAGTTCATGTTGAGCTGTTTGTACATTTCAGTAAAAATCTCAATTTGTTTTGCGATCTCAAAAAAGTCATTTTTAAAACTGGCAGTTCCCAAAAGCAACATGGCTCCTAGTATAGGTAGCATGATGTGGCGTTTAATACTTACTTTATTTTTAAAAGGCATACAATATTTTTTACTTAGACTAGGATTTAAAGATACAATAAAACCGATATTGACAATGTGTTAATGTGCAAATGTGACAATGTGCAAATGTGCTGATTAGATAATTTGAGATTTGGAATTTGATTTTGGGATTTTTTAATTTGGTAATTTGATGTTGTGCATCATCTGAGGTTTGGAGGGATGGGAAAGACAAGGGCAAATCCCAGAGGTGTTTTACTAGAATAAATTTGTCAATGTGCACATGTGCAAATGTGATGATGTGCCAATGTGCTGATGTGGAGTTTGAGATTTGGAATTTTTAGTAATCACAATACAGCTACAAAGACTTTTCCCTATCGCCAGATGGGTCAACCTTGTTTAATTCTTTCAAAAGTTTTGAGAACAACTCGTTAAGCACTATAAATTCAGGCAATTTATTAGACTGGTAAATAAACATGATGTTTAAATGCACATCTTCGCGAGAAGTTAACATCTGTTGGTTAAGCCTGTATGCCTCGCGAATGACCCTTTTTACCCGATTGCGGTCTACCGCTTTTTTGAAAAAACGTTTAGAAACGCTAAAACCTACTTGGGTCGTGCCGGTTTCTTCTTTTTGTAGATACACCGCACGCACGGCACCCTTACGCAGTGTTTTACCGGTAGCAAAGAGCGTTTCTATGCTTTTTCGGCTTTTTAGTTTTACGTTTTTTCCTAAGGTATAGGTCATCGCGCAAAGATAGCGCTATCTGGAAAACGCATGTTGTAACATTTTTAATGACGATTAAGAGATGTTAGGTTTTTTTTCAATCATAAGGTTAACAATTAAAATGAATGCATCTCGTTTCAGTAAACAAAACAAGACGTTAAAGTTACCTCATATTACCGCAAGGAATTGCTGCTAACATTCTTGAATCAAGACTTTGGTAGGAATTTGTAAAGCAGCACCCAATTTTCTAATCATAGTTAACGTGAGTTTACGTTTTCGGTTAAGTATTTCGCTTACTTGACTTGTAAAACCTATTACTTCTGCAAGGTCTTTTTGTTTCATTCCGATTTGTTCCATTCTGAATTTTATAGCCTCGATGGGGTCTGGCATTCCGATTTGATAATGATCATCCTCATATTTTTCAATAAGGATTGTAAGCACATCGGCCTCGTCACCCTCTGGAGTGTTGGCATCAGCTTGGAATATCAACTTTAGTCTTTCTAATGCCTTTTCGTAATCGTTTTCTGTTTTAATTGCCTTCATTTCCATAATTATATAGTGTTTGCGTCAATGTTATCGTATTCTTTATGAGTACCGATAAAAAGAATAAAAACCCATTTCCTAGAATAGTTTATTTCTACAACCAGCCGATATTTATTTCCACAAATATTGAATACGACACGATTATTCTTTAAAATACTTGCTGAGGTTGTATACTGCTCTTTAATCTCGTTTGGACTTTTCCAATCAGCTTTTGATGCCTCTCGATACCATGCTAACAGTTGTTGTTCACAGTCCAAATGAAGTTCCCAATATTCCCGCAACGTTTTTTAGGTATAACTGTCAAAATCAACTTTTGACACAACAATATACTAAAATTACCAAATCGGTAATTTACCTGCCTTTTAAAGTTTATTAATATCGTTTTGATTTTTACAGCAGCGGTAATTTTACACTAGGCGTACATGCACGTAGTTACTTCATTATTTCATACGGCCCAGAATTAGAAACTTTTACCATTGCGCCTTATTTGCGATTTAATTTTTAGGAGAAAGAGGAACTGTTTTTAAAGTAAAAAGCAGCCCAATAACAGGGCTGCTTTTGTATTTCGCGGTATTAAGAGGAGGCTACATTAAAACCGCATCACATTATTTTTCCTATCCACATCGGCCATGTGGTTTTCTGGGTCTATGGTTACTTCTTGTATATCGCTGGCGCGCACGCCTGGTATTTTAAGCTCGTATAGCGGGAAAGCCCACGCCCAGTCTGCCGCTACTAGGGTGTTGCGGTCGGTGGTTTTTTGGTTGCGCATTTCTTCTAGCGGGATGTACACTTGTCGCTGGGTACCGTTTTTAAGGGTCACGGTAAGGTCTAGCGGCATGGGCATTTGTCCCTTGCGCTCTAGCGTGATGCTCGCCGTGCCGTTATCATCTTCGAGCGCAGCAACTGCATAATCTATGGTATTTAATGTTTGTGTAAAATCTACCAGGTACCAATCCAGTACAAAACCGCTTACACGCTCGGCCACACGTTTAAAGTCGTTAGGGTCTGGATGTTTAAATTTCCACTCGTTAAAGTATTCTTTAATCACACGGTCACGCACATCGTCACCTATAATGTAACCCAGTTGTGCCAGAAAGACAGCGCCTTTACTGTAGGCACTTGCACCATAAGCACCGTTGAATTGATAGCGGTCGGCATGAGTAGATAGGGGTTGTTCTTTACCCGAATTTGCCAGTCCTATATATCCTCTTAAGGATCCACTGTGGACATTTTGTTTGCCTGCATCCATAATAACATTCATCGCCTCGTCTGATATGTAGCTGGTAAATCCCTCGTCCATCCACTCGTGCTTAGACTCGTTTGTTGCCAGGATATGCTGGAACCATGAGTGCGCCATCTCGTGCGCAGTCACGCCCACCAGACTACCAAAACTGCGCTCGCCAGTAATCAACGTACACATGGCATATTCCATACCGCCGTCGCCACCTTGTATCACGCTGTACTGCTCATAGGGATAGTCACCCACGTTCTCGTTAAAAAACTTGAGCATGGCCGCTGTTTTAGGTTGTAGGTCTTTCCAGTTTTTGCGTATCGCATCGTTGTCCTTATAAAAAAAGTGCAGCTTCACACCCTTTTCACCGTCATAAATATCATGCACAAATTTAGGGTCTGCACCCCAGGCAAAATCATGTACCATAGGCGCTTTAAAATGCCAAGTAAGTTTGCCGTTGCGTCCAGATGCTGGACCACTGTTGGGTTTGTCATAACCGTGTCCTACTTCTTTAGGATTTTGTAAATAGCCTGTTCCACCTACTGTATAGGTTTTATCTAGGGTTAGCTTTACGTCAAAATCACCCCAAACCCCATGAAATTCACGACCTATGTATGGGTTTGCATGCCAGCCTTCTTTGTCAAATTCGGCTAGTTTAGGATACCATTGTGTCATAGACAGCGCCACTCCTTCTTTATTGTTGCGACCACTGCGGCGTATTTGTATAGGAACCTGCCCGTTAAAGTCTAGCGTAAAGGTGGTAGACGCACCTGGCGCAAGGTCTTTTGCAAGGTCTACAACCAGGATGGTACCTTCTTCTTTTGTTTTTAAGGCTGTACCGTCTTGTTTTAGGTTTGCGACCTTAAGGAAACCGATCTCGTTAGGCGACAGCGCTGCGATTCGTGAGCCCACACGTGGGTCGGGATCGGTAATGGTGCGTGAGCGCACGTCCATCTCGCTACCCGGCTGGAAAGCGTTAGGGAATAAATGGTAATACACCCGGTCTAGTGTTTCGGGGGAGTTGTTTGTATAAACCAGGGTTTGTTTACCCGTGTATTGGTAGTTGTTTACATTCATGTCTACCTCCATTTTATAGTCAACATGTTGTTGCCAATAAGTGCCTTTACTTGTTGCAGTTGTCGCACTGCTATCTTTGGTAGATCCACAACTTGCAATAATGATTGCTGTTGCAAGTGTTATTATTATTTTTTTCATGGGTGCACTAAATTTTCGGGCTAAGATACGGATTCTGTTTAATCAGTTGCTTTTAAAAGGTTTGCTTTTGTGCCGCCATGCAGCGGTGTACACTTCTTTGTATTACGCTTTCGCGAAAGCGAAACACAAAAAAAGCCCGTTCATAACAAACAGGCTTTAATAAATTAAGTAGGTAATGCTTACATTTTGGACGCCATGATAAGTGCGTTGTATAGGTTTACCATTTTACCAGACGTGGTGATGCTGTTAAAGCGCTTTGTACTATCGTCACCCAGATTCACATTTGCCGTGCTAGACAAACCGCTTTCCATGAGTACTTTTTTTACTTGCGCTGCGGTAAGTTTAGGGTATTGCGAACGTATCACGGCAGCAACTCCTGCAACGGCTGGTGATGCCATAGACGTGCCTTGCGCATTGCCATATCCGTTATTAGGTATTGTGGAATAAATAGCCACACCAGGTCCAAAAACGTCTACCGTTTGCGAGCCGTAATTTGAAAAATTTGCTACCAGGTTTGCACCATATTCATAGTTTAGCGCGCCCACGGTCACAAAATTATCGGCTATGTTAGGCTGTGTTCCTACCTGGTCCTGCGGGTACACTTGTGTTTTATCCAGGTCAATACCCTCGTTACCTGCTGCATTAACGATAAGCACATCCTTAGACGCGGCGTACTTTATGGCATCCCACACCCACTCTGGATTTGTCGAGTGGTATTTTCCAAAACTGGTATTAATAATTTTTGCACCATTATCTACAGCATATCGTATAGCCATGGCCACATCTTTATCATACTCGTCACCATCGGGTACAGCGCGCACGACCATTATTTGGACATTGTTTGCGACACCATTTACACCTTTACCATTGTTGCGTGCAGCTGCGATGATACCAGCCACGTGTGTACCGTGAAAGGCATCTTGTTTATCGCTAGGTCCCCAGTATTTATTATCGCCATAAGGTTTATCATCCCACTTATAGGGGTCGTTGCCTAGCGCTGTGCGGTAGTTTTTCTTTAGTTTTTCACCATTTAGCATATCTGTTGCGTCTGCAATAAGGCTTCCTAATTCTTTACGAGCGTCTTCTATAGATCCAACGACGCTTAAAAAATAAGTAATTGCACCTGCGGCTTGTTTTACACTAGGGTCATCGCTTTTTATGGCTTTTACCTCGTCGGCGGTGTAAGTGGCTTTGCCTAGTTGTTTTGCAACAATGGCGTCAGAATCATTTATTTGCTTTAAAATTTGCTCGTATCGTTGTTTTGTGCTGCCAGCTTCGGCTAGTTTTTCATTGTATTCTTTTTGGGCTTTGGCAACCATGTCGGCTGGTAACTTTGCTTTGTCTCTTACAATACGCTCGTATTCTAGATTCTCCTTAACGATGGGTCCTAGAAAATTCCAACCGTGTACATCGTCTACATAACCGTTTTTATCGTCGTCCTTGCCATTGTTAGGAATTTCTTTTGGGTTTGTCCATAACACACCAGCCAGGTCTTCATGCTCGGTATCTATTCCCGAATCTATAACGGCTACAATGGTTGTTTTGCCTTTGCGATCTTTAATAATCTCGCTGTATGCGCGATTAATACTCATCCCTGGCACGGTGTCGATTACCATGTCTAGGTCTTTCCAGTTATTAAGTTGCTCTTGTGTTAACGGGGTGGTTTTAATAGGCGTCTGGTCTATGTTTGCTATGGGTGGCGATACGATCGATAAACCGCTGCTACAACCAGCCAGCAATCCTGCGGCAACAACCGTAAGGAACGAATTTTTAATAAAAGCGTATTTCATGAGTTTACATTTATTTTTTACAAAGTTAAGAAACTATTATTTGACAGGCAACGCGGGGTTGTGTACACCACAAACTGTCGTGATGTCGCGTTTTTTAAAAAAAATCGCTAAAAGTAAAGACCTGGTCCAGCCGCACGCCTTTATCAGTATGTTTTACAGTAATAATCTCGTGGGCTGGGTCGTGCTCTAGGATCAGGTAGTACCCGTTAGTAGCTGACTCGTTAAGAAAAGCTGTTTTCTCGTCTAGGGTTAACAGCGGTCGGGTGTCATATCCCATCACAAAAGGGATAGGAATATGCCCTGCGGTAGGGAGCAAATCGGCCATAAAAACAAAGGTTTTATCTTTTACCGTAATATGCGGTATCATCATTTTTTCGGTATGCCCATCTACAAAAAGAATGTCAAAACCTGCGGGGGTATTTTTTTCAAAGGGACTGTTTTGCTCGATAAATTGCAGCTGCCCACTAGCTTCTATGGGCAAGATATTTTCTTTGAGAAAACTGGCTTTCTCACGTGCGTTAGGAACGGTTGCCCAGTGCCAGTGGTTGCGGTTTGTGTGGAATTTCGCTTTCGCGAAAGCGGACTCATAACCACCCCTACCATTTTTTTGAATCACGCCACCACAATGGTCAAAGTGCAAGTGGGTCAGGAACACATCAGTAATATCATCCCTAGAAAAACCAGCCTTTTTAAGCGAACTGTCCAGGTCAAAACGGTGATCCATGTAATAGTATCCAAAGAATTTTTCGTCTTGCTTATTGCCCATGCCTGCGTCTATAAGTGTCAGGCGGTTGCCGTCTTCTATAAGCAGGCATCGCGCTGCCATGTCTATCATATTATGAGCATCGGCCGGGTTTGTGCGTTGCCACAGGCTTTTAGGCACCACGCCAAACATAGCGCCACCGTCTAGTTTAAAATTTCCTGCTTCTATGGGGTAAAGTTTCATAGGGTTGTGTTTTGTGGCTCAAAAATAGGGGAAATAACACAGACCGCTATATGTTAAATAAAAGTTAAAAAAGAGCTCTATCTATCTATCTATCTATCTATCTTCCTGACATATTGAGGAAAAATTGCTTTTATGAACTGTAAATCCGGGTCTTTTTTAGGTGTGTTGTGCGTGTTGTTTGTGGTTTTCTCAATTGTAAAACGCGATTTGCATCAACTTGGTATTTAACAACATTCTTATGCTGCCATGCAAGCGATTGCTGACAGGCCTTAAAAACAACAGAAATAGAATCAACTAAAATCTACTAGTTTATGAAACATTTCAATCCTAAATTTCTAATAGTTTTTCTAGGGATAATGATAACCTTATTCTCGTGCCAGACAGAAGATGACTATATAGAGACTAACACGCAAAGGATACCCTTTGACTTCTGGTCATTTACTACAAACGGGAAAAACCTAGCAAAAGACCATCCTTATGCAAGCGATAAAATCAGCCATTTAAATGACTTATCCATGCGTAAAAGCGGACAATCTAGTGGTGTGCAATTAGATACTTCTAACATAAAAATCATTCAAACCGCAGATGCAACATCTTATATTTTCAGGGTTACCGAGAATGTGCAAATGAACATTGTTAAAAACTATGTGTTGGTGCGTTTGCGTGATAGCCTTTGGCACCAATATATGGTAAACTATCCACTAGACGCGCAACGTCAAATAATTACCAGCCAAATAGTCATGGCGCCTGTTTATGGTGATGATATCTTTAATCAAGTACCCTTTAAATGTGGTAGTTCTAGTTTTGTAAGTGTGTGGGTTGATGGATATACGATCGATCATCCTTGTACCGCTGGTGGGAATCATACTGTAGCAGATGGTGATGCATGTCAGGCATGGGGAAAACCTAATGGCGCAAAAGTCACAGTTGTTTTTGGTCATTTTGAAACACAGTTAATAGCACAAGAACCTTGCGATGGCGGCGGTGGCGGTGCCCCGATCACAGATCCCCCTTCAACTGATTTCCCTGGTGG
>DAIRDE010000065.1:0-14999 GCA_036796335.1 Nonlabens sp.
TTAATTTAGTTCATAAACCACATCGGTTTGTTGCACAACCGCACCCTGATTTAAATAAAAATCGATGCGCCCCAGGTTAATGCCGTAACACCCTACCTGATTTACCATCACGTCTTTATCAGCTGCATTTTTAACAACCACAGGTTTTTCTAAAAAGGTATGCGTGTGACCACCTATAATAAGGTCTATGTCTTGCGTTAAACTCGCTAGTTTTAGGTCACTAATTTTGTCCTCGCGGTAAGAATACCCTAAATGGCTCATGCAAATTACTAGATCGCATCGTTGCTCGTTGCGCAACAGGGCGACCATGTCTTGGGCCGTTGTCACTGGGTCGTTATAAACAGTTTCTAGGTACATTTTAGGATCCACCAGACCTTGTAATTCTATTCCTACCCCAAAAAGTCCGATACGTATGCCGTCTTTTGTGATCACTTTATAAGGAAGGGTTTTCCCGTCTAAAATGGTATTTTTAAAATCATAGTTAGATATCACAAAATCAAAACGTGCATGAGGCAATTGCTTGTAAAGACCGTCGATACCATTGTCAAAATCATGATTACCTATCGTTGCCGCGTCATAGCCCATCATACTCATGAGTTTAAACTCGAGTTCACCGCCATAAAAATTAAAGTAGGGTGTGCCTTGAAAAATATCCCCGCAATCCAGCAAGATGGTGTTTGGGTTTTCCTCGCGCACCCTTTTTATTAGGCTCGCACGCCTGGCAACACCGCCTTTACCATTGTTGCGACCGCCTTCTACGGGTTCTATGTGTGAGTGTGTGTCGTTAGTGTGCAGGATTGTGATTTTTTTAGATCCTGTAGATAATGCTGGATTTGTAAAAATACCATTTGCAAGAGCGTTGTTGCTCCACAGCGTTGCGCCAGCGATAACCGTGGTGGCAGCTGCAGTTTGTTTAATAAAAGATCTTCTTTGCATAAAAAAAAGTTTTTGTAGCTCGTTTTACTCGATGATAAAACGGTTATCCCTGGTGGTTTTAAGAGTGTCCGTTTTACGCAAATAATCAATCATCGCGTTACGTATTTTATAGTCAATAACGGTAGCGGGTGTTCCTTTAAAAAAGTCCATGCTATCGCCACCATTATGCAAATAGTCGCTGGTTAGCACGTTATATTGGGCATTTAAATCAATAGGTTGCCCTTTTATAAGCGCACTTTTTAGACTTTTGTCTTTATTTAAAACTATTTGCAATCCATCTATAGGATGTGCTCTACCACCAGCGACCAGATAGTTTACCATTTCTTGCGCTTGTAAACCTGTGAGTGTCGCTACGAGCATTTCATTTTCAAAAGGCATTACCTCAAACGCGTTGCGCATCGTGATCGCACCTGCCGGTAGTCCTGCGCGTATGCCTCCATGATTCAACAGCACCACATCTATGGATTTTCCTGTGCGAGATTGATACACCCCTGCTGCCTGCACGCGCATTATATGAGCGAGCAAGTTTCCTAAAGGGGTGTTGTACGCAAAGTCATTTTTTGTAAGCGCCGTTGGATTGTAGCTCAGGGGTTCGTTCATTTCGGCATCTACTTGGGCTTTATAGGGTGCAATAAACTCGCTTATAGCAAGGGTTTCAGCGATGGTACTGTCTATGGCAGTTTGGGTCGTTGTTACTTTGTTTAAATGATAAGATTCTGTCTTGCAAGAGGTTGTTAATAATATCGCTTTCGCGAAAGCGAGAACGCAAACCACACGCTGCAATTTAATAATCGGGGTCATTTTCATAGGCTTAATTTGTTACCTTTGTAAGGTTATAAAGGTACATGATTTTCCACATTTTAAAGCGCAAATGGCTGCACGAGGAATACAAAAAATATGACGCTCTCAAGGAGCAGCGCCATGTGCAGTGGCCACAATCGCTTACCATAATTGTAGATACTGCTTACTATCAGGATGCTAACATTTTTAATGGCTGGCTAGAACAATTAAATATTGTTAAAGACCGTGTGACAATAATTGGGTTGTGCAAAAGTGTTAAAAAGTCACTTGTGACAAATATGCACCTTGTTGATAAGGGTTTTCTTAGGGTATTTGGCGGGGTTAGTGACACAAATATTGCAACCCTACTGGATCGCGAGGTAGATTTGCAAATCAATTTTTTTGAGAAAGAAAATATGCTGTTACAATACCTTGCCAGACGCACAAATGCAGCTTTTAGAGTGGGGTTTGCGCATCACAGTCAGGAAACATTTGATTTGGGCCTAGATATCGCTGCAAATGATACAGATTTACTTATAAATGAAGTCGTTAAATATTTAAAAATAATCACAAAATAACAATGCAAGAACTCATAGGAACCGGTGTTGCCCTAGTAACCCCTTTTAATGCCGCTGGTGCTGTTGATACACAAGCGCTAGAAAAATTAGTAAACCACCAGATAGAAAATGGTATAGATTACCTGGTCGTTTTAGGTACCACGGGAGAGAGTGTTACTTTAACTAAAGATGAAAAAAAACAGGTCATAGCAACCGTAAAAAGTGCCGCCGCAGGAATGGTGCCGTTGGTAATTGGTATCGGGGGAAATGATACTGCCGTGATTTTAGAAGAGATAAGAAACTTTGATTTTGAAGGTTTTACAGCGATTTTATCGGTATCACCTGCTTACAACAAGCCATCACAAGAGGGAATTTATCAGCATTTTAAGGCGATAGCGCAAGAAACTGCGATGCCTATTATCATTTATAATGTGCCAGGACGCACAGGTTCTAACATGAGTGTAGAAACTGTTGTGCGATTATCGCATGATTTTGAAAATATCGTTGCCATTAAAGAAGCTGCTGGCGACATCGTGCAAGCCATGAAAATGATACAGTACACGCCTAAAGAATTTTTAGTGATATCAGGCGATGATATGATAGCGCTTCCTATGACCCTCGCTGGTGGTGCGGGAGTGATATCGGTTATAGGAATGGGGCTACCACAAGATTTTAGTGACATGATACGGTATGCGTTAAATGGTGATGTAGAAGAGGCTTTTGAACTGCATTATAAAGCAACTGCTGCCATAGATATGATTTTTGAACAAGGAAATCCAGCAGGTATTAAAGAAATGCTTGCGCAACAAAATATATGTGAAAACCATGTGCGATTGCCACTGGTAGGCGTTAATAAGGATTTAAGCGATAGAATAAAAAAGTTTTTAGAAGCATACCAATAAGGCATTTCCTGCGTTTGATTCAAAAAATGCAGTGATGTATGTATAAAAAAAGTACCTTTGCAAATTGTTTTATTAACTACATGAAAAAAATTGTTGTTCTAGTTTTCGTCCTCACTGCGCTAGCCAGTTGCAGTAAGTATCAAAAGGTTTTAAAATCTACAGATAACGATGCAAAACTTGCGATGATTGACACCTTGATGAATCGCAAAAAATACAACAAGGCGATCACACTCTTTGAACAGGTTATACAACAATATAGAGGGACTGATAAAGCTCCTGAGCTAGCCGTAAAATATGGGGATGCTCTTTATTATAGTGGTAGATACCCAACCGCTGCTGGTCAGTATGAGCGATATGCAGATGCCTATGCACTCGCACCAAAAGTAGAATATGTTAAATACATGGAAGGCAAAAGCTATGCTGCGATGTCGGCTACCTATGCACGCGATCAAGAATACACAGACAAGGCAATTTTAAGATTACAGGATTACATCAATAAATACCCTAACGGCGAGTACGTTAAACAAAGTAATGAAGTTATAGATGCTTTGCGATTTAAGTTGGACAAAAAGGCCTATGAAATAGCTAAAAATTATCACCATAGAAGTGCTTACATCCCCGCCATATCAGCACTAGAAAATTTTATTGCTGAGCATCCAGGGTCCGAATATCAGGATGATGCGCACTTTTATTTGCTCGATTCAGAATACAGCTATGCCATTAAAAGTATCTCAACCCAGATTGAATCCCGATTAGAAGTGGCTAAGAAATATTACGATAATTTTGTAAGAAGATATCCTGAAAGCGAGTACCGTGCAGAAGCCGATAAAATACTGGTTAAAATAAATGAATTTAAAACACAGAATACTATAAAAAATGGAATCTAAAAATCTAAAAGCGCCCAACACCACGATTACATATGATAGAGATGCATTAACTGCACCCACTGGAAATATGTATGAAGCGATATCTATCATCGCTAAACGTGCAGAGCAAATCAATACAGACGTTAAAGAAGAACTAACTGAAAAGTTAGAAGAGTTTGCAACGTACAACGATTCTCTAGAAGAAGTTTTTGAAAATAAAGAGCAAATAGAAGTTTCAAAATATTATGAGCGTTTACCAAAACCACATTCTATCGCTTTAGACGAGTGGATGAAAGGTAAAATCTACTTCCGCAACACGGGATCTGGTAGCGAAAAATAAGAACAATGTCTATTTTAAGCGGTAAAAATATTATACTGGGAGTCACTGGTGGTATTGCCGCTTACAAAAGTTCCATACTTGTGCGCCTGCTTGTAAAAGCGGGCGCTACTGTTAAAGTGGTCATGACCCCAGCCGCACTCGAGTTTGTCACGCCACTTACGTTAAGCACACTTTCTAAAAACCCCGTCTTGCACTTGTTTACTAACGAGGGTGACACCTCTGGACAGTGGAACAATCACGTGGAACTAGGACTGTGGGCCGATCTACTAATAATTGCCCCAGCCACTGCAAATACGATGAGTAAAATGGTGACGGGCGCGATAGACAATCTGCTACTAGCAGTGTATTGTAGTGCAAAATGTCCAGTATATTTTGCCCCAGCTATGGATCTAGACATGTATAAACATCCATCTACACAACACAGTTTTAACCAACTTGCGAGTTACGGTAATATCATGATACCCGCTGGTGTTGGTGAGTTAGCAAGTGGTTTAAGCGGCGAGGGTCGCATGGCCGAGCCAGAAGAAATTGTGGCCTTTGTAGAAAATCACATACTAGACCAGCAACCACTGCGTGGCAAACATGTGTTAATAACAGCAGGGCCTACCTATGAACCCATAGACCCCGTTCGATTTATAGGCAACCATAGCAGCGGTAAAATGGGTGCTGCAATCGCTCAA
This sequence comes from Nonlabens sp., assembly GCA_036796335.1. Lineage (GTDB taxonomy): Bacteria > Bacteroidota > Bacteroidia > Flavobacteriales > Flavobacteriaceae > Nonlabens. The sequence continues at coordinate 5,062 of DAIRDE010000065.1, forward strand.
GAAGCTGCATTACTAGGCGCACGAGTCACATTAATCATGGGACCTAGCAGTGTGCCGACAAATAAAAATTTAATAGACAGGTTAAATGTTGTCACCGCACAAGAAATGTATGATGCGGTTTTTAGCGTTGTAGATACCGCAGATATTGCTATTTTTAGCGCAGCAGTTGCAGACTATAGACCTGCGCAAATTGCTAACCAAAAAATAAAAAAGCAAGAAGCAACGTTAACACTAGAATTAATCAAAAACCCGGATATTTTGGGGAGCGTTGGTCAATTAGAAAAGCGTCCTTTTTTAGTCGGATTTGCTTTAGAAACACAAAATGAGTTAGAGTTCGCTTTCGCGAAAGCGAAAAATAAAAACTGCGATTTACTCATCTTAAATTCTATGCGAGATAAAGGCGCTGGATTTGGTAAGGACACAAACAAAATAACCATTATAGATAGGCATAATAACACCACAGTTTTTGAGACAAAGTCTAAAGAACTTGTGGCAAAAGATATACTCCATGAGATTATTAATAAAACAAAGTAAACTAGTTTTCTTTCTACTGGTTTTAGGTTCTTGTAATGGGCTCTTTGCACAGGAGTTTAATGCCATAGTACAAGTAAATGCCCAAAACATAGCGCAACCCGACCAGCAAATTTTTAGAACACTGCAAGCTGCCCTTCAAGAATTTATTAACAACACAAAATGGACGCAGCAAGAGTTTAATAAAAACGAACGCATAAATTGTTCTTTTGTTCTTATGGTGACTGAATATAATAACGACAGGTTTAGAGGGAATTTACAAATATCCATGTCTAGGCCAGTCTTTAATGCATCCTACTCGTCACCTATTTTTAATTATAAGGATGATGATATTGCCTTTGAGTATGTAGAGTTTGCGCCGTTGTTTTATAATGCAAACCAATATGAAAATAACCTGTTGTCGCTAATATCTTTTTATGCCTTTACCATGTTAGGTATTGATGCAGACACCTTTGAACCTAGGGGTGGACAGCGTTTTCATGAAGAGGCGCAACGCATCGTAAATTTTGCGCAAGCTTCTCAAATTGCAGGTTGGCGACCAGCAGATGGGTTGATTTCTAGATTTCGATTAAACGACGACATGCTGTCTGAAACGTTTAAAGAGTACCGAGACATTTTATACGGCTATCATTTAAAGGGAATAGATGTATTTGCAGACAATCCAATAAAGGCTAAAACCGAAATTAAAAATCAGCTCTTAAAATTCGAGGCTTTGCATAGCCGCAGACCCAATAGCCTTTTACAGCGCATATTTTTTGATGCAAAAGCATCTGAAATTTCAAATATATTCTCTGACGGTCCAGCAATGGATGTGCGTGATTTAAAGGGAACCCTTCAAAAAATTGCACCCACACAGTCTTCTAACTGGCGCGCTATTAAATAGGTGATTATTGCGAGTGCAATAAAATTTAGTTATTTTACACAGATTATTTTTGCGGTTATTTATCTAGTTTAAATTAATAAAAACCAGTTGCTTACAGCTATACACATCGAGAATTTTGCTCTTATAGATGCATTAGATTTAGACCTTAAAACAGGATTAACCACAATAACGGGCGAGACTGGTGCTGGTAAATCTATATTATTAGGAGCATTGGGACTGGTTTTGGGTAATCGCGCTGATTTAGGTGCTGTACGAGATACCACCAGAAAATGTATCGTAGAAATCCATTTCAATTTACTAGGACGATTGCTAGAACCTGTGTTTCAAGAGTTAGAGCTAGACTATGAGCCACAAACTATTTTACGCAGAGAAATTTTACCCTCGGGTAAAAGTAGAGCGTTTGTAAACGATACGCCAGTCACCTTAAATCAACTTGCCGCACTAGGGGTACATTTAATAGACATTCACTCGCAACACCAGACTTTACAATTAAGTGGCGATGCTTTTCAATTAAGGGTGTTGAATGCTTTTCTTGTAGAACAAACAAAAACCGAGAAAAGAACAGCGGCACATGTTTTTGACGAATACGAGCTGGCACTTACCGCTTACAATAAGATAAGTAAAGATCTTGCACACGCACAAAAAGAGGAAGCCATGCTGCTGCAAGAGTATGATTATAATAGCTTTTTATTAGAAGAGCTAGATGCCGTACCATTAGATAAAATAGATCTTGCAGCACTAGAAGAAGAAAGTGTGCAACTTAACAATGTAGAAGCCATAGGACTTTCTTTAAGCGAGGCATCTGCGTTATTGTTGTTAGAAGAAAATGGAATTTTAGATCAGTTGCGATCCTTACAGCGGTTGTTATCTCAATTAAACAACTTTTCTATTACTTATGCATCCTTGCTAGAACGTGTTACAAGTGTTTTATTAGAACTGCAAGATATACAGCAGGTTATAGACATGCAGGCAGACCAGGTAGAAGCGAATCCAGAAAGGTTAGAAATTGTGAATACACGCATCACAACGGTAGAAAACCTACTTCGCAAACACCACCTGTCAACGGTGTTAGAACTTGTGGCCTATCGCGATGAACTCGCCGGCAAGGTTTTAAACACGCAAGGTTTAGGCAAAAAGATAAAAGACTTAAATGAGCAACGTATTGCCGCTACAAATCAACTTAAAAAACTAGGGTCCGAGATACATAATTTAAGGGAAAAATTTACCCCCGCTTTTGAAGCCGAAGTATTGCAAACGGTCCATTTGTTAGGTATGCCCGATGCACAATTTAAGGTATTGTTAGAGCCATCGCAGCAATTTTTACCTACAGGTATGGAAACCATATCGTTTAGATTCACCGCAAATAAAGGAACAGCACTGCAAGCACTAGATAAAGCAGCATCGGGAGGCGAGTTGTCTAGACTCATGCTGTCTATCAAAGCGTTGCTTTCTCGTTGTATGAAATTACCCACAATTATTTTTGACGAGATCGATACCGGTGTTAGCGGTGTTATTGCCAGTAAAATGGCGCATATTATGCAGCAAATGTCGCAATCTATGCAAGTAATTGCGATAACGCATTTACCACAAATTGCGGCGGTGGGGCAAGAGCACCTTTTTGTAAAGAAAAAGATCGTAAACGATCGCACTGTTTCTCACATACAATCCTTAGATGCAACACAACGGGTAGAAGAGCTTGCGCAAATGTTAAGCGGTGGTAGCATTACCGATGCAGCAAGACAAAATGCCCGCGAATTACTAAAATAACGCAGTATATTTGTAAAAATTAATCATAAAACATGTCATACAACTTACTTAAAGGAAAACGCGGAATTATTTTTGGAGCATTAGACCCAAATTCTATAGCCTGGAAAACAGCGCAACTCGCCCATGACGAAGGCGCTACTTTTGTATTAACAAATGCCCCGGTTGCCATGCGCATGGGACAAATAAACGAGTTAGCAAAACTAACCAACAGCGAGATTATACCTGCCGACGCTACAAGCATAGAAGATTTAGAAAATTTAGTTACTAAATCAGTAGAGATACTCGGGGGTAAATTAGATTTTGTTTTACACTCCATAGGCATGTCTGTAAACGTGCGTAAAGGCAATGCCTATACCAGCCAAAACTACAGCTATACTGAAAAAGGTTGGGATGTAAGTGCCGTTTCTTTTCATAAAGTCATGCAAATATTATATAAGCACGACGCTATGAATGAGTGGGGCAGTATCGTCGCATTAACTTATATGGCAGCACAGCGCACCTTCCCCGACTACAATGACATGGCAGATAATAAAGCCTATCTAGAAAGCATTGCACGCAGTTTTGGTTACTTTTTTGGAAAAGATAAAAAGGTGCGAGTAAACACCATTTCTCAATCACCTACACCTACCACCGCAGGAAGTGGTGTTAAGGGTTTTGAAGGCTTTCTTGCTTATGCCGAAAAAATGAGCCCGCTAGGAAACGCAACGGCACAGGATTGTGCAGAATACACGATAACACTTTTCTCAGACTATACTAAGAAAGTCACTATGCAAAATTTATTTCACGATGGTGGTTTTTCAAACACGGGCGTCAGTCAAGAAGTTATAGAGAAATTTTAGCGCAAAACTTTTTTATAATAAAATGAGAGCCTTTACAGTTTTGTAAGGGCTTTTTTTATTTCGCTTTCGCGAAAGCGAACTGTTAAAATAATTACAGGTTGTTGTTAAGTTAAAGTTAAATAGTATATTTAGCGTCTTAACATAAAAGAATTTCAATGAAACAATTTTACCTATTATTTACTGCCTTTATATTTTCAGCAGTAGTAGCAGCGCAATGTAATTACCAGCTAGTTTTACAAGATAATTTTGGTAGCGGTTTTACCGCGCCTGCTGGTGTTAATGTGAGCATTAACGGGACGAGTACATTTTATACAGTAGTTGGGGCTGCAACAGCACCCAATATTGAAACGTACACCATCCCTATTACAACGGGCGATGTGCTTATTTTTGACTACACGGCACCAACATTTACAGGAGATTTACAGTGGTCTTTAATAGACTCTGAAGGATTTGTGCTCTTTGACTCTGGCTTTAATCCTAACAGTGCAGCTGATTTTTCAGGAACGGGGAGTTGTCCTACATGTCCGGCAGTAACAAACCCGGTTGCGTCTAATGTCACAGCAAACTCGGCTGAAATCGCGTGGACACGTGTAGGAACAGAAACTGAGTGGGTTATAGAATATGGCGTCGCTCCCTATACTCAGGGGTCTGGTGGCGTGGTAGTCAATGTCACAACAAATCCCTCTACGATTACAGGTCTGCAAGCAAATACGACGTACGACTACTGCATACGCTCCGTTTGTGGTACAAATGATTTAGGTAGAAACTCATGTGGTTCTTTTACAACGACACCATCATGTCCAGTTCCAGGCGCTTTTATTCCTGTGACACAAACGGCTAACGAGGTGCAGTTTACATGGGATGCAAATGGAAATGGTTTTTTTGACTATGAAATTGAATATGCCATACCAGGAGTGATTACAGCACCAGGCACGGGTCAGGGAACTACAGTGACCGGAAATACAGCACCATTTGCACAAATAACAGGATTGACAGCAAATACTACATACCAATTTTTTGTTCGTATTAATTGTGGTGGAGGTGATTTTAGTGCATGGACATCGACACCATATACAGCTACAACAACACAGTCTTGCCCAGACGTTTCAAACATACGGTTCTCTAATATCGATCAAACCAGTGTGGACGTCGCATGGAATAATGGTGGTACCGAAACGCAATGGAGCATAGAATATGGCGTGCAAGGTTTTACGCCAGGCACGGGAACAGTAGTTTCGGTAAGTACAAACCCTTTTACGCTAACAGGTTTAAGTTCAGGAACTTCTTATGATGTTTGTGTAACAGCTGTTTGTGCCGCTAATGACCGTTCTACACCTGTTTGTGCAAATGTACTTACCCCAGCAGACTATTGTAGTGGCGACTTACTAGTAGATTCAGGTGGGCCAGCAGGTAATTATAGCCCTAATGAATTTGTAACCTATACCGTTTGTCCCGATAACCCTGGCGACGTGGTTTATGTAGATTTTACACAGTTTGACCTAGAGGCCAATGATAATTGTACGTTTGATTCTCTAACTGTTTATGCAGGACCTGACACAAGTAGCCCGCGTATTAACCCGCCAACTGGAACTGGTGGATGGTGTTGGAACGCTGCTAATAATACAGGGTCTGGTAATCTGGTTGGAGTACAACTTACAGGGGCTTTACCATCAGGCTGTCTAACTTTTGTTTTTGATACCGATGGCTCAGTACAGCGTGCTGGTTTTATTGCTAATGTTACCTGTGCAGCGCCGCCTTCTTGTCCTGTACCTACAGCTCTTGCGGTGCAATCTGTAACTGATACAGGTGTAACGCTCGGGTGGGTAGCAGGAAATACTGAAACCGAATGGGCTGTTGAATACGGGGCTCCTGGATTTGCTCCTGGAACTGGGACCGTTGTACAAGCGTTAAATAATCCTTTTACAGTTACTGGCTTAACTGCTAATACACCTTATGAATTTTATTTAACAGCTGTTTGTGGCGCAGGTGATGTAAGTACGCAAATAGGTCCTATCCCGGGTCGCACAGCTTGTGTTTCATTTGCGGTTCCGTTTTTTGAAGGTTTCAATTCAACCAGCCCAACTAAGGCGTGTTGGACCGTAAGAAATGTGAATGCTGATGCTGATGCGTGGAATTTAAGTTATGCAATAACCCCTTTTGAAGGAAATCAAAGTGCGTCTATAAATACCGACTTTAATGGAGGAAATGATGATGATTACTTAATTACACCTGGAATTATCCTTACAGGAAATCAGCGATTAAGATATCATTATAGAGCGCAAAGTGCAAACGAGCCAAACGTCATGGAAGTGTTACTTTCTACCACAGGAACGGCTCCAGCAGACTTTACAAATGTATTGTTGCCGGTAACCCAATTTGGCAATGTTACTTATATAGAACAACAATTGGATCTTTCGGCCTATACGGGCACCGTTTATATCGCATGGAGAATTCCTCCTAGCAACGTTGATGGCTGGAGAGTTTATATAGATAATGTTCGTATAGATGATAGACCTAGCTGTCCAGACCCTTTACAGGTAACAAGCAGTGGCGCGACAACATCAAGCATTAATATAGCTTGGGCTGCCGAGCCACTTTCAACCACGGTTACCGTAGAATACGGTCCTTGCGGTTTTGTTCCTGGTACAAGTGCTGCGGGAGCAGTTTCGGTAACAGCTACGGCCAATCCATTTACTATAACTGGTTTGTCTCCTAATACGTGTTATGAGGCCTATGTATCCTATGAATGTTCAGGCACTAACAGTGTACGTTCTAATGTAACAAGGTTTCAAACACTTTGTAATGCATTTACAGTTCCCTATACTGAAGGTTTTAACTCCACAAGTACTACCGAGTCCTGTTGGACTGTGTTAAACGTAAATGGTGATGCAGATACATGGGACCTTAACTATGCGGTGAATGTGGGTGAGGGTGACCAGGTTGCAGCAATCAATACTGACTTTAACGGTGGTAACGATGATGACTATCTGATTTCCCCCGGCATTATCATGACAGGAAACGAAAGGTTGCGATACATTTATAGAGTTCAAAGTGCTGCTGAGCCAAATAATATGGAGGTTTTATTGTCAACCACTGGTGTTGCACCGGCAGATTTTACAACAACACTTCTTCCAGCAGCATTATATTCTAATACAACCTATGCTGAACAAATTATCGACCTGTCTGCATATACAGGTACCGTATATGTCGCATGGAGAATACCTCCTAGTACCACAGATGGCTGGAGGATGTACATAGATAACGTGCGATTTGAAACAATACCTGCATGTGACGAGCCTATAGCTCTTGTGTCAAGCAATCCTACGTCATCTAGTGTGGATATTGGGTTTACTGAAAGAGGTACCGCAACTTCTTGGGAAATACAATATGGCGCCCCAGGATTTGCTCTAGGAAGTGGAACTGTTGTAACAGCTAGTTCAAATCCATTTACACTCGCAGGACTTACTGCTGATACCTGCTACGATTTCTTTGTAAGGTCGTCATGTCCAGGGGGTGGATTTAGTCCATGGTCGGCCAGATCATCATTTTGTACAGCATGTAATGTGTTTACTGCACCATATACCACAGGTTTTGAAAACTTCACCGCTACAACTAATTTAAATCCGGTAGCAGCAAACGGCTTTTTAAGAGAGCAGTGCTGGTCATCTGACCGTGCTTTGTTTAATTGGGTAGTTGCGCCACCTACACTTACCGCATCTGGGGGTACAGGGCCAGCGCCAAGCGTAAATACCGGAAATTACATGTTTACAGAATCATCAAGTGGAGCCACAGGTGCTGTGGCAAACCTTAGATCACCACTTATAAACATTACTGGATTGTCAACCCCAATTTTAGAATTTGATTATCATATGTTTGGGGCAACCACGGGTAGCTTAGAGGTTTTTGCCGTTGTTGCCGGTGTTGAAACATCGTTACTTAGATTAACGGGACAACAACAAACGACAGAAACAGCACCTTATATAAAAGCAACAATACCACTTTCAAGCTACATAGGGCAAACAGTACAATTTACTTTTAGAGCAACAAGAGGATCAAGCTTTACAAGTGACCTAGCGATTGATAATTTTGCTGTGATAGAGGTACCTACATGTGCCGCACCATCGCTGCTTAACATGACTGCAGTAAGGGCTAATGACGCTGTATTTGGATGGACTGAAAATGGCACTGCTACAGTATGGCAGGTTGAGGTACAACCTAGAGGCATTGCACAGGGTACAACTGGTGCTGTTTACACAAATAATGCAGCTTCAAACCCACAAACAATTACTGGTTTAAGCTCTTCTACTGCTTACAGCGCTTATGTTAGAGCAGTATGCGGTACAACCGACTTCTCTACATGGGTTGGACCCTTTAATTTTGCAACCACTGCTGCATGTGGTGACACTGTCTATGATACAGGAGGACCCAATGGTCAATATGCAAATAATGAAAACTACACCATTACCTATTTCCCAGATGCTCCAGGTAATTTAGTAACCTTGAACTTTACATCGGTAGCGTTAGAGAATTGTTGTGATACACTCTCCATTTTTGATGGCACAGATGTTACTGCACCCGTTCTCGTGGCAGATTTAGAGGCACCAGCATCCTTTAGAGCTAATAATCCGTCAGGTGCGCTAACTCTTAGATTCACTTCAGACGGTTCTGTAGTTCGAGACGGATGGGTAGCTTTATATACTTGTAGCCCACCACCAGCGTGTTCAGATCCGTCTGCATTGACCGCTACAGCGATTACTGCGACTACTGCAAATCTGGAATGGACACAAATTGGGTCTTCTACCGCTTGGGAATATGAATATGATGTTGCAGGGTTTACCCGTGGAACAGGAGCAAACGGAATTATTTCTACCTCGAGCAATAGTGTTAATGCAATTACGGGCTTGACTCCTATTACTTCTTATGACTATTATGTAAGAGCGGTGTGTCCTACATCAGGCTTTTCTACGTGGGTTGGACCTTTTAATTTTACAACGGCATGTGCTGTATTCCCAACGCCTTATGGTAGCGTTGGTGGGGCGCCAGGTAACAACTTTAATGTATTTCCTGGACCGTGTTGGAGTGAAGGGCTTAATACACCAATAGCCGCTGGACCTAATGGTGGTAATGGTGCTTGGGGTTCTCTTAATTTTGGAAATTTACCTGGAGGTGGCGCTAATGGACTAGCTGCTAGAATCAATATTTGGGATAGTTTTGCCTCAATTAATGATTGGCTTGTTTCACCAGAGTTTGATTTAGGTGGACCAGGGCACAACATGATACTAAATTATCTGGTTGCATTGACCAATTGGAATGCTACTACAGCGTCTGTTTTAGGAAGTGATGATCAGGTACAACTACTCATAAGTACCGATAATGGTGTGACATGGAACAATTTATTAACCTATAATGCAAGTACGCCTATCCCACCAACTGGTAGAGCTGAGAGTGTATCGCTTGCGGCTTATAGTGGTGTTGTTAAATTTGCTTTCTGGGCTTCGCACGGTACTGTTTCTGATATCGAAGATGTAGATTTCTTTGTGGATAATTTCACCATTGATGCAACCGCAGGGATTAATACTCCAGGGGTATTAAACTTTAATTACTTCCCGAATCCTACTACAGGAATTCTTAACGTTGTAGGAAATGAAGTGATAGACCGCGTTGTTGTACGCAATTTACTTGGACAACTTATTTTTGAGTCTAGTAGAGCAGCTGTAGAGGTGCAAGTAGATATTACAGAATACCCAACAGGGGTGTATCTAGTAGAGGTGCGCTCAGGAAATGTGTCTAATACTGTGAAGATTATTAAAGAATGATTTTAAGTACAGGAGACGATATATAGTCTTCATGTGAATGCTAATAAACCCGAGAGCGCTAAGTTCTCGGGTTTTTTTGCTATCATGTGTTTTAAAAATTCG
>DAIRDE010000066.1:0-14819 GCA_036796335.1 Nonlabens sp.
ACTTTGATTAAATTTAAAATCTAATGACGGTCAACTATAATCAGGGAAGTACAGAGGGTTGATTTTAAAAATTTTGAAGGAGATTTTAATAGACGTTTGCAATCTTTTTCAGTAAACAATAATCAATTTAATAACCTTTCTCAAATCACAGGTGATTATGCTCTTTCTCAAAAACTAAACATGAATAAGCGGTTTAACGCAAAGCATATCACTACTTTAGAAAGTAGCTTTATCAATGAAAAAAGAGATGGAACAGGAGAGAACTCATTCACAGAATCCATTTTTTCTGGTTTAGTTCCTTTTATAACTCAGCCTTCAAACATATTTGATTTAAGACAATTGAGTGCCACTCAAACCACAACTTTTAATGTAGCTTTAAAACATTATTATGTTATAAAGCCCAACACACATTTATACCCCCTTGCTGGTTTTAGTACCACAAATGTGAAATTTGAAAATACAGATTTTCAACTTTTGGACAGTGGTGTTGTTAATAGTTTTGAGAATCAAGGTTTTAATAATAATCTAAATAATAATTTGAATGATGCTTACTTTGGAGTGGAATTGAAAAGGAAATTTGGAAATTACGTTGTCAAGCCTGGAATTACAACTCATTTATACGATTGGAATGCTATTCAGTTCAGTGAATCCATTACAAACAACTCTAAATTAGTTGTGCTTCCTGAATTATCGATCGATTATGAGCCTTCTAATAGTAGAAAAATTAAGTTTAAATATCAAATGCGGTCAAGTTTTGCAAACCCAAGAGATTTTGCAAATAGGTTGCGCATCAACTCTTTCAATCAAATTACACGAGGAAATGAAAACCTAGAAAACTCTTTATACCACAATCTAAATTTGAGTTACGGCTCTTTTAAGTTACTTGAAGGCACAAGTTTCAATACATCCATCTCTTACAGCCATTTTTTAGAAGGTGTAAGAAATAGCACAGTAATTGATGGAATAAATCAGATTCAAACACTCATCAACACGGGGCTTCCGGAGAATAGTTATAGTGCCCGACTAAATTATAGCATATCGCTTTGGGGTCTTAAGTGGTCATACGCTGGTAATGCAAACTTTAATGAATACAAAAGAATTGTCAACCAAACAACACTAAATTATCAATCTGTATTTATCAATAATAAAATAGAAATCGCTACTCGATTTAAAAAAGGGCCTAATTTTGAGTTGGAAGTAGCGCATCAATCAAATTCAATTAACGGTGCAGGAATTATTAACAATTTCGAAAGCTGGAACTCGGCAGGTACTATGGAACTCCGCTTCTTGAAGGATTTCTTATTTTTAACAACCTACGATTTGACCTACTTTAGGAACAACACGACAGGACAGTCTAATACCTTTAACAATGTAACCTCATCTTTAGAATACTGGAGAAAGTCCAGCGCTTGGAGTTTTAAATTAGAAGTTACAAACGCATTTAATAACGAAGTTAGAATTACAAACATTGTATCACAATTTCAATCTTCAGAAAATAGACTTTTTGTGTTACCCAGAATTTTGTTATTTTCAATAGCTTATAAACTTTAAAACTTTTACGAATGCATTACCTCCTCGATGTCCAAGAACGCCACCTAGAACATGGGATTATTTTAGGTTTTATTTACAGGGAATGGGTAAAGGTGCAGTTTAGGTTGCGGCAGTGAGGATTGAGGTTAGTTATGACTTCAGACTTATGATTTTTAGGTTTAAAGTTATAAACAAGAATCAAGAAACAACAAATGGGTCTTTTATCTTTAGTCAACTTATCAGACCGCAGCGACAACAAGGATAGATTTGGTTCTTAAACTACAAATGCTCAATAAGACAACATTTAATCCTCATTATCATCTTCGTTATCATCATCGTTTTTATCCTCAAATTCTGACTTTAAATCTTCAAACATAAAGTCATCGGTTTTGTTGAACTGTACGCCTGCTTTTACATCTTTATTTTTTCTAAGTGCAATGTTAAAGTCATCTGGGGTGCCTGTTAGGTGTACGTTGACAAATCGGGTTTTTTTACTGGTATCTCTTATGATCAGGTCGTCTTCTTGGTCTGGACTTATTTCTTCCGGTTTTCTACCAAACAACTTTCCAAAAGCTGCTTTCCCCACCAGTTTAAGCGGTATTCTTAAATAATAATCCATGGTAAGGTCTACACCTTGACTGCCCGAAATCTCCATATAGCCTAATGACGAGTTAAGTTGCATGTTGGGAAAAGACAACCGGCCGTTTTTAAAAGTCAACCTGTTTTGTAGTGTATCAAATTTAATCCTGTTGAGGTTTTTGTCGCCAAAAAACGATGACATCGCTTGCATGGGTGCAAAATTATCCAGTCTACCGTTTTCTATAGTCGCGTCTATCGTTAATTCTGTATCTTCCATACTGGGTGTAAAATCGGTATGAAGCCAGATTTTACCGCGTATTCTTCCTGTCACGATGCCATGTAGATTTTCAGAAACCATTACATCCTGACCGAAATTATCGAACTTAAACAGGACCTCATCTATATTCACTTTTTGAACTTTGATATCGGGATGTAGGTACACATGTTTTGGGTTAGAACCGTTAAAATAACCAGTAATTTCCACCAGGCCGCTGGCAGCATTAAATTGCAATTTGTCGATATTTACAAAGTGGTTTTCTTTTACACCAGCCTGCGCGGTTAGATTTGTCAAATGATATTTGTTAAACCGTAAATCGGTGATTTTTGCGTTAACACGCGCATTAGGAAAAGGCTCTTTAAAGATATTGTAACCTGCGTCGTGGTCTACAGTTGTTGTAGAGGTTCCTGTGGCAATCTGTGGTTCGTTGAAAGTGATTAACTCGTTGATATTTAGCCTCGCAGACTCAAAGTTTAGGGTGTGCGTTTTAGCAGGATTGTTTAAAAAATAGGTACCATTTAGTTTAAAGTCGTTCTCACCCAAGCTGCCAGAAACGTTTCTTATCGCAAGAACATCGTTTTCTAAATGCACATTGCCGTTAAAGTTTTTAAATGTTAACGGGTGCATTTTTAGTTTCCCTCGCAGCTCGGTCAGGTAAAAGTCTGTAGACTGCAATGTTTCTTTATAGTGTAATGCAACCCGACCGTGCAGTTTAAAGTCTTGTAAATCTTCATTGCGATATTCGTCGGGCATGAAATTTTCTCCTTTATAGGTGAATATGTCTTTAAAGTAAAGGTCATTACTGGTCAAATCAAATTCTATGTTTGTATCGCCATTTTTAACATCGGCAAGCCACAGGTCGTAGTGCCCTATTTTTCCTTCAAAATGAAAGTCTGATGTGTCCAGTTTCCCGTCTAGCCTCTTGACGAGAACATCGTTTTCATTTATGTAAAAAGTACCGTTTAAATTTTTTAACGCGTGCTCATAATTTTTAAGTTTTGCACTGATGTTTGTAAGGTAATAATTACCCACGGGCAGCGATTTAGACGTTAAAAAGGTGTTTGCAAGTCCTTTAAAAACAAGGTCAAACTTTAAATTTGTCAACTGCTCGTCTAGGGGTTCTTTACCAGGTGTTTTGGGAGTGAGCTCACCTACATCTATTTTTTTAGAATTGATGTGCAGTTCGGCTGTCACTGGGTCATTTGCCTGATGAATGACTGCAGGAAAATCGGTAATCTTGCCTTGCAGGGTAATGTCTGATTCGCCTAGTTTAAAACTGCAATTTTTTAAATCCAGCATTTCACCAGTAATACGAGCTTCTACATTCAGGTTTTCTAGCGGTAAGTGATAACTATCAGACTTAAAGTTTAAATCCTTAATTTCTAGTTTTGAATAGTATGCTTGGTTTAATTTTTCCAGAGCTTTTTCAGGATGCTGCAAATCTATAATATCGTGAAAATTCATGGTAAGCAGGACTTTACCCGTAAGGTTAGACAAATCTTTTAGTTTAAAAAACTTTGTAAGAAAGTCTAAGTCAAAATCTGAGTCCAGTTGCATGTCTATCTCGGGTGAGTCAAAGTTTGTTACCGCGAGCGATGCCTTAAAATCACCAGCCTCTGGCCTAGTATTAAATTCTTTTAATTCAAATTTTGACGTGCTGTTGTTTCTGGCTGCACCATTTGTAAAGGTGCTATGAAATGTAAGTTGATCCAGGCTTTTGTTTACCTCGGGATTTAAAATAAATCCGTTTTCACAACCAAATTTTGCGTTGATAGCGGGCATTTGATTATTTGCTGTTTTGCCTTTAAAGTGCGCATCAAAATATACTTTCCCCCTGTTTTCATAACTTCTTAAAACAGGGATAAGTTCTTCGGGTGCAAATCCTATAACAAGGTCAAAACTGGGTTTGTTTCCCGAAAATCGCAAATCTACATCCATACCATCATCCACATCTATTTTTCCGGTCATGTCAAAATCGGCACCCTCTAATAAAACTGTAGTTTTTAGAAAATCGACAACCTGCGTATCGGTATGGTAAATAAAACTCGTGTGTAATTCTAAATGTTTGTGGTAGATGTATGTGGGTTTCCCGTTATCAAAAACATTAAACAAAAATTTAGCGTCCAGTACCAGTTGCATGTCCTTTTCATTTTTTTCAAAACTGGCAATACCGCTATCAATATCGGTTTCAAGGATAATTTTAGTCTCTAAACTTTCCTTTTTAAGATCGATATTGGTAAGTGTAATCTCCTTAAAATCTAGAATCAACGGCATGGAATCGTCTTCCGTTTCTTCTATCGCAGGTTCAAAAGCTTTCACAATGTTAAAATTCCCGTCATTATCCTGAATGATGTTAAAACTCCCATTTTCTAAGGATAGCTTCTTTACCACGAGATTATTTTTAACCACGTTCCAAAAATCAAAACCCAGATAAGCGGTTTTTACGTCTATAACAGCAAGTGTGTCTACCTGTTTTGACTCAAATACCTTTAAATTATGAACCTTAATAGAGATATAAGGAAAATTTTCAAAAGGTGATATCGTTGTTTTTTCAATTTGAACCAAGCCTTTAAAATCCTCGTTAGCATGTTTTAAAACCTCGGCGATAATTGCATCCTTTTTAAAATAGATAAAACCCGAGCCTATAAGTAGCAAGGAAAAGACAATTAATAGGATTGATAAAAACCATTTAATAGATTTCTTTACGTACTTATTCATGTTGAATCGTTCTAAATATTCTACAAAAATACTAAGGAAGCCACCGCATACAATACAAATACGTATTATAAGAAAACGCTAGGCGGTCAGCACTCCGTCAATGCACAAACGTTTTTTTAGATACCACTATTCATGGGTGACCTTTGGTTTTACAACGGGGTGTCAGCAGGTTTATTAAAAGTAATAATATGTTTAAAATATGTTGGACTGTTGATTTGTTCGCTTTCGCGAAAGCGTAACATCACTAAAACAATACTCTTACAAAAGGCTGTATACCATTGTTGTACACACTGCGTCCTTCATTAAAAAGCACATCATATCGCGCACCGATGACAAAATTGTTTTGACGGTAGCCAGCACCTAAAAACAGCGCCGGCACCCAGTAATTATCGTCTGTAAATATGGGGTCTTTAAAATTTCTATTCACGTTTAAATACTCAAAATCCATACTTATTTGCAGTTCGGGAATGGGGTTTGCAATGGCGATAAGGCTACCGCCCAGGAGTGTCGAGGTAAAATCGGCAGTAAAGCCGTCGTTAAAATTTTGCTTGATATAACTATAATTTAAACCAGCGCCCACACCTATTTCTGGGGTGATAAGGTAAATGGCCTGTGGCGCCACGACAATATTTGTAAACCTATTGCCAAAATTTAACCCGAGATTACCGCCAAAAATCACACGGTCCCAAAAGGAATTTTCTTGCACGATGGTATCCTGTGAATATGATTTGCAAAAAGAACCTAGAAAGACAAAGAATAGTGCAACGATTTTACAAAAACCTATTTTCATTCTAATTTTATTAACACATTATAACTCCATAAATATACTAAAAGCTATGTAATCACCGCGCTTTTCTTTACTTTTGCATGAAATTTGAATAAAGGGTATTCCTTACACTTATGGATAAATTTTCTTTTCTAAATGCAGCACATACTGCCTATTTTGCTCAACTTTACGATGAATATCTAGTAAATCCAGACGCTGTTGAACCGTCCTGGCGCGCTTTTTTTCAAGGATTTGATTTTGGACTGCAAGGCTCAGGCGAGCGCGAGACTGTTGTCACCTATGAAAGTAAAGGAGAAACCACCACGGTACAAGTTCCTGAGCGCATTCAAAAAGAATTTAGAGTCGTACAACTTATAGACGGCTATCGCACAAGAGGGCACCTGTTTACAAAAACAAATCCAGTGCGTGAGCGCCGCCAGTATTTGCCTAGTCTAGACCTTGTAAATTTTGGACTTAGCGATGCCGACCTAGATACGGTATTTGAATCGGCCGAAATTGTAGGCCTGCAAAAAGCAACACTGCGCGACATTTTATACCACCTTAAAACCGTTTATTGCGACAGTACTGGTGTAGAGTACATGTACATACGCAATCCCGAAGAGCGCAAGTGGATTCAAAACTGGTTACATAAAAACAACAACCACCCCAGCTTTTCTAGTCAAGAGAAAAAACAAATACTTAAAAAACTAAACGAGGCAGTCTCTTTTGAATCGTTTTTACATACCAAATATGTGGGTCAAAAACGGTTCTCGTTAGAAGGTAACGAGACGCTTATTCCTGCACTCGATGCACTTATAGAAAACGCAGCCGATAAAGGTGTGAACCAGTTTGTGCTGGGTATGGCGCACCGCGGTCGTTTAAATGTGTTGACTAATATTTTTGGCAAGCCGGTGTCCGACATCTTTTCTGAATTTGATGGGAAAGATTATGAGCAAGATATCTTTGACGGTGATGTTAAGTACCACCTAGGATATACCAGCAAGCGCAAAACCGACAATGGTAACGATATTAACATAAACATCGTTCCTAACCCATCGCACCTAGAAACAGTAGGTGCCGTGGTACAAGGTATCACCCGTGCAAAAATAGACGCGCACACACCAGATAATTTCTCTAACGTGCTGCCTATAGTATTGCACGGCGATGCAGCAATTGCAGGCCAGGGAATCGTGTATGAAGTTATACAAATGGTAAACCTGGATGCATATAAAACGGCAGGAACCATACACCTGGTAGTGAATAACCAGATAGGGTTTACGACAAATTATCTAGACGCGCGTTCCTCTACCTATTGTACCGATGTTGCAAAAGTGACCTTATCGCCCGTGCTGCATGTCAATGCCGACGATGCCGAGGCTGTGGTACACGCCATGAATTTTGCACTAGACTACCGCATGGAGTTTAAGCGCGACGTGTTTATAGACTTACTGGGCTATAGAAAATATGGGCATAACGAGGGTGACGAGCCACGTTTTACACAGCCTACATTGTACAAAGCGATAGGTAAACACATGAATCCACGCGATATTTATGCGCAAAAACTTATAGAAGAGGGCGTTATCGATAAAAACTTTGTAGCAACACTAGAAGAAGCCTATAAAGCCGAACTCGAGGAAGAACTTGCTACCTCACGACAGCGCAAAAACACCATCATCACGCCTTTTATGCAAGACGAGTGGAAAGGGTATGATAACGTTACCGAGGATGTGATGATGCAGCCCGTAGATACCACCTTTAATAAAGAAAAGCTAGGCGCTATTGCCACAGCACTTG
Organism: Nonlabens sp.; assembly: GCA_036796335.1. GTDB lineage: Bacteria > Bacteroidota > Bacteroidia > Flavobacteriales > Flavobacteriaceae > Nonlabens. The sequence goes on from DAIRDE010000066.1 coordinate 7,665, forward strand.
CCACACTGCCCACAGGCAAGACCTTTATTAAAAAAGTACAGCGTATTGTAGAGTCGCGACAAGAAATGTATGACAACAATACACTAGACTGGGCAATGGGCGAGCACCTGGCCTATGCCACACTGTTGACCGAAGGGTACAGCGTGCGCATAAGTGGACAAGACGTGGAACGCGGTACCTTCTCGCACAGGCATGCGGTACTAAAAACCGAAAATGCCGAAGAAGAATTTAAACTACACGACAACGTACCCGATAAAAAGGGGACTTTTGAAATATACAACTCCCACCTGTCAGAATATGCGGTGGTAGGTTTTGAATACGGTTATGCACTCGCACAGCCTAAAACATTGACCATTTGGGAAGCCCAATTTGGTGATTTTTCTAATGGTGCGCAAATCATGATAGACCAGTACATAAGCGCTGGCGAGGATAAGTGGAAAAACCAAAATGGTCTCGTCATGCTACTGCCACACGGTTATGAGGGCCAGGGTGCCGAGCATTCCAGTGCCCGCATGGAGCGCTATTTGCAAATGTGCGCACGTGACAATATGTTTATGGCAAACTGTACCACGCCGGCAAACATGTTTCACCTATTGCGACGCCAGGCACTCGTTAATTACCGCAAGCCGCTGGTAGTTTTTACCCCTAAATCCCTGTTGCGCAACCCTAAAGTAGTGAGCACGGTAGACGAGTTTACAAACGGGGGCTTTAAAGAAGTGATTGATGTTGATGGTGACGCTTTCGCGAAAGCGAACTCCCTAATATTCACCAGTGGTAAATTCTACTATGATCTCCTAGAGTACAGGCTAGAACACAACCGTACCGATGTAGCCATCGTGCGTATAGAACAATTATTCCCGCTGCCAGTAGCACAAATAGAAGCTGTTATTAAGAAATATGGCCATGCAAAAGACATCGCGTGGGCGCAAGAAGAACCTTTAAATATGGGTGCTTACTCCTTCTTACTATTGCACATGCCACCAACCAGAAACTGGCGCGTGTGTGCGACAGATATGTTTGCAGCACCGGCAACAGGCAGTTCTACAAGAGCAAAAGCCCGTATGGCCGACGTTATTAATCAAGTATTCACCAACAAGAAATAAAAATATTATGGCTCTAGAAATGAAAGTGCCCTCACCAGGCGAGTCTATTACCGAAGTAGAAATAGCAGAATGGCTGGTTGCCACAGGCGACTGGGTAGAAAAAGACCAGGCAATTGCCGAAGTTGATAGTGATAAAGCAACCCTAGAACTACCTGCAGAGGCTAGCGGTATCATCACCCTACTTGCTGAGGAAGGCGATGCGGTAGCCGTAGGCGCCGTGGTGTGCCTTATCGATACCGAAGCAAAAAAACCAGGTGGTGATAGTGCTGTAAAGGACGCGACACCAGCCGCAGTAAAAGCTGACGAGAGCAGTGCTGCAAAAGAGGCGCCAGCAGCAAAAAAGGCAGACCCAGAAAAAACACCTGCACCAGCCGAAAAAACCTATGCCAGCGGTACCGCAAGTCCCGCTGCAAAGAAAATACTGGACGAGAAAGGAATAAGCAGCAGTAATGTAGCAGGTTCTGGCCGCGATGGTCGTATTACTAAAGAAGATGCGGTAAATGCCGTACCATCCATGGGAACCCCGGGACCAGGTAACCGCAGCGAGAGCCGCACTAAGTTGTCTATGCTGCGTCGCAAAGTAGCCGAGCGACTGGTAGAAGCAAAAAATACCACAGCCATGCTTACCACGTTTAACGAGGTAGATATGAAAGCCATTTTTGACTTGCGTAAAGAATACAAAGATGCTTTTCAAAGCAAGCACGGTGTGGGATTAGGTTTTATGTCTTTCTTTACAAAAGCAGTTGTACGTGCACTCGATATGTATCCTGCGGTGAATAGCATGATCGACGAGAAAGAGATGATTAGCTTTGATTACAAAGACATTTCCATTGCCGTTTCTGGCCCTAAAGGATTAATGGTTCCTGTACTTAGAAATGCAGAAAACCTTTCTTTTAGAGGTGTTGAACAAGAAGTAAAACGACTGGCTTTACGTGCACGTGACGGCGCAATCACCGTAGACGAGATGACCGGCGGTACCTTTACGATTACAAACGGTGGCGTTTTTGGCAGCATGATGAGCACACCTATTATCAACCCACCACAAAGTGCTATTTTAGGCATGCACAACATTATCGAGCGACCAGTGGCTGTAGATGGTCAGGTGGTGATAAGACCCATGATGTACCTCGCTGTTTCTTATGATCACCGCATTATAGACGGTAAAGAGTCTGTAGGCTTTTTAGTAGCTATTAAAGAAGCGCTAGAAGACCCTATCGGGTTGTTAATGAACGGCGATGTAAAAAAGGCGCTGGAACTTTAGGAATAACAAGCTTAACAAAAAAGCGACTTCATTGCGAGGTCGCTTTTTTTATTAGGAGCAAGTTGGGATATTTATTAGTTACAAACAGATTTAGCCAAAAAGGCGGTTACATTTTACGATCGTGTTGTAATTTTAGACAGTTTCAAAATGGAGGTTTTCAAGAGGCCAAGTATAAGGCTTCTTTTTTATGCACAAACCCATCTATGATAACCAACTAAAATAATCGTTTATGCAAGTTTTAAAGTCATGTAAACACACCCTCTTTCTGGCGGTCATTATTTTATCTATGACGGCAATAAGCTGTAAAACTACCGCGGTAAAAGTCATTGATTTATCAGGCACGTGGCAAGTTAAATTAGATTCATTAAACCAGGGTAAGTCTCAAAATCTAGCCGCTAAACCATTTGATGGAATAAGCATAAACTTGCCTAGCACTTTAGATGATGCAGGGTTAGGCACCCCTAGCACTTTGAAACCTGCTTTAAACAATTATGTGCTCTCTAATCTTACCAGAAAGCATCAGTACATAGGCGTGGCATGGTATCAAAAAACCATTGAAATTCCTAAAAATTGGAATGGCAAGGATATTACACTAAGCTTAGAACGTGTTATCTGGGAGTCTAATGTATATGTAGATGGCATTTTAGTAGGTGTTGCAAACAGTCTTATTGGTACGCACACATTTGATCTTACAAAATACCTCTCGCCAGGTAAACATTTGCTAACCATAGCTATTGATAACTCAAACAAATATCCATTAATCAACATTGCAGGCGAGAGGTATGATGATGTTGTCAATCGAGACATGGCACACGCTTATACAAACCATACACAAATAAAATGGAATGGGATTATAGGTGATATCGTTTTAGAAGCAACCTATAAAAATCAACTTAAAAACCTTCAAGTTTATCCTGACTTTAAATCCAATACACTGCGTATTTCTTATGAAACGAATGGTCCAGACAAAAGCGACCTGAATTGTGAAATTAGCTTACCAAACGGCGCATCAATTTTTAATGCTAAAATTGATAATTTAGATGTTCAGGGCAACTATGTAAGTTTTGAAATACAAAGGCCAAACGAATTGCAGTTGTGGCACGAGTTTAATACGGCGTTGTACGACCTTACCATTACCCAAAAAACTCATTCGGTAACAATATAGTACCTCTACTTTACTAGACCACTTTTGATCATTTCTTAGTTGCGTTATGCAGCCATTTTGTACATACTAATCGGCTTTTTTCTTGCGATTCCTTGGTGAGCTTTGTAATGATATTTATCAATCCATTTTTTAATTCCGATGAATAAGTCAATTCCGGATGAAGCAGGATTCAGATAGATGTATTGATACTTTAGCGTGCGCCAAAATCGTTCGATATAAATATTGTCCAATGCTCTTCCTTTGCCGTCCATACTGACCTTAATATTCTCACTTTGGACATATTCAATATATTCTTTACATGTAAACTGACTACCTTGATCACTGTTTAAAATTTCGGGACGACCATGTTCGTGCACAGCTTCTTTGACAACTCGCAGAGAAGAATCAGCATCGAGAGAGTTGCTGAGTCCCCAGCCCACTATAAAGCGACTGTAAACATCAATAATTGCGGTTAAGTACATAAAACCTTTTGCCATTGGTATATAGTTTATATCTATCTCCCAGACCTGGTTGCTATGCGTTATTGGCAAATTTCTCAACAAGTAAGGATGGATGTACTCGCTCTTTTTCCACTGGGTTAGATGTCTTCGTGGATAAATCGGCCTAATATTGGCTAACCTCATTAATCTTCTCACGCGCTCATAGCTGGCGAAAATTTGTTTGTCCTCTAGCATAGATTGCATTGTCAAAACACCGGCAGTAGGTTCCTCAATGATATGCTTATCCATGATCTCCATGATCTCCAAATTCTGTAGCGGTTCGCCCTTGGGTTCATAGTACAATCCTGACCGATTAATGTCTAGGATTTCACACTGCTTACGGATGCTTAGATCATTATCTCTATCCACTAAATGCCGCACATCAATCATAGTCCTAACTTGGCTAAACTTTTTTTTAAAAAGTCCTTTTCCATCTGCAATTCGCCGATTTTAGAATACAATTTTTCCACGTCAACGTCAGATTCCGGCTTCAAAACCTTGGACTTCTGCTCAAAAATGACCGCAGAGTTATCTAAAAACTCCTGCTTGCATTGAGATATCTGATTGGGATGGAGTTCGAACTTAACTGCCAATTCTGATAGGGTTTGTCTCTCCTTTAGGGCTTCAACGGCTACTCGCGCCTTGAAGGCTGAATCGAATTTTCTTCTACTTTTTTTCATATCTTTCACTTGATTAAATTTAAACATTTTTTCAATTAATCAAGTGGTCCGAATTTATAGGGGTATTATACAACCCGATTTGGTTTTAAAGATATTGAAAATGTAAATGGTGATTTGTTCTTAAATGGCCACCGCATTTTCTTGCGCGGGAACTTAGAATGTGTCATTTTTCCTTTAACAGGGTACCCACCTATGGAAAAAGCCGATTGGTTAAAACTTATGCAACAAGCTAAGGATTATAGTTTGAATCATTTACGCTTTCATTCCTGGTGTCCACCAAAAGCTGCTTTTGAAGCTGCTGACGAGGTAGGTATTTATTGCCAGGTAGAATTGCCTTTGTGGAATTTAAAAGTGGGTCGTGATGCTAAAACCAATGAATTTTTGGAATCGGAAGCAGATAAAATTTTAAAAGATTACGGTAATCATCCATCCTTTGTGTTAATGTCTATTGGTAACGAGTTAGAGGGTGATGTGAATTTTTTAAATGCGTTTGTAAAAAAATTGAAAACTAAGGACAGTAGACATTTATATACCACGACGACATTTTCGTTTCAAAAACCACTAGGCGCGCGTCCTGAAATAGAAGATGAGTTTTTTATAACACAACGTACCGCAAAGGGTTGGATACGAGGCCAAGGTGTTTTTAATAGTCAATCGCCACAGTTTAATACCGATTATACCGCAAATAGTGAGCACATCAATGTGCCCTTAATCACTCACGAGATTGGGCAATATGCTGTGTTCCCCGATATGAAAGAAATACCAAAATACACAGGTGTTTTAATGCCTTTAAACTTTATAGCGGTTAAAGAAGATTTAGAGAAAAAGGGATTAATCCAATTGGCTGATAAGTTTACCATGGCTTCTGGTAAGTTGGCTGCTATTTTATATAAAGAAGAAATAGAGCGTGTCCTAAAAACGCCTAGTTTAGATGGTTTTCAGTTATTACAGTTACAAGACTTTCCTGGTCAAGGCACCGCTTTAGTGGGTTTATTAAATGCTTTTTGGGAGTCTAAGGGTATTATTTCAGCAGCTGCGTTTAAATTATTTAATAGTGAACTTGTGCCTCTCTTGCGGTATGAAAAGGCAGTATAAGAAGATGGTGAATTATTCAAAGCATCTGTCGAGATAGCAAATTTTTACAAACCATTAAAAAATCAAACGGTGAATTGGCAAATTACTGACGATTCAGGTTTTGTTTTGAAAAAGGGCGTTTTTAACAACGTTGATTTGCCAGTGGGTGGTAATACCGCGTTAGGCATGATTGAATTACCAATGGTGACTAACGTCGCAAAAAAATTAACTATCACGGTAGGTCTATCGGATACTGCGTATAAAAACAGTTGGCAGGTGTGGGTGTATCCTAAAAAGCCGACTATAACCGCCGATTACATCACAATTACATCGTCGTTTGAAGAAGCCGCAACAGCTTTAGAAAAGGGCGGAAAGGTGCTTTTAACCCCAGATTACAAAACTTTAGAAGGCATAGAAGGCAGATTTGTACCCGTATTTTGGAGTCCTGTTCATTTTCCTAACCAGCCTGCTTCTATGGGCTTGCTGATAGATGAAAACCATCCGGCATTTGAGAGTTTCCCGACAAGTTCCCATACCGATTGGCAATGGTGGGATTTGTGTATTCAATCAAAGTCGGTGATTATCGATTCATTAGATGTTACACCACTAGTACGTGTCATTGATAATTTTGTGACAAATCATCACCTAGCTAATGTATTTGAAGCAAAAGTAGGTACTGGCACCTTGGTTTTCTCAGCTATTGATTTAAGTTCAAAATTAGACGAAAGACCTGTCGCTAGACAACTAAGACACAGCATTATCAATTACATGAAAAGTGAACAGTTTAAGCCTTCAAAAACCATTACCATTTCCGAATTGGAAAAGCTGAGGTTAAAGACCGATTAAAAAGTGTCTGCGAACTATTCCTCCCACATATGAAGCATTCCATTTAAAAAAGTCTATGCCACACACTCTTTTTTTTTAAAATGATGCAAATATGCAGTATCTCGTTTATCTACCTAATAGTTTTGTAGGTCGCTAAACAGGAGCACTTCCAGAACTGACAATTACATCTCTACTTATCTTTGTAGTCATAGTTGATGCTGTTATTCACCAAATCACGGATTTTCTAATATGAAAAATGGGTTAACTTATATGCTTATATGAATCAATTCTTGAAAAGGGATTCCACCAAAACCTTCTTGTTTGTCCATTAGAAGTCAACCTAATCAATTATTAAGTGAATGCCTCAAAGTCACTCTTAATATAGACGTTTAAAGTATAACTGTTCTTTATTGATGGAATGGAAGTAATATGGATTCAAATATGAGTTCAATTAATGTTAAAGTCCTAATTTCATTTAGGTTTAAACTGATTCGATTCTACATTTTTATTATGTTCGGTAGAGCTTTTAAAGTTACTTATCATGAAAACACTAAAAAATAATTTATTT
>DAIRDE010000067.1:0-14198 GCA_036796335.1 Nonlabens sp.
AATATTAACAAAATGTTACCTGTGTTAAATTTGCAGATTTGCGTTTTTTCAAACATTTAGGGAAATAGGGTATCCTACTACATCTGCATATAATTCAACATGATTTTTAATGTTAATAAATAGGTGAATGGGTACTTTTTAAAATTTTGGCAAACTGGTTTTGGGGAATCTTACCAACTTAAGAAATGGGTAAATAATCTGGGTAAATTTGAATACAATTTACAGGAACGTTTCTTAGATAAAATATTTTAGTACCTCTAATACACTTGAACTTATTTACACCGCTATCAGTAAATGGTTACCAGATGCTTTTATGTAGCTTTTAATAATCTGGTTGGTGTGGAAATTTGGTTTTTTACGTTCTAGAAAGCTTTCAACATCTTGTATGGTGTTTATGGTTTCTTCTTTGTTTATAAAACCATAGCCGTGGTAATCGCCGTCTTTAACCAGTACAAAACAATCTTCCATTAACGTGCGACCGGGTTGTTTAATCAAGTAATTCTTTTTGTCGTTGCGCAATGCGTCTATTGCCTGATGTACACGTATGTTGTACAGCGACACCGACTCTTCTTTCCTACATACACCGGGGCAGTTTTTTATTTTAAAATGGGAACAGGTAGCGACACCCGTTTGTAAACCACAAAATCGCGGACACAAATTAAAAGCGGCACACAACTCCTCGAGTTCTTCTACAGCATGCGCACGATTGTAGTGCACACTTAGGGTGCCATCAAATGATTTAAACGGTCCCACAGCGAGCTGCATAATCCCTAACTGATTCTTATAAAAAAGGATTTGATATGCAGTGCGCGGTTGTTTTTGGGCACTGTTAAATCGTGGGTAATAGTGCTTTATTAAATCGGCTTCCTCGAGTAAGGCAACGAGTTCGTTACCTGTTTCTATGTGTTCAATATGTTTAATCTCCTGACACATCAGGTAGGTTTTGCTTTTCTTTGAGTAAAAATGGGATAAAACACGCTTTTTTAAATTGATTGCTTTACCTACATAAATCACCCTATGTGCGGCGTCTTTAAATAAATAAACGCCGGGGGATTCTGGCAACTCGTCAAAGTGCCTGCGGTCTAGGTGCGGCGGGAATGTCCCCTCGCTCGACGAGCCGTTTAAAAATGAATGAATGATGTCTCTATGAACGTCTCGTTTAAGTAGTTCTTGAAATAGTGTAACCGTAGCGTCTGTGTCACCCTCGGCACGGTGGCGATTATTTAAAGTAATCCCCAGCGATTCACATAATTTGCCTAAACTGTAGGATGGTAAACCTGGAATTAGTGTCCTGGATAATCGTACCGTGCATAATTTTTTAGCCGTAAAATGGTGCCCCACGCGTTTAAATTCATTTCTCAGGACGTTGTAGTCAAAAGAAACATTGTGCGCGACAAAAATTGCGTTTTCGGTTAGTCGCTTAATCGTGTTGGCAACCTCGCTAAAAATCGGTGCTTTTGCAACAAGTTCGTTATCAATTCCTGTGAGGCTGGTAATAAAATCGGGAATAAGTTGCTCTGGGTCTATAAGCGTGGTGTACTTTTCTAATATGCGATCTTCATTTAACCGCACGATACATATTTCGGTTATACGATTATTGCCCAGCCCGCCGCCTGTGGTTTCTACGTCTACAACGGCATATTCACGTGATTGCATGTATTAGGAATATTTCCCACAAATGTATATTAAAAATTGGAATAATTCCTAATTAGTAAGATTCTGTCGAGGGGAAATAGCTGTGTTTTTATTTATAGTGATATCCAGTAATTTTTCTTAGAAACTTGCGCAGGTGCGCGTAGAAAAATCTGTTGGTTTGGCCGCCATAAAGTGCAATGATGTTGACGCCTATTACAAATAACACAGCACCGCCAGCGGCTTGCCACGGGTTTAGGGTTTTGCCTATAAATTGATACAAGCCAAATCCTAGTAACACACCGTACAAAATCGCAAAATGTATTACATAAATGGACAGCGTTTTTTGTCCAATTCTAGCGATAAGCGATCCTTTTAAATAACGCTCGAGCATGTAAAAAAGGCTGATAATAATAAACACGTTACCTAATCTAGCAAATAGGTAATTATAATTTGCTGCTTCATAAAACAGTTTGATGTCTGTCACATGGTATAACCAAAACAACGCATTTGTAGAGAACAAAACCAGTGCAACCCCGGTTATCATAAATGCGGCAACGGTACTTATTTTAAATTTAGACCTGTTTACGTAGCTGTCAAAAATGGTGGCGATAAAAGAGCCGTAAGCCATGTAACCGTACCAGGGTATGATGGTAAACACCGATTTGTTCTGTTTACTTACCCAGTTGACAAAAAAATCGGGTCCTTCTACTATAAGTCCCTGATACACCCTGACACCATCTACAGTACTCCACACACCACGGTACCACGGTTCAGTAATAAAAATGACCGTTGCTATAATAAATAATAGGGTACCAAAGATGATGGGCTTTTGGTTACTAACAACAAATAATAAAACAGTAATAATTAAGGAGAGCCCGATACAGTGCAGCACATCTATGGTTAAAAAACTTTTAGGAAATTCACCCATAAACCAGTAAAAAATGGGCGCCCGCAGTGCATAACCTATGGCAATAAGCAGTAATCCGCGGGTGATACCCTTGCGCAAACGTTGGTTTACATTGCCTTTACGTTTTGCCCGCAGTAGTAAAAAAGTAAAAACGAGTCCTGCTACTGTAAAGAAAACGGGCGCAGTAATACCTCTAAAGTATGACCAAATAGAAAAAATAAGGTTATTCTCGTCTCTATGTTCTAGACCTAGCAAGGTGTCTACAAAATGACCTTGCATCATCATGCAAATAGCAAATGCCCTAATCGCATCTATAAAATAGAGTCGGCTTGTATTTCCTTCTTTAGTCATCCATACAAACTTAAATAAATTTATCCATCGGCTAGACAGTTAAGAGGGTAATTTTAAGGAAATAACCTGACATGATATAAAAGCAAAAAAGCCTCTCCGTATGGAAAAGCTTCTCAAAAAGTAATTTCTAAAATTACCTTCAATTCCTCAAGTATTTCTGAGGACACACAACTTGACTTGTTTATTTTGAACCTAGTCAAAATATTGCGGTCTGGACGGGACTCGAACCCGCGACCCCCTGCGTGACAGGCAGGTATTCTAACCAGCTGAACTACCAGACCGTGTTCTAAAGAACGATGCTACCTACATTTCTGCGTTAGCGGATGCAAATATAGATACCTTTGCTTAATGTACAAGTACTTTGAGTAACTTTTTAAAAAATAATTAAACCGCGCACAGCGTGGGTTTATAAACATCTTTTTTATAGCAGTCATGATTCAATTAATAGCGACCGACATAGATGGCACCTTGCTGGATGCCACTCGCAACGTTTCGGCATACACCGTGCATGTTTTCAATAACTTACAAATTCCTAAAATTCTTATTTCGGCACGCATGCCACAGGCTATGTATTATTTACAGCGCGATTTGGGTATTTTAGAAAGTCCTTTAATTTGCTACAACGGGGCGCTTATTTTACATAAAAATCAGGTGCTTTTTGAGCTAACCATACCTTTTGAAACCATCGCAAGTCTTGCAAAGATTGCTCAAAATGTAGATTTGCACGTTAGTTTGTACCGCAACGACGAGTGGTTTGTCACCCAGTTAGACGAGTGGGCGCAACGCGAGATACGCAACACGCGGGTGCAGCCCATTGTGCAAGATTTAGAAAAAACCTTGTTGTATTTTGAGCAAACGCAACACGCTGGTGGCGCTCACAAAATCATGTATATGGGGCAGGAGGATGCTATGAATCTCGCTTTCGCGAAAGCGAACTCCCTACACACCAATCAGGTAGTATGTTACCGCTCTAAAAATACATATACCGAGATCACTCCAGCGGGAACGTCTAAAAAAGTGGCATTGGAAAAACTTTTAGCATCGCGATTTCCAGAAATAGGGATGGAGCAAGTTGCGGCTTTTGGCGATAATTATAATGACATAGATATGTTGCGGGCTGTGGGCTATGGCGTGTGCGTGGAAAATGGACGTGACGAGTTAAAAGCCGTGGCAAGTCATTTAACGGGACACCATAAAGAGGATGGCGTGGCCCGGTGGCTGGTTGCGCATTTGACATAAAAAAAGCGACTCGGTTAGAATCGCTTTTTAAGATGTGTAGGGACAGTTACTCGATAACCTTTATGTCACTTTCGGTTAATTTTGCAAGATTCATCACGCTGTTGTAGTCTGTAATGTCAAGCAATGGGTTGCGAGCAAGGTCCACGGGCAGTATCACCACTCTAAATACTTGATTATTTGTAAATTCTGGACCTATTAAATCAAAGTTTGTGCTTGCAGGTCCATCTAGAAAAATATCTACGTCTATAAAGGTTGACTCATAGTTGTATGAAAATTGTCCCGCGTTTGCATAAACGGTTTGGGGTAATAATCTCCATATATCGAGCGTGCCGCCGTCGGTTGCAGGTACCTCGTCCCAAAGCAGATACACCAGTATCATATCGGTTTCTAGAACCTCGACACTTGCCGGGTGGTCTACTCTAAATCTGTAATTAGGCGCGGTAAAATTGCGTTGTATTTCATAAGATTGAGCAACAATATTTGTCCCATTTAGGCCATCTAATCCATTAACGCCGTTAAATCCTGGGGGTCCTTGTGGGCCTTCACAAGAAACAAATAAAAAGGCTAGTGCGATGATTGACGTAAAGTATTTCATAATAGATGTGTTTTTTATAAAAGTTTCCAATAAGTATGCCTAAATTTAACTAATGAATCGCTTATTTAGAATTTTAGTGTTAATTATATCCTTACAAGCCGCGGCACAGCGACGCGAGGGTGACAGCTTGTTTGCAGCAGGTAATTATAAAGAAGCTATCAATAGGTACAAAAATACGGCTCCCGATGCCTATAATTCTTTTCAAATTGCTCGAGTTTACAATCAGTTAGGAGATGTTTCAAAAGCATTGGAAAATTACCAGATAGGACTTGCACTAGATTCTGTAAACGTCACCGCTCAATTTGAGTATGGAAAAATGCTGCTATCGGCAAATAAAAAACAAGATGCACACTCCATTTTTAAAAGTCTTGTAAGTAAGCAGGCGGGTGTTGCAACATATCATTATTACCTAGGTAAATGCGAAGTATCCTTAAATAGCCACGGTGCTGGTATACCGCATTTTGAGCGGGCAGTACGATTAAATCCAGAATATATCACAGCACGTGTTGATCTAGTCACTCACCTTATATTAACAAACGATTTTACCAAGGCCATTGCTATTTCCCAACAGGGTTTAAAGTTAAATCCAGATCTCATGGTATTTCACAGCCTGCTGGGACAGGGTTATTATTTAACTAATGATTTTAAAAACGCGATTACGCACTTTAAGATTGTTGATGAAGCAGGTTTACTTACCGAGGGTTTGCTTAAAATGTTGGGCGCAGCCTGTTATCAAAATGGACTTTATGAGGATTCTATATCCTATTATACAAGGGCAAACGAAGACTTTTCACCCAGTAGCGCGTCGCATTTAATGATTGCAAAAAGTTATGTACGTGTAGGAAATTTTCAGCAAGCTTTAAGCAATGTCAATAGCGCTATCGCACTTAAACGACCTGGTTTAAATCAGGAATACTTGCAAATGGCTACTATTTACTATGAAATGAAGGATGACAAACGCATGCTGGATTACCTTATAAAAGCAAAAAACGAGGACCCCAATGACGGTGTAAGCGCCTATCAATATTGTCAAGCATATGATCGTTTGTATACAGACAAAACGGCCAAAATCAATAATTACACAGACTTTGTTCAAAGGTTTCCCAATGACCCGTATGCGCCATTGGCCAAGGCAAGAATCAATGACTTAACAAGACAGCGCTTTCTAGAAACTAAAAAGGAGTAATTTTGCACCCATGCGTGTTTTAAATTTTTTATACTTAGCTGCTTGCTTTTTTACATTATTAAGCTGCAAAACCGACGAACAGTTAAAGCAAGAAGCTGCGGCACTTGCAGCAAAACGTTTAGAAACAATAGATTACACTACGGTAGATCATTACCCACTTTTTGAAGCGTGTGATGAAATGAATAATACAGCCAAATGCTTTTTTGAGCAATTACATGCTGTTGTTGCTGCTAGGTTAGCGCCGGTGGCTACCCAACTTGCTGTAAGTAAAAACGATACCATTTTAGTTTCTATGGTCGTAGAAGCCAGTGGGGTTTTAAAGTACGACCAACTCATAAAATGTCCGCCTGCTTTAAACCAAACGCAGGTGGATTCTTTACTGCAATCCATGTTGCAGTATTTGCCCCGATTGAGTAGTGCGATTAAACAAGACGTGCCGGTTAAAACGAGTTACCAGTTGCCTATTGTCTTCATACCGCAAGACAGTGTTAGTGTTGCGCCACCCGACCCTTCCAACGCACGGGAGTAAGAGATGCTACTGCCACGGCTACCACTATAAATGGATAAATGAGTAGTTGAGGTACTACATACCTTTTCCATTTTTTACTTTCAAAAAAAGCGTTGCCAATCACGAGCACTACAATATCGGTGAAAATTTTAAGAGTTACCGCGATGATGATTGCTTTCATAGGCACCAGGTGCGTTACCCACAAAATAGGTGATGCAATGAAGAACAGGTTGGTGATAAAAACTTGTGCACTTAATAATTTATTAAGCATGCTTTTTGTTTTTGTTCCTTTTTGGGCCCACCGTGCTCGTTGTGCAATCATGCCGCGCCAGCTCGTTTTGGGGTTTGTGTGCACAATGGCCTTTGGGTTTTTAAGGTAATAGCAAGCGCGTGCATCTAGTGCAGCACTTTTTTCTAGCAAAAAAATATCATCGCCGCTAGCGATGTTGTCATCCCCCTCATAACCATGTAGTTGATAAAAATATGATTTTGTAAAAGACATGTTTGCGCCATTACACAAAAAAGGTTGCCTCACGGCAAATCCGCCTATGGTCATCGATTGTAGCGCGACCATTTCGTTTGCTTGTACTTGGGAAAGTATCGTGCTGTTAGTCACCATTTGGACTGGCGCAGCGACAAAAATACTGTCGGGAAAACGGGTGTAATGCTCTTCAAAAGCGGTGAGCCAGGTGGTGGGTAAGAGGCAATCGGCATCGGTAGTGACGATGTGATTAAATCGCGCATGTTGCAGTGCCTGTGTAATGCCATCTTTTTTTGCACTAGCGCTTTGTACCACGCGGTTATACAGCGTCACGCAAATTTGTGCGTGATTTTGTGCAAAGGTTTTAATAATAGACACACTATCGTCGCTACTCGCGTCATTGATAAAAATAAATTCCATACGCTCTTGCGTGAAGGATAATCCTGCGATGCTTGCTAAGAGTTGCGGTAAAAATGATTGTTCGTTCCTAACATTGATAATGACACTAAATCCAGCGGGTGTGTTTTTAACCTGTACAGGCTGTTTTAAAGCAGGCTTGTAAGTAAGGGCTTCCATAGCAAGAACGAGCAGCACAATCGCATATCCAAAACCAACTAAAAACGCTAAAAAGGTCATGAATCCATCGTTTTTAAGCGTGTAAAAGGTAATAATGCACAACCCATTGCCGTGGGTAACAAGGTGTTTACAACCCATATGGCAAGTGTAGCACACAGCACAATGTCGGTTGTGGCGGTTGTTTGCTCAAAAATAAGCGTTGCCGCTGTAAACCGCACAGGAATATCCACCAGTGGCATGACCGGTATCACCGAGACCACAAGATACATCGCTGCAATAAGCGCGAGACACTCCCAAAAAGGAATGGGTACTCTTAAAAAATACAACATCAGCACCCAATTTGCTGCAAATAAAAGATAGCGACCCAGCGACATTCCTAGAACAGCTACCAATGCAGTTACTGGTATAGATGGGAGTTGGTATTTCTTCCAAATCCATAACAACAGCAGTAAACCCACGACAAATACAGCGATGCCTGCCCACAGTGGTTTTAAATAAACAGCTAGTAAATCCCTGTAAGCAGTAAGAAATCCCACAATACCCAGGATTGTGGTCACCGCCATTTGCGCAAGTGTACCGACCATAGTACGGCCTGCAATTGCTGCACGCAACGACTTCTCATAAAAAAGCGTTTTAAAAAATACCTCGCCTGCCCGTAGCGGTGTGATAAAGCTTGCTGCTTGTGCTGTCAGGTTTTGGAGTACGCTTTCGCGAAAGCGTAACACATACACCCCCCGTACAAGAACTTGCCATTTTTTACTTTCTACCAGCCAGCTGCACACACTGCACGTGACCATTGTAGGAAATGCGTACCAAGGTAACTGCGCATAGAGGTTTTTAACAGTCTCGAGATCCAACGGGTGCGCCTGCCATTGTGTGAAAAGGAAATACAAACAGGCGACGATAACAGCAAACTTTATAAAAGGTGCGAGATATTGCTTAGTTTTGTGGAGCATGATTTCCATGCGTGAAAATTACAACATTTGGTTACAGAAAAAATTATTCTAGGAATCGATCCAGGGACATCGATTATGGGTTTTGGCGTGATAAAGGTGGTGGGTAAAAAAATGCATTTTGTGCAAATGAACGAACTGGACCTTAAAAAATATGACGACCACTATGTAAAATTGCGTAAAATTTTTGAACGAACCCTAGAACTTATAGACACCCATCACCCCGACGAGATTGCCCTAGAGTCGCCGTTTTTTGGTAAAAACGTGCAATCCATGCTCAAGTTAGGACGCGCGCAGGGTGTTGCCATGGCAGCAGGCTTATCCAGAGACATTCCGGTGACCGAGTACGCCCCACGACGTATTAAACAATCCATTACCGGTAAAGGGACAGCAAGTAAACAACAAGTGGCTGCCATGCTACAAAGCCTTTTAGGATTTAAAGACTTGCCCAAAAACCTAGACATGACCGATGGCCTGGCTGCCGCGGTATGTCATTTTTTTAACAGTGGTAAAGAAGTAGGCACCACCAGTTACACCGGCTGGGAAGCGTTTGTAAAACAAAATGAAAAAAGGGTCGCTAAGTGAGACGTCATTGTTAATTGCCCGTTTTTAACTGCTCATTGTTCAAATGATGAAAAAGCAAATCCCAAATTCATTTACCGACTAGCAACAATTGACAACCGACGACCGACCAATTAATTTTTAAAATCCAAAATGTTTAAGACCAAAAATCACCCTATCACATTGTCGAATTGACGCATTACTTAATCACTGAAAACATGGCTCAAAAACAAGCCCTCATCATATTTACTCGCAACCCAGAATTAGGAATTGGCAAACGGCGTCTTGCAGCAACCATAGGCGACGAGGCAACACTGGCTATTTATAGGTTTTTACTGGAACACACACGGCAAATTACGAGGCACCTTGCGGTAACAAAACAAGTTTGGTACTCGCAGCATGTGCAGGTGGACGACGCATGGGACAATACCATTTATGAAAAATATGCGCAGTCTGGTGCTGATTTAGGGCAGCGCATGCATCACGCTTTTAACACGGCTTTTAAAAACCACGACCGTGTTATTATCGTGGGCAGTGATATTTATGATTTAACCCAAGAAGCGATTGAAGATGCCTTTAAGCAACTAGATAATCACGATGCGGTAATAGGCCCAGCTATAGACGGGGGCTATTACCTGCTAGGATTTAAAAACAGTGTTCCTGATGGGGTTTTTAGCAATAAAAATTGGGGTAGTGACACCGTGCTAGAAGCGACCCTAGCCGATTTAAAAAATGTTGCTACAGCAATACTTACCCCGCGTAACGATGTAGACCACTATGACGACATAAAAGACGTTACCATATTTCAACCATTTTTAAAAGACTATCATGCTCACTAAAAAACAACTTACCGACTCTATAAACTATTTAAAAACCCACGGCTTTGAGTCGCCCGAGGTTGGTATTGTACTAGGCACAGGCTTGGGCCAACTGGTTAACAGTATAGAAAACCAGCAGGTGGCACATTACAATAACATACCGTCTTTTCCACTTGCTACAGTAGAATTTCATACCGGTAAACTAATTTACGGCGATTTAGGTGGTAAAAAAGTGGTGGTTATGCAGGGCCGTTTTCACTTGTACGAGGGCTATGATTTTATAGACATTACGTATCCTATACGAGTGATGCATGGTCTAGGTATTAAACACTTACTCGTCTCAAATGCGGCAGGAGCGATCAACCCTGCAATGAAAAAGGGCGACATGATGTTGCTGGATGATCACATCAATTTACAGGGTGGTAGCCCGCTGGCTTTTAAAAGAGTAAGCGATTTTGGTGATAGGTTTGTGGATATGAGCGCACCTTATGATGCTGGACTAAATGAAAAATTACGCACCATAGCACACGCCCAAAACACCACCTTGCACACAGGTGTTTATGCCAGTGTGGTAGGACCGCAACTAGAAACAAGAGCAGAATACCGCATGCTGCGAACCCTAGGCGCCGATGCTGTAGGAATGAGCACCGTCCCAGAAATTATAGTTGCTAATCATTTAAAACTGCCTGTAGCCGCAGTGTCGGTACTTACAGACGAGTGCGATCCAGACAACCTGCAACCGGTAAATATTTCAGAAATTATAGCAATCGCTGGTCTAGCAGAACCTAAAATGGTCGCGCTATTTAAAGCGCTTATAGAACAACTGTAAACCCTGTTTTATCGTATATAGCACATTCAACGTATCATGTTTGTTAAGTTTGAATGATTAATGCAACCTGTAGAACCCGATGAAAAAGAGCGTCTTTTTATTATTTTCTATCTTTTTAACCTCGTGTATCGGGGGCAAAGATTTGTATTACTCGGTATTACAACCTGGTGAAGCACTTAAGGATGCACCAGTAAATGTGTTAGATCACAGCGCTTTTCATAAACAGTTGCAGGAATTTGTAGACACAAACGGACTCGTTAACTACACCGCATGGAAACAGCAGCAAGGTGAGTTAAAAAAGTATTTAACTTATTTAGATAAAAATGCACCGCAATCCAGCTGGTCGCAAGAAGAGCAGTTTGCATATTACATCAACTTGTATAACGCTGCCACGGTACACTTGATTATAGATAACAACATGCCCGCGAGCATTAAAGATATAAGTGGTCCATTGGGGCAAGTATGGCTTAAAGATGCTGCGCAAGTAGGTGGTAAAAAAGTCTCGCTGGCAGCAATAGAAAAAAATGTGTTACAAAAAATGGGCGACCCGCGCATGCATTTTGCGATAAATTGTGCAAGTTATTCCTGTCCAAAATTGCAAAATGTGGCATACACAGCGACAAGCATCAATACAATGCTGGATAAAGCAGCGACCCAATTTATAAATTCTAGCAACAACGATTTGCGTGGTGCGTCCATAAAATTAAGTAAGATTTTTGACTGGTATGCGGCAGATTTTACCGCATCTGGCCTGACTATCACCGCCTATATAAATCAATATGCAGCTGAAACGATAGATGCAAATGCAAAAATCACCTACATAGATTATGACTGGTCTTTAAATAAACAACCCTAAAACGTTTGACTTTAAGCATCATCATACCCGTTTTAAATGAGCAGGAGCAAATAAGTCGCACGCTACAGCATCTCATTAAAAACGCAACAGCCCCACACCAGTTAGAAATTATTGTGGTAGATGGTGGTAGTAATGACGACACGATGGGTAAGGTGTACGCTTTCGCGAAAGCGAACCCACAACAATCCATACAGTTAATCACAAGCGACCGCGGTCGTGCAAAGCAGTTTGTAAAAGGTCGCAAGCAGGCAAAAGCCCCCGTGTTGTATTTTTTACATGCAGACTCGTTACCGCCAAAACACTATGACGCCGCCATTTTAGGTGCTGTGGCAGCAGGGCATGAGGCGGGGTGTTTTAGAATGCGTTTTTACAGTAGGCACTGGTGGTTAATTGTTATAGGTTGGTTTACACGGTTTTCGTGGAAAGTAAGTCGTGGTGGTGACCAGTCGCAATTTATTACAGCAACCTTGTATGACACGATAGGTGGTTATGACGTGTCGTTGCCTTTTTTTGAAGATTATGACCTTATCAACCGGCTTTATGCACTTAAAAAGTACCACGTGATACCGCTGTGGCTCACTACCAGTGCCCGGCGGTATGAGCAGGTAGGCGTTTTTAGACTGCAATATTTTTATTTAACAATTTATTGGAAAAAATACCGCGGCGCGACGGTGGATGAATTGTATGCTTATTATAAAAAATGGTGTGATTTAAACACTGCTTGCTAGACATCGATATCGTCGCCGCCTAGAAAATCTGTTGGGTTAAAGGGCAAATCATCATCGGGGTCCGGTTCATCATGATTTACACTTGGCGGGTTAAAAAGACCCTAGCGGTCTATTATTTAATCCTCGGTATCAAAAGTCGCGACCTACTGGGCAAACAAAATGCGGGATTCATCCGTTCTCAGCTAAACGCTGGCAGGGATTTTTACCACTGAACTTCCTATGAAAAACTGAACATAAAATTTTGCACTTTCCTGTCTTACGAGCCACCAAACCCCTTCTTGCCTATAGGTAACGTTATTGCTTCGGTGTTCTTTTTAGTCCGTTGTTTTGTCGGTCCTTTTGGTCGTGCGGTTGGACAGGTTCACTCTTTGCCAAGCTTGGGTTGTAGCGTGGGCTTGTGCGGCTTGGTCTCCAAAGCTTTCGGGATGTTTGGCTGTGAAGGGTTGGCATTTTTTATAGGTTAATATTTGTCAATGTTGATGCTTGTTCTAATGTTTTAATTCTCTTTTTAACTCGTTGCTGCGTTAATTCTTGCAATGGTTTCACTCCGGCTGCTGGCTACCAAAATACGATTGCGGATGGGGTTGTCTTTTTGTTGCAACTCGTAATATACTTTTTGAATAGTGGCTTTTTTATCTTCTTCTTTGGTGATGTCTGGAAATGCCTTTTCGGTTACAAACTGCAACACGTCTATTTCCTTGGCTTTCATTTCTTCCTCGAAGTAGAGTTCAAAAACCATCATATCTACGATTTCTTCAAAGAACTCTGAAACGTATTCATTGGTGATATTCTGAAAAAGCGGTTTCTTTGATTTTTTGATAAGCAAAATATAATCCACAATCAAATCGAATTTTGCTTCTACAGTATCAGATGGATAATGTACCAAAAGTGGCTCCAAAGCTTGAACGCTTATAATTTGGTCACCAGTTCCTGTTTGGGGTGATGTTTTGAATAGTTGATATAAACCTGTACTTGAATTTAAAACGGCTGTCAGGTATTTGATTTTTTCGCCAGTGGCTATACAAGTGCTATCCAAACAATACATTTCTTCATCCGAATAAGCAAATCTCATTAATGATCCCACTCTTTTCCAAACAACTTTTTCGTCTTTAAATTGGTTCAAATAGTTGTCAGAAGGGTTGTTGTCCAGCTCTAACCAATGATGTTGTCCTTGACCACCTTTATTTGTGCACTGACCTCTCTTTGAAAGTTGAGATTTGTAACTTAATAGATGTTCGTATATAGCGTTATATTCCTTTTCTAAATACTCGCTTGCTCCATATTTCACAATTATAATCCAAAGATTAGATTCCTCAATTGCAAATCTTTCAATATCTCGACCTCTTGCTAATGGTTTAATTAGTTCTGTCGAAATTTTATCTGACTTTATTAAATTATTTCTTGTTTCTTCATCAATTAGGTACGCTTCATTAAACCCTGTTTTAATGCCAAAGTTGATTTTTATATTCCAATCCCTTAATGCTTTTCCATTCTTCTCAAAATATTTATTTATCAAAAGTTCATTGTTATCTAAAACAATCCAAGCATCACTATTCACATTCGTTAATGGTATTAAACTTTCACTTTTTAATGATTCTAATACAGACCTATTTTCTATAGCGATTCCTTTTACTTCATTTTCAAAATTAGAATTTTGACCTAGATATATATTAGTATCGACTGTTGCACTATGGAATATTCCAGGACCTAAATTAATGATTCTCTTGGTGTTTACCTCGGAGAAAAATTCTCTCAAACTTTTACCATATCCTCCCCTCATCCATTTGTTTGAAGTGATATAGACTAAAGTACCTGACTTCTTTAATAACTCAAATCCTTTTTCATAGAACAAACAATAGATATCGCCTCGCCTTGAAAATGTTTTAAAATTAGCAGTTTCCAAAACATCTGTTTCTTTTCCCATACTTTGTAATTGGATGTAAGGCGGATTGCCTATCATCACGTCAAAACCACC
>DAIRDE010000068.1:0-14137 GCA_036796335.1 Nonlabens sp.
ACAGCTGGGAGGCTATCGTTACTACCCCTAGGTCGCTGATGTATATATAAGGTAAGATATCGCGTAATGTAATAAACAGGGCAGCAAACAACAATTCAAACCCCAGCGTCATTAAGAACAGTGATTTTGCTATGCGCCTAAGTTCTGGTAAATTTTTAAGACCTAATTGATTACCCACCCGTATCGTGGCGGTGACACTAAAACCCACGCCCACCATAAAGGTCATTGCCGATAGATTGAGAGCAATTTGGTTTGCTGCCTGATTTGCTGTCCCTAATACTCCCGACAATAAAATAGCTGCTGTAAATAAGGACACCTCAAAAAACATTTGCAAGGCTGTGGGTAGGCCTATGTTCACCAACTTTCTAATCGCAGCCTTAGAAACCTCAAAAACACCTTTAAAATAAATTGCTAAATCTTTACGCCTGCATAATAAAAGTATGAGAATAGGAACCATAAGTACGCGCGCGATGAGTGTACCGTATGCTGCACCCGCTACTTCTAGACGTGGAAAACCAAACGCACCATAAATAAGCAAGTAATTCACAAACACATTTATAGCATTTGCAATAAAAGCTGCATGCATGGCGTGAACGGTTTGTGATAACCCATCTGCAAACTGCTTTAATGCCTGAAAAGCCATAAGTGGTATCAATGAAAATGCAGTAATACGCATGTAAGGTATGGCTAGGACTACCACTTCGGCGGGCTGATCGAGTGCATAGAGTAATGGTTCAGCAAAAATCAAAATGACAAATAGGATAATTCCTAGAATACTGCACAATACAATCCCAGAGTGAAATATGGACCGTACAGTTGCCACATCGTTTTGCGCGTGCTTTTCAGCAATTAGCGGTGTTAATGCAAACGAGAAACCGATACCTACCGCCATAGCCAAAAAAACCAGCGTATTTCCTAATGACACAGCAGCAAGCGCGGCAGGACCCAATTTACCTACCATAACATTATCTGCAAGTGCGACAAGTAGGTGCGCAATTTGTCCCGCCATAATAGGCAACGCGATTACCATGTTGGTTTTAAATTCTCGTGAATAATCCTGAAAAGGCATGAGGTGTTTTTTGGGCTGCAAATATATCACAGACCACAGGCTTCATCGTGTTAGAAATTGTGTAAGATTAAGTGCTGTATGTTTTTATAAAGCTCGCTTTCGCGAAAGCGAAACAAGCCGCCTAAAGCGTATAACTAATACCCAATGTTGCTCTAAAAGGTAATATTAAGGTATCTGTCTGGCTGATAATAAAATCACTAATACTAGAGTCACTGCGAGCATTCACGTTAAAAATGTTTCTAACGTTTAAATCAAAAATCCAAGCGCTTTTAAGTGGTTTATACTGCGCTGCAACATCAAATAACCCGAATTGACGAGTATCACCCGTGGTTCTATTTTTAAAGTAAGTTTGCGAAAAATCTGAACTAATTACCCAGGAATCGCTGAAATCATGACTGACTTTTATGTCGAGACTCGTGTTCACAAATTTATTGACATTAAATCCATCGTAGTTGTTAAACCGCTGGTTAAAAGCCATATCTACATTAACGAAACTTTTATAGGTCGATACAGCATTTAACCTATAACCGTATGATGTTACATTTAAATCTATTATGGCTCCATTGATAAGGTCGCTACTAGCAGCAATTCTGTAATTAGGACTTAACCCCACGCGCCAGTTGCGCATTAAGTGGTAATAAGAGGCATTAAAGCCTAGGTTACTATTAGGTTCTCTAAGAAAAATATATTGGGTAATTTGATCGATATTGTCAAATGTTCTTGAAGCTTGTATGGCACCATTGCTGTAATTAAAATAAACAGAGTTGTTGAAAAGGTACCCTTTAGCAAGACCACCAGAGTTGTAGAAAACTTTTGCATTATGAGTGTATCGCTCGTCTAGACTTACTGACCCCACTGTCACGTTGTTGTAGCCCGAAAGTCTAAACCTATTTGCTAAAGCAAAGCTATTAGGTAAAACAACTGTTGTGCGGTAATCAAAATTTATCTTCTTATTTCCAGAAAGCGTAAGACTGTAATCTATAACTGGCAAGACCTTTAAGGTTGTGACTTTATTAGATGTTGTTTCTATATTATTTGTTTCGTAATTATACAGATTTAGCATCAATCCCATGCGCAGGTTGTGAACTTCATTTTTAAAAGCGTGTTCTAAACCTGCACCTGCTGTGGTTAGTTCAAAATTAAGATTGTTATTAAAACCATTATCTTGAAAAGAATTAACACCGCCACCGCTTAGCAATTCTTCATCTAATGTTTTAAAGTTATCTTGTGTATGGGCAATACTTATTTTTGGATTTAACTGGCTAGCGCGGTTATAATTCCAGTAATAATCTACAACAGACTCTACAGATGTACTTGTAGATTTTCTTTCCTGACCGACATTTAGATTATTGGGGTTACCAGTAAAAGGTAACAAGCTGTTAAAAATAGGTTGGTTAAAACTGTAAATGGAAGCATCGTCGTTTACACTGGACTTAACAGCTGTTTCCCATTTTACATAAGTTTTATCTGTCCATCGTGCATTATGTGCTACCTTAAATTCTAGCGCATAATTTTTTAAATCGCTTGTATTGTTTGTGAACCTGTTATTCCCATTACTTACGGTAGATAGCAACTGTGCATTAGAATTAGAAAACGTAGTGCGCAACAAGCCTGTAATATCCCAGTAGTTTTGTGAGGTTTTACGGTACTGCCATTTTAGCTTTGTAAGCCCTAGTAATGCATTTACTGCGTCATTATTTTCTAGCAACTCGTCTAAACCTGTTTGTGGATAGTTTCTATTTGCTCTGAAACTAAAAGCCGATGTGTCATCTAACCACACGCTGTAAGCACTTAAGGTGTTGCGTGGATTTGCTTCACTTACAACATTAAACGCTCCTATGATATTGCGATTTTTAACAAAATCAGCTCGATTCAAATAAGTTCCAAAACTGGAATTTTGCAAAGCAAAATAAGCTTTATGGTCATTAAGAAGCAATGACGAACCACCTTCAAAGTCTATATAATCTTGCAAAGTAAAAACACGCTCACCATCATTACTAGTTCCAGAAATTAAATTAAATCCTAATTTTTTAGAATAGTAAAACAAGTTTGCGTGGGCGTTGTAAATATCTTGATAACCAGCAGCAGCGCCTACCTCGCCAAAGAAAAAGTTACGTTTATTATCCTTCAATTTGATGTTTAGAGCGATTTGCTCACTCTCTTTAAGATTTTTCATAAACGGTATTGGATCATAGTTTTGGATAATTTCTATCTCGTCTATTACGTCACTGGGAATATTATTGACACCCAGTTTCTCGTCGCCTGAAAAAAACACTTTACCGTCTACCATTAAAACAGTAACATCTTTACCGTCGACGAGCAAGTTACCCCGTGCATCTACTTCAACTCCTGGTATTTTTTCTAAAATATCTCGAGCTTTACGCTCATTACCAGTAAGAAAGTACTCTACCCGATAGGCGGTTGTATCACCTTTAACAGCCACAGGGGCTCTTGCTTTTATGAGAATACTATCTAGTGACTCTGTACTTTTATCTAACTGGTAATTTTTGACACGATCATTAATTAGTGTTACAGTATCGGTAATTGTGACGAACCCTATAGAACGTACAGAGATTTCATAGGTTACTTTTACAGCAAGTTGTAGGGTATAGTTACCATCTAGATTTGCACTTGCAAATTTAAAGTCGTCCTTATTAATTCCTTTTGCAATGATAGTTGCGCCAGGAATAGTTTCATTTCCAGCACTATAAACCACACCAGTTTGTTTAATTACTTGCTGTGCTTTACAAAAAAATACCAGCAAGAGTGCTGGTATTAATAAAATATTTAATGGTAATTTAAACACGATTACTGCTTTTTTCTATTCTTTAAACCTTCTTTGGCTTGCAAATTATGTTTGGTATAAGAAACCTGAGGCAACTCCTTTATTTTTATTTCGCATTCCTTTAGTGTTTCTACAGTATCTGCTGTAAATTCAAACATGCCGTTTTTATAGTAAAGTATTAAACCTGGCAAACCTGTGGCGTCCATGAGGCCTGAGTCAATAGGTACATCTGGTGTAAACCAAACCTCGAGTAACTGCTCTTTTTGTAAATCTTGTTTGTATTTAAGAGTTTTTGTCGCTTTGAAGCAGGTGTATCCTGCAATTATCTTAGGCATTGTACCAACTTGCCATCGTTCATCATTATAATCTGCGATCACCAAACTACTATTGTCATTACTTATATTACCACAAATGCTAGGGGTTGTTAACCACTTAGAGCCCTCTAAAATTACTTTTGCAATAACATTAGTTACTTCATCTCGCTCCCTGTGATTAATTGCAAAATAAGACTTACCCTCGCATGTATTCAATACTGCTGCACTCTTGTTCATAATACTTACAAAAGGCAAATAAACTGTTTCATAAATGTTATCATTTTTATGATTTTCATTATTCATTTTTGCTTCAAGGAATTTTACATTGTACCTTACCTCAATCTGTGCAAAAGCGACATTTATAACAATAAAGTTAAGCAGGACAGTAAGTCTTAAAATCATGTGTAGGCCTTTTTTACTTTTTAATTGTAATGGTCGCCGGTTCTGTTAACGAACTTTGTGCCCCTTCACAGTTTGTAAAGGCAGCCTCCCACACCGCAAAGCTTTGAGCATCTGATGCGCTTGGCACAAGTTTGTCGAATGTCGCCTGCGTTGCATTAGCAACAGCGAAACAATTAACTTCAATAAAACTCATACTTCCTAGGGCAATCACGCCCAATAACATTAATTTTTTCGTAATAAAAAGATTTTAATTGTTAATAAGATGCTAAGTAAAGTAAAGGAAAGTAAAGGAAAGTAAAGTAGCAAATTTTTTATTGCTTTTTTGTTAGATTTTATAAAGCTCGCTTTCGCGAAAGCGAAACAACCTTTATTGCATGCGCAACCGGTAAGACTCTACCGCCACATGGGCCATCACGCCACAAAAAGCAAGCAGGATGAAAAGTGGCGTTAAACTACTGGTCAAAAAAGTAGCCACAAACCAACTGGTCAACGAGCCAAAAATCATACTCACCGCCCCCACAAAAGCACTGGCACTGCCCGCCCGTCGTGTAAATGGCATAAGTGCTAGAGCGGTGGTGTTGGGATTTTGGAACCCTATAAGGGTCATCATTAAAAACAGTCCCGGGAAAACCACCCAAAAAACCGGATCATAGGATAGCCCGTACACCAATAACGCAAGACACACCATGGTAAGCAACACGCTTACTACATAGGTCACTTCAAAGGTTTTAAAGCGCGCTAGAAAAAGTCTATTTATCTGGCTGCCGGCGATAAGTCCTGCGGCGTTACTGCCAAAAATCCACCCAAAATTATCTGTTCCCATTTTAAAATACTCGACAAATATAAATGGTGCTGCAGCAACATACCCTAGCAGCATGCCTATGACAAATCCGCGTGCGCTAGAAAATAAGAAAAAGTCTTTATTTTTATAAATGCCCCAATACTCGCGCAGCACGGGTAACGGGTGTAAGCGTGTGGCTTTGTTAGGCACAAAACTCTCGGGCAGGAAAAGGGTGATGTTTAAAAGCATAATACTGGCAAAAATAGCCAACCCATAAAATACCCACTCCCAGTGCAGTGTTTTAACAATAATACCGCCTATGGTAGGTGCGATAATAGGAGCAATTCCCATGATAAGCATGAGTGTAGAAAGCACGTCTGCAACCTGCTCTTTATCAAACAAATCGCGCACCACCGCCTTGCTGGCTACCATACCCGAGCATGCACCTAGCGCCATAAAAAAACGTAAAATAGCTAGGGACATCACATCATAAGCAAATGCACAGAGTAAGCAACATGTTATATATAGGAGCAATCCAGCTATAAGGGGTTTGCGCCTGCCATATTTATCCATGAGCGGTCCATAAGCCAGTTGCCCCAGCCCTATCCCGATAAAGTAGGTAGTTAGGGTAAATCCTATGGTGCTGGTGTCTACTTTAAAATCGGTCGCAATCTGGTCAAAGGCTGGTAGATAGGCATCTATAGAAAAAGGTCCTATAGCAATGAGTGTTCCTAGAATAAAAATGATACCGACCTTGCGGCCTTTACTCACGGTGTCTTTTTCTACTTTTTTAACTTTCACGCGGCAAAATTAAGCATTAAGCGAGGCTAGGTTTGTGTGATTTGGTTGTATTTAACATTTATGGAACGTCCTATATAGAGTATTTTTATACCAAAGTTACATACATGAAAAAACGCATCTTTATTTTATTGACGATTACAGCATTAGCAAGCTGCACGAATAAAGCAACAGGCGATAAAACGCCAGCTGCGGTACACGACAGCACCACAGTAGAAAAAATAGCACATCGTGCCGGCTATGCTCGCTGGAATGACGTGCAAGAAATCGCCTTTACCTTTAATGTGAGTAATGCACAAGGGGTCGCACGCAGCCGCCAATGGACCTGGAACCCTAAAACAGGCGACGTCCTTATGATTGCACAAACAGACACCATACAATTTAATAGAAAACAAGCGTTAAACGAACTACAAACCGAGGCTGACAAACATTTTATAAATGACAGCTACTGGCTACTGCCCGAATTCAAATTTTTAACCGACAAAGGAACCACGATTACCGAAAAAAGCGGCGTCAACGCACCTATATCGGCAGTGAACATGGATATGATTACCATTGCCTATAACGGCGACGGCGGTTATACACCAGGCGATGCGTATGACGTGTACTACAACAAGAATTATGAAATTAAAGAATGGGTTTTTAGAAAGGGCAACGATACCATCCAGTCGCTTATGACCACGTTTGAACAGATAGAATCGCACGGGGGCATAAACATTACTACCGACCACCGCTTGCCAGACCGCATGTCGCGCATTCATTTTACCAATATTAAAGTAACAACCAATTAATGGATTACAGCAGTGACCACGCGTATGCATTACAATTAGATGCTGGTGATTCTTTATCTCGCTTTCGCGAAAGCTTCTACATACCAAAACATCGTGACGGTACAGATGCTATTTACTTATGCGGCAACTCGTTAGGTTTACAGCCCCGCCTAACAAAGATTTTTTTAAATCAAGAGCTAGACGACTGGGCACGACTGGGTGTAGAAGGACACTTTCACGCCGCACATCCATGGATGCCCTACCACGAGTTTCTAGCAGAAACTACTGCAAGCATCGTGGGCGCACGTACACACGAGGTGGTAACCATGAATACACTTACCACAAACTTGCACCTGATGATGGTAAGTTTTTACAGGCCACAGGGTAAGCGCACCAAAATCCTTATGGAAGCAGACGCATTCCCGAGCGACCGGTATGCGGTTGCATCGCAAGTACAATTCCACGGGTATGATGATAAAGAACATATTATCGAGTGGGCACCTCGCGCCGGTGAACACACCCCGCGACTAGAAGACCTAGAAACGCTTTTAAAAGAACAGGGTGACGAGATTGCGCTTATCATGATAGGTGCCGTAAATTATTATACCGGGCAATTCTTTGATCTAAAAAAAATCACGCAATTAGGGCATGCAGCTGGTGCGATGGTCGGGTTTGATTGTGCGCATGCTGCGGGCAATGTCGATTTACAATTGCATGACAGCGGTGCAGACTTTGCCGTGTGGTGTACCTATAAATATTTGAACTCTGGACCTGGTAGTTTAGGAGGCTGTTTTGTGCATGAACGGCATGCGAGCAACACAACCTTACCACGGTTTACCGGCTGGTGGGGACATAATAAGGACACCCGTTTTAAAATGCGCGACGATTTTGAACCCATGTATGGCGCCCAGGGTTGGCAACTGTCCAACCCGCCCATTTTAAGCATGGCAGCTATACGAGCGAGTTTAGATGTTTTTAATCAGGCAGGTTTTAGTAATTTGCGTGCAAAATCCATAGAACTTACTAATTACTTGGAATATCTTTTAAAACAGTTAGAAGGTAACCGCATCACGATTATCACCCCTGCTCATGCTGCAAACCGCGGTTGTCAATTATCACTTGCTGTGCGCGATGCAGACAAATCACTTTTTGAAGCCATTACTGCAAAAGGTGTCATTGCCGACTGGCGAGAGCCCGACGTTATACGCGTGGCGCCGGTACCGCTTTACAACAGTTTTGAAGACTGCTGGAGATTTGTTGAAGTCTTAAAAAGTGAGCTGTAGTTTTTTAAGTGATGCGTACAGGTTCGTGAACTCTTTTGGTTGCTAGTTCCATGTTTACGCGTAAAATATAGTCTACGATTCCTACTTATTTTTTTACGCATAACCATTTGTTTATGTGTGTGTTGCATTTTTAAATTCTGCATTTGCGATTTGCGATGTTAAAATCTGCAAAAAAAATTTAACGCTACAGGCAACCATTTTAAAAACTTTGCGTCTTGTAAGTAAGAAAGCGAGTAAATTGTGAAAGTGATTCAGCTATATACCAACGAAAAAAGGCTCATAGAAAAAGCAATGCAAGGCGATAGAAAATCGCAGCAACGCATCTATGACAAGCATGCACCGCGCATGATAAGCGTTTGTAGACAGTATATTAAAGCGCAAGAAATAGCCGAAGAGTGCATGCTTAATGGATTCTTTAAAGCTTTTACTAAAATGAACCTATTTACCCACGACGGTAGTTTTGAAGGCTGGTTGCGCAAAATTATGGTGCGAGAATGTCTAGACCATTTGCGCAAAAAAGACCCTTTTAAGTTTTCTGAATCCTTAGACAATCAACAGATTGCGGTAACCGATGCAGATGATGACGACCACACCGACTTTCTGGATGTAGAAACCCTGCAATCGCTTATAGATGGTTTACCACAAGGCTATAAAAATGTGTTCCTGATGGTGGTGGTAGATGGATTTAAGCACAGCGAGGTTGCTACTGCGCTAGGCATTAGTGAAAACACCAGTAAAACGCAGTATCGCAAAGCGCGATTGTTATTGCAAGAACATATTAACGTATTAACACAAAAAAGCCATGAAGCTTAACAATATTAAAAAATCCCTAGACCAACGCAGCATCGCCCCTCGTGCCGATTCTTGGGAAAAACTGTCTCAGCGTCTGGATGAGGCAACAGTGCAACAGCCATCAAAAAAGCCTTTTACCTATTGGATAGCCGCCGTTGCTGCCGTGCTTATAATCGCCATTATGGTGGTTGCTCAGGTAAGCAATAAGGTAGAAACGACAAATACCCGTGTTGTAAAACAAAACAATGTGCCCGCTGTAGAAAAATCAATGCATGCGCCGTTAAACGAGGTGAATAGCAAACCACAAGGTTACCAGCGACACACCACGAGCGATACACAAAAAAGCGCCGTCGCAGCAACGCAAAATAAATCACAGCAGGTGCAACAACAGCCTGTTGTAATTAAAGAAGAATTACCTATTAATAATCAAACCAACCGACAACAAACAGTTCAAGATGCTAATAATAGCGCACTAACGGCAGCCATTGCAGCACAAGAAAATAAGGTTGAAAGTGTGCCTGCTGCGCTAAAATTGACCGCCGCACAAGAAGCCGATGTGCTTTTAGAACGCGCGATGGGTAGCCTTAAGACAAGTAAAAAAAGTAGCACTACTGTGGTACATGCTGACCGACTGTTGCAAGAAACCGAATGGGACATAGAGGCCGACCGCCGCAATCGTATAGAGCATATGTTACTGGACCAGTTTGGAAAACTTAAAGCCCACGCGACAACCCTGGTTGCAAAAAAATAATTCTTAAAACTTAATAACCTTAAAAACAGCTGTTTGTATAAAACGGACAGCCATACCTAAACCCTAAAACCAAATATCATGAAAAAAACAGTACTGTTTGTAAGTCTCCTTTTCAATCTTTTTGGAGCGTTAATGGCGCATGCGCAAAATCCAACAATAGAAAAATTAAAAGAAAAGCACGAGGTGATTGTCGACACTGTCAACGGTAAAGAAACATATTACCTAGACATGTCACAAAAATTTATTGAAAAACTGAAAGCCTTGAAAGAAAAAGAAATCAATAATTTAATCCAAAAGAAAAAAGACTACGAACTAAAACAAAAAGAAGAGTTGAAAGATTATGTTGAATCTGTAAATCGCAGTTTACAAGAAAATAAAATTACAGAGGCAAGAGCAGAAGAGCTTAAAACATCTAGAGCTGGTGAAATAGCAAATAAAATAGACATCCATAACAACATGATTGATGCGCAAATAGCATTTGCCCAGGTACGAGGCACCACGGTTGTAGATAATTCTAAATTTGAATTATCCACTAAAAACGGCCTCACTATAGAAATGAATAACAGCAGTAGTGATTTAAAAAAGTATAAGAGAACCGAAACTGGTTTATCCCTAGGTTTTGCGTACAACTTTATGATAGGCGATGATCTGGATATTAATGATTTTAGCTACCCCAATAACAATTACTTCTCTGTCGGGTACCACTGGAAAACGACCCTGGATAAGGATACAAACAATTTTAAATTGTTATACGGTATCGAGTATCAATCGCACGGCACACAATTAAATGGAAATCGGTTTTTTACACAAGGTGATGTAACCCAGATAGCACCTATTGGATTTAACGTGGACAAAGCAAAATTTCGTCAGGACCAGCTCGTTTTTCCCCTGAGTTTAGAAATAGGCGGCTCAAAACGTAAGGACTATGAAGACGGTCGTGTGCGCTTTGACAATGCAGACCGTTGGAAAGTAGGAATAGGTGGATTTGCTGGTTTTAATATGAGCTCGCGATTAAAATTAAAATATGAGACCGACGGCCGTGAAATAAGAGAAAAAAGAATTAACGATTTTGACAATGAGAAGTTTGTGTACGGTCTAGACACGTATATAGGTCGTGGTGAGTTCACTTTTTTTGGACGCATGAATCTTAATAAAGTGTTCAACGACAGGGCTGTAGACGCGCAGTATGTCACCTTTGGAATACGTTTTCAATAAAAATTTTAGTTGAATTTGCCAGGTAAAAAGTTCTTGTAACGTGCAAGAACTTTTTATCAATATGTGACATTTTTAATAGAGCTTCTTTACTTAACTTTACAGACTAACCATTAAGAACCATTCATGAAAAAAATAGTACTTCTAGCACTTGCAGCATGTTTTACCATGACAATGACTGCTCAAGAAAACGACGAAAACAAAGACCAAGAAAAAAATGAAAAAAATGCACCGATGGATGTTTTAGATGCATTTCAAAAGTCGCGCAGACAAAAAGAACTGGTGCGCACCACGACCGATGGTATTTTTGCGGTAGGCTGGAACCAGGCGTTGAGCGATGATAACGGCATCGGTGATAACTACCGTTTTTGGGGATCGGGCAGCTGGGAATTAGGAATTCAATTTTCTACCCGATTAACCGCAAATAGCGATGTGGTACGCATCAATTATGGTGGTGCAATGCGCTGGCAATCACTTAGCATAAGAGGTAACAGGTGGTTTGAAACAAACAGTAATATTACAAATCTTTTACCTGTAGGGTTTGACGTGGACCGTGTGCGTTTTGGACAGTTTTCAATGATTGCACCGGTGCATTTAGAATTTGGTAAAGGCGAGCTTAAAGAGTATGCAAACGGCATTAAGCGATACAATAGAAAAAACACCTGGCTTATAGGCGTGGGTGGATATGTGGGGACAAATATAAGTACTTCTCAAACCACAAATTTTAAACGCGAGGGTCGCAGGGTCACAAATACGCTTCAAAACGATTTTGAAATGGAGCCGCTACTTTACGGTTTAAGCGCCTATGTAGGTAAAGGCGATATTCAGTTATTTGTTACTTATGGGCTTAACGACGTCTTTAAAAATTCTCCAGTACAAGAAAATATGGTAAGTTTTGGATTTAGATTTCAATAAACGCCTTCTTCATTTTTTACAAAGCCCTTGTTATTGCAGGGGCTTTTTGTTTTGTACGCTTTCGCGAAAGCGAACTCTTTACAATCACGCGTTTTAACCAGCAATCATAGTGACACACCCACAGGCTTTTGTTATTTTTGAGACATGCAAGTACACTGCATAAATTACAGTTAACACCTTTACAACCAATACATTGATATCCAGATCAACCGTAGATGCCGTTTTTGAAGCCGCCCGTGTAGAAGAGGTGATAGGTGATTTTGTGCAATTAAAAAAATCGGGAAGTAATTACAAGGGATTAAGTCCCTTTAGTGACGAGCGCTCGCCCAGTTTTATGGTATCGCCCGTAAAGCAAATTTGGAAAGATTTTTCTAGTGGAAAAGGGGGCAACGCCGTGTCCTTTATCATGGAGCATGAGCATTTTACCTTTCCCGAGGCTATAAAATGGCTTGCAAAACGCTATGGAATCGAGGTTGAAGAAACCGCACAAACCAACGAGCAAAAACAAATACAAGACGATAAAGAATCCATGTATCTGGTTGCGGCATTTGCAGCAAAATGGTTCCACGAGCAGCTTGCTACCGACCTGGGCGCAGCCATAGGAACCAGTTATTTTAAGGAACGCGGCTTTACTGACGAGACCATTGCCCATTTTCAATTAGGCTACTCGCCAGACGCATGGAGCGCCCTAACCGATGAAGCCATACAAGCAGGATACAACCTGGACTATCTAGAGCGCACAGGACTAACCATTGTTAAGGAGGATAAAAAATTTGACCGGTTTAAAGGCCGTGTCATGTTCCCCATACGCAGCCATTCGGGCAGGGTGCTGGGTTTTGGCGGTCGTATTTTAATAGCCGATAAAAAAGCGGCAAAATACCTAAACTCCCCACAAAGTGATATTTATGACAAGTCTCGCGTACTTTACGGTATTTATGAGGCTAAACAAGCCATTGCCAAAGAGGACCTGTGTTACCTGGTAGAAGGATATACCGATGTGATACAGTTGCACCAGGCAGGTGTAAAAAACGTCGTGTCCAGTTCGGGTACCGCGTTAACCGAGGATCAAATACGCCTGATCGCCAGACTTACTAAAAACATTACCGTATTGTATGACGGTGATGCTGCAGGAATGCGTGCTGCCATACGCGGAATAGATTTAATACTAGAAGCAGGAATGAATGTGCGTGTGTGCACCTTTCCACAGGGCGAAGACCCTGATAGCTTTGCAAAATCGCATACACAGCTAGAAATTGAGACTTTTTTAAAAGACGAGGCAGTAGATTTTATAAAATTCAAGTCTGGTTTACTTAAAGACGAGGCCGCGGGTGACCCTATAAAAAAAGCTGGGATGATACGCGAGATTGTCACAACAATTTCTAAAATACCCGACAATATCTCGCGCGAGGTATATGTGCGAGAAACGGCTCAAATACTGGATATTAGCGAGGACGTTTTATTTGCAACACTGGCACAAATGCGCAACGCGCAAATTAAAGAAGATCGCAAAAAAGAAATAAAGCAGCAGCAAGAACAAGTTTTTACAAAGCAACAAGAACCGCAGGTAGAGCCTGTAGACAGGTTAAAGGTTCTAGAAAACGAAATCATAAAAATTGTTTTAAAATTTGGCAATAGGCAAGTTGTTTTTGACGAGGAACATTTACAAGAACAAAATGACGAGGAATTAATCTATGAACCGGTCAAAGAATCGCGAAAAATATTTGAGAAATTTTATTTTGAAATACAGCCCGACGAGCTAGAATTCTCCTCGCAGCGTTTTATAGACCTGTATCGCAAAATAATCGATATACTTTTAATTCATGAAGATGCTGATTTTGTAAAATCCATGTCGTTGCTAGAACAAGACGAGGCCGAGTTTGTTTCTAAACTCGTGATGCAGGACGAGAAATATATGCTGCATGATTGGGAAAGCAAACAAATAAGTGTGAAAACCGTAGAAGACGTTCTAGACACGCTGGTCACCGAGATTTGTGTAAATTACCGATACCTCATGATAGATTTTAAAATAAAATCACTGTACAAAGAGGTTTCTGCCGATAGTGCTGTTGACAACACAGAAATATTAGAACAAATACGCAATTACCTGAAGTTGCAACGAGAAATAGCCGCAAAACTAGGGCGCGTCGTGCAAAACTACCGTTAACTATCTTGGTACCGAACAAGAGGTTTGCAAGTATCCAACAGCAGTTCCCTTGCCTGAAGGGGACAGATTTGGGCGACAGCACAAATCAGGGGTTTGCTGTG
>DAIRDE010000069.1:0-8134 GCA_036796335.1 Nonlabens sp.
TGGACTTGTCAAGATTTTGAAAGATATTATTGATTTGTGTGGCCCAGTTGGTATCGACTTCTTGCTGTACAAACAGCAAGATGGGTAAGAGAGTAAGTAGTAGGTAAATGTTTTTCATAGTTGTAATTAATTATTATCGAGCGTAGAAAGAATCAAATCTTCCCTCTGTAATATGGTAAACTTGTCCATCATCTGGATTAAGGATTTCAAACTCAAAAGTTCCAGAAACGATTTGGTTTTGTTGGTCCAGTCTTGTTATTATAAAATCACCCATATTTGTGCTATCCGTATTATTACGTATAAATTGACCGCCTGCATCTTGACCAAACGTGACTCGGCCGTAAAAGCTGCCGGAACCATCGACAGCCAAATTATAGGATTGATTTTCCAATAATTGGATACCATCACCTATAATGCTTACAGACTCGGGAAATCCAGCATCCCTATCAAAACCTATTAGAAAGAAGTATTCGCCGTTTATTAATTGATACTGTGCATTTAGACCACCGATTGCAAAATATGGCTCACCATTTACAAGGCAGCCAAAAGTCCCCGCACCCGTTTGCGTTGCGGGTGGCAGGCAGGCTACACCTACACAACGTGGCTCGTCGTTTTTATCGCAGCCATATAGTGTAATAGCTAGTAAAATGATTAGTAGCTTTTTCATGATTTTTAATTTATTTAAAGATATATGAATCAATAATTATTAGGTTTAAGAAATGGTTATGTTATGAAAAAACATAAGCACATGAGGACATATGAATTTGGTTTTTGAATGGCGCACGTTGTTTTGTAAACCACGTTTAAGGCGTTACTCCTTGTTTTTGGTATCTAAAACAATCGTCACCGGGCCGTCATTGACCAGTGCGACCTGCATGTCTGCTCCAAAAATTCCTGCGGGGGTGTGTTTGTTACGCTTTCGCGAAAGCGAACTTAAAAAAGCCTCGTACACCGGTATGGCAACATCGGGTCTTGCCGCAGCGGTAAATCCGGGACGGTTACCCTTTTTTGTACTGGCAAATAGGGTGAATTGCGATACGACCAAAATGTCGCCTGCGGTATCTTGCACACTGCGATTCATTTTACCATCAGCGTCGTTAAAAATGCGCATGTTTACCATTTTATCCACGAGCCAATCGATGTCTTGCTGCGTGTCGTCGTGGGTGATTCCCAAAAGCACGAGCAAGCCGCCTTGTATGGCTGCGTGTACCTGACCATGTATAGAAACGCTGGCGCTGGTAACGCGTTGTATTACGGCTCTCATTCGGTGGCGTATTTGTCAGAGCGGTACTGCTCGTCATCGCCTTGTACGATTTGCACATAGCTGTCATAGCGGCTTTGGGCCAGGTCACCATTTTTCAAGGCTTGTTTTACAGCGCATTTAGGCTCTTCTATATGCAGGCAGTTGTGGAATTTGCACTGCATTTTTAGGGCATAAATTTCTGGAAAATAGTTTCCTACTTCTTCTTTTTCCATATCAACCACACCAAATCCCTTAATCCCCGGGGTGTCTATAAGGCGCGCGTCAAAATCTAGATCAAACATCTCGGCAAAGGTGGTGGTGTGCTGACCTTGCTTGTGCTGGTCAGATATGGCTTTGGTTTTTAAATCTAAACCGGGTTGTACGGCATTTGCCAGCGTGCTTTTACCTGCACCACTGTGGCCGGCAAACATGCTGGTTTTACCTATCATTTTTTGCTTTACAAGATCTATATTTTTACCTGTGTGGGCACTAATGCCTATGCAGTCATGACCTATAGTTGTGTACAAACTCATGAGATAACGCACATGGTCTAGGGTGGTCATGGTGGTCATTGCTTCGCCAGTTTCTGGATCTACAACGGCTTCTATTTGCATGTCGTCATAGGTATCTACTTTATTAAAAACCAGCACTACCGGAATATGATAAGCACTTGCGCTGACCAAAAAGCGGTCAATAAACGAGGTAAACGTGGGCGGATTATCTAGCGTGATAAGCAGAAAAACTTGGTCCACATTTGCCGCTATAATGTGGGTTTGTTTAGACAGGTTCACGCTTTTACGCACGATATAATTTTCGCGCTCGTGAATCTGGTTAATAATCCCTATTTCCTCGTCGCCCTTTTTTTCAATTTCAAAATCAACAATATCTCCTACTGCAATGGGGTTTGTGCTTTTAATACCGCGTAAACGGAATTTCCCCTTTATACGACAGGAGTACATGAGACCGTCGGCACCCTTTACCTCGTACCAGCTTCCAGTAGATCTATAGACGGTTCCTGTCATTTTTTTTACTTTTTCGGTTTGGGGATTTGTTAATTTGAGGATTTGGTCATGCGTAAATTTTTTAATAATTAAATTATTTTTAAAATTTATTTTGAAAGTTTGCTATTTTTTTATTGATGCTGTTACACTGATTTCCCTTTTAAAACAAAAATAGCGATTAAGAAACTACTATTATACCAGGAAAAATAAAAAGTGACTTATCAAAATTCAAAATTGACCATATTAGCTTGCTCATCCACAACGCTTAACCCATAAACTCAAACTCCTAACTTTGAGGTCATAAGTTATCATTCATAAGTCATCACTAAAAATTCACCACTCACGGCTCACCACTCACAAACTCACCGCTACTGCTTCTTAATAACTCGTTCCTGGTGATTGATTGATTCCTGGTGAATCGCTTTAAAAATTTTAATAATGAACTCGTCGCTCAATCCCTTTTCTTGACCTTCTAACACCATTTTGCCCAGAATCTCGTTCCAGCGTGCGCTTTGTAAAACGGCAACATTATGCGCAGCTTTTAGTGCGCCTATCTGGTCAGCAATTTTCATGCGATTACCCAGTTGGTCGATGAGCCTGCCGTCTACATCGTCTATTTGCATGCGCAGTTTTGCGAGGTCACTTATGTAATCAGGCTCAGTCACGTTGCGTTTGCGTATTCTTAAATCCTCCATGATTTGTACCAGATGTGCGGGTGTTACCTGCTGTGCTGCATCGCTCCATGCATTGTCAGGATCGGTATGGGTTTCTATCATGAGTCCGTCAAAATTTAAGTCCAATGCTGTTTGTGACACGTCAAAAATCATATCGCGCCTGCCAGTGATGTGCGACGGGTCATTTATCAATGGCAAATCTGGAAACTTAGATTGCAGTTCGATGGCGATTTGCCACTCGGGAATGTTGCGGTATTTTGACTTTTCATAGGTAGAAAAACCGCGGTGTATCACGCCCAGTTTTTTGATATCGGCTTCATGCAGGCGTTCTATAGCACCTAGCCACAGTGACAAATCTGGATTCACCGGGTTTTTTACCAGCACCACTTTGTCTGTTCCCTTAAGAGCATCGGCTATTTCTTGAACGATAAACGGGCTTACGGTAGAACGTGCCCCTATCCACAACAGGTCTATATCATGTTCTAGCGCTAGCTCTACATGATTGCGGTTTGCGACCTCGGTTGCTGTTTTAAGGCCTGTTTCTTCTTTGACACGTTTCAGCCATTTAAGACCTAGCGCGCCCACACCTTCAAAATTGCCTGGTCGGGTTCTGGGTTTCCAGATACCTGCACGGTAATACGACACGTCGGTATCTTTAAGCTCGTGGGCTATTTGCATGACTTGCGCTTCGGTTTCTGCGCTGCATGGTCCTGCGATAACCAGTGGATGCTCTAGTTGCAATGCGTCTAACCAATTTCTGTATGATTTGCTATTTTCCATTTTCAATTCCTTTTAATATTGTTTTAATTTTATTTGTTTGTTCCATGTCGTTAAACAGGGCTGTATGATTGTCGTTTTGCAAGCTTTCGCGAAAGCGAGATAAATTACGAATATACCCATCTAAACTGGCAAGCACGTGTTTCTTATTTTGTGCAAAGATAGGTGTCCACATGGCTGGCGAACTCTTTGCAAGGCGCACCGTGCTTTCAAAACCGCTGCCAGCAAGGTCAAAGATGTCGCGTTCATTTTCTTCTTCTTGAATCACCGTTTTGCCTAGCATAAAACTGGATATGTGCGATAAATGCGATACATAAGCAATGTGCCTGTCGTGCGAGGCGGGTGTCATGTACCGCAAGCGCATACCCAGCAAATCAATCATTTCTAGCGCTTTATCCAGCATGGCAGGTGCTGTTTTTTCATGCTCGCACACGATCATGGTTTTGTTTTTAAACAGGCCAAGTAGTGCAGCATCAGGGCCCGAAAACTCGGTTCCAGCGATGGGATGTGCAGCGAGAAACTGGGCTCTATTTTTATGATGTGCCACGGCGTCACAAATAAGCTCTTTTGTTGACCCCACATCGATTACCAGTGTTTTAGATGTTGCAAGGTCCAGCACTTGCGGCAACACTTTTAGGGTAGCGTCTACAGGCACGGCGATAATAATTAAGTCCATGTTTACAGCCTCTTGCAGGGTTGCAATGCGTTCTATAAGGCCAGTTTCCACTGCGCGATTTGCATGTTGCACGTTGCTGTCCACGCCATAAACCTGCACACAGCCATAAGCTTTTTTTAAGTCTAGCACCATAGAACCGCCTATAAGTCCCGTGCCTATGAGCATGATGTTTTTCATAATTGTGCGACGTTTAAGCGTTCTAGCATCATGGCGAGTTGGGCATCGAGCACACATAGTGAAAACCGCACATAACCCGCACCATTCTTACCAAAAATACTGCCCGGCGCTATAAAAATATGACGCTCGTGCAGCAGCGATTCTACAAATGCCTTGTCGTCCAGCTGTCCTTGCGGTAATTTGCACCATACAAACAATCCTGCATTTTGCACCTGTGGTTGCAGGTGTAGCGCATGGGCAATTTCTAAAATAGCAGCACGACGCTTGCGATAGGTTAAGTCTATGTTCTCAAACCAACGTTCGTCACTTTGCAGCGCCGCAATTGCACCCTTTTGTATGCCATAAAACATACCGCTATCCATGTTTGTTTTTACCTTTAACACGTGCTGTATAAGTTGTGCATTGCCCGTGAGCATACCCACGCGCCAGCCTGCCATATTAAAAGTTTTGCTTACAGAATTAAGTTCTAGCACGATCTCTAAAGCGCCTGGCACTTGCAGCAAACTATGTTTTTCATCATATCCCACACAACTGTATGGATTGTCGTTGATAAGCAATATGTTGTGCTTGCGAGCAAAAGCAAGTAGGTTTTTAAACAATGCAGGGGTTGCCGCCACACCTGTAGGCA
Organism: Nonlabens sp.; assembly: GCA_036796335.1. Classification (GTDB taxonomy): domain Bacteria; phylum Bacteroidota; class Bacteroidia; order Flavobacteriales; family Flavobacteriaceae; genus Nonlabens. Next base: position 5,177 of record DAIRDE010000069.1, read on the forward strand.
TATTGGGATAATTTACCCACATGATTTTAACACCCGACAAATCTTGTTTTTCTAGGTGCACTAGATCAGGCAACCAGCCATTTTGCTCGGTTAGCGCATAAGGTACAGGAATAGCCTCGCATAAACGGGTAGCACTTTCATACGTTGGGTAACCTGGGTCTGGAATAAGCACCTTATCACCTGGATTTAAAAATGCCATAGAGATGTGCAAAATGCCTTCTTTACTACCCATAAGGGGAATCACCTCGTTAGCAGGGTTTATGGCAACCCCATAATGGTTGTTATAAAATTGTGCCATGGCCTCGCGCAATTCGGGCAACCCCAAATAGCTTTGATAACCATGCGCGCCCGCATCGTTAAATGCAGCCGCAAGTGCAGCAATCGCTTGCGGTGGTGGTGGTAAATCTGGATTGCCTATGGCAGCGTTGATGATGGGTTTTCCTGCGAGTAGCAGTTCACGCACCTCGCGCAACTTAGTAGCAAAGTAATACTCGGCTACATGATTTAATTTTTGAGCAGCTATCATGATTGTTGTGCTTTGTACATTCCTAAAATGGTTAAAGAACCTGTAAGTCTTCTTAAACCATCAATCATATCGTTAAAAGTTTCTTCATTGTCATAGCACACGTCTACCACAAACTGAAACATAAATGGTTTTTCTACAATAGGAATCGACAGTATTTTGGTCAGGTTCATGTGATAACCCGCAAAAACCTGGAGCACCTTTGCAAGACTGCCAGGCTCATGCGTGGCGGTAAAAACCAGCGTTGCTTTATTGGTTTCAGTCGTTTTAATGGGTTCTTTATGCACCACCACAAAACGGGTACTATTTTCAGGATGCTCTTGTATCTCGCTAGATAAAACCTGTAAGTCATAAAGTCGCGCGGCATTTTTAGAGGCAATCGCTGCAACCCCTTTTTTGTTTTCTAATTGAATGCGCATGGCGGCTGCGGCGGTATCATCGGTTTCAACTAATTTTATATGCGGGTATTTTTTAAAAAACGGGTGACATTGCAACAACGCCACGGGATGCGATTGCACCTCGTTTATATCGGCTATCGACTGGCCGTTTAACGCCATTAAATGGTGGTGAATAGGTACATAGACCTCGGCGCCTATCCACAAATTATTGTTAGCGATTAACGAGTAGTTTGATAAGATACTGCCCGCAATAGAATTGCCCACTGCCATGACACCAGCATTTACGATGCCTTGTTTTACCGCAGTGGTAAGCTGGTCAAAACTATCGCACGTAAGCAATTGTGTGTTGCCAAAAAGCAGCTGTGCCGCCTGCTCGTGATACGATCCTTGTATTCCTTGTATAGCGATATGATTCATACTTGTCATAAAAAAAAAGTCCTGAAAATAATTTCAGGACTTTATCGTTTCGGTTATTGTTAACTTATCACCACGCCGTCCTGCCCTCTATAAAATAGAAGTAATAGCCGTTCCAGAAATAAGTGTTTGTTTTCATAATGAATTGCGAATGTAAAATAGAAAACGCAAACATCATCTAAAAACTTTAAAAAAATTTATTATCATCCTCTTGTTTTTGCGTTTGCTACAGGGTTAAAAAATAATTTAGACGTTATTTGGGCGTTACCACAAGGGTCGGGCTTTACGTTGCAATCTTTTTTAAGGCAACAAAAGCCTTAAAAAAGGATTTCCACTACAATCCCTAACGCCAATTAGAAAAATCATAAATAGCACTATTCTAAATACTTAAAAACGAAACATCCTTATTATAAAGCCTTCATTTGACCTGTGTTGTTTCTATTTATGAATCGCCCAAACTTCGTTAATTGGTTTTGGTAGTGTCATGCATACAGGGAAACTGTAAGAACACCCGCTCGTCCTGTGATGCAACTGTATAAATTTCATCGTTACGCTTTCGCGAAAGCGAAACAATGCACACGTACATAAAACCTGTTTAAAAAAACAAAGGTGACATGTATCACCCAAATGCAACAATTCCTATCTTTACCCTATGTCTATAAAAGTTAAAAATATTACCAAGTTTTATGGTGACCAGAAAGCACTGGACGATGTGTCATTTTCTATAAAAGAAGGTGAGATTGTAGGTTTTCTAGGCCCTAATGGTGCGGGCAAGTCTACCCTTATGCGCATTTTAACTACCTATCTTAAGCCCAACGCTGGCACCGCTACTGTGCAAGAATATGACGTGGATACACAACAAAAAAAGGTGCAATCTTGTGTGGGATACTTGCCCGAAAACAACCCATTGTACCCAGACATGTATGTGAAAGAATATCTAGCGTTTAGTGCTGATGTTTATGGGTTAAAAAATGCTAAAGAGCGCATTAACGAGGTGATTGCACAAACTGGCCTGGTAGCCGAATCTCACAAGCTTATAAATCAGCTTTCTAAGGGGTACAAGCAACGTGTAGGCCTGGCTAATGCGCTGTTGCACAACCCAAAAGTGCTGATACTGGACGAACCCACGACAGGGCTAGATCCTAATCAACTGGTGGAAATACGCCAACTAATACGCAAAGTGGGGCGCGACACAACTGTATTGTTATCTACACACATCATGCAAGAGGTTGAGGCGATGTGCGACCGGGTGATTATTATTAATAAAGGTGCTATCGTCGCAGACGACCTTATTAAAAACCTGAAAAGCGACAGCACCCAGCTTATAGAGGTAGAATTTGACTACCGTGTGGAAAAAGAGCTGCTGCAACAAATAAAACGCGTGCGCGAGGTGCGCGAGCTACACGGTTTTAACTATGCCCTGGTGTTTGAAACCCAAGACGATATGCGCAGCGCCGTTTTTGACTTTGCTCACGATCATGGGTTGAAGATTTTGTCGCTTAACAAGCGTAGTAAGAATCTAGAGCGCATGTTTCAGGAGTTGACTGGTAGTTAGTATTAAGTAGTAAGTATAAAGTATTAGGTATAAAGTATTAAGTATTTGGGGAGTTGAGATGTGAGATT
>DAIRDE010000069.1:8234-13966 GCA_036796335.1 Nonlabens sp.
GTATAAAGTATTAGGTATAAAGTATTAAGTATTTGGGGAGTTGAGATGTGAGATTTTAGATGTTAGATTTTAGAATTTTATGATTTGGAATTTGAGATTTTGGAGATTTGTGAAATTTGAGATTTGGAATTTGGAATGTGCACTGCGACATTAAAAAAGCGCTAACTAGAGGTGTTTTAAAATTAGATTATCTTTGAAAAGTTTTAAATTGCACAACCTTACCGCTGTTTGAAACTATGAATTTTAAGCAAATTAAACATGAACTCCAAAATATCCTTCAAGGAACGAGCGGCTCTAGCCATGATGCTCTTATCCAAACAGCCGCCAGTTACCTTAGAAGAGATGCGCGCGCAGGCACTTTGGTTGAAAGAAAATTCAAAGACAAGGTTGAGGAAACAAAAAGACTTATAAAATTTGCTCGTAAGCATGATTTTCTACTCACAAATTTAGATGAAGATAAATTTGTTTCTGAGGGTGCTGAACAACGAGTTTTCATAGAAAATGAACGGCGAGTGATAAAGATAAATGATGGTATTTATTATAAATCTTGGTTGGATTACTTCTTCAGCCTTTTACTTCACAATTATTTTTTTGCAGACACCTCATACGACCTCATAGGATTCTATCAAAATGAGCAAGCATTCTATGCAGTAGTTGAACAAGCATATATTAAAGCGGACGAAACAACAAATTTAAAAGAAGTGAAAACATTTTTAACTTTAAACGGATTTCAGAACAATCGCAATCATGATTACTATCATCCTGACTTGGGTATTATTTTAGAAGATTTACATGACGAGAACGTTTTAACTAAATCAGGAGTTCTTTACTTTATAGACACTGTCTTCTTTATACATAATGATACTTTTTGGTCTGAAAAGTTAACTAGTTAGATCCGCACCTATAAACAGATTTGGAACTTAAAATCTTTAAGCCCCGTCCTTGCACATGCAAAAACCGCAACGCCATTATTACCTCATCACGCTACAATACCTAGGTTTTAGGTACCATGGCTGGCAAAAACAGCCTGACAAGCCCACGGTAGAACGCATGGTAACACGCACCCTGCGATTTGTGTTGGACCATCACCACTTTAAAATTTTGGCCGCTGGTAGGACTGATGCACGCGTTTCGGTTAACGAGACCATTATAGAGCTATTTTTGGACGACGCGCCACTAGATCTGGATACCTTTTTAGCAGATTTTAACCAGAATTTACCGAGTGATATACGGGCACTTTCGGTATCTGAAACAACTGCCCAGCTCAATATCATTCAACATCCTAAACTTAAAGAGTACGTCTATCTTTTTTCGCACGGTGCAAAATTCCACCCTTTTTGTGCATCACTCATGGTGTACATGAAAACCGAGTTAGACATTGCACTTATGCAAAAAGCCGCACCACTATTTGTTGGAACTAGAGACTTTTGGTCCTATACCTACAAACCTAGCGACACGACCGATACCATTTCTACTGTGTCGTCCTGCTATCTAGAAAGCAACACCTTGTTTACGGCAAACTTTTTTCCCGAGGAGAGTTTTTGCTTTCGCGTAAGCGGAAAAGGATTTAAACGCCACCAAGTAAGACTCATGATGGGAATACTTTTTGACTTGGGCATGCACAAATTAACCCTAGAACAATTCATAGAAACCCTGGATGGTCGTAATAGGATTCACTTATCACATATTGCACCTTCTAGCGGTCTTATGCTTTACAAAACTGACCTTATACTTTAACTTTTTAATGTGTTTTACAGTGTATTTTTAGCCCCTAAAATTTATAACTATGAAAAAAATACTTTTACTAGCCGTGGCGGTAATTTTTACAACAACCGCACAAGCACAAAAATTTGACAAAATAGATAAAAGCCCGCTGGATGCAGCGTTTTTCCCAGCAGGTGCAGCAAAACGTCAATTTAACAAAGGCCCTGAACCACTGGTGCGCGTGCTTTACAGCCGACCAGCACTTAACGGCCGCTCCTTATTTAAGGATATCACTAAATACGGCGAAGTATGGCGTGTAGGAGCAAACGAAAGCACTGAAATCATGCTGTATAAGGACGCAACCATAGGCGGCAAACTGGTAAAGGCAGGGCGTTATTCTCTTGTTATTACCCCAACAGACGGAACCTGGAAAGTGCACATAAACAGTGAAAATGACGGTTGGGGCAATTATAGCCACAAACCAGAACTGGATGTGGTTACAACATCGATCCCTGTTACTCAAGAAACGGAAGTTGTTGAAAATTTAAGCATCGCACTTTATAGCCCAAGCGATAACAATGTGGTGCACCTTAAAATAGGTTGGGACGTGTATCGTGCAGAATTACCGATTACCATGGCTAAATAACATGGGTTCCATGTGATAATTTTTTATTGTTTTGACAAACAGTATTAAAAATTGTTTACTAACTACAAAAGGCATTCAAGACTAACTTTTTCGAATTTAAAAAAGTTAAAGCTTTCTAGCCTATAAAACCAAAGCCTTTCCCTAGCTTTAAAGGGAAAGGCTTCTTTATTAAAACAAATGAAGTTGGTGTTTACGTAGAACTCACGTTAAAAAGGTTAGGACATTCATAAATGGAGAAGGCAACTGTTAATATTTGGGCATTCATTGATTTACCAATGATGTTAAATTTTCTAACAACCCTAATGTAGAACTACAAAAAGCGTAGAATACCTGCCTACCGTTTAGGACGCAGTTTTTCACGCTTCTTTATTTATTACTAGTATTTAAGCCCGTTCTTTTGTCGCAGCAATGCTTCTAAATAATAATAATCGGCATAAACTATAGGACAGTCTATCTCACTATTTTTATTGTAATTACCTGTGCTTTTGTTTAATATAAAAGGGGCTTTAACGTTTTCACCCAGCACATATTCGGGTTGATTTAGGGTTTCTAGTACCTTGTTTGCATAATTTAAATACACTTCTTTTTGAGTGTACTCGTAAAGTTCAAAAAAGGCAGATGCCATGATTGTTGCTGCCGAAACATCTTTAGGAGCTTTGGGGATTGCAAGATCATCAAAATCCCAAAACGGAATTCCGTCGACTGGTAATCGAGGATGGTTTAAGTAAAACATGGCCGTTTTTTCGGCCTGCTTTAAATACGCTACGTTTTTAGTATACCTGTAGGCCATTGTAAACCCATAAACAGCCCATGCTTGTCCCCTAGACCATGCCGAACTATCGCTATACCCTTGGTGCGTTTTCTTTGCTTTTACGGTCCCATCAGGAAGGTAATCGATTACATGATACGTGCTATGATCCTCTCTAAAATGATTTTTTAATGTAGTGTTGGCATGATTTACCGCCACGTTAAAATAGGTCGTATCCTTAGTTAAAAGCGATGCTTCAAAAAGCAATTCTAAATTCATCATGTTATCAATAATCACCGGATAATCCCAAACGCCCTTTTTAGCATTCCAAGATTGTATGGCTTTTACCTTATCGTCGTATCTGGTGAGTAGTGTACTTGCGGCTTCTACAACAACATCGGCATATTCCTGGTTTTGCGTTATTTTATAAGCATTACCAAAGCTGTTGTATACTTTAAAACCGATATCGTGATCACTGCCATTGTTTTTTTCCTTTTCTACAATGTTTGTCCATTGTATAGCCTTTTCTTTATAAAGGTCATTATTTGTAAGTAGATAAATATACCAAAGGTTGCCTGCAAAAAATCCGCTGGTCCATGTTGTAGAAGCGGAAGTTTTAATCTTAACCAAATCATTATCAACACTTCTGGGGATACCATTAGGACTTACGGGATGTTTTGCTAATTGCGCATATCTTAATGCCGCAGGTGCAGCACTTACTCGACCAGTTTCTTTAACATCGTTGCTTGTAGTATATGCAGTTTTACAAGAGGTAACTAAGATTATCACTAGCAAGAATAAAACAATGCGGTTTTGGTAAATCATCATTTAAAGAGTAGGTAAGATTATTTATCTTTCTTTTCAACAATGGCAGTGAGGTCATAACACCACACTTTAGAAAGGCCATCTTTTGCCATTCCGTTAAAATAAACCCGCTTACCATCTCGAGAAAAGGCAGGATGTATATGTGAATGTACATCCCAAAAATCCTTGCCATTTACCTTTCTAGGTTGTTGAAATAAAACTTTGGTATAGTTTGTATTACCCCGCTTGTAAAGAAAGACATTGATTGGGTCAGACTGATACCAAGAGTCGGCTACAATCCACTCTTTGTTAGGCGACACGGTACCATGATTACCATGACCTGAAACATCCTTTTCTACGACATTACCTTTTAAATCATAGATGTCCATGTGGTGTTGTTGACCTTTTGCAGCTCTAAAGCCATAAAACGTTTCATTATCCCACCATTGCTCGTGCATGGGTCTGCGACCAAAATAACTGATGTTTGACCCATTTGCATCAGCAAAAAACAGATGTTCTTCAGTTTTTTTCTTTTCTCCACTTTTAGATTTTTCTTTAGCCTTGATGGTAAACATTAATTTCGTTGCGTCTGGACTCCACAAGGGATGATCAAAATTCCAACCTTCTAATGGAACGGTTGAGCCTATCGCATTTTTAAACGGAAGGATATCAGCTATACCTATAAAAGGTGTTGTGGTTTTTGTAGTTAGGTCTAAAATAAAAATCTGTTTATCTTCATTCTTTTTACCCTTAGACTTATAAAGCAATTTATTATTAACGGTAGAATAATCACTTATTTGCGAACCCTTGTATTGGTCTACATTTCCTGTATAAATGTTGTGAATGTATATGGTATTGTCCTTATCACTAGTATAAGCCAGGGTTGCGTTGTCTATCCAAATAGGATGTGCGCCTACATGACGCTCAATACCGCTTACCGTATTTATTGTAAATATTTCTTCGGTCTCGAGATCCTTTAAAACGATATCCATCGTATCATTTCCCTTAAAAATGGTAAAAACCAACTTTTCACCGTCTGGACTGTCGGGAAATTGTTGAAAATAAGCGATAACTGCGTCTTCTCCCGCTGGTGAAACAAGTTTTAAGTTTTTATCTTGACTTAAACCAACTTGCATCAAAAGCAAGAAAAACAGAGGTAATGTGTGTTTTGCATTCATAAGACTATTTTTAGAATTTATTTTTTTTATCATTGATTAACAGGCAGTTCATTGTTTTAAAAGTTTCCTTGGGCATTTGCAATTCGCAGTATATACGAGGCCTATTTAAACCGATTTCTCATGCGTTTACAAAAACCTTACCTAACAAATAAAACAGCTGATTTTAGAACCTTATTAGCTACTTTATATCGATATTCCAAAGGCATTCTCGAATTGATTAAAACCTCAGGTTTTAAAAACATACATCTTGACACTACAATAACCCCATGTATTTCCACAAAAATACAAATAAAAAAACTTGTGCAATCGATTGCGTAATTAAAAAACATACTCTAACTTTAAACTTATTTTAATATCATGTTGCGACATGGTTTAGGTGATATGATGTTAACAATAATAAAATTCCATGACTAACAGTTTTACTTCATCTATCGTGTGACGATTACCGCTATATCTATGACAAATAAAATCTACACGTTTACATATAGTGTACTGTCTTTCATGCTCGTGAATGTACTTACAGGCGACGCATTAAAATATAAAACAACAAATAAACAGCAAGTCAACTCGCCTAGCATCTCACAAAATCAACAGCCTATCAACAATAACTGGGAATTTACACTTAATGATGACTTGAGTTTTAAGGACATAT
>DAIRDE010000070.1:0-13123 GCA_036796335.1 Nonlabens sp.
GATTAACGATTGTCGATTAACGATTTTTGATTAACGATTTTTGATTTTTGTACTTTATTTCTTGTCTGTACTAGTTTTGATGCTAACCACAAAGATGGATATTAATTGATTATTCTCGTCCAGTAATCGTTCTATCAATGCCGAATTTGTATTTGTACCCGCGCCTTTTTGAATTTTTAGATTTACAAAAGATTCTCGTAGTTCTTTAAGAGCAATCTTTATTTTATGCAGAAAATCCTTGTTGGACTCAGCAGACCTTGCCTCGCCGTAGTTTAATGCAACAGACGTCGCCGACCTTATTAATTGTTTCGTCAAATGCTGGGATGCAAAAGATTGATCATTAAATTTGCATGCCTTTATCACTGCAATAGCAAAATCTATCAATCTGTTTTCTAACTGATTTGGATTCATTATTAAATTCTTTAGGTATTAAAAGCGGCGGCATTTTAAATCTTCAATTAAAAATCAAAAATCGTTAATCAAAAATCGTTAATCGTTAATCCTTAGCTGCCACTAAACACCGGCTTTCTTTTTTCCATAAACGCGGTGACACCCTCGGCATAATCTGCTGTGGTGGCGCTGGCGATTTGTAATGTTGATTCTAGGGCGAGTTGTTGTTCGACTGTATTGTAAAAAGAGTTATTCAGTGCTTTTTTAGTATTTGCTAGTGCAACAGTAGGCATGGCTGCTAGTGTTAAGGCGATATGTTGTGCTGCTGTTGGAAAATCGGTATCGGGCAACACCTTATAAATCATCCCCATTTGGTCGGCCTGCGTTGCCGTGATTTTGTCGGCCAGCATCATGATGGCACTAGCCTTACCAAAACCTATTAAACGGGGTAAAAAAAATGTACCTGCACTATCGGGAATGAGTCCAATTTTAGAAAATGCTTGTATGAAAGCAGCACTTTCGGCAGCGACAACCACATCGCAACACAGGGCCAGGTTTGCCCCTGCGCCTGCCGCTACACCATTTACCGCAGCGACTACAGGTTTCTCTAAATTTCTTATTTTAAGTACAATAGGATTGTAATGGTCGTCTAAAATAGCTTTAAAACCGGGGTGCAGCGCTGGGTCAGTAATTTCCTGGATATCCTGTCCTGCGCAAAAAGCTTTACCGTTACCTGTGATAAGTACTGCGCGCACATCTTTTCTTAAAGCGCACTGGTCTAGGGCATCTTGCATAGCAAAAGCCATTTCTTTGTTAAACGAGTTGAATACCTGTGGACGGTTCAAGGAGATGGTTGCAAGACCGTTGTCAACTTGCAAATGAATAAAATCTGACATGAAAATTTCAATTTATGTAAAGGTAGTGGATGTCTCGCTTTCGCGAAAGCGAGAACCCTAGCAATGGCAAAGGATTAGGTATCACCTTAAATTAAATAACAGCATGTGTCGTGTTGCCTAGGCTTAGGTTTTTTGTTTCTGTTTGCGCGCCGCAGGAAAAAGTATGTTGTTTAAAATCAATCGATAACCAGGGCTGTTGGGGTGCAGTGCAAGCTCGGTAGGTGGGTCGCCCACGCGGTGCTGATAATCCTCGGGGTCGTGGCCGCCATAAAACGTAAAAAATCCCTTACCGCGTATGCCGTGAAGATATTTTACCTCGCCGTTTGTCTTGTTTTCTCCCAAAACCAGTACGTTTTTCTTAACCTCGTTTGGGTCAAAACTGGTGGTTTGCCCCATAAAACCTTTTACTAGACTGGTGTGATTTTGATTGAGCATGGTAGGGATAGGGTCCCATTTTGCACTAAAATCCATGAGCGAGAAGTAGTCTATTTCCTTATTAATGCGTCGTTTATTAGTCATGTCGATACTCGAAAACTCGTAGGTTGTAGGTGACCTTTCCAGGGTAAAATCGGTAAAGGCAAATGTTTTTGTGTAGTCGATAAGGTTTTGGTAACCTGCATCACTTGCATCACCGTCAAACATGGGCTCGCATATATCGACACCCTCGGCTGCGAGGGCGATGTCAAAACTATCGGTAGCGCTGCACATGGCAAACATAAAACCACCGCCTATTACATAGTCTCTAATCTTAATCGCGACATCGCGTTTTGACTCACTTACCTTTGTATAACCTAATTTTGCGGCAAGTTGCTCTGCTTCTTTTTTCTCTTGAATATACCAGGACGCAGCCCTAAAACTGCCATAAAATTTACCATATTGACCAGTAAAATCCTCGTGATGCAGGTGTAACCAGTCATACAGTAGTAATTTGTCCCCCAGTACCTCTTCATCATAAATCTTGTCATAAGGTATCTCGGCATACTCGAGCACCATGGTCACGGCGTCATCCCAGGGTGCGTTACCTAGTGGTGTGTACACGGCAATTTTAGGAGCCTTTTCTAGCAAAACCTCTTGCATATTTTGCGATGGACTAGCGATAAGGGACAGTATATTAGCAACCTCGCCCTCGCTCAATTCTTCAAAACTTACACCGCGTACAACCAGTTCTTTTTTAATTTCGGGGGTGTCGGGCAGCAAAAAAGAACCGCCGCGGTAGTTCAGCAACCATTTAACCTTAGTCCCTTTTTCCAGTACCCAAAACGAGACGCCATAGGCTTTTAGGTGATCCTTTTGTGTGTCGGCATCCATAGGAACGAGCACGTATTGTGCATGCATTAGACATGCGCTTGCCAGCAATAGAAGCAGCAGTAAGGCGTTTTTTAACTTCATGGGTGTGTTTCAATGTTCGCTTTCGCGAAAGCGAAATAATTAAAAGCAAACGTTAATACTTAATTGTGTGCTTAAAATTAAACATTAACATCTAAAAAAAAGTATAAAAACATGAGAATTCTAACAAGCTAAAATGGCAAGTTGGCGTCATCATCGTCATAAACCCCAAAGGCAGAAGAAGGATTGCCGCTGGGCAGCTTACCAAAATCTGATTTAAAGGTATCGTCGTTTGCGGCATTCATTTTAGAACCAAATTCTTGCGGTGTTGTGAAAAAGCTATCCAGATTCTCGAATTTACCAAAATGTCCAAGAAACTTAAGTCGTATCTGGTCTGTGGCGCCATTACGGTGTTTTGCAACGATAAACTCAGCCTGATCCTTGGTGCTCGAGCGTGCGTCGTCGTCCCATTCTTCTAACCCATAATAGTCGGGTCTGTAAATAAAAGAAACAATATCTGCATCTTGTTCTATGGCACCCGATTCTCGCAGGTCAGACAGTAAAGGTCGCTTGCTACCACCTCGAGATTCTACAGCACGAGACAACTGCGATAGCGCGATGACGGGCACGTTTAATTCTTTGGCTAGTGCTTTTAGGTTACGCGAGATGGTAGATATTTCTTGCTCGCGGTTACCGGCTTTAGAATTTGTTTGGGCGGTCATTAATTGCAAATAATCTATCATGATAAGCTGTATGCCATGTTGCGAGGCTAGTCGTCTACATTTTGCACGCAAATCAAATATAGAAAGCGAGGGTGTATCGTCTATAAAAATAGGCGCACGTTCTAGATCTTTTACTTTTACATTAAGTTGCTCCCATTCATGCGGTTCTAGTTTACCAGTACGCAGTTTTTCTGAGCTTAATCCGGTTTCAGACGATATTAATCGAGTGATAAGCTGTACCGAACTCATCTCTAGCGAGAAAAACGCCACCGGGATATTGCTACCCACGGCAATATTGCGTGCCATAGAAAGGGTGAACGCCGTTTTACCCATACCCGGGCGCGCAGCAATAATGATTAAATCACTAGGTTGCCAGCCGCTGGTAAGCTTATCTAGCAACGTAAAACCTGATGGCACACCACTTAAACCGTCGCGCTTTGCAATTTCTTCAATACGTTTTTTTGCTTGTTTAACAAGATCGAGTGCGGTCTCGGTACTTTTTTTAATGTTTCCTTGTGTAACTTCATACAACTTTGATTCGGCGTTGTCCAGTAGGTCAAAAACATCGGTTGCCTCGTCATAACAATCGTCTATAATTTCGGTCGAAATTTTTATAAGACTGCGTTGTATAAATTTTTGTAGAATAATGCGCGCATGGTATTCTATGTGCGCGGTAGAACTTACTAATTGCGACAGTTGTATGAGATAATGGTCGCCACCCACCGCGTCCAATTTACCGTCTTTGCGCAACTGTGCCGAAACGGTTAATAAGTCCACAGGACTTTGGCTTTTAAACAGTTTATCAATCGCGTCAAAAACAAGTTGATGGTTTTTTTGATAAAAAACATCGGGTGTTAAAAGGGTAATTACCTCGTCCACTCCTTTACCATCTATCATGAGCGCGCCTAGAACAACTTTCTCTAAATCAATAGCTTGCGGTGGAATCTTACCGCGTTCTAGGTTAATTACAGGTGTATTTCCTGTGATAAGCGATGTTAATTGCTGCACTTTTTCCATAGCTACAAATGTAGGTTTTTAAAAGGCGATGTGGTGCATTAGGTTGTCCAACGACTATGAACAATTTAACATTTTAGTGTGCTTACAACCTGTTCATAACCTTGTCAAAAATTGGAGTTGATAGCAATACCGCTTATCATCAACTTTTTAGAATGGCATTTTTTGAGTAATGAATGAAAAATAAAATGCGCATAACTTTTAAAGCGGTTTAAAACAAAAAAAAAAAACGGTTGAAACAAATGTTGTTGCAACCGTTAAGAAGTTTATTAAAAACTAGAAAATCACCCTTTGTAAACCCCCATATTTGCGTATTTATCCATACGCTTGTTTACGAGCGTTTTAGCATCTAGTTTTTTCAATTTGTTATAGTTGTTAGTAATACAGTTGCCTACCGCCTTAAACATGGCTTCTCTATCGCGATTTGCGCCACCTAGTGGTTCTTTAAGAACCTCGTCTACCAGGTGCAATTTGGTCATATCGGTTGCGGTTAGTTTAAGAGCCTCGGCAGCGATTTCTTTATATTCCCAACTTCTCCATAAAATAGACGAACACGATTCTGGTGATATGACCGAGTACCACGTGTTTTCTAACATGACGACGTGATCACCCACGCCTATTCCTAATGCGCCACCACTTGCGCCTTCACCTATAATAATTACAATAATAGGCACCTTTAACTTTGTCATTTCAAAGATGTTGCGGGCGATTGCCTCGCCTTGCCCACGCTCCTCGGCCTCCAGTCCAGGGTATGCACCTGGGGTGTCTATTAACGCAACAACAGGAATATTAAATTTTTCGGCACTTTTCATTAAACGTAATGCCTTGCGGTAGCCCTCGGGATTAGACATCCCAAAGTTGCGGTATTGTCTTGTTTTTGTATTAAAACCTTTTTGTTGCCCTATGAACATGTAGCTTTGTCCATGAACCTTTCCTAATCCGCCGATCATGGCTTTATCATCGCGCACACCGCGGTCGCCATGCAATTCTAACCACGTATTTCCACAAATGGCTCGTATATAGTCCAGTGTATAAGGACGCTCTGGATGTCTAGAAAGTTGTACACGTTGCCAGGCGGTTAAATTGTCATAAATATCTTTGCGAGTGTCTTTAAGCTTTTTTTCTATTTGCTTTATGGTGGCCGAAACGTTAAGGTCACCTTCGGCACCTAGGGCTAGGGTTTGATTAAGTTTATCTTCTAATTCCTGAATAGGTTTTTCAAAATCAAGATATTCCATAAATTCATGTGTTTATCGGGACGACAAATATAGTAAACTAAGATTGTTGTAGCTATTATACCAATACTCTTGTGCTAGGTATGTGCTTTAATTTTAATATGAAGTTGCTGCCGTATAACAAAGCACGGTGCACCAGGGACGGTTTAGGCTAATGCGTCTTTAGGTGTTTTAGGTTTTAGCTTTGTTTTTAAAATGCCATTTACAATAATGACGCTTATAATAATGACGGCACCTACATAAAATTGTGGCGTCATTTGCTCTACATCGCCTAAAACCAAATAGGCCAAAAATATTCCATAAACAGGCTCTAAATTAATCGTAAGCATCACTGTATAAGCACTTAATACCTTTAAAACATGCACGCTTGCGATAAACGCATAGGCGGTGCAAACCGATGCTAATAGACCCAGCCACAACCAGTCTTGCGCCGTTAAGGCAGACGGCATTACAAAGGCCGACGGCACGATAAAAAAATAAATGGTTAACAACAGGACTCCACTGCCTAATTCATAAAAAGATATTGTTGCGGGATGATGATCTTTTGCAAAACCCACATTGATGATTGAAAAAACGGCACTTAGGCAGGCACTTATCAAGCCCAAAATCATTCCGGTGACATACTTGCTTTCCACCTGAAAAATATAATAAAGCGCCGCGATAATAACCATCCCAAAAAACACCTCATACCACACAAACTTCTTTTTAGTAAAAATAGGTTCCAAAAATGCTGTAAAAAATGCACCCGTACTTAACATTGCAAGCGTCACAGACACGTTAGACGCCTTTATGGCACCAAAAAAAGTAACCCAATGCACAGCAATAACAAACCCTGCGAGGAACATGGTTATTTTTCGCTTTCGCGAAAGCGAACCCACACCACGCCACTGGAATGGTACTTTCATCACGACCATGTAAAGGGCAATCAAAAGAACACCTAGGGACATGCGCCACCATACTAATGGAATAAAATCTATGGTTATAAGAGCACCTAACAAGCCGGTGAAGCCCCAAATAAAAACAATGATATGTAGGTGAAGGTAATTTTTAACTCTAGCGTCTTGCATGGTTTATGAGAAAAAATGCGACAATGGCAAAGGTGAAATTGGGAATCCAAACTGCAATAAATGGCGAAAAATCACTCTGTTCGGCAATGGTGCCAAAGATTTTATCTAAAAACATATAACTCATAGCGATCACGAGCCCGATAGCTATATTGATACCCATACCACCGCGTTTTTTTACCGATGATACCGCCACGGCGATAATGGTAAAAATAAATGCGCTTACAGGTATGGCTATACGCTTATATTTTTCTACATAGTACATATTCATGTTTGCGTTGCCGCGGCGTTCTTCTTTTGCAATGAACTCATTAAGTTCGTCAAATTGAAGCGTTTCGGCGATATACGAGTTTGGGGTGAGATCTTCTATATCAAAGTCAAATAAGGTATCTAACTTTACTTGTTTTGTAATGATATCGCCATGCGGGGTAATGACTCTTTTTTTATAGCCGCTTAGCACATAGATAGAATCCTGCCACTGTATATTGTTTGCGTATATTTTGTATTTAAGCACGTTGTCCTGAAAATGCTCTAGTGTAAAATCAAAACCGCGTTTTTGTGAAGACTGGTAATTGCTTACATAAACAAACTCGTTATCATTTATTTGCCTAAACACGTTAGAGGATTGCAACTCCATATCATTCTTAAAATATTTTTGTTGAAACTCGTTAAAACCCGCCGAAGCCTCAGGAACAAAAATGGCGCTAAAAATAAGTGCTCCTATACAAACGATGGCAGCACCTAAAAAGTAGGGTCTTAAAAATCTATTGAAAGAGACACCAGAACTTAAAAAGGCGATAACCTCGGTATTATTTGCGATACGCGAGGTAAAAAACATGGTAGAAATAAATAAAAAAAGAGGGAATAAAAAGTTTGAGAAGTAGATTGTGAAATATACCAGGTACTGCAACACCTCGGCAAGGGGGACCTCGTTGCTTAATATTTTATTTATTTTTTCGGCAATGTGTACGGTGATCATTATGGGTATAAACAGACCGAGCAGCAATACAAAGCTGCTTAAATATTGCTTCAATATGTATTTATCTAAAATACGCAGCACTAGAGTCGGTTGTCCATTTGTTTGACCATTTTATTTTTCCAGGTTGTAAAGTCACCTGCAAGAATGTGTTTACGCGCTTCGCGCATGAGCCACAAATAGAACGTTAAATTGTGGATGGTACAAATTTGCCTTCCTAACATCTCGTCCACGCTAAAAAGGTGGCGCACATAGGCCTTAGAATATGCGGTGTCTACCCAGGCATAGTTTGCTGGATCTAATGGTGTAAAGTCAGCTTCCCATTTTTTATTCTTGATGTTTATCGTCCCGTCGGCTGTAAAAATCATACCGTTGCGACCGTTGCGTGTGGGCATGACACAATCAAACATGTCTACACCCAGCGCTACATTTTCTAAAAGATTTATAGGCGTGCCCACACCCATTAAGTAGCGTGGTTTGTCTTTAGGTAAAATCGCGGTAACAACCTCGGTCATGGCATACATCTCCTCGGCAGGTTCTCCTACCGATAAGCCACCTATTGCGTTTGCTTGTTGATCGCAACCCGCTATAAATTCGGCACTTTGTTGACGCAAATCTTTATAGGTACTACCCTGCACTATGGGGAAAAAAGTTTGTTGAAACCCGTAAAGATCAGGGGTGCTATTAAAATGAGTAATACATCTTTTAAGCCACCTGTGCGTCATGTGCATGCTGCGTTTTGCATAATTATACTCGCACGGATAAGGAGTACACTCGTCAAACGCCATAATAATATCGGCCCCTATGGCACGCTGTATATCAATGGCACGTTCGGGTGTAAAAGTGTGGTAAGAGCCGTCGATGTGTGATTTAAATTTAACTCCTTCTTCTTTAATCTTGCGATTGGCGCTTAGGGAATATACCTGGTACCCACCAGAGTCGGTGAGAATAGGCTTATCCCAATTCATAAATTTGTGTAGACCACCAGCTTTTTGTAAGATATCAATACCTGGACGCAAGTACAAGTGATAGGTATTTGCCAGTATAATATCTGGATTAATATCATCGCGCAACTCACGCTGGTGCACACCTTTTACAGTTCCTAATGTACCCACAGGCATAAAAATAGGGGTTTCTATAATGCCGTGGTCTGTTTGTATAGCGCCTGCTCTCGCCTGGCTTTGTGAATCGGTTTGTAAAAGGTCAAATTTCATGCGGGGCAAAGATACGTTTAATGGCATTTTAACATGCTTAAAATGAAATGAAAAAAGAGGACCATTTATCTTGAAAATTGCCTATTGAACGCTGCGAATTGTGTTTTTTAGTGCACCTACACTAAAATATTTGTTTACAACTTTTATAGATTTTTATTAAAATAAGTAAACAAAAAACCATTTTTATTGTGATTAACGCAACGATTTTGTCTATTCACCTTATTTTTGTAAAAATTTAACAAAACATAAAGTTTATTTAACAGGATTTATTACGGCAAGTCCATATCTTCGGAAAAAACAAATTATTATGAAAAATCTCTATCTTTCTTTACTACTATTAGTTAGCGCTGGTTGGACTTTTTGTTCAGCACAGCTTACGGGAACATTAACCGCGGGTAACGCATCAGCAGACTACCCAACATTAACAGCTGCCGTTGCTGCGCTTCAAACAAATGGTGTAGGTGCCGGTGGTGTGACCATAAATATCGTACCCGGTACTTATCAAGAAAACATTGTCATTGGCGGGATTACGGGAATCAGCCAGACTTCACCCCTTAACATCACCGCCACTCCTGGAACGGTAACTTTTCAAGGTACCGGGACTACAGCAACTACAAATGCTGTGATACAAGTAAATGCGTTAAGTTTTGTAACCATAGACGGGCTTAATATCGTGGATATAAGCGCGCCTGGTCAAGATGTAGAATTTGGTATACGATTTAATGGAACGGCTACTGTAGGTTGTAGCAACAATACTATAAGAAATTGTACTATTACACTTGGACCTAATGGAGCCAGGCCCAATGTTTCTACGCGTGGTATTTTCTTCAGTTCTGCGGCTACCAGTCCAGCCGCTGCAAATAATGATAACGTCATAGACAATGTAACTATAGATAACAGCAGCTGGGGAATTCAATTCCGCTGTGGTGCAGACTTTTTTGGAAGAATCACAAATCCCGACTTTAACAACGCGGTAGTTAACTGTACCTTTGGTGAAACATTACCACTAGGTCACGACTTAAGCAGTGGTGCCCTTGCCGTCAACGCTTTAGGCGGTCGTAATATGCTCATTGAAAACAATACGGTTGTAGCTATAAGCAATTTGAACGCAGCACCTTCATTACCAGTTTCTACAAGCGGTATAAGTCTAGACAGCTGCAGCGGTATCGTTCGTAATAACATCATCGACAATATCGAATACCAAGGTACGACAGGCTCTGTATTCGGGATTAGAAGCAGTACTTTTTTAGGTGATGAAACCCTAATTGCTAACAATGTCATCACAAATTTAAAGCGTAGTAATTTTAATTTTAGCACCACAGACCCAAGCCTTACGATTACTGGAATCTGGATTTTCAGTCAAAATGGCAACAATGGTTTAGCCAAAGTACTTCACAATTCTATTTACTTAACCTCAGACGCTGCGGTAGGTTACAGCTCTGGAGCTATAAATTTAAGCGGTGGTTCTACTGGAAACTTTCCTGGAGAAATTTTTAATAACATCGCGGTGAACAACATTAATACAAACAGCACCTCTTACCGTTCGTTTGCTCTTGTAGATGGTAACACCTCTAGGGGCGCTTTACGCAGCGATAATAACATTTTATTTGCTAATGGTGCCAATGGCTACCTTGGCGCCATAGGTAGAGAACTAGGGGGCAATGAGCAATTTACCAATGACCTTACTGTTTTCCAGACCTTTTCTGCTACCGATCAATCTAGTAAAAGTTTTCTTCCACAGTTTGCAAACCCTGTATCGGGTGACTTATCCTTTTCAAATGGTGTGACCGATACCAGTGTTTACCTTGTACCAACCCTAGCAACGGTACCTACCGATGTACTCGGTATAAACCGTTTCTCACCATCTACGTTTGCAGGTGCTTATGAAAGTTCAGTTCCTTTAAGTTTCGCAGATTTACGTACATTTCAGGTGACTATCTATCCTAATCCTGTTCAAGACGAACTACACATAGCAAATGCAAGCAATGGAACCCTAGAAACGATAACTATTTACAACTTGCAAGGTGTGCAAGTCGCTCGTTTGACAATGGACATGAACATGCAAAACGTTACCATACCTGTAGCAAATTTGGCATCAGGCTTGTACATTGCACAAATTACTGGAAGTGAGGGAATCGCGATTGCAAAGTTCACAAAGAATTAAGCAATCAACTCTTTTTATAGAAACCGCCCACATGCTGGGCGGTTTTTTTGTGCACTACACGGTTTCCCATACTTTTCAAAACAACCAACTACCGTGTAATGCGGTTTAACGCCAATTCGGTATTATCATTTTTTCACTGTATTCATAAACAGTGTTTTGAATTATTTACTACCTACCAAAAGCCATGCAGTGCTTGCGTCGTACGCACATTATTTACCAATTAGAGCCTGAAACCAGTTCCTTGCATGCGGTGCGCTTCATAAATTCGTGCGCACTTCAGTACTTTTACACCATGGCTAAAACAGGAAAACAAAAAAACACCAAAAACAAAAGTACCCACAGCACGTTAATGGCACGCAAAATCAATAAGAAGCGAACGCAAAAAGAGCAGCGCGCTAAAATGCTAAAGGAAATTCTGCTACAAGCCCGTAAAGCAAATCCCTAATGCATCATTAGGTAAACACTTCTTTTTAGTTAAACGCACGCTTTTTAAAATAAAGACCTCACAACCGCGTCACAAGAACTCACAGCTCCTATTTATTAAACGGCCAACTCGCTTTATCTTTGTTACCATGATATGGAATCCTGCCGCTTTCTTAGCCCAAAGCTTCACTACCAATTTACCTAGCGATCCCGAGAAAGAAAATTTCCCCAGACCTGTCGCGGGTGCCGCGTTTTCTTATGTAAATCCTAAAATATTTGCAAACACAAGACTCCTGCATGCAGCTCATGATTTAGCTGCCGAAATAGGGATGGATGCGACCTATTTAAAAACAAAATCCTTTCTAAAACTGGTTACAGGCCAGCAAATCGTTGCCCATACACAACCCTATGCCATGGCTTATGCAGGACACCAGTTCGGTCATTGGGCGGGGCAGTTGGGCGATGGTCGTGCAATGAATCTATTTGAAATAATAACCCATAATAACCGCTGGGCTTGGCAATTAAAGGGGGCCGGTCCTACACCCTACTCGCGCAAAGGCGACGGTTTTGCCGTGTTGCGCAGCAGTATACGCGAGCATTTGTGCAGCGAGGCCATGCATTATTTAGGTGTGCCCACAACCCGTTCTTTATCTCTGGCTTTAACTGGTGCGCAGGTATGGCGCGACATGCTCTATGACGGTAACGGGGCTTATGAAAAAGGTGCTATTGTATGCCGGGTAGCACCTAGTTTTATACGTTTTGGCAATTTTGAGTTGTTTGCCGCTCAAGGCGAAAACGAACTCCTTAAAAACCTAACCGATTATACCATCAGCACGTTTTACGACCACATTACTGCACGTGGCAAAGAGGCTTATTTACAATTTTTTCAAGAGGTGACAAACCGCACGCTAGAGATGATAATCCACTGGCAACGTGTGGGTTTTGTACACGGGGTGATGAATACCGACAACATGTCCATACTGGGACTTACCATAGATTACGGCCCATACGGCTGGTTAGAACCGTATAATCACCGCTGGACACCCAACACGACCGACAGGCAACACAGCCGCTATCGTTATGGCGCGCAGGCCGAAATAGGGTTATGGAATCTACTACAACTCGCAAACGCGCTGTATGCATTGATCGAGGACGCCCCAGCGTTAGAGGCTATCTTAAACACTTACAAAAACAACTACCAGCAAAAATATACCGCGATGAAGCGCGCAAAACTGGGATTGCAAACTGCACAGCCCACCGATAGCCATCTTATCGCATCGCTAGAGCACACCTTGCAACTTCATGAGACCGATATGACCCTGTTTTTTAGAGAACTAAGTCAGGTAACAACGGCACACACACCCACGCAAGCAATAGAAGTAATTGCACCAGCTTTTTACGATAAAGAAAGCCTCACCGATGCGCATCGGGACCTTTGGTTAGACTGGTTTACAAGATATTTGCTACGTTTAAAACTGGATATGGAGCAGCAGGGTGTTGAGGAGTTCGCTTTCGCGAAAGCGAGATCACAACAAATGAACGCCACAAATCCTAAATACGTATTGCGCAACTACATGGCACAACTGGCCATAGATGCTGCAAACAACGAAGATTACAGTGTCATCCACGAGTTATATGAGCTGCTTAAAAAGCCTTATGACGAGCAACCTGCCTTTGAAAAATGGTATGCAAAACGACC
>DAIRDE010000071.1:0-12836 GCA_036796335.1 Nonlabens sp.
GCAACGACACGAACTTTGGTAATCACCGTGAATACAGCGCCAGTTCCTACGGGCAGTGCAAACCAAAGTTTTGCTCCTGGTTCAACCCTAGCCTCTATTGTTGTGAACGCTACTGCAACATCTTGGTTTGCAAGCAGTGCAAATGCTTTAAATAATGTCAATGAGCTTCCTGCAAGCACGGTTTTAGTAAACGGGGCAACCTATTTTGCCATAAACACCGTGAATGGTTGTAGAAGTTTGCCCTTTGCAGTTACAATAACTGTGACGCTCAGCCTCAATGAGTCGGCTGCGTTTAAATACACGATATATCCAAATCCTGTTAAAGAGGTACTGCATATAGAAACAAATCAACTGATTAAGCAAGTGGTCATTTTTAATTTACAGGGCCAAAAAGTATTCACCACAACCGACAAGCAAATAAATGTAACGTCGCTACCAACGGGTGTTTATTTGCTTAGGGTAGAGGATGTAAACGGTGCATTTGTAACAGATCGTTTTATTAAACAGGCGTTGTAGTTATTTTTTAAGTTATTTATTTAGAGTAACTTGAAAAGGAAACATATTTTGAATGAGTCCGTCGAATATTCGGTTTTAAACAATAAGTTAGAGAGCCAATACTTTTAAACCCGTCTATTCCAGCAACGAGAGGTTCTTAAAACGACCTCTCGTTTGTTTTTGTATTTTTTTGCAAAACAACTTTGGTGATATGGTAAAAGGGTAATGTATAAGAAATATAAGGGTTTGTAGATTGTTCGCTTTCGCGAAAGCGAACTCTTTAAACATGCGATTTTCTACCGATAAAAACTGTGTAGAATTAAAAATAAAGTGTATTTTTGCAAACCCAAATCGAGAATACGGAAACCGACTGGGATTCAAAAACATACACTAATCTTCTATTTACTTTCTATAAGTTTCCGGCAGTAAATGGAATACAAATCTTAAATCAGCATATGGCTGAAGAAACACAAAATACAGCAGTAGAAGTTGCTCAAACCGATGCAGTGGATACTCAAATTCAAGAGCAACCGAAGCACGCTTCTACAATGGATGCTCAACAAAAAAACCCAACAGAATTTCTTGCAAACTTTGATTGGAACCGTTACAGTGAAGGTATCGACACCGTGGACGATGTTCAATTAAAAAACTTTGAAAAATTAGTTGCAGAAAACTTTGTAGACACACTAGATAACGATGTTATCGAGGGTGTTGTTATTAAAATTACTGATCGTGATGCGATTATTGATATTAATGCAAAGTCCGAGGGTGTTATTTCTTTAAACGAGTTCCGTTACAACCCGAGATTAAGTGTTGGCGATAAAGTAGAGGTATTAGTCGATGTGCGCGAGGACGCAACGGGTCAACTAGTTCTTTCGCACCGTAAGGCAAGACTTATTAAAGCGTGGGAACGTGTTAATAACGCACATGATACTGGCGAGATTGTTAATGGCTATGTAAAGTGTCGCACAAAAGGTGGAATGATTGTAGATGTTTTTGGCATTGAGGCATTCTTACCAGGTTCACAAATAGATGTAAAACCTATACGCGATTATGACCAGTACGTAGATAAAACTATGGAATTTAAGGTCGTAAAAATTAACCACGAGTTTAAAAACGTGGTAGTTTCTCACAAAGCACTTATCGAGGCTGATATTGAAGAGCAAAAGAAAGAGATTATCTCTCGTCTAGAAAAAGGACAAGTTTTAGAAGGTGTTGTTAAAAACATTACTTCTTACGGTGTCTTTGTAGATCTAGGTGGTGTAGACGGTCTTATCCATATTACAGACTTATCATGGTCACGTATTAATCACCCTAACGAGATTGTAGAACTAGACCAAACGCTTAATGTAGTAATTCTAGACTTTGACGAGGATAAATCTCGTATACAATTAGGTTTAAAGCAGCTTGAGCCACACCCATGGGATGCGCTTTCTGAAAAAGTAAAAGCAGGTGATAAGGTTAAAGGCAAAGTTGTTGTTATCGCTGACTATGGCGCGTTTGTAGAAATAGAAGAAGGTGTGGAAGGTTTAATCCACGTGTCTGAAATGTCATGGTCTACACACTTAAGAAGTGCAGGTGACTTTGTAAAAGTAGGAGATGATATAGAGGCGGTAGTGCTTACCGTAGATAGAGAAGATCGCAAGATGTCTCTAGGCATGAAGCAATTATCGGCTGACCCATGGACTGATATTACTGCAAAATACCCACTAAACTCTCGTCACAAAGGAACTGTTAGAAACTTTACAAACTTTGGTGTATTTGTAGAATTAGAAGAAGGTGTGGATGGTTTAATCTATATTTCAGACCTTTCTTGGACTCAAAAAGTGAAGCACCCGTCAGAGTTTTGTGCGGTGGGTGATGTGCTAGATGTCGTAGTTTTAGAACTGGATGTAGAAGGACGTAAATTATCTTTAGGACACAAGCAAACTGTAGAAAATCCTTGGGATAAATTTGAAGCTGAATTTGCAATAGGGACTAAGCACGATGTAACTATTACTGACGTTGTTGACAAAGGTGCTGTTGTTAAATTTAACGAGGACATATCTGTATTTATTCCTACGCGTCACCTTGAAAAAGCTGATGGTAGTAAATTAAAGAAAGGTGACGAAACAACGATACAAGTGATTGAATTCAATAAAGAATTTAAGCGTGTAGTAGGATCGCACATGGTTACTCACAAAGAAGAAGAGGCAAAAATCGTGAAGCAGGCAGCTGCAAAAGCACAAGAAGAAAACAAGCCAACTTTTAGTGATGCAAATGCTAAACTGCAAGAGTTGAAAGATCGCATGGAAGGAAAAGTTTCTGCGGCTAATCTAGCATCTGAAGAAGAATAGTTTTAAGCAATATTTGATACGATAAAAGTCCTTACCCGCAATGGTAAGGACTTTTTTATTCGGGTGTATTTTTAGCAGTGCGCAAGTTTTCTACATTCAACGTGGGAACAGGAATACCCATTTGTTTATTTAGTATTTAATGGATTTCAAGTCTTCTGTAACAAACTGTTGCAAATCTTCAAAAAACACCGTGAAGTGATTTTTCAACTGATCGTAGTGTGTGGCTAGGTCTACGGTAGCATGATTCATGTTACTTTTATTTTTTGTACGGTTGTTCATCTGATTAAAAATCACAGCGATACCTGCAATAGTAACATAGCTGTTGAGCCAGTTATGCTTAATCATGTGTTGCATGAAATCTTTCACTTTTTCAGGTAAAAACTCCTGATGTTCCTGCAAATCGTTATAAAAATTTGCCGCATAAACCGGTAGTGATTCCTTATGATATGTTAACCAGTTTGCAGCAAGGAAGTGATCATAATACATATCTACAACGACACCGCTCCATAAACCATAATTGTGGCGTATCAGGTTTTTACTTTGTTTTACTAGAGGGTGGTCATCTGTAAATTCATCTATTTTTCTATGTAAGGTAATCCCGTATGCAACACGAGGAGGCAGCTCGCTGAGGTACGTTTTTCCCTTGACAGAGTCTGCAATGAAGTTACCTATGCGCAACAACGTGTCGTCACCAGACAAATAAATATGCGCGAGATAATTCATAATAACATTTTAAGGTAAAGATAAGGAGCTTATTTTTGTGAAAACTTAAACAAAATCATAATGACTTTAATAAAATCTATTTCTGGAATACGCGGCACTATAGGAGGAAAACCGGGTGACAATTTTACACCACTGGATACGGTTAAATTTGTTAGTGCTTACAGTAAATGGATAAAACAAGCATCGGGCAAAGAGGCTCCAGTAGTCGTTGTGGGGCGTGATGCACGTTTAAGTGGAGCGATGATTCAGGGCCTTGTTCAAAATACGTTAATAGGTATGGGGTGCCATGTGATAGATTTAGGGCTTAGCACAACGCCCACAGTAGAACTGGCTGTTCCTGCCGAAAATGCCGATGGTGGTATTATTTTAACCGCCAGTCATAATCCAAAAGAATGGAATGCGTTAAAGTTGTTGAATAACAAAGGCGAGTTTCTGGATGGTGTGGAAGGGCAAAAAATATTAGAAACCGCTGCGGCCGATGACTACTCATATGCCGCAGTAGATGATTTAGGAACAATAAAAGTCATAGATGATTATATTGATCGCCATGTGCAAATGGTTATTCAAATGCCAGTAACCAAAGTCGAGGCGATAAAAGCTGCTGGATTTAAAGTTGTTGTCGACGCGGTTAATTCTACTGGTGGAATTGCTGTGCCAGCGTTGCTTAAAGAATTAGGAGTAACTGTAGTAGAGCTTTACTGTGAGCCTACAGGGCATTTTCCACATAACCCAGAACCGCTCAAAGAACATTTAGGAGATTTATCTGCGGCAGTTGTACAACATAAAGCACATTTTGGTATTACCGTCGATCCAGATGTGGATAGACTTGCATTTATGGATGAAAACGGAGAAATGTTTGGCGAGGAATACACACTTGTCGCCTGTGCAGATTATATTTTGGGACACAAAAAAGGAAACACAGTTTCTAACCTGTCCTCGTCGAGAGCCTTGCGCGATGTGACATTGAAACACGGTGGAACCTATCACGCCGCTGCGGTTGGTGAGGTAAATGTTGTTCAAAAAATGAAAGACGTACAAGCTGTAATAGGCGGCGAGGGTAATGGTGGTATCATCTACCCAGAATCACATTATGGTCGAGACGCACTTGTGGGCATTGCCATGTTTTTATCGCTACTTACCGAAAGAAAACAGTCGGTTAGTGCGTTGCGGGCGAGTTATCCAGCTTATTTTATGAGTAAGAAAAAGGTGGAATTGGTCCAAGGAATGCCGGTAGATGCCATCATGCTAGATCTGGCAAATGATTATAAAGACGAGGATATCACAACGATAGACGGTGTAAAAATAGACTTTGAAACATCATGGGTACATATGCGTAAATCGAATACCGAGCCGATTATACGTATTTATACTGAGGCACCCTCGCAACCCGAGGCTGATATGCTTGCAGACAGATTTATTGCTGAATTAACGGTGATAGCTCAAAAGCACGCGTAGCATTTTGTGGCGTGATTTTCCATCGCTTGTGCGACCATAAGTAATACTCGGGTTGTTCCTTTATTTGTGCTTCTAGCAATGCAAAAAAGGTATCTGTGATATGCCAGTCTGGTACTGTTGCGCCATTGTCGCATATTTTCACAAACTCTGCGTGATAATACCCGCGTTTTACTTTTAAAATCTTTAGATAGTACACTGGTAACGCGTGTACTTTGGCCAGTTTCTCACTTCCTTTAAAAACGGCACTGGGCGTATTAAAAAAGCGGGTAAAATACTGGGTTCTATAACCAGCGGGCGACTGGTCTGCTACTAGTGCAAATAGAGGAGTTTCTTTTTTTAACACATCGCGCATGATGCTGGCAGTTTGCGCCATAGGAGCCATTTCAGATCCAAACTTTTTGCGTATGTCACGTATTAATTTGTCAAAGTACGGGTTTTTAAGTGGTTTGTAAACTGCATATACTCGCGATAACAACCGCTCTTGCAATACCATGGTCCATTCATAACTCCCCTGATGTCCAAACATCACAATCAGTGGTGTTTTAGCAGCTGCATACTGGTTTGCCTCTTCTATATTGTTACAGGTAAATCGTCTGGCCATGGCTGCTTTACTCATGCCTATGGATTTAATCATTTCTATAAAAATGTCACAAAAATGTTGCGTACTTTTTTTTGCAATCGCTTTGCGCTGTTGTGCTGTTTTATCAGGAAAGGCAATTTGCAAATTTTTTTCTATTACTTTCTTTCTGTAACCTATGATATAATACAATATGAAAAAGGTAAGGTCACTTAGCAAATAGGCTATCTTAAATGGCAATCTAGAAATTATCCAAATAATCGGGTAAAATAGGTAAAAAGCAACAGCCTGCATAAATGGAAATTTAAGCAAATATACTATCTTGTGTATCGAATTTAACAGGAAACACCCCATGGATCTAGCTACCATCGCTATTATCGCAATAAACGCAGTAGTAAGTTATAAAGGTTTTGAAAATCGCAGTTTTTTTGAAAACTATAAATTTAGTATTGCAGGCATACAACGTGGCGAGCAAATACGATTTGTCACAAGCGCATTTCTCCATGCCGACTTGCAACATTTAGCATTTAATATGATTACTTTATTTTTCTTTTCTGGGATTGTTATTGCAGGTTTAGGAACGTCCAGCTTTATAGTGATATACGCAGTAAGTTTGCTTGCAGGAAATTTTTTAAGTTATTACTTGCACAAAAACGATTATTACTACAGCGCCATCGGTGCAAGTGGCGCAGTTTCTGGAATAATCTATGCAGCCATCTTATTAATGCCTGAGATGAAAATATACGGCTTTATTCCAGGTTACATATTTGGAATAGGGTATATGATTTACAGCATTTTTGGCATGAAAAACAAGACCGATAATATTGGGCACGATGCCCATTTTGGTGGTGCTGCCGGGGGGTTGTTAGCAACACTTTTGTACAATCCTGAAATTATGTTTCAAGATACACTAACCGTGGTTTTACTTATTATCCCAATAGTTGCATTAATCATTCTCATACGCACGGGAAAAATAAACTAGGCTAGTTTAAAACTTCTTCCAGTTTATTGTGCAATTCTATTCCGCGTAAATTTTTAGCGATGATAATGCCGTTTTCATCTACTAAGAATGTTGCAGGGATACCGGTTACATTATAAGATTTTGCAATAGGATCATCCCAATACTGTAATCTAGAGACATGAAACCACGTCATACCGTCTTTTTCAATAGCATTTTTCCACGCAGCCTCAGCGCCTGGTCTATCTAGAGATACACTTATGATATTAAAACCTTTATCGTGGTACTTTTTGTATGCCGCGACAACATTTGGATTTTCTATGCGACATGGTCCACACCACGACGCCCAAAAGTCAATAAGGGTTACTTTGCCCAGTGTTTGAGATAATTTAAGCGGTTTACCCTCAGGCGTTAAGGCTTCAAATTCTGGAGCTTTTTTACCTATGTCGGTCGCTGTCATACTGTTTAAATAGTCTCCCATTTGCTTAGTCAGCGGATTTTCTTTGAGTTGCTGCCCCAGGGTTTCATAATATTCGGTCGCGTCCTCGTTATCTATATATTTGTTTGTAATTAATTCACCCAGTACGAGTGTGCTCACGATGTTATTGGGATATTTTTTTATAATTTCAAGTCCTTTTGCACGCATTTCTTCTTCACTTGCCACCCATTTATTAGTAATTGCTGCGGCAGCATCACCCGCACCCTTTTGCGTGAGCTCATTGCGCTCTTGTGAATATTTTTGAGCCATGTTGCGTTGTTTTACCTGCGCACGCTTAAAATCGGCTAGGGCTATGTTTTGCTCACTACCTTTAATGAGGCTGGACCACAAGCTGTCTTTGTGTAACGTGATGTGTACTTTTTCTTCATCTGCTACAAAGACATAATTCCCATCGGCACCATCTAGGGTTAAAATGCGCAATTCTGGAAAATTTACCTTTACTGGGTTATCAAAAAAGAATTTCTCCTCCATAATGATAGCAGTATCTACCATTACAGGCTGGTTGCTTATATCTAATTGTTGTAGGTACACGCGCATCCCATTGTAAACATTGGGGGCGTCGCCGCTTATATGGTATGCACTTTCTTTATTTGTGTTACAACTTATGATAGACGCCGCAATAACAGCGACCGCAATTATATTTTTAGTCATGCTAATTTTTTTTCAAAAATACTTCTTTTAGGCGTGCTCTAAAAGACCTTCATTTAAATTTATGAGTTTCGATTTTATGAATGTAGCTCGTACTTTTTAAACGATTTCCTCACGTTTAAACGTTATCTTTTTTGCTAATCACTCTTCATACATCATGTAAATTGTTTAAAAGTTCGCTTTCGCGAAAGCGAAATAACACCACACGGCAGTATCTAAAAAAGTATTTCAACAGGTAGACTTCTAAGTTTTTAAATGGGGCCTAAATAACGGACTTTCTTTACAATAAAAAATCCCAGATACATCAACGCATCTGGAATTTTAAAATGTTAAATAGCCTTTTAAATAAGTCGATCGCTAGGATTGTTGAAATACGAGAAATCGTGATTATTTTGAATTTTAAGCAAGGTTTCATAAATCATTTTAATCACGTTTTCTACATCGTCGCGATGCACCATTTCTACCGTTGTGTGCATGTATCTCAAGGGCAACGATATAAGCGCGCTGGGAACGCCACCGTTAGAATATGCAAAGGCATCGGTATCGGTACCTGTCGCTCTAGAGCTCGCACGACGTTGAAATGGAATTTCTTTTTCTTGCGCCGTTTCAACAATAAGGTTGCGCAACCTGTTTTGTACCGCTGGCGCATAGGCGATAACAGGGCCTTTACCTATGGCAGCGTCACCGTTGCTCTTTTTATCAATCATGGGTGTCGTGGTGTCGTGGGTAACATCGGTAATAATGGCAATGTTGGGTTTTATGGTTTGGGTAATCATCTCGGCACCGCGCAGGCCTATTTCTTCTTGAACAGCGTTTGTTACATAAAGACCAAAATCCAATTTTTGATTATTTTCTTTAAGTAGCCTAGCAACCTCGGCAATCATAAATCCACCCATGCGGTTATCCAGGGCGCGGCACACAAATTTATTGTCGTTAAGCACGATAAACTCGTCAGGATAGGTGATAACACAGCCCACGTGTATGCCCATTTTTTCAACCTCATCCTTTGTAGATGCTCCTACATCAATAAAAATGTTATCTAATTTAGGCGGTGTTTCATCTTTATTAGCTCGTGTGTGTATCGCGGGCCACCCAAAAACACCTTTTAAAATGCCTTGTGCGGTGTGTATGTTCACGCGTTTACTAGGTGCAATCTGGTGGTCGCTACCACCATTGCGCGCCACATAAATAAGACCATCGTCTTGAATGTAATTTACGTACCACGAGATCTCGTCTGCATGTCCTTCTATCACCACTTTAAAAGATGCGTCAGGGTTTATAACGCCTACCGCTGTACCATAACTATCGGTAATAAAGCTGTCTACATAAGGTTTTAAATACTCCATCCACACTTGTTGCCCATTCCATTCATAGCCTGTGGGGCTTGCCGTGTTTAAATAGTTTTCTAAAAAATCGAGCGATTTTTTGTTTAAAATACTTTTACTTGCCATATCATCGTTTTAAAACGTGAAGATACTAATTGGCGGCATAAAATCTGCTGCTATTGTCCTAGGTTTATTAACTTTGAAATCAATTTATACGCGTGTTTGTCATGAAACAGTCTTTCTTATTTTGTGGATTTGTGTTGATGTGTTTCGCTTTCGCGAAAGCGCAACAGGTACCAACAAAACCGTCTGTTAAAAGGGATACCGTGCAAGAGGCGACAGACGATTTATTTTATCTAGATGGTGAAAACCTAAAAAAAATTGAACTAGAAGAAGTGCTGCTCGTACAACAATTACAGTTTAAAAGCCAGTACGAGCGTATCAAATATGCCATCCTAAAACGTAAAGTGCGCAAGGTGTGGCCGTATGCAAAAATGGCTGCAGAACGTCTTGAACGAATCGAAAAGCGCCTAGAAGCCATTGAAAGTCCTCGCAAAAAACGGCAGTACACAAAAATGGTTCAAGATTACATTGAAAATGAATTCACAGCCGAATTGAAGAAACTGTCCATAACCGAGGGCCAAATATTGATAAAACTGGTACATCGGCAAACGGGAAATACCTCTTATGAATTGCTTAAAGAAATGCGCAATGGCTGGAGTGCGTTTTGGTACAATACCACTGCAAACATGTTTGAAATGTCTTTAAAAACAACCTACAATCCCGCGACCGATGTCGAGGACTTTTATATTGAAGATATTTTATTAAACGAGTTTAAGTATGAAACACTCGAGTTTCAAGAAGCTAAAACCCCCATAAATTACCTAGACGGTTTAAACACATGGAAAAAGTTTGAGGCCGATCTTCCCGCAGACTATGATGCGGTAAATCTCGCAGCACGCGAGAAACGTATTAAAGAATACCTGGAGGAAAAGGCAAAAAAAGATGCTAAAGCTGCTAAAAAACAGGCCAAAGAAAAGCAAAAAGCCGATCGTAAAAAGTCCCGTGAAGACTAACGTAAGAAATGATCGACAGGTACTTTAAAAAACAAATTTTGTTATTCTAATGGATTCAGGGATTTGTTTGTTGCTCATTTTTAGTTTTTGCTATCGATATTTTAACTAGCCAGTAAAGGAGTATAACAAACGGCGCACCATGCATCACTGTATCCCAATAATCGATAAGTTGCATACCTTTTGCACCGCCGGCAATCCATTTAAGTTTGCCCCAAAGATGTGGTTCTGGTGTAAAGGGCGCAAGTCCTAGCGTTAAGCAAGCTACAATGATGAGTAGGATGGGTTCTAGCGTTTTTATTCATACTTTGAGACAATTTCTTAAAAGTGTTTATTATGAAATTAAGGTAAATCCGGCTTAATGTTACATTCAAGAACAGATTATTTTAAAGCGGAATCCTTTAGATGTTATTTTCGGTTGATATTACATCCACTCGGTTAACTGTATTTCTGCAGCGATAATCCGTAACGCATCCTGCTGCGATATAAGCGAGCATATTTTTACCGTAAATGGTTTTAATTGATCGTTTACGCTGCACAAATGCCAGATGTTAGTGACAAAATCCTGAAAAACGGTGTTTGCTGTGTATTTAATTGTGCCGGATTCTCTGATAACACTTAAGACTTGTGTCAACAAATCTTTAGCTTCATTAACTTTATTTTCGTGCGGTTGTAGGACAGCAATAATTGTTTGTTGTATGTCAAACAGCAATTCCGACGCTACCTGTAGTTGTCTTTTTTTTACAGATCGCTGTTGGTTTTCAGCAAAACTGGGCGCAATTATTTTGCTTCTATAGGCAGATATGGTTGAATACGCATGAAGGTTATGTTTTTTTAAAATTATTTCGGTATCCTTTAACCAGTGTTCGAGTGTATCTAAAAAGGTAAAATCTTTTCTTTTTAAACTGTCTACAAGTTCTGGAAATTCCAGCAACTTTAGACTTAGTGACTCAATTATAGTTAAAGATGAAACTCGCATAGATATAGGTGCGTTGCGTTATTTACTCAGGCATTAGTTTACTTACCATTTCCCCTGCTTGATTTTCCATGTTTACCCATTCCATGCCTTGCTCAGATAGGGTCATTTTAATCATTATGACATTCTCGGGTTTTATTTCTCTTAATTTGTCAGATTCTACAATCATATCAATATCGTCTAACGTTTTTATATCTCTGGTAACACCTACTTCTTTTGCAAGTTGCGTTTGTAAATCTGTAGCAACTTTCTTTTTAAAAGCATTAAGTTCTTTTGTCGTTAAGTTGAGTCTGTTTTCTTTGTAAAACATGCTAATAGTTTCAGCTGACTTCAAGGTAATTTCGTCTGTAAAGTCTTTAATAGCTTCTTCTTTTTGTTTGGTCAATAGGGACTTCTCAAGCGTTTCGATTGATTTTTCAACATTTGCAGAGGTGTTTTTATCTAAAATGTCTTTGAGTTTTTTGCTTAGATTTTCAGGAATATTTGCGGTCGACATGGCACTCCATACCTGGTCATACGTTTTAGCAGCAACGGTTTGTTTATTTACCTTTTCATGTGTTTTCTCTGTTTTTTCTGACAAATTACCAACTGCGACAGGAATGTTCAGTTCTACTTTGTCAATACGCATACGTGGAACTGAAAAGTGTTTTAGTAAATCATTTTTTGAATATTCCTCTGCGATTTTCAACGATTGAATATCTGAATTTACTCGCGCATCAGAAATTCCAGATGCAATACTTCCTAGGAAATCACTTAATTTGGCCATAACGTTTGTTCATTGAAATTAGTTATTGTAGTAAAGCGAATGTCTATTTGAAAAATAAACATTCGCTTTTTTGAATAGGATGTATTAAGATGCTGGTTTTGAAATCATAGCACCTTCTAATATCCCAAGTAGTTTTTCCATTCCCGCTGGCATTTCGTCTTGTGATGCCTTTACGTGTACTGCCATAGAATAGGTACGTTCTACACTAGATCCACTTGTTGTTGATTTCTTGTATGCGACCGATGCATTAAGTTTTGCTGAGCCACTTGGCCATCGTTGTTTTACTTCTAAATCTACACCAATTGATAAATCTGCACTTTTTGATTGTGTTTCTATGGATGTGATTTTTGCATTAAAGTCTATCGTCATGATATCTACTTTAATAAAGGGTATCGGCAACATGGTTAATATAGGTACTGAAAATTGCATGGTTTGAAACGTTGCAGGTTTTGCAGGCGTGGTTACCGAGCCATCAGCCGCAAGCACTGCAGGTTCAAACGGCGAAAGTTCTTTAGGGTATTTAAAATCGACGTAAATAGGGGTGCCACCTATATCTTCGTTAGCTGCATTTTTTTGGCCTTTTTGGTAAAACCCTACATCTTTAATAAAAGAGGCTGTAGATTGCGCGGCCATCGCTTGTGCTGTAATAACCGCAGTAAGGGGACCCCCGATCAGATTTCCAAAATCGAGAGAAGCTAATTCTGTTCCTGGACTTGCCATAATAAAAAAAGTTAAATAAAGTGCCTACTCTGTTCAGTTTTCGGCTTACCTGTTTATCAATCTTTCACGTAAAAACGGATGAAGATTTACTAATTTTTATAGATGGCGCCTATCACACACAGCTAGTAGTCTTGCAACACGATTGCGCATTTTCCCTTATCTAACCAGATACATACGTGACAATCTAAAAATAACTCGCTTGCTATAACGATACTTATTGATTTCTCCGTTCATATCTTAAATCTCATATGTGCTTTAAAAGTACTAAAATTTTATTAAATATCA
>DAIRDE010000072.1:0-12196 GCA_036796335.1 Nonlabens sp.
CGGGATGACAGGATTTGAACCTGCGACCACACGGCCCCCAGCCGTGTACGCTACCAGACTGCGCCACATCCCGATGTAAAAAATTATCTCTTTTCTATAAATTAGATTAGATTTCTATTTATTTGTTACACATTAAACAAAAAGTGCATGATATCACCGTCTTGTACAATGTATTCTTTACCTTCCACTTTTAATTTCCCAGCTTCTTTCACTTTAACCTCAGAGCCGTATTGCTCGTAGATGTCAAATTTGATAACCTCGGCGCGTATAAATCCTTTTTCAAAATCGGTATGAATAACGCCTGCGGCTTGTGGTGCTGTCGCACCCACGTTCACAGTCCATGCGCGCACTTCTTTAACGCCAGCGGTAAAATAGGTTTGTTGGTTAAGCAATTTATAAGCCGCGCGTATCAACTTTGCACTACCAGGCTCGTCCAGGCCCATATCGGCAAGAAACATTTTGCGCTCTTCATAATCCTCTAATTCGGTAATATCAGCTTCGGTACCTACCGCTAATACCAGGACCTCAGCATTTTCATTTTTTACCGCCTCGCGCACTTGGTCTACATAACTGTTGCCTGTTACCGCTGCGCTGTCATCTACATTGCATAAATACAATACAGGCTTGTCGGTGATAAACTGCAATGGTTTTACAAATTCCTCTCGGGTTTCTGCATCCAGATCTACCGCACGTACCGAAACGCCTGCTTCTAGCGCTGATTTTATTTTTAACAGCGCAGCTTCCTCGCGTTGCGCGTCTTTGTTGCCAGTTTTTGCGGCACGTTTTACTTTTTCTAGCTTCTTATCGACCGTTTCTAGGTCTTTAAGTTGCAGCTCCATGTCTATCGTTTCTTTATCGCGTATGGGATTTACGCCACCGTCCACGTGCACAATATTGTCGTTGTCAAAACAGCGCAATACGTGAATAATCGCATCGGTCTCGCGTATATTTCCTAAAAACTGATTGCCCAGTCCCTCGCCTTTACTCGCGCCTTTTACCAGTCCAGCGATGTCCACAATCTCTACTGTTGCAGGTACTACACGTTGCGGGTTTACCAGCTTTTCCAGCTTTTCTAGCCTTGGATCTGGCACGTTTACCACGCCCACATTAGGCTCTATCGTACAAAACGGAAAATTTGCGCTCTGTGCTTTAGCATTTGATAAACAATTAAATAGTGTCGATTTCCCTACATTAGGTAATCCTACAATGCCTGCTTTCATGGTACTGGTTTTTGTGTTTAGTTCGCTTTCGCGAAAGCGTAATCCCTACTCGCCTACTGCTTTCAAAAAGTTTGCAAATATAGGGACATTCTACACAGTTTTAAGCGGAAAATAGGTGCCTAAAAAAGAACACCTTATCGCGAGGACAAGGTGCTTTGAATTTTTTAAAACAATGTTTCTAAACGCTAGGATTTATTTTTATTTACGGGAATTGCGTTGAATATTTTTTGCAATGCACCCGTGTTTGCACCAGTCATATCCATTTCGTTCATAAGCTTCACGATACTGCTTATTTCCATATTCTTACCCATAATTCGAGCGACACCTAGCCCCATTTCTTCACTGCTGCCAAACACAATAACCTCGTCTATAGCTTTTTGTGAGCCGTCGTACAGCAAACGCATTTTTGCATTGTCGGCGCTGTGAGACATGAGTATCTTGTAATCCTCGTTTGTTAAAATAGCATCCAGCTTTCTAGTTTCTGCAGTAAATGTCGCTTTGTTGTTATCGTTTTTAGGGTAAAACAATACATTCACTTTGTTAATAGATTCAAAAGCCTTTTTAGAATCAGCAGATAATTCATCGGTCTTTAGTCCTAAAATACTTTTAGGTATCGATTGTATATAAAAACCTGGCTTGTCCTGTTTTTCTAAAAAGTAACTTTGCAATGTAGGCTTGCCACTACAGGACACTAACATGGTGACTGCTGCAAGTGTTATTAGCATTATTTTTATGAGAAGTTTAGTCATGGTGGTGTGGTTTTATGAATGACTTGGACCTATTTAGTTTTGGTTGCTTTTTCTATTTCGGCCTGTCCGGGTACGTTCATGTATTTAGTAATTTTAGAAACCTGATCCAGGTCTAGGTCGCCTGATATCACCATAAAGACAGACTCGGCTCCCTTTTTATTTCCTTCATTAATAAACATCACGAGGTTGCGTATTTTTTTATCGGTATTTCCCTTTTTAACGTAAAAAGAGAACAGCTCGCCATCTTCTTTAGAGTACATTAATTGCGATAAACTGGCGCTTTTTACGTACCCATCTACATAGCCTTTCATTTTTGACGCACTGTCGGTATTGCTTGTTTTGTAAACGCGCACTTCGGTAAGTTTGTCAATCATAGATTTCATTTCCTTCATGGCTGGATCTTTTGAGTCCAGATCAATATTTGCGATAAGTTTAAACATCTCGCCAGTAACGACGGTCTCACTCATGTTTTTAAGATTTCCTATTTTATTAAAATCTTGTGCAACGGCGTTATTCACGGTGAATACAATGGCTGCGATGTAAAGTATATTTTTCATTTTTTTGTTTTTATTTATTGTTGTTGTTGTCGTTTTCTAAAGAGTCTATAGTATTTCTAAGGGCTTCACCATGAATGATGGCTTTCTTTTTAAGTTGCAGTGTTTGCATAGGTTCTTGCAGGTTTGTTTTATTTTGGTTAATTTTTGTACCCATCAATTGCAAGGCACCTAGGGTTGCTTCATAGGCCTCTTCGGGTGTTTTATAGGTTCCTAGGTCTTTTTTAGGCATGTGATATTCTTGATAAACGGCGCCTAAAACGATAACCGCGACAATACTAGCAGCCATTGCAAGGGATTTCCAGTTAACAGGTTGTACACTATTGAAAATGGTTTTCTTAGGATCCTTTTTTACTGCACCATATGGCACGTTTGCAAATGCGTCAAATGGAACAGATGCTTCTTTTTCAAGGGCAAACGCACTAAAAATGGGTTTATAAATCTCGTGGGCGGTATCTATATTACCCGAGGCAAAGTAGCGTTTAAGCCGCTGCTCCTCTTCTAGGGTTGTTGTCCCTTCCCAATATTTTTCTAACAGCTCATTCATGCTATTTCTGTTTTAAATTGTTTTTCTAGTTGTTCTTTGAGCATTTTACGCGCCCTACTTAGGGTAACGCGCACCGCTGTGGGTTTCATGTCCATGATATGTTCTATCGCCTCAAAATCGTATTCTTGTATGTCGCGCAGTTGCAAAATGGTCTTGTAATTTTCTGGTAAACTATTAATCATTTTTTGAACCAGTTGCACTTGCGACACTCTTTCTAGTTCTTCTTGTGCATTGCGTTGTCCATTGTCATAATTACTATGCACGATGGTTAAATGACTTGCTTGTTTGCTTTTTAGCCTGTCCAGCGCATAGTTTTTGACCATTTGCATCGCATATGCGTCCTTATTATATACCTCATCGAGTTTGTCACGTTTTTCCCACAAACGCGCCATGACTTCTTGTACAGCATCTGCTGCTTCCTCACGTGAAACCAGTAAACGACAAGCTAACTGATACATTTTAAGTTGTACCGGTGTAAACGTTTCTATAAACTGGTTGTGATTCATGTACTGGTTTATCTTATCATGACGAGTGTGTAACACGGTTGTTACAAATTTTCTTTCTTAAATTTAAACCAATTTGCAGTTTCTATGACATTTTTGTAGAAAAACGCAACTAATTATTTAATACCTTTAGACTTTTATAAATGCCTTTTTACATGATAAAATATATAAAGCGCGCCTGTTTATTCCTTTTAATAGGTATAGTGGCTGTAGGTTGTTTTAAAGATAATGACGATGTTTTTGCCAGCCCTACAATCGTTAAAAACTTTGTTTACAGAGCAATGAATGCTTTTTATTTGTATAAACCCAACGTGCCTATACTTGCAAACGACCGCTTTGCAACATTTGCAGATTTAGAGTCGTTCCACCAACAATTCCCAACTGCCGAGGAGTTTTTTGAAAGCCTTATTTTCGACAGACCACGTACCGATCGTTTTAGTGTTATCGTTAGTGATTATGTGTTACTAGAACAACAACTTTCTGGTCAGGGACAAAGCAACGGGATGGAATTCGGTTTAGTGGCTGTTAATGGCAGTAGTACAAATATATTCGGTTATGTGCGATATGTACTGCCCAATTCTAATGCCGACCAGCAGGGTCTCGCACGGGGTATTGTATTTAGCACCGTAAACGGTGTACAACTCACGCGCAGTAATTTTCGGGCATTATTAAACCCAGCGACCTACACACTAGGTCTTGCCGATTTGTCAAATGGCGTGCCTACCCTTAACGGTCAAACAGTTACACTTACAAAATCATTTCTTCAAGAAGATCCCATTCACGTTGCCAGGGTCATTCAAGAAGGCCCTAATCGGGTAGGATATCTTATGTACAACAGCTTTTTATCACCATTTGATGAATCTTTAAACAATGCATTTAATACATTTAGAGCGGCTGGAATAACGCATTTAGTTCTGGATTTAAGATACAACGGTGGGGGATCAGTCAACAGTGCGGTAATTCTGGCAAGTCTTATAACAGGCAATCCCACCAGCGATGTGTTTTCTGTAGACCAGTGGAATCCCGAGATACAGCAGCAATTTCTGGATAACGACCCCGCGAGATTAACAAACTTTTTTAGAAACACAACGAGCAGCGGCACTGCCCTATCATCCCTAGGTTTAAATAAAGTCCATATAATCACCACATCCAGCACGGCAAGCGCCAGCGAACTGGTTATTAATGGTTTAGATCCCTATATAGATGTTATACAAGTGGGTGGAACAACCATTGGGAAATTTCAAGCAAGTGTTACCTTATATGACAGCCCTAATTTTACAAGAACAGGAGCAAACCCAGCGCACCGTTATGCCCTGCAACCGCTTATTTTAAAAAGCATTAACAGTGCCGGCGTGACCGATTATTTTGACGGATTACCACCCGATATTACTTTGAATGAAAACTTTGAAAATCTAGGCGTTTTAGGTGACCCGACCGAACGTCTTTTGCGCGCCTGTCTAGACGATATCTTACAAAATGGCAGCCGTTTAGGCACATCATCACTAAACCCTCGTTATAAAGAAATTAGCAGCAGTACGGCTCTTAAACCCTTAGGAAACGAGATGTGGAAAGAAGGTGTTTTTGACTAAATTCTTCTAATTCAATAAACATGTAGCCAAGGATTAATAAAAAGAAAATAATCGTCTTTATATCAATTCTAGCAGCCCGACATTAGGCATGTTTAAAGTGAACTTCAATTTATCGTATAGCCTAAATAGGCATGGCGTTTTTAAAAAAAGTAAAGCCTTAAAACGAATCCCGTCTTAAGGCTCCCATTCTAAAAAAGAAAGTCTGTTTAGTCTTTACCTCCATCACGCTGGGGTGAACGCGGTGTTGGCCAAGTCATTTGCTCCCCGGTTCTATCGTTAACTGGCAAAACTATTTTTTCTCGTGAAGCCTTATCTTCATCCTCAGATGCTTTGTATGCTAGAATAGCTGTAAGAATTGCATTATTTCTAACATCATCAAAAACAATTTTATCATAAGTGTCTCTATTTGTATGCCACGTATACGTGCCATAGGACCAGTTTAATGCACTTAAATTAAAAGAAGGCGCACCAGCAGCCACAAAAGACGCGTTATCTGAACCACCAGAACTAGGACTACCTGGAAATTTTGTCTCGATATGTTGCGTTATATCTCGCGGTACTGCCGACAGCCAGTCAGTTAAATAATCATAGGCATATAAGTAACCTGCTCCAGAAATATTAATCACACGACCTGTTCCATTATCTTGATTAAATACCACTTGCATGTTTTTTATAATTTCTAGATGATCTTCAACAAACGCGCGAGAACCATTCAATCCTTGTTCTTCACTACCCCAAAGTCCCACCATAATAGTGCGTTTTGGGTTTGGATAATATTTTTTAAGTAAACGCATGGCTTCCATCATCACTAGGGAACCTGTCCCATTATCTGTCGCGCCTGTTCCACCATCCCAAGAATCAAAATGTGCAGAAAGGATTACATACTCTTCCGGTTTTTCTGAACCTTTTATTTCGGCAATGGTATTAAAAGTAGGTACACGACCTAGCTCTTTAGACATCGCAACAACTTTTAATTTTGGTGTATTACCTGATTCGGTTAGACGGTAAAGCATTGTGTAGTCCTCTAATTCTAAATCTATGGTAGGTATTTTTTTGGTACGTGCACTAAAAATTTTATTAACCCCAAATCCTTTTGACCAGTAACTTGACACAATACCAGCTGCACCAGCTTTTTCTAGAGCCTCTATAATAGTGCGTGTATTATAACCAGAGCGTCCTATGTTTGCTGTCCATTCTTTAGTTTGTGCTGCTCTTTCATCTTTCATTTTTTGAAAAGACTCTTTGGTAGCAAACTCCTCCCAATTATAATCTGGACGACCCGTCGGTTCTTTCATAGACACTAATACAAATTTCCCTTTAACGTTAGTCATCCAAGACTTAAATGATATACTATCTTTTATGTTTTCAGGCATGATTATAATATCAGCAGTAACACCTTTACTACCTGTGCTTGGGCTCCAAGCTAACTGGGTACCTATTAAGGACTGCACGCGAGGTGAAATCATATCTATATGTGTGATACCGCGCTCCCAGCCGCGCCATTCGCCATATTGTTCATTTTTAGCATCAACTCCCCAAGATTTAAACGTGTTAACGGCCCAATTGTGCGCATTAAGCATTTGCGGTGAACCGACTAACCTGGGTCCGATAAGGTCCATCATTTCGTGACCTAATTTTTCTAATTGTGAGTTTTCGTTAGCTTCTTTAATGATGCTTTAAATTACTGGATTTTTGACTTGAGCTACCCCATTCCACGTTAGTGTCATCGCCAGTGTGGTTAATAAAAATAAAAATTTCATACGTGTGATTTTAAAACTGATTTCAATCATCAAAATACAATAAATGTCTGAAGTTTGAATCATGAGAAATGCCGGTTAAGAGAAATTCTAAAGCTTATAGACCAGCTATTTAAATTACTAACCTCTCTTCCAACAAAATCTTAGCGCGAGAAAAAAGAAGTAAACACGTTAAATATTACCTAATACATGCTCTAAACATGTACTTAGGCTTTTAAATATTTCGCTTTCGCGAAAGCGAAATAAAAGCGTTTCTAAATTTTACTTCCTATCTTTAGACCTGTAAAAACCCATACATGAAAAAAATGACAATTTTGTGCTTGCTTGTAATGCCTGCACTGCTATTTTCCCAAAAACTAGATCTAGAATTAGTTAAAAACTTAGAGCCGCGCAATATAGGTCCAGGCGGTATGTCGGGCCGCGTAACCGCTATTGACGTGGTGCACGCAAACCCAGAAATTATTTATGCAGGCACTGCTAGCGGCGGATTGTGGAAGAGCGAGGGCGGCGGCATTAAATGGGAACCTATTTTTGACAAAGAAGTGACCGCATCTATAGGCGCCGTTGCAATACAACAATCGAATCCCAGCGTGATATGGGTAGGCACTGGCGAGGGAAACCCGCGTAATTCCTTAAATGGCGGTTATGGTATTTACAAATCGGTCGACGGCGGTAAAAACTGGAAATTGATGGGGCTAGAAAAAACCAGACACATACATCGGGTGGTCATAGACCCTACAAACCCACAGGTGGTGTATGCAGCTGCCATAGGTTCGCCCTGGGGCGAGCATCCAGAACGTGGTGTTTTTAAAACCGTTGATGGTGGTAAAACATGGAATAAAGTGCTGTTTACAAACAACTTATCGGGTGCCGCAGATTTGGTTATGGACCCGACAAACCCTAATAAACTTATCGCTGCGATGTGGGAGCACAAACGCGATCCATGGTTTTTTAAGTCTGGCGGTGCGGGTTCGGGACTTTACATCACGTATGACGGTGGCGATAATTGGACAAAAGTAACGTCAAAAGAAGGTCTTCCCGAGGGCGATTTAGGCCGTATAGGTGTAGCTATTGCTGCCAGTGACCCGACTGTGGTTTATGCGCTTGTCGAGGCAAAAAAAAATGCACTTTATAGATCTACAGACGGCGGTGCCAATTGGAAAAAAGTAAACGATAAAGGCGATATAGGCAACCGTCCATTTTATTACTCAGAGATTTATGTGGATCCACAAAATGAAAATCGGGTGTATACCGTATTTACCTATGTAAACGTGTCAGACGATGGTGGAAAAAGTTTTAACGAGGTCATGCCAGCCTATGGTGTCGATAATGGCGTACATCCCGACCACCATGCGTGGTTTATTCACCCTAAAAACGGCAAGTTTATCGTCAATGGTAACGACGGTGGACTTAATATCTCTCGTGACCGCGGCGCAAGCTGGCGATTTATAGGCAACATTCCTGTAGCACAATTTTACCATGTTAATGTAGATATGGAAATCCCGTACAACGTTTATGGCGGTATGCAAGATAACGGTAGCTGGCGCGGTCCTGCTTATGTATGGCGTGCACAAGGAATAAGAAATTCCTATTGGCAAGAGATAAGTTTTGGCGACGGGTTCGATGTTATTCCCGACCCTACCAATAACAGGTTTGGCTACACCATGTCACAAGAGGGCAGCGTGTCGCGATATGACTGGGAAACGGGCAATAACTACGGTATACAGCCTACCCATCCAGACCCTACGGTAAATTTGCGTTTTAACTGGAATGCCGCCATTAATATTGACCCATTTAACAGCAGCACCATATACTTTGGTAGCCAGTTTGTGCACAAATCCACCGATAAAGGCCTAACCTGGAAAGTGATAAGCCCAGATTTAACAACAAACGACCCTGAAAAACAAAAACAAACAGAGTCTGGCGGTCTTACTATGGACGCCACAGGGGCCGAAAATCACACGACCATTCTAGCGATAGAACCCAGTCCAGCCGAACAAGATGTGATTTACGTAGGTACCGACGACGGTCGTGTGCATGTTACTAAAGATGGTGGTAACACCTGGACCGATATTTCTAAAGGCTTAAAAGATCTTCCTGCAGGATCGTGGATACCGCAAATAAAAGCATCTACCTCCAAAAAAGGTCATGCCCTGCTGGTTGCTAATGATTACCGCAGATTTAATTTTGAATCCTATGCCTACCGCACAACAAATTATGGTAAAACATGGGAACGCATTGTAAGTAACAAGGATGTAAAAAGTTTTGCACTTTCCATTATAGAAGATCCTAAAGAAAATAATCTCCTCTTTCTAGGTACTGACGACGGCTTGTATGTAAGCATTAATGCAGGTGGCGATTGGGTAAAATACACCAATGGATTT
Organism: Nonlabens sp.; assembly: GCA_036796335.1. GTDB lineage: Bacteria > Bacteroidota > Bacteroidia > Flavobacteriales > Flavobacteriaceae > Nonlabens. The sequence continues at coordinate 9,304 of DAIRDE010000072.1, forward strand.
CCTACGGTGCCTGTGAATGATCTTGTGATTCATCCGCGTGAGGATGATTTAATTATAGGAACCTTTGGTCGTGCAGCCTGGGTGTTGGATGATATTAGGCCTTTAAGAGATATCGCTTCCGCGAAAGCGAACTACACACAACCCATCAAACTTTATGAACCACCTACTGCATACCATGCTCGATACCAGCAACCTACCGGAAGCAGATTTGGTGCTGATGCGATGTATAACGGTGAAAACAGAAGCAGTAACGCCCGCTTCAAATATTTCTTTGACAAAGATCTAAAAGCAAAAGGCGACACGACCAAAATAGATACCCTATTTCTAAAAATCTATAAAGGCAATGAACTTATAAGAACGCTAGATAGCAAGGTACCTAAAGAAAAAGGGGTGTATTCCTGGTCTTGGGGACTCGATGAAAAAGGCGTGGACTATCCATCTAGAAACTACCGCGAGGAAAAAAACCGAAGAGAACGCGGTGGCGCAGATGTGCTGCCTGGAACCTATAAAGCAGTCCTGCACTATGGCAATATCACAAGCGAGACCTTTATAGTAGTAGCCGAAGACCCAAGAATAGACGAGATGAGCGATGCCGACCGTACTGCAAAATATGTAGCAACTAAAAAATTACAAGATTTAATCGCCACGATAGAACAAACCACCACCATACTGGGGAAAAACAAAAAAATGGCACAAGACTTTAAAAACTTGCTGACTACTAAGGATAAAGAACTTTACAAAGAAGAAATTAAGCAAACCGAGGCCATTATTAAAGGAATAACGGCACAACAGGATTTGTATTTTGGCAAAGAAGATGATCGTCAAGGAATCACAAGCACCAATGACGTAACGATATTAAATCGTGTTAGTAAGGCATCGAGGTACATACAAAGTCGTCAAGGACCACAAACAGGTACCGAGTCGCAGCTATATGAACAAGCAGCATCATTTGCCCAAAAAGGGATTGCAACAACTACAGCCTGGTTAACCGAATACTGGACTCCGTTTGTTGAGAAGATGAAGCAGGTGGATGTAAAAATGTGGAACTAGGGAATAAGAAGTAGTTTAAATGCAGATTGAACACAAGTTTTGAAAAATTCGGTCTTTACTTTTGAAGCAACATTATCTCACGATGGGTGGATGGGTGCCTTGCTCCTACCTGCTGATATTGCTTCACAATTAGCGCAATATAAGATAAAGCGTGTTGTAGCAACGGTAGGTTTTAAAGGTAATGAAGTGATTTTATATGCTGGTGTTGCAAAACGTAAAGAAATCGTTTATCTGATGTTTAGTAAAGCAAATCAAAAAACACTACAGGCAGTTACTGGTGACACTTTGCAGGTACGTATGCATGAAGATACTAGCAAGTATCAAGCACCCATGACCGAAGAACTGGAAGCTGTTTTACTAAGTGATTATGAAGCTTATGAGTTGTTTGAAAAATTACTTCCAGGCAAGCAGCGCAATATTATTTTTATGGTTTATAATGTAAGGGATTCTCAAAAACGAGTGGACATTGCCTTAAATATCATGGAGAATTTAAAACGAGGAAATACAGATCCTTTTAAATTTGAGAAACTGTTGTAAGGCGTTTTGGCTTAAATAGTGTAACTTTAGAAAATAATTAAATATTTAGATTTTATGAAAAAAGTAGCAATCGCAATGGTGTGCCTCGTGTTGATAGCAGGAACTACATCTTGTAAAAACAAAGAAGCCGAAGAAAAAATAACCGATCTCACAGAAACAGAAAAAACAAACGATGCAACTAGTGAGACCATTACAGTCACCATGAACGCAAAAAGTGGTAGCAATGTTACAGGAACCATTACCCTAACTCAAAACAATGACGAGGTGAATATGGTTGTAGATTTAAATGGGTTAACCCCAGGAGATCATGCTATCCACGTACACCAGGTAGGTGATTGCAGCAGTGAAGACGGCAGTAGTGCTGGTGGCCACTGGAATCCTAAAGAAGAAAATCACGGTAAATGGGGTGACGACATGCATCACGCAGGCGATATAGGTAACTTAGTGGCAAGTGCTGATGGTAAAGCAACGCTTACATTTTCTACAGACCAATGGTGTTTGGGATGTGACGACGATACTAAAAATCTTAAAGGAAAATCATTTATTGTTCATGCAGATGCCGACGACTACAGCACACAACCCACTGGCAATGCTGGTGGACGTGTCGCTTGCGGTGTGATTGAGTAAACAAAAGATTCTTTAAACGACAACTCAAAACCTGAAATACAATTTCAGGTTTCTTATTTTAATAGTTACAATCTAGGATATTTATGAACAAACAACCAGACTTACTCATACTGCGCATGCAAGAAGGCAACGAGATGGCTTTTTCTAGAATTTATGAACGGTATCACAAAGCACTGTTAGGCGTTATTTACAATGTCGTTAAAAATGAAGATATTGCTGCCGAAATTTTGCAGGATGTCTTTATGAAAATTTAGAAAAATGCTGGGTCCTATGATGCCGATCAAGGACGTTTTTTTACTTGGGCACTCAACATATCTCGCAATGCAGCTATCGATCATTTACGTTCTAAGACACATAAAAATGAAAGTTTAAACCTTTCACGCGATTATTTCGTAAATATACCCGAAGACAGTACGAGTGAGATGGAAGTACAAACAGACAGCCTAGGAATCATGAATTGGGTTAAAAAGTTGCAACCCATGTGTATCCAAGTGATAGACCTTATTTTCTTCAAAGGATTTACATTTAAAGATGCTGCACAAGATTTAGAAATTCCTGAAGGAACTTTAAAATCCAGACATCGTAAATGTGTACAAGAATTACGGACATCAATAGGTGAATTATGGGCTCACGTAAAATATCTGGGGATTAAGCAAAAAGTTTCTCCATTCTAAAGAGG
>DAIRDE010000073.1:0-7616 GCA_036796335.1 Nonlabens sp.
TTTCCGTTCCCCAACCCTGAAGGGTGCGGAAACAAAAGCCCTTATTTATTTCATGTTAGAAACCTCACCCTTTAGGGCTGGGGCAAAGGTTTCGGGTTGTGTAAAAAACTTTATCTACGTTTCCGTTCCCCAACCCTGAAGGGTGCGCAAACTGCGGTTTTGGTTTTATTAGCGTTCCCCGACCCTCAAGGGTGGGGAAACTACGGTTTCGGTTTTGTTTCTATTTCCTGATTTTTTTAATGGTAAATCTGTGGAAATCAAATGTGGCTTAACTTGTTAAAAAATTGATCGTAGCGTTAGCGCTTTGTATTTATCTCGCTTTCGCGAAAGCGAAACAGCCATAATAAAAAGTAGATAAAACAGGCACTATTTACAACAAACAGTTTATAAAGATGCCGCCAAGGAAATTTGCCAAATTTTAAATGGATGGCTATTGCTCCACAAAGAATTCCATGTAAAAAATAAATACGGCCATGACGATGATGAAATATCCAAAACCTTTTTTAAGTTTATTACCGTCTATAAAGTTGCTTAAATAGCTTCCTATAAATATTCCGATAAACGATAAACTGGTGAATATCGATAGAAACAACCAATCGATGTCCATGGTAAGTGCGTCGCCAAAGAAAAAGCCCAACAATGACTTAAAAGCGATTATGATTAACGAGGTCCCTACGGCTACTTTCATCTCTACGTTTGCAAGTATGACCAGCGCGGGAATAATTAAAAATCCACCACCGGCACCTATTAGTCCTGTGATACCACCTACGAGTAAACCTTCGGCAAGAATCAGCGGGTAGTTATAGGTGACTTTACCATCGCCTTTTTGTACTTTTTCTTGTTGTTTTTTCAACATGCTGATTGCAGCCGGGATCATTAACAAGGCAAATAAACCAAACATGGCCATGCGTCGTGTAAACTCAAAGCTGTCTGTACTATACAGCACATCGGGCAAGGCAGGGACGACATATTTTCTCACTGCGGTAACGCCTGCAATTGCGGGTGCTCCAAAAACAAGCGCGGTACGCCAGTCCACAAAGCCTTTAAGATGTTGCTGCACCCCACCTACTAGGGCACTAGCACCTACAATAAAAAGGGAATAGGCGGTTGCTACTTTTTCATTAACCGAAAACAAATAGGCAAGCACAGGCACAGCCAGTATAGAACCACCACCGCCTATAAGCCCTAGCGAAATACCTATGATGAGTGCACTTACATAACCCAACAGCTCTAAAATTTCCATATTCTTTGTTTTTTAATATGGGTCAAAATTACAGCCGCTACTCGTTTTTAGGAGTAACCTAGGTTACACAGCCTTATAATTTTATGATTTGGATGTAATTCCTGTGCAGTCTTATACTCCCCATGTTTTCAAGTTTTTTAAGTAGTCTGGATATTACTACTCGCGAACTGTGCAACTCGTCGGCAATTTCTTGGTGTGTATTTTTTAAGATGTTATCATTATTGATACGCGCTTTTTCTTTTAAGTAACCTAGCAAACGCTCGTCCATATTGTTAAAAGCAATGCTATCTAGGGTTTGCAGCATCTCGTTAAGCCTGTTGTGGTAGCTCTCAAAAACAAAGTTTCTCCACGTTTTGTAAGTTGAGGTCCATAATTCCATTTTTTGAATGGGAATCATCATGATGGCGGCGTCTGTCTCGGCGATGGCGCGTATTTCGCTTTTTGTTTGTCCCATACAACAGGTCATGGTCATGGAGCAGGTATCTCCTCTTTCTAGGTAATAGAGCAGGAGTTCGTCACCATTTTTGTCCTCGCGCAACACTTTTATAGCACCCGAAAGGAGTAGGGGCATTCCTTTTACATAAGAACCTATTTCCATGATTTTCTCACCTTCTATAAATTCTTTATAAATGCCAACTTGTGCAATTTCTTGCAGCAGTGATTCTTCAAACACACCGCCATAACTATTTCTTAACTCTTGAATCATGATTAAATACATTAATTTAAAGCACACCAATAAGAACCTGTGTGTTTTAAACAAAATTACTTGTATAAAGATAGGCGGTAAGTAACCTTAGTTACACAGGCTGTGGCTATTTCTTATCTAGGCCGTGATTGCTAACTTCTTAAAATTGCCTCTATCGCCAGTAGTTCCTCGTTTGTCAAGTGTAGGTTTTGTTGAATTCCCACAGCGTCTTCTATGTGCGACACCTTACTAGCGCCTATTATGACCGAGGTGATGCGTGGGTCCCGCAGCACCCATGCCAGTGCGAGTTGCGACATTTTTTGACCGCGATTTTGGGCAATCACTTGCAGCGCTTTTACTTTGGCAATTGTACGTTCGTTAATATCGGCGGTAGATAAAAAGCTGTTGGGTTTAGAAGCTCTCGAACCCTGTGGAATGCCATGAATGTATTTATCAGTTAACAAGCCTTGAAATAGCGGGCTAAAAACAACACAGCCCACGCTGTTTTGTTCTAAAACGTCTAGCAAGCTGTCTTCTACCCAGCGGTTAAACATGCTGTACGACGGCTGGTGTACCAGGCACGGTGTACCCAATTCTTTTAAAATGTCAAAGGCTTTTTGCGACTCCACTGGACTGTAGGACGATATGCCAGCATACAGTGCTTTTCCCGAGCGCACGATGTGGTCCAGCGCCATCATGGTCTCTTCTACAGGCGTATTGGGGTCTGGACGGTGGCTGTAAAAAACATCCACATAGTCTAATGCCATACGTTTTAGGCTTTGGTCACAGCTGGCTATTAAATATTTGCGCGAGCCTAAATCTCCATAAGGTCCCGGCCACATGCCCCATCCAGCCTTAGAGGTAATGATAAGCTCGTCGCGGTAAGCTTTTAAATCGTTTTTTAAGATTTTTCCAAAATTCTCTTCGGTAGAACCGGGTGGTGGGCCATAATTGTTTGCTAGGTCAAAATGCGTGATTCCCAAATCAAAGGCTCGCAGCACCATTTTTCGTGCATTTTCATAGACATCTACACCACCGAAGTTGTGCCAAAGCCCCAGCGATATCAGGGGTAATTGTATGCCGCTTTGCCCGCAACGGCGGTAGGTCATGTTCTCGTATCTGTTTTCGTTTGCTTGATAATTCATAGGTATTTAAGTATTTATTTTATTCGGTTCGCTTTCGCGAAAGCGAAATACGAAGAGCGCGCGTTCCACACAAACTGCTTATTAGTCTACCAGCTCAAATTTTATCTTTTGGTCATTGACAATCACAAAGTAATCTCCTGATTCCAAGTGTTTATTACCGCGACTGTCTACATAGCTAAGGTCGCGCATGGGGTCTATTTCCCAGCGATAGGTAACCTTTTGGCCCGCGTTTATCATCTTTTTATCAAAATATTGCAATTCTTTTACCGGTCTAGAAATCGTTGCAACTGGGTCTTTTATAAACCACAAAACGGTTTCTTGACCAGCGCGGTTGCCCGTATTTGTAACCTCGACCTGCGCGATAAGTTTTTCGCTTCTTTTTATTTTTTGCGCCGACAATGTTACTTTACCGTAATTAAAAGTTGTATAACTAAGCCCGTAACCAAACCAATACATGGGCTCGCGAGGAATGTCCTGATAATGCCCAGAGCGCGGCCTTGCAGACTCCCGCATGTTGTAATACATGGGTAATTGCCCAGTGGTTTGCGGGAAGGTAATAGACAATTTTCCTGACGGGTTATGACGCCCAGACACTATGCCCGCAACGGCAGGACCTGCTGCGGTGCCAGGTTGCCAGATTGCAACAATCGCCTGTGCCATCGTGTTTAATCGTATAAGTTCTAGAGGACGACCGCTAGAAAGCATCAGGATAATAGGTTTGCCAGTTTGTTGCAGCGCGGCGACTAGATCTTCTTGTATTTTGGGCAAGGCTATGGTGGATCGCGAGCCGTTCTCGCCGCTCCAGTTTCTCTTTTCACCTAGAAAAACAAGCACGGCATCTGATGCATTTGCGGCTTTAATGGCATCACTAAAACCACTTGTGTCGTCACCGTCATAATCGCAGCCTTGTGCATAATTAAGTGTAGCCCTGTCGTTAAATTCTTTTTCTAGTCCTTCATAAATCGTTTGTACATCCTCAGGCCTGCCCATACCTTCCCAAAAACCCATGATGTGAACAGAATCTTTTGCCATAGGACCTATAACAGCCAGACTTTTGTATTTTGAGGTGATGGGTAATGTGGCATTTTCATTTTTAAGCAGCACCATGGATTCTGCGGCCAGTTTTTCGGCTGTTTCGAGGTATTCGGGTAACAAGTAACGCTCAGATTCGGGAAGCTCGTCCACATACGGATTTTCAAACAGGCCCAATCTCATTTTTACCCGCAATATGCGTCGCACCGCATCGTCTATCGCGCTCACAGGCACTTTGCCAGATGCTACTAATGCAGGTAGGTGGTCTATATAAGCATTGTCCACCATGTCCATCGCTATGCCTGCCATAAGGGCTTTTTGTGCTGCGGCAGCATGATCTTTTGCAACGCCCTGTGTCACGAGGTTTTTAACCGATCCCCAGTCAGATACTACAAAGCCATCGTGACCCCATTTATTTTTTAAAACCTCGGTAAGGGTGTAGTAATTTGCGGTGGCTGGCACTCCAGATATATCGTTAAAACCGCTCATAACGGTGGCTGCACCGGCGTTAATACCCGCTTCAAAGGGGGGCATCAAGGTTTCCCAAAGCGTTTGGTCTGACACATCGCTGTAGCGGTAATCGCGACCACCCTCGGACAGGCTGTAGCCTATGTAATGCTTTAAGCAAGCGGCGATGGTATATTTTGCTGACAGGTCAGTGCCCTGGTAGCCCTGTACTGCGGCGATGGCAAATTGCGCATTTGCATAAGAATCTTCACCATAGCCCTCAGAAACGCGACCCCAACGAGAGTCCCTTGCCACATCGAGCATGGGCGAGAAGGTCCAGTCCAACCCCGACAGCCAGCCTTCTTTTGCTGCTATTCTCGAAGATTCTTTTACCAACTCGCGATTCCAGGAACAAGCCTGACCTAGCGGTATAGGAAAAACCGTGCGGTAACCATGAATGATATCAAAACCAAAAATAATAGGAATACCCAGTCTCGAGTTTTCCATTGCTTTTTTCTGTATCTGGTTGCGGTAGGCTGGGTTAGGGCTTCGGTAAATTAGCGAACCTATTTCGGGACTTATCTCGCGCATTTTATCCTCAATATTGTTGGGATTTGCATTGTCGCCATAGGTCCACTGATTCATTTGTTTTATTTTTTCATCCAGGGTCATTAAACTTAGAAGGTTCTCGATACGGTCTTCTATGGGTGTGTTTTTGTCTTTGTAAATAGGCAAGGTCGTCTGGGACTTACTCGCACATGCAAAAAGGCTTAAAATTATAAAGGTGAATATGCCGTTTTTCATAGCACTTGATAAAAATTTAAGGTGGTAAAGTGGTTTTTTGTTTAAAAATAGGGGCAATAAATTTTTTAACTTTCTTAAAGCATCGTTCTGTGGTTTAAAATGATTTATAGAGACTTCGCATGGCTTTCTGAAATTAAGATTATAAATTCTTCGGTAATATAGCAAACTTAAACGCATGTACCCGAATAAACGTCCATGCGCCGTAACATACCTTAAATTAGAAGATGTTTTTGATTTATATTTCTCAAAAACACATAAGACTGCGCCGCTTTGCATCGCCCTTGCGTTAGGACATCCTTATTTTTTCGACTTTACCCATGTTGTTTTTTATAATCTTATTTTTATCTTTAGGACATGACTTCTAGACTCGAACAAGCACTGACTAAATTGTACAACGCGTTTCACAACGATCAGTTGCAACCAGAATGTGCCATGGGTTGTGCGGTGGGTACGATTTTAGACCGCAGGGACTTTTGGAAACATTTAAGCGACGACCACGGCACGGTTAAGTTGAATTATTTGGGACAGTTGCATGAAAACCTAGGCCGATCTTTTAATGGCTACAAGCCGTCAGAATTGCTGCTTATCGAGAAAACATTTCTAGACGCGTGCGGGTATGAAACGCCCTTAAGACACTACCATAGAAAGCCCAAAAACCCCACCGATAAAGACCTACAATTTAATGGTTTATGTGCCGTTGTCAGTGTATTATGCAAGCTAGACAACGTACCTAATGTATTGACTTTAAACACATTATTTGAACGTGTGGATAGTAAGCCTAAGTACGCTCTCGAGCAGGTGTTGGCTGTTTAAGAAAATCGTCGTGATGTGCTGCTGGTTTGTGGTTTGTTCGCTTTCGCGAAAGCGTACTCTTTAAAATACACAAACGCATCTACCACCGATTACTTAAAATAAACAGTACGTATTTTTTATACACTGGTACAACGAGCAGCTATCATTGTGCCTATTTAGTCAACAAACGTGCGACTACCTTTTCAACGCAAAATGCCCCCTAAAACTGGTGCCGTCATTTAAGGTGACCGTGTACCAATAATCGCTGGATGGCATAGGTGCACCGTTAAACGTACCATCCCATCCTGCACCTAGTGGGTCTAGCTGTTTTAACAGTTTACCGAACCTGTCATAGATGTAAATTTTTGCGCCTTGTAAGGTATCGCCACCTATCACTTGCCACGTGTCATGATATCCATCTTGATTGGGTGTAAAATATGCAGGACCACCTATAATTGTTGCAGTCATAGATACAGTACCGCACCCAGACTCGTCTTTTACAAAAATGGTGTAGGTGCCTGGATACAAATTAGCAAACTGTGGGCTTTCCTGGTAGACAAAATCATCTAGGGAATAGGTATAACGGCCACTGCCAGCCACTATCGCGGTAAGGCGGTTTGTGTTTACTTGAAACTGCTCAACGACAATGCGCTCTATGACAGCAAGTTCAGATGCTTGTACAGTAATGGTGATACTGTTTTCGCAGCCATTTGCGTTAAAAACGGTCAGGTTGTAATCTCCACTTTGGTTTACGGTAATAGATCGTGAAGTCGCACCCGTTGACCACAAATACCCGCTGTATGTGGCACCAGCGTCTAGTACCACTTCTTCGCCTTCACAAACGGTGATGGGTTCTTGCGGTGCGATAGCAGGTAAGGCAAAAATTTCTATAACAAAGGACGAGGTGTCAAAGCAATCAGGATTGTCATTATTTGTTAATCTCGCAGTAATGGTTTGTCTGCGCGCGGTGTTGGTAAACGGAAAAGTAATTGCGTTTGTCCCACTCGCAGCATCGGCTGGAGAGCGGTGATAGGTTACCGTAAAGTTTGCAGGATTTAAACCGTTTAAAATAGAAGCATCTAAATTACTAAAATCAAATTGTGCAACCCCGTCATTGCTGGAGTCGTCGCAGCCTTGCTGATTTGCAACCACACCAGCAATAGGCAACGCATCTACCACAACATCAAAGCTCGTTGTATCAAAACATGCAGTATTTGCCACAGGTTCTACCCGCACAAAGACAGTCGTGTTGCCACTAACAAATGGCGACGCAAGCGGTGTCGCACCACCCGCAGTCCCTAAATCGGCATCGGCTTGCGAAGCGAAATATTCCACATTAAAGCCAGCAGGATTTTGAGCACCGAGTACTTCTGGGTTTTTGGTGTTTAGGTCAAAACTGGCAATACCGTCATTAGTAGCATCATCACAAACCCGGAAAATTGATACAGGATTTGCCACAGCTTGCACA
>DAIRDE010000073.1:7716-12079 GCA_036796335.1 Nonlabens sp.
AGTAGCATCATCACAAACCCGGAAAATTGATACAGGATTTGCCACAGCTTGCACATTCAGAATAATATCAACAGACGTTGTTGCAGCACAGGTAGTATTTACACCACTTACTAAACGCGCAAAAATGGTCGTGGTACCCGTATTTACAGCAAAGTTTGTAGGTAAGGCTCCCGTCCCGGCATCGGCTGCAGTTTGCGAGCTGTGGTAGGTAATTACAAAATCAGGATTTGTTTGTCCGTTTAAAACCGCGGCATTGAATTGCGATAAATCCACAATCTCTACACCGTCGTTTGTGTCATCGTCACAAAGAGCCAAATTTGCAACCACACCAGCAATAGGCAACGCATCTACCACAACATCAAAGCTCGTTGTATCAAAACATGCAGTATTTGCCACAGGTTCTACCCGCACAAAGACAGTCGTGTTGCCACTAACAAATGGCGACGCAAGCGGTGTCGCACCACCCGCAGTCCCTAAATCGGCATCGGCTTGCGAAGCGAAATATTCCACATTAAAGCCAGCAGGATTTTGAGCACCGAGTACTTCTGGGTTTTTGGTGTTTAGGTCAAAACTGGCAATACCGTCATTAGTAGCATCATCACAAACCCGGAAAATTGATACAGGATTTGCCACAGCTTGCACACTCACACATAACTCAAAAGATGTGGTGTCATAACAAGGTGAGCCGCCCACGGGTTGTATGCGCGCATAGATGCGCTCGCAAGCAAGTGTGTTGGTATAATTTACAGGAAGTGGATTTGTCTCAGCATCGGCTTGGGCTTGTGTGCTGTGGTAGGTAATGGTAAAGGATGCTGGGTTTTGACTACCCAAAACAGTAGCGTCAAATTGGGATAGATTAAAGGTTTCTACACCATCGTTTGTACTGTCGTCACAAACTGCGAGGTCTGCCACAGGGTTAGCAACCGGCGTGTCTGAAAATACATTAATGGTAAATGTTTCTTGAATGTTATTACCACATTGATTTGTAATATCTACCGTGTATGTGGTTGTTACTGTGGGAGAAAATGTAGGGTTTGCAATGTTGGGATTGCTCACGCCTGTTGTAGGCGTCCACGCATATCCCAAGGCATTTGCCACCGTTGCATCTACGGTGGTAAGGGTGTCGCCTAGACACAGGGCCTGATCTTCTAGGGTAAAATCGTCTACAAACGATATATATTCAAAACAAACGCGTTGCAGGTTTGCTGCGCCGCCGGTTGAACCTGTAAAACCAAAATAGGCAAAGTTGCTCCCTGCTAATTGCTGATTAATAATATCACCTGTATGAGAAACTCTTAACACACAATCAAAAAACACACTCATGGTTAATGTGGCTGCGTCCCACTCGATACGCACATCGTGATCGAGCCCATCCTCTACATTTTGCGAGGTGGCCGATGCTTGTACCGGCCCTGCAAGATTGAATGCGGAATTATGAAAATTGTTACCGTTAGAAACAATCGCTATATGATCAAAAAACGGGTCTTGCAAAATGCCGTTTTGCCAGGTGTCAAATTCTACGGCGATGGAATTAAAAATATTTTCATAGCCCATGCCACTGCCTAAATTGCCTATCACAGGCGATGGGTTGTTTTTTAAGGCAAAGGTGAGACCGTCGGCACCGTTTGCGTCGTTTGTACCTAGGTAAATTCTAAACTCTATGATAAAATCATTGCGCATGTCTATAGGATCGGGTGACCACATCGCGCCAGACTGGTTGTTTATATTGGGCGTGATGATAAAACAATCATTTCCTTGTGCGGTTGTGTTTCCTATAAGTGCTGGATTAAATTGTGCATGCAACTGTTGCAGGAAAAGGCAAAAAAATGCTACTACTAGGTAATGTTTATTGTTCATCTTAAAAGGCATGAATTCTAATTTAGGAGTCTGCGCCATCTATGTAGTCTTGTAGATACGCAAATCTTTCAGTTAGGGTTCCTGTGTGGGTTGTAATTTGTGCACGTGCTAGGATATTTTTTTTATCGTTGTTGAAAAAAGCAGGCATCACGTGTTTTAAAAACATCTCGCCAAATCCCTGACTCGCATCTACAGGCAACTCGCAAGGCAGGTTATCTACCGCCATGACGGTAATACAACCGGGCTGGTCAAAAGGCACAACACACTCGTTGACGGGGTCATAGCCGTAAAATGGTTGTTCTATTGTGCTGGATTGCAGGGTAGACGCTATTGGGCCGTTTACGTCACAACTTACATCGGCGATAAGGTTGATATTAAACGCGGGGTTGCGCGCATCTTCCCGGGTAAAAAAGTAGGGTGCGTTGTTGCCATAAAAATGACCGGTGATAAGCATATCGGCCACTGCGGCATATTTCATAAAATCACTTTTAAGCAGCTCGGGGTTGTTAAAGCATTCGGTTTTTGTGGGTTTGTGACCGTCTTTGCGTGTGTAGTAGTCTGTCACGTCTAGTTGGGTAAACAGTATTTGTTTGTTTGTAAAATGGCCTAGTTGTAGAAATTCTTTGGGTTTTACCTCGTGTATGTGCAGCAGTTCTAGGATTGCGCGAATACCGCTCGCGACTTTACCCGTGCCCGTGATCACAATTTTTAACGGGGGTAATTGCTTTTTAATGCGCAATAGTTCTAGCTGCATCGCTTCTAGGTTTGCCAGGGTTGCTACTTGCGGCAGCGCAAAACAGTTATCGCGCATACCCAACGCTCTAAAACCGTTATAAGCACCTACTAATCCTGCATACCTGCCAAAACCGATAAGACGCGCACCGTTTTTATTTACAATCGTCTCGTGGTCGTACAACGCAATTTTTTTATCTAGAATGGCACGCAAGAGCGCCCGATTGTAGGGTTGTTTTTTTATGGTATGCGAAAAGAAAAAATATTTTTTACCCGGGATTAGGTGTTCTATGGGTACTTCTTTAACACCTATAAAGACGTCGGCATCGGTAATATTTTCGGTAACTTGTATCCCGCTTGCACGATATGCTGAGTCAGGAAATACTCTTATGGGTGAAGATTCTACTAGGAATTCCGCTTTCGCGAAAGCGAGATTCATACCAGCCAACTGGGCAGGGGTAAAGACAACGCGGCGATCTAGGGGTTTTTTGCGTTCTTGAATTATGGCAAATTTCATTCAATTTTTTTGGAACTAGCAAGGTAAGAAAATGAGCCGATAAAACGAAGTAAATGTATAAGAAGCTGCGCATGGCGTGGAGAACGTCATTAAAATGGCTGCTGCTGCCCATGTGCGTTGCCCGACACACGGTACAAATCTTGTTTAAATTGCAGGTGGCAGTGCACCCTTTTATGTATATTTGCACGGTTTTAAAAATAGCCTGTTGTCGTGCGTGACGCGGCGCTATTATAAGAAAACAAGGAACAAAATCGCCTGTAAACAAGGATTTTACAACATGGGGTCGACTGGTATTGACAGCGAGACCGAGTTAATTGTAAGCATGTAGAGCGCTGGGAAACAGCTCTTAAATCTCATTTTTCAACTTTTTTAAACGGCGAGAATAACTACGCCCTAGCTGCATAATCCGAATTACAGTAGGATAGTGCCTCGGTCCACCAGGTGGACAAGCAGGAAATCTCTCGGACGCCTTGATTTACGGCAGCCGATTATGGGATTTCGTAAAAGTAAATCTATTCTTACCAGGGCTTTGATGGTAGGGAGAAACTCGAGTGAAGCCAAGCGTTGCTTTGGTAGTTTCTGACCGGTGCAATGACTGAAATTAAATAGAAACTAAACATGTAGAAAGCGATTGAGTCGCTCGTTTGGACGAGAGTTCGAATCTCTCCGACTCCACTAAAAACCTTGCAATCAATAGATTGTAAGGTTTTTGTTTTTTAGGGCATGAATAAGACTGGTCAGGATTTCTTTGGTTTGCCTTTTTTTACCCGTATATCGTGCGTGCGACGAGCGCGCGGTAAGACCTGTGGTTTGTTTCCATATTGCAGCCCTGAGGAGTGCAGAAATACTCACACAAGTTTGTGAATCTCCTACAGATTAAGCTTTTTTATATTCAAAACGGTTAAGCTAGAACGCCCTAGACAGGTAGTAAATAAGACAAAAGCCTGTTTAACAATACATTAAAAAATTTGTTACATCGAATTCACGTCATACTACGTGGCGTGATTGTGTGCGCCCAGCGCTAACAGCTGTTATTACCAAAAATCATGGTTGCTTTTAAAACATGCAAAGCAGCAGCCTTGTGGGTTGAGTGGTGGGGTTGTGGTTTATGGAAAGCGTTGTATGCTGTTTTAAAAAAAATAAAGCGCTATGGTCGTAGCGCATATACAACGTATATTTGTTGTATATGCGCTATAAAAGGGATGGAAGTAGCGTATATAAACAAGTTATCTAAAATCGCCAAAACATTCTCTACGC
>DAIRDE010000074.1:0-11111 GCA_036796335.1 Nonlabens sp.
CAAAGTGTTCTAATAATCCTGACGGTAATACATAGGAAAGTAGGGAAAGGTCCATTGCTTTTTTGTGATAAAAATATCACTTCTCCCCAACTTTTTTATGTGACCCCTTATAAGTCTAACGCATTCATTATGTAATGAGATTTGTAGGGGGTTCGCTTTCGCGAAAGCGAACACATGACAACCCATATGGACAACTAAATGTTATCATGAATTGAGAATTGTGAAAAAGATGTTGAAAAATATTTTTTTTAACAAATTTTAACTACATTTGAAAAAATAATTTGTGGTGGAAATTACCAGTGATTCAAGAATTCTATTGCAAGCGACGCCTGATAGTGCTTATAAACGGCGCAGCGCGTCTTTTGGGATTTTTGATATTGGTGCGATAGTCGTCGCGCTGTTAATGACTGTTGTTACTCATGCACAACGCGGCAACTCATCTATTTATGTCGATCAGCATGTTGTAGTGGTAGGTCTTGACAAGATACACGGGGTATCATTAACAGGTACTGTGCAAAGGCAAATGCCTATTTTCTCTGTACAAAGTGGTACCGTTTTGTCAAATATAAATTTACTTGTTTTTACAGAAGACTTGGTATACCAGTCTCCCGCGGTTTTAGAACCCATTAAAAAGCAATACACGTTTAAAGCGCTTATTGATGTGACTACTGGTCACCGTAATGCTGTGAAAAAGATGGTTACATCGCCTTTTGGTACGCACCATAACGGGTGTATTTTGTCTACACAAACGGTAACCGCTTGCAGTGCAAGTAGCAGCTTTAGATTCTTAAATCAGTGTTTATCGCACCAAAAAGCAACCAAAAATTCTACGGTGTCTGGCGATTTTATATCTATGCCTATTCCCACAGCGTTTTATAACCAGCGCTCGCCGTTAGAAAAACATAACCGCTTTTTTAGTCTGCCTCCACCTGTCACCACTTAACGATTATTTGCTAAGACAAAAAAAAGACTTTTTTTTAATGCGTTGTAGGCTAGATAGGTCTAAGTTATCACATCCTATGCTGGTATAAAGCGCAAAGGGCAAGTACAATTTTTAATCTAAGTAATTAGTCTAAACAAATAAAAGCAATGAAGAGGTGCACGAGCCTCTTTGCACAAATATCACTAACAAATAATAAATGAAGTAAAATGAATAAGACATTAACCACACTAGCGCTCGCGCTAGTAACAACCGCAGCGACATTTGCTCAAGTAGGTATAGGTACTAAAACACCACACCCCAGCGCTCATTTAGAGCTATCCAGCACCACTAAGGGCTTTTTACCACCAAGGTTAACGACCACCCAAAGAAACGCCCTAAGTAACCCAGCGCCAGGGTTAATTATTTTTAATACAACCATTGGCTGTCTAGAATCAAGGGATAACGCTAGTTGGGTTAGTTTATGCGATACATTGCTACCGCCTACCGTCACCACCGGTGCTTGTGCAGGCGAACCTGTTGAATTTACTCACGACGGATTTGTCTACAAACCTGTAGAATATTTAGGTAGATGCTGGCTAGACCGCAACCTGGGAGCAACCCGCCTACCCACAGCAGTAGATGATCTTGCAGCATCTGGAGATGTTTATCAATGGGGAAGAGCTACCGATGGACATGAGAAAATTTCCTCCCTGCGATGGAAAGATTCATACCCAAGTACTCCAACTGAAAGTGGTCCATGGGATGGATTGTTTCTTGCAGAACCTGATGCAATAAGTGGGGGTATTGCAGACTGGGTTTTCCCATTCCCTACTGTGAATACTCGATGGCAGGGTGTTAATGGTGTAAATAACCCATGCCCTGCTGGCTATCGTGTACCCGTAACAGCAGAGTTTCAGGCTTTAAGCACTTCTTTTCAACCTGATGCACGTCAGGCTGCATTTAACTCACCACTTAAGATGACAGATACATTTGGTGTATTTATCACCGGCGTATCATTTTATTCTGTTGGTGAAGGCCAATATTGGTCTAGTACTGCAAATTTTCAGACGTTTAATAGTTCACAAGATGGATTTGAGGAAGGTTACATTCCAGAAATATTAAGAATTAACAGCAGTAGTTCGAGTATAGCTGGATATAATCCTATTCAAGCTATTGCTGTACGTTGTATAAAGGATTAATAGCGTTGTTATCTAAAAAAATAATCACCAATTAAATAGATAGCTTTAGCAAGCACGTTTTATCAACTGCTCAAAATGAAGCCAGCTTATACAAATGGAGTAATAAAAATGCACAGGTATTTAATAAATAAAGATAAAATCATAGAATAATGAAAAAAATAACCATCTTATTAGCCTTTATGCTAATCACGACAGCAGTCTTTGCCCAAGTAGGCATAGGCACCAAAACACCTGATCCATCAGCAATACTAGAGGTAACTGCTGGCGACGCAACTGTTAAAAAGGGCTTTTTACCGCCGCGGTTAACAAATGCGCAACGCAACGCCATATCCTCACCGCCTGCTGGCCTCGTCATTTATAATACCAACAGTAACAGGTTACAACTATCTAATGGTACTAACTGGATTAATGTACAAGATGGCAGTGTTATTACTGCTATAAAAACAAATGCAAATAACGGTAGAGGTGTTGTGGGAATAGGTACCAAAACACCCAACAGGGCATCAGTGCTACATTTACAATCTACGGTCAAAGGATTTTTACTACCCCGCGTTACGACTGCACAACGCAATGCCATAACCAGCCCCGCCGCAGGTCTAACTATTTACAACACTGCACAGGGCAGGATAGAAACCTATAATGGTACACGTTGGGCAAATTATGATGTTCCCAGCATTGCAACAATAAATTGTGCAGGTGCTGTAAATAACGGCAGTTTAACAGGGTTAGTCCCAGCCAGTGGTGTTACCACTGCCGTTCCTTACACAGGGGGTAATGAGGCTTCATACAATGCACAATCTGCTCGCTCTACAGGGGTTACAGGGTTAACAGCTACCTTACCTGCTGGAAACTTAGCTTCCGGCAATGGTAATTTGACCCTTACGATTACAGGCACGCCTTCAACAGGAGGCACGGCCTCTTTTACCATCAATTTTGCTGGTCAAAATTGTATCTTACAACTTCCAGTGGCTTGTCAACCACCTGTTACTGGTATTGCTATTAACACTTCCGCAAGCGGGTTTGCGTTTCCTGTTGGCTCTAACGTTTTACGTATTAGAGCTTTTTGGAGACCGGTGATAGATGCCACAAGTTATACCGTAGAATATTCAACATCTGCTACAGGCCCTTGGACTGCGTTTCCCGGTAATCCTCATAAAATGGGTTTTGCATTTGTAGATGGTCTAAATAGCCCCGCTTACTTTGTACGCTATACCGTGAATGGTGGTTGTAGCAATGGTTTCACTGAAATTACGCCAGCAGGATGTGCCGTTAAAATAAGCCCCACAGAATGGAAACATTTTATATGTAAAAACCTAGGTGCTGAACTGATGGAGTTTAATGATTTTTTACGAGAGTCACATGCCATGTTATTGGCAACTGTTTTTGGTTATAATGGTAGATATATACAATGGGGAACTTTAGGCAATGTTGCAGGTACAAGTGCCCCCGCGCCTACAGGCAGCACGCCTGCAACAGCTAATGATGGTGCTGTATCTGGCTGGAACACAACCAATGCTCCTAATGAGTCGTGGCGTACTGCTGGAGGCGATAAAACCGCTAACGACCCCTGCCCAGCGGGTTGGAGAATCCCCACTCGAACTGAGTGGAATGCAATAGCCGCTAACAATCAAAGAACCGTTGTTGGTACATTTGTAAATAGCGCCACAAACTATGGTACTGCCACCCAATATACATCGTTTGGAAATACTGTCGCTAAGTTATTAACCCTACCTGCAAACGGTAACCGTTCTAGTACCAATGGATCGCTACTTGAGCGAGGTAGCAATGGATACTACTGGAGCAGTACAGAAGGTACTACAGCTAGCAATGCGTATGTTTTCTCTTTTAATAACGCTGGTGCAAATGCAAATACGCTCTTAGCTCGTACAGCTGGCGCCGGCATTAAGTGTATTAAGGATTAAATAAAAAACATCTTCATTGAACTTATTATTATTTATCTTGGCGGCATCTTGCCGCCAAGATTTTTTAAAAGGCAAACAGGCTATGTAAATAAGTCATTATAGCTGGTTGCAACCATGTTACTTTTATGATTGTAACAAACCATAGTGGCATAAAACTATTCTTAAATACCATTTAAAAAACGATGTCAAAAATATTTTTGTTTTTAACGATTTTATGGTCGTTGTGTGGAACGGCACAAACCATTACCATGGAATTTCCTGCTTTTGCTGGTAAGACGTATGATTTTATTATTTTTCAGGGCAGTAAAGAAGAAGTGGTAATTAACGATATTATACCTGCAAATGGAAAATTTGCATTAACCATTCCTGCGCAGTATACACCCTACATCGGTATGTCTCGCTGGCTCATAACAAACTCTGAAACTGGCGGGGGCCTAGACATGGCCATACCAGGGTTTGATTTTTCAGTTTCATGCCTCAGCGATCAACCAGACAATACAAATATTGTTTACACAGGTTTTGATGCAGTAAACGAACTCAATAGATTATATAACGAGCAACAAAAGGTGATAGGTCGATATGAAATCATGAGCAAAGCCACGCAACTTTATGATAAAACCGACTCTTTACATGCATTTTTTCAAAAAGAAAAAGAACGACAAGGGAAAGCTTATGCACAGTTTCAGGAAGATTTAAAGAAAAACCCCAATTTTAACGCACGCATTTTACCTATTATTAATTTAATGAATGGTTACAGCGATCGTCTTACAGAAGATGAAAGTGAAAAGGCGCTCTTTTTTAACGAATATTTTACGCAAAAAATGAGTTTTGAAGATTTATATGCTTCTGGACATTGGGATGGTATTATACAAAGCTGGGTGATGCTTCGAGTAAATGTGATTAACGATAAAGCAAAGTTTGCAAACGATTTTAATTCCATCAGTAGTAAAATACAAAACCCAAACCACTATACAGATTTTGTGGATAGAACGACTTTTTTTCTTATACAATTAGGTAAAGACGATTACATAGATGCTATCTCAAAAACCGTTTTAGATTCAGGTAGATTATCAGCGTATATGGGCAGTTTGCAGGTTTATTTAAAATCGTTAGTAGGCATGAAAGCGACAGATTTGATTTTCTCTGGGCAATCACAGGTGAAACAAGGAAATCAAAAAAAGGTGCTAAAAACGAATCAATTAGCAAAAGGAAAGGATAGTAAAACCTTATTAATATTTTACCAATCCGGTTGTGGTCCATGTGAAACGCTGATGGCAGCACTGATGCAAAACTATGAAACGCTTAAAAATAAAGGCGTTAGGTTAATAAGTATCTCTGCCGATCAAGACGAACAAGTTTTTAAATTCAATTCAGCCCCTTACCCTTGGAAGGATAAATATTGCGATTATGAAGGTATAGATGGCATTAATTTTAAAAACTATGCTGTTATTGGTACGCCTACCATGTATTTAATAAGCAAAGAGGGGAAAATAGAAAAACGGCTTGTTACAATTGAGGAGTTGATGCTCTTTATAAATTGAAAAGCAGTGTGTTAATTTAAATAACGACCGACTTTCTAGTGCTGCATATAGAATAATAAGAGGTATAGCATTTAGTCTGTTTGAGGACTTTAGAGTTGTGAGCTGTGAATTTTTGAGTTTTGATAGTTTACCCTTGTCCCATCCCTAACCCTTCCCTAAGGCAAGGGGATTTTTTGAGTTTGTGAACCGGAATTTAGTTTCTTCTTTCTTGATTCTTGAATTAAAAAAAGCTTTCCCCCTTTTTTAAAGGAGAAGTGATGGCTGCAAAGCCATCGAGGGGTTTGGTTGTTAGTTATGAGCAGTGAGTTTGGAGATTGGCAATCAGTAACTTGCAATCAAAAAACATTCTCTAAACCCTGTGAGCTAGCGCCTTTTTAACTTAAATAAGTGAAAAGCGGTGAGATGGGTTTTAGTGACAAAGGGCTTGTTTAATTCTGAATTCTAAATTTTTCATATGAGTAATCGGCAACAAGCAAGCGGTAACTGGCTACCAGCAATAATACAAAAATGAAACTAAGTCTTGTGTAACACCCGCGTAAGTGACATGGCAAGATCTGTAAGAATAATCTTGCTATTGCCGTTCCGCTCTATGTGGTAAATCGCGTTGTTTATAGACTCGTGTATATCGGCGATTTTAGGACCGTCTATAAATGGGGCAAACTTTTCTAACAAAAAGTCAGGACTGCTAGGCTCTAGATAAACAGCGGTTGTAGCTTTATAATTCAATAGCATCGCCTGTCTAAAGAACTCTAAACAGTAATTTAAAAAACGTTTTTGGTTGTCTCTATTAAAGGTCGCGACATGATCTGCCCAATTAATTAACCCGACTACACTGCCTTTATCGCCTTTGGCTTTAAAGGCCGTGCGCACCCATTGTATAAAAAGGACTTCAAACTGCGTATCCTCATGACTGTTAGCATGCAGTTGTAACGCCTTAAAATAATCACCTTGTGCTTGTCTTGCAATTGTTTGCGTGGTTGTGGCATTTAGATTTAATTGCGCCTCGAGCCCGCTCGCTATTGTGGCGCTTGCGAGTTTAGGAATGTGCAATACCTGGCAGCGCGATTGTATGGTTTTTAGAATGCGATCCTCATTTTCGGCCAGTAGTAGTAGCACCGTTTTTGCAGGAGGCTCCTCAATTAATTTGAGCAGTTTGTTTGCTGCTGACACGTTCATATGGTCTGCACCCCATATAAGCAGCACCTTGTAACCACCTTCATAAGCCTTTAAACTTAACTTTTTACCCATCGCAGCAGCCTCGTACACGTTTATTAGCAACTCTTTTTTATCCAGACCGGCTGCAATACCCCAAGCGGTCATATCACCATAGGGTTGCTCTTTGAGAAAATTGCGCCAGGGTTTTATGTAGTCGTCGGCGACAGGTTTCTCTTTTACCACCTCGTTGGACGCAATGGGATAGGAAAAATGTAAGTCTGGATGCGACAACCCATCAAACTGGGCGTTACAATGTGCTGCGCCATTTGCACAAATGATATCACGGGCATAAGCAATGGCTAGCGGCAGGACTCCACTGCCGGTAGGACCTATAAACAGCTGCGCATGGGCAATACGACCATTTAAAACAGTGGCGTGCAAGTGCTTTTTTAGATGGTCTAAGCCTATTATAGATTCATAGTGCATGCTGCAAATATAGACCGCCCTTTAATATGTAAGAACATAAAACCTATATTTGTAAAATTGTAAAAATTCAATCATGCACATAGATAACATAGACTTTAAGAATAAAAAGGCATTAATACGCGTGGATTTTAACGTTCCCCTAGACGAGCATTTTAAGGTAACCGACGATACACGCATCGTGGCTGCAAAAGATACCATAATCAAAATTTTAGAAGACGGCGGCGCAGTGATTCTCATGTCGCATTTAGGCCGTCCTAAGGGTAAAGATGCACAATTTTCGCTTAGCCATATTGTATACACTGTTTCAAACATTTTAGGGGTTCAGGTGCAGTTTATCGACGATTGTATAGGCACTTTGGTTCAGGAAAAGGTTGATGGTTTGCAATCTGGCCAGGTTTTATTGCTAGAGAATTTGCGTTTTTATAGTGAGGAAGAGGCTGGAGATCTCGCTTTCGCGAAAGCGTTATCACAACTTGCCCACGTATATGTCAACGACGCATTTGGTACAGCACACAGGGCGCATGCATCTACCGCTGTGATTGCACAATATTTTGAACAAAAGTGTTTTGGATATCTCATGGCACGCGAGATTGAAAGCTTAAACAAAGTAATGGATGTGCCTGATCGTCCACTAGTTGCGATATTGGGCGGGGCAAAAGTATCATCAAAAATCACGATTATAGAAAATATACTAGATAAAGTAGATGACCTTATTATTGTGGGCGGGATGGCCTATACGTTTATAAAAGCCCTGGGCGGTAAAATAGGAAATTCGCTGGTAGAAAACGATAAGATGGAGCTAGCACTACACATCTTGCAGCGAGCAAAAGAGAAAAATACAGCCATACACCTGCCAGTAGATGTAATTACCGCAAACGATTTTTCAGAACAAGCGGCACGCGATACCGCACCTATAGATAACATTCCTGATGGCTGGATGGGGCTGGATATAGGAACTGCCTCTCGAGCTAATTTTAAAGAGATTTTACTTAATGCCAAAACTATTTTATGGAATGGTCCAGCAGGCGTTTTTGAAATGGAGCCTTTTGCGCACGGGACTATTGCGCTGGGTGATGCGGTAGCTGCGGCAACTGCACAAGGGTGCTTTTCTCTTGTAGGTGGGGGTGACAGTGTAGCGGCGGTTAAACAATTTGGTTTTGAGCATAAAGTAAGCTATGTCTCTACTGGTGGTGGTGCCATGCTCGAGATGCTAGAAGGTCGTATCTTACCCGGAATTACCGCGATACAAGCCTAATGTTTCTTTTTAAATGCTAAAAATGGTTTCAAAAAGTACATGCATGCTTGCGCTACTGGCTAGCACAATTCCTATGGTTATGCTGGGTCAACAACCGGTTGCACCGCCCGTAAAATTGAAGGCTGTTGTGAGTGACAGCATCGTGACTTCTAAGCAAATTAAAGAGCTGGATAGCAAATTGCTAGAGATAATGATGACTAACGACATGTATGATTACATGCACGATGCAATTTTAAGCAGCAACGATAGCTTACCTTTTGAACCCACCATCCCAACCGAAGTTTTAAAGGAAAGGCTCAGTGCCCTTAATGCCAGCACACCTTTTCGTGTCGAGTACAATCCAGAGTTAGAACGTGTTATTGCTAAATATTTAAAGCGCAACACGGCATACATGGAGAAAGTGATGACCTTGAGTGATTACTATTTCCCCATGATAGAGTCTATTCTAGATAAACACGATATACCGCTAGAAATGAAATATCTGGCGATTGTGGAAAGTGCATTAAATCCCAAAGCAAAAAGTAGGGCAGGCGCAACGGGAATGTGGCAATTTATGTATGGAACAGGCAAAAATTATGGGCTAGAGGTAAGTAGTTATGTAGACGAGCGTATGGATCCCATTAAAGCGACCGAGGCTGCTTGCAAGTACCTAAAAGCATTGTATGCCATTTATGGGGATTGGGATCTTGTTTTGGCGGCGTATAACTCAGGACCGGGTAATGTAAATAAAGCAATAAAAAGAAGTGGTGGTATCACAAATTATTGGAATTTACGCAACTATTTACCTCGAGAAACGGCAAATTATGTTCCTGCCTTTCAGGCGACGATGTATATTTATCAGTATGCTAAAGAACACGGTTACCGCCCTGGTGCTGCTTGTTTTAAACGTATAGAAACCGACACGCTGGTGGTTAAAGAAAAGCTGTCTCTAGAACGCCTTGCGCAGTTTTTGGATGAAGATTTAGAAACCCTACAATTTTTAAACCCCAGTTATAAACTAGATATTGTACCTGTAGTGCCTGGTAAAACGAGCATCATACGGTTACCCAGAGAAGCCGCAAATACGTTTGTCTTAAAAGAAGAAGAAGTGTATGCTTTTGTAAATCCCAGACCAGCACAGCAAAGCAATGAAACAACACTGGCAACAGCGACAGCAACTGCACCTATTGTAAGTGCTCCCACAACCTCAAAACAGCGCGTTACCTACACGGTGCGCAGCGGTGATTTTTTAGGGAAAATAGCCGAGCGTTATAGTGTTGGGGTAAGTGAATTGCGCGCATGGAACAACTTGCGCAGCAATAATTTAAAGGTAGGCCAACGATTAGTTATTCATACAAACCAAAGCACGACGGTGCTTAACAAAGAAGTAAAAAACGCCAAAACACATACTGTAAAATCGGGTGATAGCTTTTGGAAAATTGCTCGCAAGTATGGCTTGACTATTGATACGTTGAAAAGATTGAATCCGCAAGCGGCACAATTAACGCCGGGCCTTAAATTGCGATTATCTTAAAATTATGAGAAAAGCTTTATTTCTTTTTCTAGCGTCCTTAACACTTGTAAGTTGTGACGATAAACCTATAAAGGTTGTAGATAGTATCGGTGGGATAAAAGATGTAGTCATTGTTGTAGATAGTTATTTATGGGAAGATGTCGTGGGCGACACCCTGCGCTACCATCTTGCAAAGCCAGTAGACGGTCTTATACGTGACGAGCCGTTATTTACCTTAAATCAAGTAAAGCCTGCCTCGTTTGAAGGGTTGCTCAAGAAATCGCGCAATTTTATTTACATAAAGATTGCACAAGAATCTAAAGTTAATGTTGCCCAAGACCGGTATGCATCCCCACAAACGGGTATTATTATTACTGGCAAAGACGAGGCAACCATCGCACGTTTAATTGGAGAAAATGCTGAAATTATCATCCAAATTTTAACAAAAGCTGAAATCAAAGAAAAACAGCGCCTTATGCAAAATGTGCGCATGGATGCAGTGCCTTTTAAAAAGCAATTTGGCATTGATATTAATATTCCTAAAGCATATCGATATGCAAAAACAGCAAGTGATTTTTTCTGGATACGCAAAACGATTAACGAGGGGACTATGGATTTAATGTTCTATGAGATGCCACTAGAAGCCATACAGCGCGATTCTAGCATCGTTTCTCAAATAGTGCGAGTACGAGACTCGGTAGGTGGTAAAAACATTGTGGTAGACGATCCAGGCGTGTTTCAAACCGAGCCCATGCTTTCGCCGTTTTTAAATGAAGTATCCATCGCTGGGCAGTTTGCTTATGAGACTAAAGGGACATGGGAAGTAAAAAATATGTTTATGGCGGGACCTTTTGTTAACTATGCTATCTACAATCCTACTAAAAAAAATTGGCTTATCGCCGAGGGGTATGTAAGCGCACCTAATTCTGAACAGCGCAACTACATGTTTGAACTAGAGGCTATTTTAAAAAGCATTACGTTCTTGAACAAGGAAAAGAGTGCGTCCAGTGTGCAGCCTTAGTTTTTGATAGCCATTGTGCAGGTTACAGTTAAAAAAACAATTTTTAAGCATCTATTTGCAAATCTCTTTAAAGTAAACAGGTTGACTTAACTATGCGTTATCAACTGTCTATTTTATA
>DAIRDE010000075.1:0-10976 GCA_036796335.1 Nonlabens sp.
CGGCATTGTACAAAATAAGATGGCAGATAGAATTGTTGTTCAAGCAACTCAAACAGAATTTTCCACTAAAATATTTCTTGGGCGATAACGAAAACGCCATCAAAATACAGATATACTGCGTTTTGATAGTCAATCTTTTGATGGCTGTCATTCAAAAGAAGTTAAAACGAAAGTGGGCATTTTCAAATCTGGTCAGTTTTTGTAAAATCCATCTTTTCAATTACATCAATTTGATGAGGTTTTTGGAAAATCCTGAAAAAGATTGGATTATCGAGAGAAACCAAACGGAGCAACTAGCCCTATTTTGATAGCCTGTTTTTTACAAATCCCAAAATAAAAAACATAACCAACAGAAAATCAATAAGATGAAAATAAAAAATACACAGTTTTAATTTTTATCGGACAATAATGATAAAATAAATTAAAGTTTGTTTGTTTGTTTGTACATTTTTAAAAATTTATATTAATAATTTTTTAAAGATATACAAATAATTATGAAACTAAGCGTTTCGACTAATTTTTAAATTGAACTTGTATTTTAAAAAATGCTCATTTGCTACTACAAGATACTTGATCAAAGTGGACAACGGCACACAAAATGGTGAGGAGGACATTGAAAGCGGCACATTGTCCATTTCTAGAAACAATAATGGAACTTATAATGTTTCCTTAAGCAATGGCAGGGTAGACATAACTGGTCAGTCTTTTGAAGTGAATTATGATGGAACGATTAAAATTATTCGCTAAAATCAATCGTTCATAAATTAGAAAACCCCCAACAATTCACATATTGTTGGGGGTTTTAAATAGGGGTGTAAAAATGCCAACTATCCCTTTTAAGATCTTGCCTATATTCTGATTTTGTTCCATTTTCAAAACATACAAAACTGTAGTGCTTGGAAAACAAAAAGCAGTCATTAAAATCTTGATTTTATCTGGTCTATTGAGGAATAAAAAGCGTTAAACCAGTTCCACTACCTGCCGGCGATGGAACTCCACCGACGATAGTTATTCCAGCATACGGCCCCAGTACTGTTGTTCCTGTAAAACGATGCATATAAGTGCCGTTGCCATTATCGATAGTCACAAGTGTGAAATTACCGGCACTTAAAGCAGGAATAGTTGTATAAGGAACATTAGAAACAACTGCTTGCCAATTAGTTGCATTTGCTGTTGTGTTTCGCACTTGCAAATTGAAGGGAGCATTACCATTTCCATCTTGAAAATTATCACTTACTAGTATACCGTTGGCAGGTACGTTTGAGGTACTGGATCCATTATTTAGGCCAGAAATACATGTCCAACTGGGCTGGTCAGGTGTACCGTCATTTACTTGTAAACAATTAAGTGTTGTATTGTATAGCATTAATCCTCGGGCTGGGTTTGTTATATCATCTCGGCTTGCACTATCCATTCGTGGCGGTAGAAATCCCCTTTGCGTTGATTCTATATCTAGAATAGCAGATGGGTCAGGCGTTTTTGTTCCAATACCAACCTGTGAAAAGGAGATAATTGTAAAAAAAGTACATACTATTAGGGGTATTTTTTTTTGCATTTTTAGAAATCTGATTGAGTTGTTAGTTAACATTGGGTTCATTAATGTTTGTATTGATATTTTCCAAAATGGGTTACTTCTTGCAAATACACATCATTATGACGGTGCTTTTTAAGATTCTTACATAGCCCAAAAAAATTAAATTTGCGAAATCAATAACCAATTGCGACTTTTCAAGCGTGCAATATTACAATTGAAATTTGAAATTTAAAGATTAACAAGCACAAAAAACCCCAACAATTCACGCATTGTTGGGGGTTTTAAATAGTGGGTACTTAATGCTTACGGCTTGTTAGAAGCAACGGCACTTTTGTTAATCCACGTGTTTACATGGGCAACCGTGTTGTTGTCATAATCAACCTCAGACAAGGTATCGCCATTCCAAAAAAACCATTTGCCACTTTTACGGTCATGTTTATACTCAGCCTTTGCGGTTTTTTCGCATTGAGCGTTATAACTTATCCACTCACCGTGGCGTTTACTCTCTAGCAGCGTGCCTACTTGTGCAACTTTACCATTTTCATGGTAAAAAGTAACTTTTGTTAGACCGTTATCTAGCTTTTCTACAGCAGGTTTCATGTCTTGCGCAGTTGCAAGGATACTTACAAAAAGGGCGCTTAATAATAGAATCTTTTTCATTGCTCGTCATTTAATACACACAAACTTAATATTTAAATTACAATTACACAACATTTACATAACATTTACATAACATTTAATTTACATTAAAGCTGTAAATACTTTAAAATCAATTGTTTAAAAATATATATTTTATACACTTTTATGAGTTTTTAAGATGTTTAGGTTAAAATCTTTCCTATTTACGGGGTTAGATAGGTGGTAATCGTCTTATTTTTGTCGTGTAATTAAAATCAAATTATGTATAGATCTCACGACTGTGGCAGCTTGCGCGCCAGTGATGTAAACCGAGAAGTTACCCTAGCTGGTTGGGTGCAAAAAAGCCGTGATAAGGGCTTTATTGTTTGGGTGGATTTGCGAGATCGTTATGGTGTCACACAATTGCTTTTTGATGCAGACCGCAGCAGTGCCGACCTTTTAAAACAAGCACAAAATTTAGGCAGAGAGTTTGTCATTCAGGTAAAAGGCACCGTTATAGAGCGTGAATCTAAAAATACAAACATACCCACAGGCGAGATCGAGATTTTAGTTAAAGAACTTACCGTTTTAAGTGCCTCAAAGACTCCACCGTTTACCATTGAAGATGCCACAGATGGTGGTGAAGAGCTGCGCATGAAATACCGTTATCTGGATATACGTCGCAACCCAGTGCGCGAAAACCTAATTTTTAGGTCTAAAGTAGCCATGGAGGTGCGCAATTTTCTTGCATCTCGTGATTTTGTAGAAGTAGAAACACCCGTACTTATAAAATCCACGCCCGAGGGTGCTCGTGATTTTGTCGTCCCTAGTCGCATGAACCAGGGACAATTTTACGCCCTGCCCCAATCGCCACAAACTTTTAAACAACTGCTTATGGTGGGTGGTCTTGACAAATATTTTCAGATTGTAAAATGTTTCCGCGACGAGGATTTACGTGCAGACCGACAGCCCGAGTTTACCCAAATAGACTGCGAGATGTCCTTTGTAGAGCAAGAAGATGTCCTTAAAGTGTTTGAAGAAATGACACGCCATTTGCTTAAAAAGATAAAGAATATCGAGTTAGATGCCTTCTCGCGCATGACTTACCGCGAGGCCATGGAGAAATATGGTAATGATAAACCCGACATTCGTTTTGGGATGGAGTTTGGTGATTTGTCCGCTTTCGCGAAAGCGAGAGACTTTAAAATCTTTCAGGAAGCAGAAATCGTCGTGGGAATAGCAGTGCCCGGTGCTAGTGAGCTTACTCGCAAAGAAATAGACGGTCTTATAGACTGGGTGCGTCGTCCACAAATAGGGGCTAGCGGTATGGTCTATGTAAAATGCAATACCGATGGCACGTTTAAATCCAGTGTCGATAAGTTTTATAACCACAACGACCTTGCAAACTGGGCACAAGCCACAGGTGCACAGGCTGGCGACATGATTTTTGTACTCTCTGGACCCGCAGATAAAACCCGATCGCAGTTAAGCGCCTTGCGCATGGAAATGGCTCAGCGACTGGGATTGCGCAATCCCGATGTTTTTGCACCGCTGTGGGTGGTAGATTTTCCGCTACTCGAGTGGGACGAGGACACCCAACGCTATCACGCCATGCACCACCCATTTACATCACCTAAACCCGAGGATATCGAGAAACTAACCACAGACCCAGGCAACGTGCGAGCAAATGCCTATGACCTGGTGCTTAACGGTAACGAGATAGGTGGTGGATCTGTACGTATTTTTGATAAAGAATTGCAGGCGTTAATGTTTGACCACCTGGGCTTTACACAAGAAGAGGCTCGCAAGCAGTTTGGTTTTCTTATGGATGCCTTTGAGTATGGTGCTCCACCACATGCAGGACTCGCTTTTGGTTTTGATAGACTCGTGGCCATTTTAGGTGGTCAGGAAACCATCAGGGATTTTATTGCATTTCCTAAAAATAATAGCGGTCGCGATGTCATGATAGATGCACCAGCAACCATAGACGATACCCAACTAGCCGAATTGAATCTTAAAGTCACCGTGTAATGAGTT
Organism: Nonlabens sp.; assembly: GCA_036796335.1. Lineage (GTDB taxonomy): Bacteria > Bacteroidota > Bacteroidia > Flavobacteriales > Flavobacteriaceae > Nonlabens. The sequence goes on from DAIRDE010000075.1 coordinate 4,190, forward strand.
TTTTGCGCATATTGGGCTTGCTGTGTATTCTTACCCTTGTGGTCATTTTTGCAGGATTCTATATGCTTTATACCATGCCCAATGAAACCGCGGTAGCGCAAAAAATAGTGGGACTGGGCAATGTGTTTTTATTTTTTGTGCTCATGCCCGTTTTTATTATCGCCCGATACAGTAAAAAGGACTTGTCCAATTTTACCTTTAACAACCGGAAAAACGACGACGACTGGGATGATGATGATAACGAGAAAAAATAAATCGCGTTTTTGCTAACGTACTGCACGGTTAATAAGCCTAATCAGTGTCCTAATTCAAATTGCGCTTGCTCCTAAAAAATGCATTTAAAATCGCACTGCATTCTTGCTCGAGTACACCGCCTATCACTGCGGTTTTAGGATGTAAGGAAGTCCCCATGTTGCGGTAGCCACGATGCATATCACGAGCGCCATAAACCAACCGTGTGATTTGCGACCAGTACAAGGCACCGGCGCACATCTGGCACGGCTCTAGCGTCACATACATGGTGCAATCTTTTAAATACTTGCCTCCTAGAAAATTTGCTGCTGCGGTAATTGCTTGCATTTCGGCGTGCGCAGTGACATCATTTAAAGTTTCGGTAAGGTTGTGGCCTTTAGCGATAATGCGGTTTTGTGTGGTAATGACCACACCAACAGGAATCTCACCGCGCTCTAGGGCAGCCTGTGCCTCTTGCAAGGCTTTTTGCATAAAATAGGTGTCGTCGTAGGGTTCTATCACGATGTAAAGATAGTTATCCATAATTAATGTACGTTCCCGATTTTTGACAGCTGACCACCGACGACCGACCAGATTTCTTAATCCATTACATTTTCAATTCATCAAATTCATTCTAGTAAAATACTGCTGTGGACTATCCTTGCTCTTGCCATCGTGCGAAGCCTAAGAAGACACGCATTGTCAAATTTTCACATGGTCAAATTTTCAAATATCGAAATTATCAAATCGATTAGAATTACCTTTGTTCTATGTCTCAAACACTACTTTCTCAAATAAACAGCCCGGTAGATTTAAAACGCTTTCGCGAAAGCGAACTCCCTACCATCGCGCAAGAACTTAGAGATTTTATTATCGATATCGTGGCTGCTAAAGAAGGGCATCTGGGTGCAAGTCTGGGTGTGGTAGAACTAACTATTGCCTTGCATTATGTGTTTGATACGCCACATGATTTGGTCGTTTGGGATGTAGGTCACCAGGCTTATGGGCATAAAATTCTTACCGGCAGGCGCGACGTTTTTCATACCAATAGGGAATTAAACGGTATTTCTGGTTTTCCAAAGCGTGACGAGAGTGTGTACGATACCTTTGGCACGGGTCACAGTTCTACCGCCATAAGTGCTGCGCTGGGTATGGCCATGGCGAGCATGTTAAAAAATGAATCCCGCAAACACATTGCTGTTGTAGGTGATGCCAGTATTGCCAGCGGTATGGCATTTGAGGCGCTTAATCATGCTGGTGTAAGCGGGGCAGACCTGCTGGTGATTTTAAACGATAATGCGATAGGCATAGACCCTAGTGTGGGCGCCCTTAAAGACTACCTTACTAAAACAAAAAGCGGTAAAGAAACAGGCCGCGATAATATTTTTGAATCGCTCAACTTTGAATATGCTGGACCTGTAGACGGGCATGATTTACCAGCACTTATCACCGAGTTAAAAAAACAACAAGCATTAACGGGCCCCAGGTTGCTGCATGTGCGCACCATTAAAGGTAAAGGCCTTATACAAGCCGAAATAGACCAGGTGCGTTACCATGCCCCAGGTAAATTTGATAAGGTAACGGGCGATATCCCAAATGTAGACGATGCCCATTTACCACCTAAATTTCAGGATGTTTTTGGGATTACCCTGGTAGAATTAGCAACAGCAAACAAAAATATTGTAGGAATAACACCTGCCATGCCTACAGGCAGCAGCATGAAAATGATGATCGACGCATTCCCGCAGCGGGGATATGACGTGGGCATTGCAGAGCAGCATGCCGTCACACTGGCCGCTGGCATGGCGACACAGGGCTTAATACCTTTTTGTAATATTTATTCGACTTTTTTACAACGTGCTTATGATCAGGTAATTCATGATGTTGCGTTGCAAGGTTTGCCGGTTATATTTTGTCTAGATCGCGCAGGTATCGTGGGTCAGGATGGTGCCACACATCATGGGGTTTTTGACTTGGCATTTTTAAATTGCATTCCCAATATGATCGTTGCTGCGCCCATGGATGCGGTCGTGTTGCGCAACCTTATGTACACCGCCCAGCTGGTTTTAGAAAAACCCATCGCCATAAGATATCCTCGCGGTCGGGGTACCATTACAAACTGGCAGCTGCCGTTAAAAAAGATGGAATTGGGCCGCGCTCGCACGTTAAAACATGGCACAACGATCGCAGTCTTATCCCTAGGTACTATAGGAGTAGAAGTCGCAAGATGGATACACGATGCGCAATTAGATGCAACCCATATAGACATGCAGTTTTTAAAACCGCTAGATTACAATGCTTTGAATCAGGTTTTTAGCTCCCACAAGTACCTGATTACTGTAGAAGACGGTACGGTGGTAGGTGGTTTGGGCAGTGCGGTTATGGATTACGCTTTCGCGAAAGCGTACAAAGGAACAATCTCTAAAATGGGAATACCAGATGCGTTTGTAGAACACGGGTCAACGACGGAACTTAGAAATTTAATCGGGTTAAACCAGCAATGTTTTTTACAACTTGTGGCGTCTTTTACCTAAGAAGTCGCAATGCTAGATACGATTTTTACGTTTTGCGCCAAACCGCGATTAGCTGCTTCTATGCTGTCTTTTATCCTGATTGTCTGTCCGGTTGTGCGGTGGGACAAACACACGCTGCCGCCAAGTTTTTGCTCGTGTGTTGGTTTCTAGAAGGGTTGGGACAGGTCGTGCGACTGGGCAAATGCAAAGTATTCACAAACACCAATGAATTTAAACAAACAGTGCGTAATTGTGTGGCTGTGAAGCGTTGGCAAAAAATGCAAATGTGCTACCAAAAGCGTTTGCTATATTTTTAATGTGTCTTCTAATGTCTTTTTAAATTCGTTTTCGTTTGCATAGTTGTAGAAAGGAACACCAGTAATTACATAATTGTCTGTGTCAATTTTAATGGTCTTTTCTTCTTCTCTGATTTGTTTTAAAAATTCTTCTTTCCACTTGTCGTTGGCAATTAAGTGAGCACCTTTAGGCTCAATAAAAACTTGATATGTCAACTCTTTGCCCTTTTTCTGTTTGCAGAATAAAACAAAGTCAGGTTCAAATGCTCTTCCTAATTTGTCAATGATTTTAATTTCTCTTTCGTTACGGATTAAGTAAATGTTAGTGAACTTTTCTTTAAGACCTTCAAATCGTCTTTGAAACAATTCTACAAATTTCTTTTCCTCACTTGTCCCGTAGTTTGCATTGTAAACATACCAAGGTTCGTTTGCTACAAGTGCTTCTTGTCCGTCTGCTCTTTCGCTGTCTTTGTAAACTTTGATTTCTTTGTCTTTGAAAACCTTGTGAACATATTCTTTGATGTAGTCAGAACCTTCAAACTCTGTCAAGTTTGATTTTATTTCCATTTCAATACTTTGCAAAAGTCCTTGAATAGCTAATAAAAAGTCGTGGTTTGAAATGTCTGCAAGTCTTGTTTTTGAAGCATTGAATGTGATTTCTAAACCACCCAAATAGTCTTTGCTGTCAATAAAGTTTGAAAGTGATTCAACATTAGGGAAAAACCTTTCTAAACTGTCAAAGTAGAAATATGGATTTTGAGCCAATGCAAAACGAATGATGTGTTTTGGAATAGCTGAAACTTTAATGTCTTTGCTTTCTGTCTTTTCGGTTGTAGTTTCTTCTTCTTTACTAAATGCACTTGAAATTCTACCTGATCCTGATGAAAGTGTAAAAGCAAAATTTCGTTTTGAAACTCCTAAGTCTGCAAACGATTTTACATTGTTGTAGCTTTTTTCAACTTTCTTGTTGTAAACAACTTCCCCAGTTTTATAAAATTCTGTTTCCTTAAAATCAAGTTTTAAAGTTAGCTGTTTTGTTTCCAATTTGTCTTCGTCCTCGTAAATTCCAGATTCAACAAGGGCTTTTTTCAATTCAGAAATATAACGGCTGTCCTCTTTTGTGTGATAATAAAGTTCTTCAAGTATTTTTAAATCGTTGGCTTGGTCATCATCATACTTTCTTGTGTATTTGTCTTGACCTTCTTCTAATGCGAAAGGAAAATATCTTGCACCTCTACCTATTAATTGGGCTTCTGAAAGTGTTGTTGCTCCAACGGTTGTATTTGTTCCGCCTGTGTTTTGACCTTCGTATAAACGAACAATATCATAAAGATTTAAAACGTCCCAACCTTCGTTTAATTTTTGCACTGCAAAAACTGCTCGGATTGGATTATTCTCATCTTCTAGCGTATTTAAAAGCAACTGATTCTTTTCTGCTTCTTTATCATTATTTGCACTGATGCAATTTTCAAAACGGAAATTCGATTTTATTCTTCTCGAAATTTCGGCTGATGTAATATTGATTGAATCAAAGAAGTTGAACGCTTTTTGAACTATTGAAACTGTTGCTGTATTTCTAATTTGGTCAATTAACTTAGCTGACATTAAATCAATGAGATTGTGAAAATCTACTTTGTTTTGTTCGGATTCTTTGATTGTCTTTTTTGCTTTAAAGAGAATTACTGGCTTTAAATTGATGTTGTTTGCTGTTGCCAATTCTTGACGATACAAGTTTAAAATCAATGCTTGTATTATTCTCTCTTGTTGGTCAAAGCCTGACCTTATAAGATTTATTTCTTTTGAATATTTGTCAATTCTAAATTGAGCAAGGTCGTATTTGAAAATTACCTTGTCTTGATATTTTTTTAATATTTCGTTATTTTTATAATCAAGTGTAGCGGTAAACTCCAATAGAATGTTTTCGTAATTCTGTTTTAGAATTTCAATTACAGTTCCTTCCCAACTGCCAAATAATTCACCGTTATTCTTTGTTGCCGAACTTAAATGATGTGCTTCATCTGCAATTAGCACCATTTTTTTGTCCTTGAAATCTTCGTAAGTAACGCTGTTTTCTTTAGTGTTATTTAAGTCAATGTGAAGTTGTTGAATGGTTGTGAATTTGATGTTGATGTTCTTGTCATCAGCACTTTCAAAGGTTTCTGTTTCCTTTATGTAAACTTCTTTTCCGTCAATTACTATTTTGTCATTAAACAAATATTTTGATGCTTGCGGATTCAAAAAGTTGTCCTTTGTTTTTTTGATGATATTGTTTGAGTTCACGAAAAACAGAAAATTACGAAACCCTTTTTCATACAAATAAAGCATTAAGCCAGCCATTACCAATGTTTTTCCGCTTCCTGTTGCCATATTATACAGCAAGTGAAGTGGTTTATTAGGCTTACCTTCAAAGTTTTCATTATACAATAACTGAAAACGCTGAAAAGATTCTATTTGATAAGGTCGCTGACCAAAATCAGGTTTAAGATTGTCAAGAATATAGTTGGGAACAACTGTCTGTGCAATGGCTCTTTTGCCAAATTCTTCAAGTAATTTTTCGTATAAAAATGCCATTATTTCAGCTTTTTGTTTTTAATCTCCAGAAGTTTCTTTGCAGACAATTCACTCACCACTTTTTTGCCCGTTTTTTCTTCTATTTCTTTTCGGGTATTGCCGGCAATAGTACCGCCCTGTTTGGCTATGATTTTGTTTTCTGTAAATGTTTTTGGCTTTTTTTCTTTGCTTATTTCTGTTGTGGTTGCTTCGGCAAGCATATTAAGAACCAATTCTAAATTGGTCATATTGTCTCGTAGACTTTCTTTTTTTAAGTCTTTATGCTTCTTATACTGTTTTACTGTAAAACCACTCCATGCTTTGGTAATTTCATCGGTGAGTATTGCATATTCTTGTCCTTTTTTTACGCCTCGTTCGTCCCATTCATCGGTCAATTCTTTGCGAACCTCTATACTTTTTAGGCGTTGATTAATCCACTCTTTGCTGTAACCCTTTTTTAGGTAGGTTTCCATCAATCTATCTATGCCAATTTCGGGGTCTTCTATTTCGTCAATTCGTTCACGAGCTACTTTGGCAATCCACAATTTAAATGGTTCAGCCTTAGGAGACGGTATGCTTTGTACTAATCTAAAAACCGTTTCGGTATCTGCAACATCGGTAAGGTAGTTTTTCCCATCGGCTGCGGTTAATTTCAGTTTGTCACATTTTGTGACAACCTCACTACCTTCTTTTTTTAATCTGCTTTTAAGCGTAGTCCAATAGCTTTGTGCTTTTTTATAATCAACTTGGCCAGTTAATACCCCAACAATGTCTATTACAGAAAAATACCATTTTTCTTTCTCTTCATTCCAAATAGAACGAACTTGTTTTTGTTCAAAAAGTTTTATTGCGGTTTTACTTTTCATATGTAGATCTTTATTTGTTTTTCATCGGTCGTATGTAATTCGGATATCTTCATTTGGGTTTGCGGCCAATTTTGAGTCATGCTCATTTCATAACCATTTACTTTTTTATTTGATAAAAATCTTGTGTTACTTTCATTTCTTCTGCCGAAATTGCAAAGTCTTTGTCTTCAAGCGAAGAAAGATTTACATACAATTGGTTTTTGTCTAACAATTCCACCAAATGTTGTTTTTGTTCTTCTAAAGTCAATGCTTTAAACTCTTCAATATGTTCTTCTTGTTTTTGTAAGTCCACATTGTAGTTAAGGAAAGATTTTGCTTTCATCTCTTCCCA
>DAIRDE010000076.1:0-5172 GCA_036796335.1 Nonlabens sp.
AAGTTAATAATAATTTTATACTTTTAAACAGTTCGGTTTTTGGGGAAGCTTACACGAACTCTAAAATCGGAAAACGATTTGGAATTTGTTTTTCAAAACTTTGTTCGGAGTCATATTTTAGACTTACCAAGTTTGAGCAAAATACAATGGAAATTAGTAACTCGTGGAAACGTGGAAAAAGTAAAAAACACATATCGAGGTAAAGAGATTGAGGAATATGAATTAATGAACAAGCAAGTTACGATTTTTGATGGAGAAGGATTTAAAATTCAAGTCCGAGGTTGGAATAAAACAAATGAAATTGAATTTTCAAATCCTGATGCATATTTAAATAATTATCCAGAAATTGACGAACTGATTTATATTTGCGAGATTTTAAATACAATTCGGGCTGAATTTGGAATATGGAAATAATAATGTGTAAACTCCCCATTTCAAATACGGTTCTAAATTAGAAGACGATTCTTATCGCAAAGCTTGCAACACAACGCTTAGAGCAGCCCGTGGGATACAACCTTAGAACATCCCATTTCTCTTTTAAAACTTTTTTACCCAGAAAATCGCATAGCAATGATTACTTTTTTTTAATCTGATAAACTCAATTTTTATAGGTGTTTAATCGTATTTAAACGGTTATAAACGTAAATAAACGAAAGTAACCGATTAAAATGATGTACCGATTAGAAAACCACAACATCTTTGCATCGTCGATCAACAACAAGATCTACAACAAACTTTTTAATCCATACAAACTAATTTAAAATCTAACGTTATGAGCAATCTAGCAAACAAAGTGCAACTAATAGGTAACCTAGGGCAAGACCCAGCAATCGTTACTTTTGAAAACGGTAAAAAATTAGCCAAGTTTTCTATCGCAACCACCGAGTCTTATGTGAACAAACAAGGCGAAAAGGTGAATGACACCCAATGGCACAACGTCGTTGCATGGAATAAAACTGCCGACATTATCGAGAAATACGTTTCTAAAGGCAACCGCATAGGTGTAGACGGTAAACTTACTTCTAGGGTATATACTGACAACGACGGCGTAAAACGTTACATCACCGAGATTGTTTGCGCTAACGTACTCATGCTGGGGAGCAGGCTTTAAAGGGGTGGTGTGTCGTGAGCTATGCGTTTTAGTCGTGATTTATGACTTCATAGTTCAGCTCTTTAAATAACGCACAAAATCAACAAGTCGTCACATTTGTATAGCAGTACATGGTCAAATCATTAAATTACCAAATCAACAAATTAAATAAACCATTCAAACGAATCTTTTAAATTTTAAAATCATGAGCAATCTAACAAACAGAGTACAGTTAATCGGTAACCTAGGTCAAGCGCCTGTAATCACTACCCTAGATGGTGGTAAAAAAATAGCCAAATTCTCTATTGCGACTAGCGAGTCGTATGTAAACAAACAAGGCGAAAAAGTAACAGACACCCACTGGCACAACATTGTCGCATGGAACAAGACTGCCGATATCATCGAGAAATATGTCGAAAAAGGCAATAAAGTGGGCGTGGACGGTAAACTTACCTCGCGCAGTTGGGAAGATAAGGATGGCACAAAACGATACATTACCGAGGTGGTTTGTAGTGAAATCCTTTTGCTATCACCCAAAGGCAATTAGACCATAAAAAACGTTTCTTAAAAACGTACCACAAACGCCTCTTAAAGCATTGCTTGCTTCTAGGGGCGTTTTTTGGTTGGTAATTGCTTGTAAAGGGTTTGTAAATACCATGCCTTTACAGTGTGCTGGTGCACCATTGCTTTCTTTTACATGTTCAGAATGATTTTAATGGCAATTTATAAAACCGCGTTATCCACTTATCAATATGCCGTACTACAGCTAGTTGCAGCAAGAGGATATTACTTATTTTTACACCATGACCCACGACACCCCTGGAGTACGCATAAATAAATACTTGAGTGAGCAAGGTTTTTGCTCACGCCGCGCTGCAGACAAGCTTATCGAGCAACGCCGTGTTACCATAAACGGCGCCGTACCCGAGATGGGTACCAAAGTCCTGCCCAATGACCTGGTTGCCGTAGATGGCGAGCCCATTACAAAGCAACGCGATACGTTGGTATATCTCGCCTTTAACAAACCAGTGGGCATTGTTTGCACAACCGACACCCGTGTAGAAAAGGATAATATCATCGATTACATCAATTATCCCACCCGCATATTTCCCATAGGTAGACTCGACAAACCCAGCGAGGGTCTTATTTTACTCACAAACGATGGCGATATCGTCAATAAAATCTTAAGAGCACGCAACAACCACGAGAAAGAGTACATCGTTACTGTGGACCACAGCATCACGCCAAAGTTTTTAGAACAAATGGCCACGGGCATTCCCATTTTGGATACCGTGACAAAAAACTGCGAGGTAGAACAAATAGGCCGCAAGACTTTCCGCATCGTGCTTACCCAAGGGCTTAATCGGCAAATCAGGCGCATGTGCGAGTACCTCGAGTACCGCGTGACAAAGCTTAGACGCGTGCGCATCATGAATATTACCCTAGACATGCCTGTGGGTGCTTACCGCGATCTTACCGCGCAAGAACTAGAAGAATTGCACAAACTTACTGCCACCAGTATCAAGCAATTTGAAAACACCCCGTTAACTTTGGCCATAGACGACGATGCCATGGACGAGTAATTATTTACGTTTAAAATTTTATAGCGATCTAATTATTAATGTGTTCGCTTTCGCGGAAGCGAACTCAATACACGACGTATCGTTGTTATAAACATACTTTAAGAGAGTAGGTGGGGGCTATTTTTTTATTTGTGGTGGCTGTACTGCCAGCAATTGGTCCTTCAGCTGTTTTTGGTAAAACGGGATAAAGGCGTTGCGAGGACTTTTTTAAAATCAATATCGTGTATCTTATATGCTTGTTTTCCTGTGGAGTACGCTTTCGCGAAAGCGTGATAACCATCTACATACAACACCAAACCCACCAGCATCGCCAGCAGCACAAACGGGCTGCGTTTACCGTTGCCAAACAGCCAAAACTGCATCGCGATTTCTTGAGTAGTGTCTATTTTATAACCCGTTAGCACATGAAAGACATCGTGATTCTCGCAGCGTGGTTGCGGTTCAAATCGATGCTGCAGTAAAAAGCAACCCAAATGATACCCCAGACTGTCTGGCGGGTAACCCAGCAGCTGCCGGGTCGTTACTTCCCAAGCAGGTGCTGTTTTAAATCGCACGTATAATCGACTAATCACCTCAAAAGAATGTGCAACAAAAATTTCTCTAAGGTATTTTAAAGTACTTTGAATTTCAAAGTAAAAAGACAAAAAAAAGGGTTTGATTAATTGTTGTTCCATGGTTTTAAGTTTAAAGGGGTTAACTTCATTTTAAAGTGTCTTGTTTTTGCGGTTGTTGTTTTTGCAGTGTGAAAATTGTAATCTCGGGACGTACATTAAATCGCACTTGCAATGAATGTCCTAAAGCCCTGTTTATATAAAGTGTTTTATCATTTTCTAATGCATATTGCCCCGACACATATCTTTTGTTTTTAACGGGTAGGATAAAAGGTGGTAAAAACGGTGGTTTAACTTGACCGCCGTGGGTGTGACCCGACAGTATCCAACTATCGTAAGAACCCCAAACGTCTAGATCACAAACATCGGGATTGTGGCACAACACAATGGTTGCTTCATCCTTATTTAAATGTTTCATCGCTTTTTTTGGGTTAAAGTTTAATCCCCAAAAATCATCGATCCCGATAAAATGAAGTCCGCCATAGGTTGCATGCTCATTGCGTAAAACGGTGACGCCTTTATTTTTTAGTATTTCGGTAATTTTGTTTGCAGTCGATGCTTCTACCCAATATTTGCCATAATCGTGATTTCCTAGAATAGCTATGGTTGCCACGGTACCTTTAACCATAAATTGCAGTGTTTCTTCTAATTTATCAAATAGAATCTCGTCCTTATGCGTACTTACATAGTCGCCGGTGTACACCACAAAATCAGGATTTAATTTTTGTGCTTTATTAAAAGCGTCTATAATAAATTGCTGGTTAACTCTATGACCTATATGAATATCACTTATTTGCATGAGTGTTTTCCCTACCAAATCATCGGGTAGGTTTTTAAGAGGCATATTTACACGGACAAATTCTAACCAAAATGGCTCTAGTTGCCATGTGTATGCGCCGCTTAATACGCTTATTCCCGTTAACCCCCAAAATGCTTTTTTAATAAATGTTTGTCTTTTCATCATTGTAACAAAATCGCTATGTGCAACTTTTAAACGGTACCCAGCAACTTTTCCAGCGCAGCGATGTGTTCTTTAAATGCTTGTTTGCCCAAATCGGTGGCGAGGTATTTTGTATTGGGTTTGCGATTTATAAAACTTTTAATCACAGCGATGTAGCCTTCTTTTTCTAAAGCTTTAGCATGACTCGCCAGGTTGCCATCGGTCACATCCAGCAGTTCTTTGAGCTCTTTAAAATCGGCATCGTCGTTCACCACCAGTATGGACATGATTCCCAGTCGTATGCGGTGATCAAATGCTTTATTTAATTTGTTAATAATGCTCACGGTGGCTTTTTATGGATTAACTGTTTTGTAGGGCGCTGTTTTTTTTACTTTTTTTTAGGATCCTGCAAATGGTGACCCAAAGATACCCACAGCCAGTTCGGCCCAGACAAGAAATAAACAGGCTAGCGCAATTCCCAGTGCTATGATTCTTAAACCAAAACGTTGTACACGTCTTAGAATAAACTCGCAAACAAGTGCAGTAGACAGCAACAACATACCCATGACGATAAAGTCAAAAGCGTCCCAGTTGACCTCGTTTGTAAATTGCATGGCAATAAATGGAATAAGTAATAGGGTGATTACACTTGTAATAATGATGATGAATCGTTTGTTTTTCATGGTTTTTGGTTTTGGTTCATGTAGTTTATGTTTACGCATGGTTCTTTCGTTTTTAAAAAACCACACAGTACTAGCGAGCAAGACTATTAATGGAATCGCACCAGGCTCACCTTCTACAGTAATCATGTATGTAAGTAAGAAAAGCCCTAGTAAAATGATCGTTGCAGCGATGTAACGGTTTAGCCTGTGTGTTTTATAATGCATGTGCTTGTTAAGATTTTAATTGGATTTGTCTAGAGGTATTCATTTTTAAATAGCGTAAAAC
>DAIRDE010000076.1:5272-9943 GCA_036796335.1 Nonlabens sp.
AACTGTTCACAAAGAACACAAGGTATCCTAAGCGGTTATTCATGTTTGTCATATTTAACATACATGATGGAACCGTAAAAAATATGGCACAAACCAAAACCCGCTGCCCAAAAGTAAAGTCCGTAACCCAAAAACTGTAGGTTTATAAGACCCAGCACAGCACAACTTAATCCCAGATATTTAACCGTCCCTAGGGTGTATTTACTCGCATGTATGCATGCCAGCCCATAAAAAATAAGCATGCTAGGTGCTATAAGTGCGAGATGGCCTAGTTGCAATAAAGCGGCTATAAAAAAAGCGCCGATGCCCAGTATCATCAAAAAATTGACCACCAGTCTTATGGATTGGCTCGTCCATACTTTTTGTTTGTGTTTAGCAGCTTTAAATCTAGTCAAGAAAAAAGAGGTGAGCGTTGCTAATACCAAAACTACAGCTGCTGTGACTATTATTTGTAGCGTCGCATTATTTTGCCAGGGTGCTAATAATAAAGAGTCTGTTGCGTTTACGTGCCTGGTGTCTTGTGCGTTTTTAAGAATGTAGTGCCCCACAAATGCACCTGCAAGGGCATACAATCCGGCGAGTACACCGCTTAAACCTGATAAAGACACAAACCGGGTAGACCGGTCCATGAGCGAGCGTATTTCTTTTAAATCTTCTAAGGCGGTTTTAGCATCCATTTTAAAGTACTTTGAAATGCAAAGTAAAATTATTTATTTGAATCGTGCAAGTAGTTTTAAAAAAAGGAATTAAAAATGTTACGCTTTCGCGAAAGCGAAATTCCCACTACCTTACCGCCATGAATCCAGCTTTAACGTATATCACAAACGCGCCTGCTCCATTTTGTGCAATGATGATGCACCTGCATGCGATTATTTTAAAGGCATTCCCTGATGCCCAATTAACCTATAAGTGGCGATTGCCCTTTTTTTATCTGGATGAAAAGACCATGTTTTGTTTCTTGAACCACCGGGGTAGGTTTGTAGATCTGGGCATGCCTTATGGATCGCAGTTACCTTATAATGAGTTTCTAATCGCAGGTGAAAATCGCAAAACGTTGCGTTCCTTGCGATTTTATAAACTCGAAGATATTAACGACACGCTGGTGTTGCAAACATTGCAGGATTTATATGTCGTGCGTTGTGCTTCATTAATATGATAGGTATGAAAAAGGGAACGCTTCCGTTTTATGCAGTATTTGCAATAGCGGCCATTTTTATTATAGGCTTGCGGTATAAAACTGAAATTCGCACGATTTATAAAAAAGTACAACACCTAGAGCGTGTAGATGCCTCTTTTAAGCGAGCAGCGATTAGCGCTTACGAGTTGCATGGCATTGATGTCTCGCATTATCAGGATCGCATAAACTGGAGCGTATTAAAGCATCCCGACACCGCTAAAACAATTCACTTTGCATTTATTAGGGCCACAGCTGGACTTAAAACAGATAGCCAATTTAAGCGTAATTGGGCAGCAGCAAGGAAAAACAACATCGTTTGTGGAGCCTATCATTACTACCACAGCGATAAAAATAGCGCGTTACAAGCAGCACATTTTATAAAGATGGTAACGCTAGAAAAGGGTGATTTGCCACCTGTATTGGATATAGAAGAGTTGCCTAAAAGTCAAAGTCAGGAAAACTGGCGCATGGGACTAAAAAATTTCTTGGGTTTGCTCGAGGGGCATTATGGTATCAAACCTATCGTATACACGGGCGATGCGTTTTACAACGATTATCTCGCCATAGATCCTTACTTTAAGAGCTATAATCATTTGTGGATTGCAAATTACAACATGGTAGAACAACCGTTTGCCGACTGGGATTTTTGGCAATATACAGACGCATTACCGGTAATAGGGACTGCAAATCCCGTAGATGGAAATGTCTACCGCGGGAATGTTGAGGCTTTTAATGCCATGCGCATAGGATTTTAATGCGTAAATGTGCAAACATGACGATGTGGTGATTTGATAATTTGGCAACGTCTTTTTTGGTAAACAATTAAAGCCTTAATTACAACGCTAAAGCCATTATGCTTAAGTCATAACTCTCAACTCACAATTTGTTAACCGACAACTATAACTGCTAAAAATCTTTAACAAGCTGCCGTATGGCAACAAGTCTGGTAAGCAGTCCTTCTAAATATTTTAGATCCAGCATGTTTGCACCGTCACTTTTTGCATTTGCTGGGTCAAAGTGCGTTTCTATAAACAAGCCGTCCACGTGGTTTACAATACCAGCACGTGCAATTGTTTCTATCATGTCTGGGCGGCCGCCTGTTACACCGCTGCTTTGGTTGGGTTGTTGTAAGCTATGTGTAACGTCTAATACGGTAGGAGCATAAGCACGCATGGTGGGGATTCCTCTAAAATCCACAATCATATCCTGATAACCAAACATCGTCCCGCGGTCGGTAATCATCACCTGCTCGTTGTGCGAGTCGGTCACTTTTGCGACAGCGTGTTTCATACTTTCAGGCGACATGAATTGTCCTTTTTTAAGGTTTACGACTTTACCTGTTTTTGCAGCAGCAACCACAAGGTCAGTTTGTCTAACTAAAAACGCCGGAATTTGCAAGACATCTACATATTCGGCAGCAAGTGTTGCGTCGCTTATCTCGTGAATATCGGTTACTGTAGGAACCTTAAAGGTTTCAGACACCTTGCGTAAAATTTTAAGTGCTTTCTCGTCACCTATGCCTGTAAAACTGTCTACACGGCTGCGATTTGCTTTTTTAAAACTACCTTTAAATACATACGGGATTTTTAAATCATCGGTAATGCGTACCACTTTCTCTGCAATGCGCAGCGCCATTTCTTCGCCCTCTATCGCACAAGGTCCCGATAGTAAAAAAAAGTTGTTTGCGTCTAGGTGTTTAAGTTGAGGTATTTTAGAAAGCTGCATGTAGGTAAGTGATTTTAAAATAAAAAAAGGTTTGTGCGAGCGCACGCATTAAAGTTGTCCAACAGCACCGTCCCAATTACTAAAACCCCCAATAAGATTGTACGTGTTTTTTATGCCTATTTGGTTCATGATTAAGCAGGCTTGCTCGCTGCGGCTACCAGCCCGGCAATACACATAGTAATCTTTAGTATTATCCAGTGCATGGATAGCTTCCATAAAACCTTGTGGATCGTGAATATCGTGGTGTAAAGCACCGGGAATGATACCTTCTTCTACCTCTTCTAGGGTGCGCACATCTAAAATGACAGCATCAGGATTTGATGCAGTTTGTTCTTTCCACTGTTCTTTGGTAATGTTGATCATGGTGTTTTGTTATTGTGGTTGTAAAAGTACAAAAGTTTGAGAGCTGCGAGTGGTGCGTTGTGTGGCGTGACATTTAAGAGAAGATCTGTGAGTTTTCGATTTCATCCTCAATTTTTTAGAAAGCGATGGTTTCAAACAGATAGTGACAACAGATAAATAGATAGCATCACTCCTGTAGACATCTACAACCATAAAGCTGTTGTTTTATCTCTAAGATCTAATCTCTAAGATCTAATCTCAAAAATTAAAAATTAAAATCGCTGATTAAAACTGCTACTTCTTTATAGAGCAACCTATAGCGACAGTTTTAGTATTTGCGATAGGCTCATCTTTTAGTATAGACGTTACCGCATCGTCTAAAAATGTGTTTTTTACTGCGGCGACATCTTTGTGATTATCGTCTATTGCGCCTATGTACCTAACCACGTTATTACCTTTTTCTTTTTGTAGTAGAAAAACGTGTGGTGTCTTTGTAGCACCGTACTGCGGATATATTTTTTGTCCAGCGTCAAATAAATAGGGGAAGGTAAATCCTTTTTCTTTTGCCCGTACTTTCATTTTTTCAAAGCTATCCTCAGGGTTTACGGCAGGATTGTTCGGGTTTATTGCGATTACAGGGTAGCCTTGTTTTTTAAATTTTTTGTCTATAGCAATGATACGGTCTTCATAAGCGACAGAGTATGGGCAGTGGTTGCACGTAAAGATGACAATAAATCCTTTGGCGTCTTTATAATTTGCCAGTGAAACCATTTTATCATCTATGTTTTTAAGTTTAAAATCGGTCGCGATGCTGCCTATTTCATATCCTGCGGTGAGGTTTTCATCTTGAAATGGAACATCGTTTACAGCGTTATTTGACGCTATAAGTTGTGTAGCTTCGTTGTTTTTACATGACGTGCCCAGTGCAATGACTAAAAGAGCAAAAACGGTGGTTTTTAAATTTTTCATAAGAATGTTTTTAGGGCTTTTTCGAGTTCGTTATAGGTAAATTCTTGGTTATAAAACCGTGATTGTTTTTTTGATTTAATAAGTGTTACAGGTATGGCACCATCCCAGTGGGCATCTACTAGCGGTATCCACTCTGCCGCATATGGGTCGTCTAGTAGAAACACTTTAGAATGAATATTTTGTTTTGTTAGAAATGGATTGACCTTGCTATCTAGTTTTTCTACATCGTCTAGAGAAACGAGTGTGACCTCCACACGATCGCCATACTGTTCTAATAACTTTTCAAATGCAGGGAGCTCTTCAACGCAAGGTGCGCACCAGGTTGCCCAAAAATTAATCACTTGTATTTTGTCCTTGGGCGTTTCTAGCATTTTTTGAAACCCGTCACGTTTTATTACGGTGGCTTGGGATGCGGGTTGTTGTGCGCAACTAGACAGCGCAATAGCAACAAAAAACAA
>DAIRDE010000077.1:0-9889 GCA_036796335.1 Nonlabens sp.
AAATCTACCTTTTTATCTTATAAAATCCAAGAAATTATTAATCGAACTCAGGTTATAAAGTCCATAAAGTGGAGTTAAATCCTTAGATTTTTCTCAATTTCAATTCTGATTTCATTCTTAGTCTGTAAAAGTTTATCGTCAGAAATTTATCCTTTTTTATGTGCCTCCGTAAGTGTAATAAAGTTTTCATTATTTCTAACATAAACTGAATCGCTTCTTTCTTTTTTAATGTTGTCAATTGTTGAATTTTATTTTCAAATTCAGATTCGTTGATGATATTCTTTTCTAAAAGAATTTTTAATTCTTTACGATTCTCATCAAAAACTTGAAGTTTTTTCTTGAGTTGTATCTCTAACCTACCGCTTTTGGAAAGACGACCTTTGTTTCCAAAGGTTGTAATCAACGCAATGATTAAAAAACTTACGATTGCCATTACAATAAGTTGTGCAGTTTGGGCATCAGAACTTATTTGAAAACTAAAGCTTAGGAACGAATTCAAAATAACAGGTGGAAGTAAAAGTATAGAGGTCATTTGGTTTTCGTTTACGGAATAATACAGATAGGATTAATTTAGTTACGAATTCTTAAAAGTTTTTGTCTTCATGAATTAATTACTTTTAATACGTTGTTTTTACTTTTATTTCTATAAATAATTTTATAAGATTATAATTTAATCTGATAAAATCGAGCATCACTGCTTTTTATTTCTGATGCATTTTCTTGAATCTATTTTTCCAAAAAAACAACACAAAAAAAATATTTTTAAAACGCTCAATCCCCCTACCCATTCACAAACCCAATCACCGCATTGGTAATAAACTTAATTTGCTCATCATCCAGCTCAGTATGCATGGGTAAAGAGATGCATTCTTTTACCAGCTGGTTTGTCACTGGGAAATCGACCTCGCTGTAACGGTCGTCGCGATAGGCTTTTTGCGCGTGTAGCGGTATCGGGTAATACACGCCACAAGGGATATCATGTGCTTGCAAATGCTGTACCAGCGCGTCGCGGTCGGCATTTTTTATAATAAGGGTGTATTGGTGAAAAACATGGCAATCACAACGGTCACAAACCATGGGCGTAAGAATGTTTTTTTGCCCCCTAAAAGCGGCTGTGTACTTGCGCGCCGCGTCACGACGGGCATCGTTATAACTATCCAGCAAGGGCAATTTTGCACGTAAAACTGCTGCTTGTATAGAATCTAGTCTTGAGTTTACACCCACAACATCGTGGTGGTAACGCACATACATACCGTGGTTTACAATCCCACGCAGGGTGTGCGCTAGGTCGTCGTCATTTGTAAAAATCGCACCACCATCGCCATAGCAACCCAGGTTTTTAGAAGGAAAAAAAGACGTTGTACCTACATGACCTATGGTTCCCGTTTTAGACTTAGACCCGTCTGCATTTAGGTGATTTGCGCCTATACCTTGCGCGTTGTCCTCGATAACATATAAATTATACTCCTTTGCAATCGCCATAATTTCAGACATGTTTGCGACCATGCCAAAAAGATGTACCGGTACAATCGCTTTTGTTTTTGGAGTAATTGCCTTGCGTATCGCGTCTGTATCGATGTTAAAATTGTACGGATTTACATCTACTAACACAGGGGTTAATCGCAGTAGCGCGATCACCTCTACCGTTGCGGCAAATGTAAAATCGGCGGTAATAACCTCGTCGCCGGGTTGCAAGTCCAGCCCCATCATGGCAATTTGCAGGGCATCGGTCCCATTTGCGCAAGGAATCACGTGTTTAACACCCAGATAGGATTCCAGCTCTTTTTGAAAGGCCTGCACTTCGGGGCCGTTTATAAATGTTGTGGTATCGATTACCTCTTGTATCGATGTATTTACTTGATTTTTAATAGCTTCGTACTGACCCTTAAGGTCGACCATTTGAATTTTTCGCATGTGTAATCATTTTATTTTAATCGTGTTACTGCAACACGGCTGTATGTAAAAATACGATATAATAGGGTGCTCACCTAGGCGCTAAAATTGTATTATTTTTGGGTGAAATGTGTATGTGTGAAAAATGGGTATGATATAGTGTTCGCTTTCGCGAAAGCGAGCCTGCCAGTAATAGGCGCTTTTAACAAAAAGATAAAGTTAGGTGCACAGGGCCGTGAACGCACATGGGGTATTTTAAGTGAACAGGTCAAAAGTACCGTGCCTAAAATATGGGTGCATGTGGCCAGTCTGGGTGAGTACGAACAAATTGTGCCGGTTCTCGAGGGATTGAATAAAACCGATTTCCAGGTGGTGCTTACCTTTTTCTCACCATCGGGTTACGAGATTAAAAAGCATACAAAGCTTGCACACGTGGTTTGTTACCTGCCGCTAGACACGCCGGCACAGGCTTATAAATTTTTAGAGCACGTAGACCCAGCGCTGGCCATTATGGTGAAATATGAATTTTGGCCCAATTATTTAAACGAGTTGCGCAAACGCAATGTACATACCGTGCTCGTGAGTGGTGTGTTTCATAAAAACATGATCTTTAACCGTTGGTACGGCAACTGGATGACGCCCTATTTAACTGCCATAAATCATTTCTTTTTACAAAACGAGCAATCGCTGTCTTATTTAAATAAATTGGGGTACACAAATGCAACGGTGGCTGGTGATACGCGGTTTGACCGTGCCAGCTCACTTATAGAGCGCAATAACCAGTTGCCGTTGCTAGATGCGTTTATAGGTGACGATAAATGTCTGGTTATAGGTAGCAGCTGGACCCAGGATATTGCAGTATTGTTACCCTGGCTTAAAAAGAATGCGGCGACTCATGAATATAAAGTCATCATCGCACCGCATGTGGTGGACACGCAAAGTGTAGATGCACTTAAAAACCAGTTGGATGCCGTCTGCCTGTTGTGGAGTGACCTGCAAGACACCGATTTACCTGACTTTTCTAGAAACAACACGCTTATTATCAATACCATAGGCGTTCTTACAAAAGCATACAGCTATGCCAGCGTGGCTTATGTGGGTGGTGGTATGGGTACTAAAGGGCTACATAATATTTTAGAAGCTGCGACTTTTGGCATACCCGTGGTTATTGGGAAAAATTATGAAAAATTTCCTGAAGCTGGTAAACTAGAAGATATAGGGGGGCTGTTTTCTGTAAAAAATGCGAGTGAAGCTACTGCTATTTTAGATACATTATTTGCCGATGATTTTTTAAGATCTAAAACAGGAATGATTTGTGAGCACTGGATAAACAGCAATACGGGTGCAACACGCGAGGTGCTTTCTTATTTAAAAAAAATAGATGAAAAACTGGTTACTTCTTAATATCCTGTGGCTGCTGCCATTTTGCAGCATTGCCCAAAACATAAGCATTCTAGACGATGTTTCTAAAGAGCCTGTGGCGTTTGCGACCATAAGTTTTGGTAACGGTAACGGCACCTATGCCGATGCAAATGGCGTTTTTAAGTTTTCCAAAAAAATGTATGCAGATGTTGATTCGCTTTTTATATCGTCCATAGGTTATAAAGAACGTAAGTTGCCTGTAAACAATCTTTCCGATATGATTTACATGCAGGTAGAAACGGGACAGCTAGATGCCGTTGTAATTAATGCAAAATTAGAAGGTGTTTTTAAAGAACGTGAACTAGACCCGGTTTACCACGATACCTATTTTAATTGCTGGCTACCCACAGTCGAGTCTGAGATTGCCTTGCGCTATGATCGTATAGATAACCAGCCCACACAAATTAAAACCTTAAAAATACCCGTGGTTGTAGAGAAAAGTCAGGTAAGTAAAAAGGGTAAGTTGCGTGTATTTTCTACCTTGTTTAGGGTGCTGTTTTATGACGTTTCTGAAACGGGTGCGCCTGTACACAAGTCAGTTTACCCCACACAAACATTTATAGTGACCGAGAAGACCAACAAAATCTATGAACTTAACATCGAGCAACTCAACATCACCATTCCCCAGGGTGGCCTGTTTGTATCCCTGCAAGTATTAGGATACACAAATCCCGCTGGCGAACTTATCGATGCAAAAAAATACCGAGAAATACCTACACGATCGGGTTTTGAAAAAATAGCAACCACCTACAGGCCACTATTACCATTTACAGACGCTATTAAAGACCGCGATACCTATGTGCGACGCATATTTTTTAATGATCGTAAGTGGCAAGTTTTTGATTTGGCTTACAATCCCAACTCGGCACTTGTGCGCAGTGGTCATGACAATTATGGGTTGGGTGCAACCTTTAAAGTCTTTTACCGCGATTAAACAGTTACCGCCTTGTTTAAATAATCTCTAAAGGGTTTCATTTCTTTGTAAACGGTTATACATCGCTGCATAAAGTCAGGATGGCACACCATTTCTTTGGTCAGGTTTACCTGCACTGCATAGGTTTTTAATCGCAATAAATCAACATGCTCGTGATCTTGAGAGTATCCCTTGGGTGCGGTTTTAAGACTGTCGCCGTCGTCTATAAGCGAGCTAAAGGTTTTTACAAAACTAGGTTTGTGAATGATTTTTTTAAAATCATCGCCGTTGTAATCTATAGCATCTCTTATAGAATCTAAAATTTCTTTTTGCGGTCTATAAAAACCACCTGCTATAAACGATTCATGGACACCCAGGTGTATGTAAAAATCACCTTGTTTAGTCGGTCCACCTAGATCTACACCAGCCCCAAAATGGTCTTTATACACCGGTTTCTCTGGATGAAACATCAGGTTGTTGTTAATGCGATTAATCGCTTTGCGCCCGGGAGTGTCCTTGTAGGTGCTATCTTCTTGTAGTAAGGCCGTGTTTAATGCATCTAACCATGCGATGTAATTGTTGCGCACGCTGATGTACCGTTTGCGGTTTGCATCCATCCATTCCTTAGCATTGTTTTGCTGCAAATCCTCCAGAAAATGGTAAAGTTCTTTAAAATCCATGGCATAAAAATAATACGTTCTGTAAAAATCACCCATTATTTTACATAAACCTAACATGAAATAAGGATGCCTGCCGTAATTTGCCTGAAAAATTATTGCATGCGTTACTTTATTTTTATTCTTGCTCTTTTACTTACTAATCACGCGTTTGCCTATGATTGGGGTAGAACGGGTCATCGTGTTACCGGCGAGGTTGCACAACAATTAATTACAAAAAAGACCCAACATGCCATTAAAAACCTATTGGATGGGCAATCGCTAGCATCTGCATCCACCTATGCCGACGAGATAAAAAGTGACCCCAGGTATAAGGAATTTGATGCCATGCATTATGTAAATATACCTTTTGACAGCAGCTATGAAGCGCATCCCAAAAACGAAAAGGGCGATGTTATCATGGGAATTGATAAATGCATCGCCATTATAAAATCACCTACAGCCAGTAAAGAGGACAAAGCGTTCTACCTAAGGCTTTTAATCCATTTTGTGGGAGACCTGCACCAGCCGCTGCATGCAGGAATTGCCGACGATAAGGGTGGCAACGATTTCCAGGTGCGCTGGTTTAACAGTGGTACAAATTTGCACCGCGTGTGGGACACCAGTATGATAGAGGATTATGGCATGTCCTATTCTGAACTTAGTTCAAACCTGCCTGTGCTGGAAAAGAAGCAGTTACAAGTAATGGGACAAGGCACACACCGCGATTGGCTAGAAGAAAGCCGCGTCCTGGTAAAAAAGATTTATGCCGACACGACATCGGGCGATAAGTTGGGCTATGAGTATATGTACAACTACTTTGACACCGTAAAATCACAATTACAAAAAGCCGGTGTACGTCTCGCAGCGCTACTCAACGAGCTTTTAGGGTAGTTAAAAAATAGCTGATGTTCTTCTTTCCGCACCCTCTAGGGCTGGGAAATAGAAACAAACATGAGGTCCTGCTGTGTTAACTTCGAATTCACGTTAGTACAGGTTTTTACTAGACCATGCCCTTGCGTGGTTGACCGGTTGTGGTTTGTTTCGCTTTCGCGAAAGCGTAACAGCTACCACATGCGCTCTATTTATTTTCGGCACATTTTACAGTATTGTACTTATATTAACGTTAAGGCAGCATAAATCACTTACTTTTAAGAAATAAATTAAAAATTCATTATGAAAAAGTCCATCAAATTTCTTGCAGTATGTTTTATAGCGGCAGTTGCATTTACATCATGTCGTGAGCAAGAACCAGGCACTACTACGACCATTATTAAAGAAAAAGAAGTTACCACCGAAAAAGCTGCTGAAAAAACTCCAGAAAAACAAGGAATTCTAGAACGTGCTGCAAATAAAGTGGACAGCAGGGTTAATAAAGAAGCAGACAAAGTCATCGATAAAATAAATAACTAAGTCCTTATTTTACTTTACAAAAACCAAAAAGGAACCCTAAGCGGTTCCTTTTTTTATTTGTGCAATCTCGTTGCGCAGGCTATCGATACCTTGTTTAAGCGATACGATAGCATCATTACTGTCGCGGGCATCCAGGTCAAAACTAAGTTTACTATTTACTTCCCACAGTTCTTTAATCTCGGCAATGGGTTGTTCTATAACAGGATATTCTCTATTAAGCGAGATAAGGTTTACCTGATCAGGCGACTCTGACTTGCGCAACTTTTTAACGACGACACTTTCACTAGTTACAATAACATGTATGCGACCGTCATGGGCCTGGCGCACACTTTCTACCGCTTTGCCCATCACCCATTCATTAGGTAATAAAACAGGGAGCATGCTATCGCCACGCACCTGAAAGGCTCTAAAACTACCTTCTTTATATTCAGGTAATGGTATATTAAAGGCAGGCAGCTCGCTATACCATTCGGTATCTTGTAAATTACCCGCATAACCAGCGCTGGCTTTAATAGGAACCATGATCATGTTTTCACGGCTGTCGGTTCCCATAGTGATTACTTTAGGTGTGGTGTTGCCTGTGACCTCTAGATATTTATTGTAGCTTTTACCATACAACCATAAAGGGTTAATGTTGTATAAGCGTAATAAATCACTCACAATTTTACCAGTGATTTTCTTTTTGCCGCGCTCGATATCGGCGGTTGAGGTGCCGGCGTCTAAAAGAATTGCAAACTCGGTTTGTGTTTTTCCTAGCTCCTCGCGTACTATCTTAAAGCGCTGTGCTTCTATAATAATGTCTTGTCCCATGGGACAAATATACACACTATAGGAATTATTCCAATTTTAACATAGGAATATTTCCATTTGTTAGGAATATTTCCATATATTTGAATCGTGAAACGGAATATCTCTTGGAATTATTCCATAAAAAATAACTATTATGTGTGGAAGAGCAACGATTATTACACCGCAACGCGTTTTAGAGGAACGCTTTAACGCCAGTTTTGCTCCAAATGTGCGCTTAACTGAAAACGTAAACATATCAGCAGGAAATAGTATTCCTGTTATTACCATGCAGCAACCACATCGCATGCAGCTGTTTACTATGGGTTACACACCGCACTGGGCTCAAAAGCAAATGTACATGCTTAACGCACGTAGCGAGGGAGGCAATAACCTAGAAAACGATACGGCTTACACAGGTCCAATGGGTATTTTTAATAAGGTCATGTTCCGCCATGCGATTAAATCACAGCGCTGCCTGGTGCTTGTAGATGCCTTTATAGAAGGTCCAAAGACCGAAAAACTT
This sequence comes from Nonlabens sp., assembly GCA_036796335.1. GTDB lineage: Bacteria > Bacteroidota > Bacteroidia > Flavobacteriales > Flavobacteriaceae > Nonlabens. The sequence goes on from DAIRDE010000077.1 coordinate 7,610, forward strand.
AACAAACCTTTTCTTGTGTATCCTAATAGAGAGCGTGGACCTTTTGCACTCGCGGGTATTTATGACACATGGAAACATCCATTAACGGGAGAATTACACAACACCGTCGCGATTGTAACAAGTGCTGCAAATCGCCTTATGGAACGTATAGGTCACCACCGCGCGCCTGTTGTGCTTAGTAAACTAGACGAGGAGCGCTGGTTGGATAAAGACCTAAGCATCGGGGAACTTGCGCATATCATGAAACCGTTTGACCCTAAAGGCTTTAATGCATACCCGATATCACAAAAAATTAAAAGTCCAGACGCAAACGGGCTAGAACTTTTAAAGCCCGTAGGAGAAAAAGTATTTAAAGATTATGACCGCTGCCTGTATGAGCGCCTCAAGTTTTCAGAAAACGAGCGTTTTGTTATACGAGAAGAGCGTCTTGTAGAAGGAGATCAACTGGTACTTTTTTAAATCGCAACATATGGATCCATCAGTGATTACAAAACAATTGCGTTATGAGGTGCACGCCGCATTATCAACAACGCACGGTACCGATATAAACAGCCATCAGGTTCTAACGGTACAGCCTAGCCGCGAACAAGTCTCGCAAAGCCAGCAGGTGGTAACCTATGTATATGACAAGCTTTATGAGATTATAGGACGCAATCATATTGCCTTTACAAACAAAGCCGACGAAGAGCGTTTTCTAAGTGTACTAGAACCCGAGATTAATAGTATTATCATTCACCATATACCTATTTAAGGAGCGATTAGCTCGTTAATTTAAACATATGTATAACGCCTCACAAAAATGATTTTGTGAGGTTTTTTAACCGCTATAATGGACGCAAAGCACATCTTACATCTGGATTTAGATACCTTTTATGTATCGGTAGAACGCAAGATAGATTCTCGCTTAAAATCGGTGCCGTTGCTTGTAGGTGGTACGAGTGATCGTGGTGTGGTGGCAGCGTGTAGTTATGAGACGCGCGCCTTTGGGGTGCATAGTGGTATGTCTATGAAACTTGCAAAACAGCTGTGTCCAGAGGCGGTAGTAATACGTGGTAACGCAGGGGTGTACTCTAAACAATCTGATTTGATAACCGATATTATAAAAAGCGAAGTACCGCTTTTTGAAAAATCCAGCATCGACGAGTTTTATGCAGACCTTACAGGAATGGACCGCTTTTATGGTTGCTATAAGTTTGCTACTGAGCTGCGTAAGAAAATTATTGACAACAGCGGCTTGCCTATATCTTTTGGACTGTCTGTAAACAAAATAGTTTCTAAAGTCGCGACAGGCGAGGCAAAACCTAACAACCACCTAATGATAGATACAGGCTTTGAACGTGATTTTCTAGCGCCACTGTCCATAAAAAAAATACCGCAGGTAGGTGATAAAACATATCAAACGTTGCGGCATCTAGGTATTAGGCACATACACACCATACAGCAAATGCCCGAAGAAATGCTTATAAACGTGTTAGGTAAAAATGGCAGTCTTATATGGCGACGTGCGCAGGGTATAGACAACTCGCCAGTAATTGCTTTTAACGAGCGCAAGTCTATTTCTACAGAGCGCACTTTTGACCAGGATACCATTGATATTAAAAAGTTAAAATCCATACTCATCGCAATGACCGAAAATCTTGCTTACCAGTTGCGTCGCGGCAATAAACTTACAGCATGCATTGCTGTAAAGTTGCGCTATTCAGATTTTAACACCTATAATAAACAGTTGCGCATACCCTATTGCAGTGCCGATCACATACTCATTCCTAAAATTTTAGAACTATTTGACCAGCTGTATAACCGCAGGTTGCTGGTGCGATTAATCGGGGTGAAATTCTCGTATTTAGTAAGCGGGCATTACCAGATAAACCTTTTTGAAGATACCAGTACCACGGTAAACCTGTATCAGGCCATGGACAACTTGCGAGAACGTTATGGTGACCGTGCTGTGATACGCGCCTCGGGGATGGATGCAAAAACCATAGGCCGCATGATGAATCCGTTTAATGGTTTACCACCGGTCGTGCTTGCGCACAGGAAGCAGTAGATTTTTAGTTAGGAGTCTTTGAGTTTGTGAGTTGTGAGTTAGTGAGCTGTGAGTAGTGAGTTTTTGAGTCGTGAGTTTCAAGTTATGACTTCAGACTTATGAGTTTTTGAGTAGTGAGTCTTTGAGATTTGTGAGTTGTGAGTTTTTGAGTTTCAAGTTATGACTTCAGACTTATGAGGCATTTGAGATTTGAGATTTTGTGATTTGAGATTTGAGATTTTTTTGCAATAGAC
>DAIRDE010000078.1:0-9748 GCA_036796335.1 Nonlabens sp.
CATCCATAATTCTTTCTAAAAGTTAGCCTTAATGGGGTGGCACACAATATCGATTGCGTAAATTTGCGCCGTTCTAAAACAAGACGACAATGCAAGACCAGACTCCATATAATCCAGTAAACAAAGTGCGCATTGTGACCGCAGCCAGCCTTTTTGACGGGCATGACGCGGCCATAAACATCATGCGCCGCATTATACAAGCTACCGGTTGCGAGGTCATTCATTTAGGTCACGATCGCAGTGTAGAAGAGGTCGTTAATACAGCGATTCAAGAAGATGCAAACGGTATTGCACTCACTTCTTATCAGGGCGGCCATACCGAGTATTTTAAGTACATGCACGATTTATTGGTAGAAAAGGGTGCAGGTCACATTAAGATATTTGGCGGTGGTGGTGGTGTCATTCTTCCGTCCGAGATTAAAGAACTCATGGATTATGGCATCACCCGCATTTACAGTCCAGACGACGGTCGTGCGATGGGTTTGCAAGGCATGATTAATGATTTGGTAAAGCAGTGCGATGTTCCTGTACCCGCTTTCGCGAAAGCGAAACAAGGAAAAACCCTCACCACACAAGAATTACTGTTAGAAAAGCACATACCTACCATTGCCCGACTCATCTCGTTAGCCGAAAATCGCCACGAAGAATTTGACGATCATTTTACTAATCTGAGCACCGCGCTGAAAGAAAGCAAAAAAGAAGTCCTTCCCTTAGGGAAGGATTTAGGATGGGAAACCAAAGAAAAAAAGTCCGGAGGACAAGAAAAAAACGCACAACTCAAAGACTCACAGACTCACAAACTCACCGACTCAAACATCATAACTCATAACTCTGAACTCATAACTAAAAAGACTCCAGTACTTGGAATAACCGGCACCGGCGGCTCTGGTAAATCATCCCTGGTGGACGAGTTAATCAGACGTTTTTTAATCGATTTTCCAACAAAAACCATAGGTGTAATATCTGTAGACCCATCTAAACGCAAGACCGGTGGCGCCCTGCTGGGTGATAGAATACGCATGAATGCCATTAATAACGATCGTGTTTACATGCGCTCGCTAGCTACCCGACAGTCTAACCTTGCACTGTCCAGGCACGTGCAAGAGGCTGTAGATGTGTTAAAAGCGGCGCAATACGACCTTATAATATTAGAAACCAGCGGTATAGGTCAAAGCGACACCGAGATTTTAGATCACAGCGATGTTTCATTGTATGTGATGACACCAGAGTTTGGTGCGGCCACGCAATTAGAAAAAATAGACATGCTGGACTTTGCAAATGTTGTTGCGATTAACAAGTTTGATAAACGCGGCGCGCTAGACGCCCTGCGCGATGTAAAAAAACAATACCAGCGCAATCACAACCTGTGGGATGTAGACTCAGTAATGCTGCCCGTTTATGGCACCATCGCCAGCCAATTTAACGACCCCGGGATGAATGCCTTGTACGAGGCACTAATGCTAGAAGTTACCACAAAAACGGGTGTGGATTTCTCGTCCATAAACGTTCTAAATAAAACCCAAAGCGAGAAAATATTTGTTATTCCGCCAGCCCGCACCCGTTACCTAAGCGAGATTGCCGAGAGTAACAGGGCTTATGATCATACTGCCGCTGTACAGGCAGACGTAGCACAGAAATTATATGGCATTTACAAAACTATTGAAACGGTTTTAAGTGCAGAGTTCGGAGTTCAGAATGCAGATTTGCTGAATGAAAAAGGCTTAAATGAAGATTTGCTCTTAACTCATAATTCTGAACTCATAACTCTTCTACTCGCCCAATTCAATAAAACCCTTAAAGATTTAGACCCCTACAATTGGGAAATCATCATCACTTGGGACGAGAAAGTAAATAAATACAAGCAACCTGTTTATGAATTTCAGGTGCGCGATAAGGTGCTTAAAATAGAAACACATACCCAGTCTTTATCGCATAAAATGATTCCTAAAGTTGCGTTGCCTAAATACAGCGCATGGGGCGATATTTTAAAGTGGTGCTTGCAAGAAAACGTACCTGGCGAGTTTCCATATACCGCAGGACTGTATCCGTTTAAGCGCACTGGTGAGGATCCCACCCGCATGTTTGCTGGCGAGGGCGGTCCAGAGCGCACAAACCGCCGTTTTCATTATGTAAGTTTAGGAATGCCTGCAAAACGATTAAGCACCGCCTTTGACAGCGTGACCTTATATGGCAACGACCCGGGTTTGCGCCCAGATATCTATGGTAAAATAGGCAACGCCGGTGTGAGCATTTGCTGTCTAGACGATGCTAAAAAGTTGTATTCGGGTTTTGACCTGTCACACCCCATGACATCGGTTTCTATGACTATTAATGGCCCAGCACCTATGCTTTTAGGATTTTTTATGAATGCCGCCATAGACCAGAATTGCGAGCGTTTTATTAAAGAAAATGGCCTAGAAGATAGGGTAGAGGCAAAACTAAAAGAAGTTTATGATGATAAAGGGGTGGCGAGGCCCACGTATATCGGCGTATGTCCCATCCCTAGCCCTTACCCAAGGGAAGGGAACGGAGCTGAAAATGCGAAGTACCTCACAGCAAATAAAGAATATGCGGCTGTTTTGTTAGAAAGAGCAAAAGAGATGCGTGCTAATCCAACTGAGGCAGAAGCTATTTTGTGGAACGAACTTAAAACTAAACAACTCGGCCAAAAATTTAGAAGACAACACCCAATTGGTCATTTTATACCTGATTTCGTCTGTCTTGAAAAGAGATTGATTATAGAAGTTGATGGCGAAATTGATAATTATCAAATCCAAAAAGATGAGCTAAGAGAAGCTATCTTGAGTATTGAAAAACAGTACAAAGTAATACGTTTTACTAATGATGATATTTTAAATGACCTCGATAACGTAATCTCAAAAATACAAAGTGCTTTGGAAAATTCCCAAAGATCTATGTCTAACGAAAGTCAAGAAGTCCTTCCCTTATGGAAGGATTTAGGATGGGATACTAACGATAAAGAAGATATCAAATCTCCGCGAGGATTGTGTTTAGAACCAGGAACCAAACTTCCAGAAGGTAACAACGGTCTAGGGCTTATGCTCCTAGGTTTAACAGGTGATCAAATACTAGACCCAGCAGACTATGCCCGTGTAAAAGCAGAAACTCTTGCACAGGTGCGTGGGACCGTACAAGCCGATATTTTAAAAGAAGACCAGGCACAAAACACCTGTATCTTCTCCACCGAGTTTGCCCTGCGGCTTATGGGCGATGTACAACAGTATTTTATAGAAGAAAAAGTGCGCAATTTTTACAGCGTTTCTATAAGCGGTTACCACATTGCTGAGGCTGGTGCAAACCCGATTACCCAGCTGGCATTTACCCTGGCAAATGGATTTACCTATGTAGAGTATTATTTAAGCCGCGGGATGGATATTAATAAATTTGGTCCCAACCTCAGCTTCTTTTTCTCAAACGGCATCGATCCTGAATATGCGGTCATAGGTCGTGTAGCGCGTAAAATATGGGCCAAAGCCATGAAACACAAGTACGGTGCAAACGAGCGTGCACAAATGCTTAAATACCACATACAAACCAGTGGACGATCCCTGCATGCACAAGAGATAGATTTTAACGATATAAGAACGACCTTGCAAGCGCTGTATGCGATAAACGATAATTGCAACTCGTTGCACACAAATGCTTATGACGAGGCCATTACCACCCCGACCGAGGAGTCTGTGCGACGAGCGATGGCCATACAGTTAATCATTAATAAAGAGCTAGGGCTTGCTAAAAACGAAAACCCCATACAAGGAGCCTTTATCATCGAGGAACTTACCGACCTGGTAGAAGAAGCCGTACTGCAAGAATTTGATCGCATTACCGAGCGCGGTGGCGTGCTAGGCGCCATGGAAACCATGTACCAGCGCAGCAAGATTCAAGAAGAGTCCATGCATTATGAAATGCTTAAACACACTGGCGAGTTCCCCATTATCGGGGTGAACACCTTTCTAAGTTCTAAAGGGAGCCCAACCGTTTTACCTGCCGAGGTGATACGCGCTACCGAAGAAGAAAAGCAAGCCCAAATCGCTACTAAGAATAATTTACGATCCGCTTTCGCGAAAGCGCAACAAGAACAATTAAACCATATCCAAGAAGCCGCCATACAGCAAGGAAACATCTTTGAACACCTAATGGAAGCCACCAAAGTGTGCACCCTAGGACAAATCACCGAAGCCTTATTTGAAGTAGGTGGGCAGTATAGAAGGAATATGTAAATCTGAACATAAAAGACAGGCAATGTAAAATTTGTGTAAATTTTTTGTACACCATAAACAATGTTGTGATTCATCAACTATATTTGAAGGAATAATGTTAAGTGATTTTTCGTTTTTGGTAATTTAATTACTGCTATATGTTTCGTTTTTGTAGAGAACGAGGCGTATATCTGTTTGTAACGAAAACACTTGATGAGTGCGCTGTTTTTAGACATGCGGTCCATTTAAATCATCTGTTTATGAGAAATCTCTACGCTTGTTTGTTTCTTTTTTTTACGTTATACTCGGTTTCGGGTCAATTTCAAAATCAAGATAAATTTTGGTATTTCGGTTATAACGCGGGTTTAAATTTTAATACGGCGCCGCCTACACCTTTAAGTGACGGAGCGCTACGTTCGTTAGAAGGCTGTTCATCCATAAGTGATTCTTCGGGAAATCTTTTGTTTTATTCAGATGGTAGAACCGCTTGGAACCGCAATCATCTACCTATGTTAAATGGTACTGGTTTACTAAGTAATCCTTCTAGTGCACAATCAGTTATGATACTACCTGATTTACAGGTAAATAATCGTTTTTTCTTAATTACTGTTAGTCCTACTGATGGTGTAAATTATAGTATTATAGACATGACTCTAGATACTGGCTTAGGTGGTATTGTACCAGGCAGGAAAAATTTATTAATACGAACACAGACACAAGAAAAAATAACTGCAATTCCGGGAGCGGCGGGTAGTGGTATTGTGTGGATTATCATTTTTGATAATGGGCAGTACCACGCTTATAGAGTGGGCGGTGGGTTAGTAAACGTTCAATCCTTAGTAACTTCTACAATTCCTTTAAGTAATTCATTAACAGATGATAGAGGAATTATAAAAGCGTCTCCAGATGGTACAAAAATTATTAACACCTCTGTAGGTTTAAATAATCCTGCAATCTTAACGTCTTTTAATAACAATACTGGTGTGGTTTCTAATGCAATACCATTAACCACTCCAACAGTTTATAAAAGTTTTTACGGTGCAGAGTTTTCTCCAAATTCACGTTTTGTTTACCTTAATGGTAATACTGCTTCTATGGGCAATGGTTGTGGGGGCACAAATCAAAGAGAAATTTTACAATACGACATGTTTGGTTCAGCGGGCTGGTATTTAAATCCCATTCCATTAGGGGGATCAACTGGCAGTGTTTCCTCACGCGGCTCTTTGCAACTAGCACCTAATGGTAAAATCTATTTTGCTAGAGCTTGTCAACCGTTTCTAGGCTCGATAGACAACCCCAACGTTTTAGGCACAAGAGCAAATTATATCGACGATGCGATAGCCCTAGCACCTGGCACAACAAGCAGGGAAGGATTGCCTAATCTTATTGCAGCAAACTATGTACAAGGATCAAATACTGTTATGGGTCAGGTTAGATTGGATTTCAACGGAAACGGGTGTGATAGCACCGATCCTATTTATTCTAATTTACTCATACTGCTGCAGTCTGGGCCATCTGCAAACTATGATTTTACAGACGGTGATGGACATTATAATTTCAATGTGGCAAACGGCTCGCATGGTTTTGAACCTAGACCAGAAAACCCAACTTATTGGAATTTTTCGCCCGCTAATTTTTCTGCCATTTTTCCAGCACAAAGCAGTATGCAGTCACAAAATTTTTGTGCAGTCTCAAACGGAAGTGTAAGTGACTTGGAAGTCGTTGTTGTGCCGCTAGAACTAGCAAGACCAGGATTTGTTGCAAACTACAAGATTATCGTTAAAAACAAGGGAAATATTCCAAACAGCGGTACCGTTACCTTAGATTTTGAGAATGCCTTTATGACACTGCAGTCTTCAAGTCCAGTAGCAACAACAGCAGCTTCAAACCGACTTAGCTGGACGGTAGGTAATTTGTTACCCTTTCAAATGCAAGAGTTTTCATTTAGCATGTTGTTAAATACGCCTACAGCAACTACAAACCCGCTAAACGATGGTGATAACCTGTTATTTACGGGAAATGTTAGTCAATTAGCTGGCACAGACGCCATCCCGGCGGACAATGTGATGGTATTAAATCAAGCAGTGGTAAACAGTTTTGACCCGAATGACAAAACCTGTCTAGAAGGAGAAACCATTGATCCATCCATGGTAGGTGAATACCTACATTATAGAATACGTTTTGAAAATACTGGAACGGCAAGTGCTGTAAATGTTGTGGTAAAAGATGTTATAGACGTTACAAAATTTGATATCGCAACCTTAGTACCGCTAGGTGGTAGTCACGACTATTATACGAGAATACGCGAGAGTAACGTTGTAGAGTTTGTTTTTGAAGACATCAATCTGGACTTTAATGACGCCACAAACGACGGGTATGTATTGTTTAAAATCAAGACGTTAAACACTCTTGTTACAGGTGATACTTTTGACAACACCGCGCAAATATATTTTGACTTTAATTTTCCCATTATCACAAATACAGAAACAGTATCTGTTATTAGTACCGCAGGAATAGGTAGGATTACTGATACCAGCATTCAGGTGTATCCGAATCCCGCTACTGGCTTCATAAGCATTACCGCGGCGTCTCCCTTAGAACATGTGTTGCTTCAAGATTTAAATGGCAGATTGCTCTCTCAAACGGCATTTATTGGTAAGAGCTTGACGCAACAAGTAGCTTTAAACAATCTTAGTTCGGGCATTTATTTCGTGACAATTACAAGCAATTCTGGCACAAAAATAGAAAAGCTAATCGTGCAGTAGAAAACCTTCTACATCGCTTTGTTTTTATAGTAATTGTATACCTCTAATTAAGCACCAACCATTTATAAATTCCTGATGCATTTTAATGAATTAGGAAAGTATTCTAAAAGTATTATACAAATTCGGAATCCCAAAAAAACAGAAATAGAAACACAAATCAACCACAAAACCCAACTTCTTACGGGATAAATGAATAACCCACGTTCATGACGGCTGGAGTTAAGGCTAAAAGACGAGAATAAATCAATTATGGTTTATTAAGATAAAAAAGGCCGCCTTTTTGAGACAGCCTCTTTTAATTTTTTTTGATGTTAAACTCTAATTATCTTGTTGACACTTTTGTGTCGTTCTTAAGATACTTTTCTAAAAACTGGTCTTGTTCCCACAACAGGTGGAAGATGTTTTCTTTAGCTACATAGCCGTGACTTTCTTTAGGTAAAAGCACCATTCTTACCGGTGCGCCCAGACCTTTAAGTGCCTGAAAATAGCGTTCGGTTTGCAGGGTAAATGTACCTGGATTGTTATCGGCCTCTCCATGAACAAGTAGCAGCGGTGTTTTCATTTTTTGGGCATTCATAAATGGTGACATGGTGTTATAAATGCTAGGATCGTCCCAGTAATTGCGTTGCTCGTTTTGGAATCCAAAAGGTGTAAGAGTCCTATTATAAGCTCCACTGCGGGCTATGCCACAGGCAAATAGGTTAGAATGGCTTAGTAAATTAGCCGTCATAAAAGCACCATAACTGTGACCGCCTACGCCCACTTTTGTGCGATCTATATAGCCCAACTTGTCCAGCGCGTCTATGGCAGCCTCGGCATTACCTACCAGTTGCTCAATAAACGTGTCGTTAGGTTGTGCATCGCCTTCTCCTATAATTGGAAAAGAGGCATCGTCTAGTACCGCATACCCTCGGGTAACCCAATACACAAAAGAACCGTAGTATGGTAACGTGAATTCGTTGGGGTTAAGTGTGGTTTGTCCCGCACTGTTTTTATCTTTAAATTCTTCAGGATATGCCCACATGAGCAAGGGGAGTTTTTCCTTTTTCTTCATGTCATAACCTGCAGGTAGGTACAGGGTACCCGAAAGTTTTACACCGTCTTTACGGGTATAACTTATAACTTCTTTATGCACGTTTTTAATGCTCTCAAACGGATTCTCAAACTGGGTAATAGGAGTGACTTTATTGTTTTTGATGTTGCGCATGTAGTAATTAGGGTACTCATTTTTTGATTGCATCATCACCATAACCATCCCTTTTTTGACATCCTCAAGAGACATCAGGTCTTCTTTTTTATCTTTTAACTTAGACTGGTACAACCTCTTGGTTTTAAGTGTTTTTAGGTTAAACGCATCCACAAAAGGGAATTGACCACTGGGAGTAAAGCCATCGCCCATTAAGTATAAATTGCCGTTTTCTACCAGCAGTACGTTTTGACCAAATTCATTTCTCGTCGTTTCAAAACTTCCAGGGTCGGCATAGGCATCTTGCGAGTTTCTATCAAAAATAGTTTTAGGAGCGTCACTAGCATTCGATGGGTTAAACAAATAGGTTTTTGTATTGCGGGTATCGTACCAGCTGTCATAAGCAACAGCGGTATTGTTAGTACCCCACGTGATGCCTGCATAGCGCTGTGGGGTTTTTAAAATAGATTGTGCAGGTGCGTTAAATGGTGCATCCCAGCTATACACCGCGTCTCTATAAGGCACTATGTTTGCAGGGTCGCCACCATCCAGTGCCTCTACATAATACAGGGTTGCTGCCTTGTCTGCGCGCCATCCCATGCTTCTTTTACCGGTACGTGTTGCCATAAATCCTTTAGGACGTATCTCGTCCAGTGGTACCTCGTTAACTACTTTAACCAGCGTACCTGACGCGTCGTATACTGCTGATTTTATAGGAAAGCGCCCCACGGTAACAATGTAGGAAAACGGCTTTTCTATCGTATTAATCATTAAATAATTACCATCTGGTGAGAAATTCTCACCGGCATACATGGCTGCGGCTTTAAAAAGTGATTTTTTGCCGTTAAGCGAAATTTTATGTAGTTCAGAGGTGATAAGGCTTTCAAAATTTGCCTCGTCTGTTTTGCTTTTTAATAAATCTTGATAGGTTCTATTTTGGGATTTTGAACCGTCGCTGCTCGACACCGTTGGCCCAGCAGGCACATTTTTTAAGGTATTAATTAAAGCAGGTTTTGACGCAGGCAGGGTTCTTATCAACAAGTGCTCGCTATCGCGATACCAGCTCATCGGGTTTCCCATGTTTGCATTAAGAATCCCATCGGTCAGTTTTGTGGCAACACTGCTCGCTACATCGATTACCCAAAGTTCGACACCTGTTTGCGAGGTGTGTGTAAAAGCAATTTTTTTGTAATTGGGTGACCACGATATGTTGGTTATTTTTGGGTTTGCAGGTAAGCCACTTACTTGTACCAGATTTTTGTCGGTAAACTTTCTGATTTTAAGGTTGTTGACATAAGTTACTGTGCTCGATATATTGGTCACAGGATTGATGCGCAAACCACCCAGTTTTAACTCGTCTACATTTAAATCTTCTAGGCTTTTGTAGGTATTGCGATAACTAAATAAAATATATCCCCGGTCTTTATCCATAGAGATAGATGGGGCACGCTCATAATCGGCTAGCGCTAGGATTTCTTGCGGCGGTAGCTGGTAGGTGATATTGTCTTGTGCAAGGGTCGTACCCGCAGCAAGCACAAAGGAGAGGAAAAGAATTTTAATTTTCATAGGTGGGGGGG
>DAIRDE010000079.1:0-8986 GCA_036796335.1 Nonlabens sp.
CCCTACTGATCCCCCGCAAACCACTCTGCATAACTGGTGGCGGTTTCTCGCAGGGTTAGCGAAAATAAGGCAATGTGGTCGGGCAGTCGCTTTTTAATCTTTTCGGCAAAGTCCAAAATCATCATCTCGCTCGTGGGCTGGTAGTCGGCCAGGATGACCTCGTGACCGCGCTGCGACAACTCGCGCGCCAGTTCTACATGCGGCGTGTTTTTATTAAACACCGTTGCATGGTCATACGGGTCTACGATTTCTTCTTTCACAATCTTTTTAAGGTCGGTAAAATCGATCACCATACCGTGTTTTACATGACTCGGGTCGTCTATGGGCGTGCCTATCACCGTGACCGATAGCTTGTAACTGTGCCCGTGCACATTGCGGCACTTACCGTCATACCCATACAGGGCGTGACCGGTTTCAAAAGTGAATTCCTTGGTAATGCGTATTTTGTTCATCGCCTGTTTCTATACTTACTTATAACCACCACGGCGATAACAGCCAGTCCCAAAATAAGATAAAGTCCGGGCCCTCCTATAAATTGAATAACATCCATGTGTCTGTATTTTATGCAAAGATATTCCATTTACCCCGTCTGTACATATGCAGGGGCGGTTGTGGCTTGTTCGCTTTCGCGAAAGCGAACACTCGACAAACATACTGCAAGATCACACAAACAATTTTTGCGGCACAAGCGATAAGTTGCCACCGATAACGGCAATTAGCCTATATTTGCAACCTATTTATTGGGGGATTAGCTCATTTGGCTAGAGCGCTACGCTGGCAGCGTAGAGGTGACCGGTTCGAATCCGGTATTCTCCACCATTAAAAACCCCTACAATCAATAGGTTGCGAGGGTTTTTTGTTGCAACAACTTTAGGTGTTATACCACCATGACCCCGCGCAACCGCGCAGCAGCCTGCTCGGGTGTGATGTCGCGCTGTGGGGAACCGAACATTTCATAACCCACCATAAACTTTTTTACCGTGGCACTGCGCAACAATGGCGGGTAAAAACTCATGTGGAAATGCCAGTGCGCATGCTCCTCGCCATCGGTAGGACACTGGTGTATCCCACTAGAATATGGGAAAGAACAAGCAAAAAGCGCGTCATAGGCTCTGGTTATTTTTGCAATAGCATCGGCAAATGCCGTGCGCTCTTCTACGGTAATTTGGGCGATATGGGCATACTGTTTTTTTGGAGCAATCATGGTTTCAAACGGCCACACTGCCCAAAACGGCGTAAACACTACAAAGTGATCGTTTTCATAAATCACACGTTCGCCTAGCGCCAGTTCTTGCTGCACATAATCGCCTAGCAAACTGCGGTTATTTTTTAAATAATAGGCCAGTTGTCGCTCATGTTTTTTGGCCACCTCGTTAGGCAACGTCGCTTGACTCCATATTTGCCCGTGTGGATGTGGGTTGCTGCAACCCATCACTGCGCCTTTATTTTCAAAAATCTGTACATAGTTAATCATCTCGTGAGCACCCAGTTCTAGGTATTCTTGCTGCCAGCATTGCACCACTTTATCGATGGCTTCTATGCTCATATCGGCAAGACTTTTAGAATGGTCTGGGCTAAAACACACCACTTTACACAATCCCTGCTCGCTTTGTGCGATAAGTAAACCGTCTTGCACGGCAAAATCTGGCGAGGTAGTTTGCAACGCAGCAAAATCGTTTGTAAACACAAAAACATTCTCATAATCTGGGTTTATCTCGCCATTTATTCGTGTATTTCTAGCGCACAAATAGCAGGTAGGATCGTGCGCGGGGCGTTGCTCATGCGAGACGGCCTCTTCTTGCCCCTGCCACGGCCGTTTAGCCCGATGCGGCGACACCAGCACCCACTCGCCGGTAAGTATGTTGAATCGCTTATGCGAGTAATCTTGTAAGTGTGTAGTTGCTTGCAAATCCATATGTTATTATTTTTTACTAAGGGTTATTGGGCTGGGTGATTGCTGTTTCTATGTTTCGCTTTCGCGAAAGCGAAATAAAAAGAAGTTTGTGCCACGATAAAGTGCGGTGTAAAAACATGTGCTCTAAACCACCCGCGTTCCTTGCGCAAGTTTTACCCTGTACACAGCGCAAGTTGTTTGAAATTCGTTTTTAAATTGTTGTCTAATTTCTTTTTTAAAAGACTTAAATGCCGATTTTTTAATCAGGTTAATTGTGCAGCCTCCAAAGCCACCACCCATCATCCTCGAACCCAATATATAAGGGTTTTGCGCTGCTGTATTGACCAGAAAATCCAGCTCTGGGCAACTAACCTGATAGTTGTTGCTAAGCCCCCAATGCGACTGATACAACAAAGCGCCTAGCGCAGCAACATCGTTGCGTTCTATGGCTTGTGCAAACTGCTGCACGCGGTGGTTTTCGTTAATCACATACAGTACTTTGCGATAATCTGCATCGCTCAGGGTATGTTTTATACGATTTACATCTTCTACAGTTGCATCACGCAAGGCGCTTACCCCTAATGTCTTAGCTACTTTTTCGCAAACCGCTCGACGATCGTTGTAAGCGCTTTCGGCCAGGTCGTGTTTTACATTTGTGTTGATAAGCATGAGCTGGTAATCATTAAAATCAATGGCATAGGTTGTGGATTCTACCGTTCTACAATCCAGCAGCAAGGCACAGTTTTTAACACCAAACATACTGGCATACTGGTCCATGATGCCGCATTTTACGCCAGCAAAGTCATGTTCGGCTTTTTGGGATACCAGGATCATTTCGGTTTTAGAAAGTCCTAACGTAAACAACTCGTTAAGCCCGTAAACAAAGCTATTTTCTAACGCTGCCGATGATGACATACCCGCCCCACTGGGAATATTGCCGGCAAAAACAGCAACAAAACATCCCACATTTTTGCCTAAATCCTGTAATATCGCCACCACACCCAGTACATAGTTGCGCCAGTTGCCGTGTGGTATGGGTTTTAAATTTTCGGGAAGAAAATTAAATTGTTCTGCATTGTCCAGTGCATACACCTGGCATTGTGTTGCGTCGCTTTTACTAATCGCCAGCGCAATGCCTTTATTAACTGCCGCAGGAAATGCAAATCCCTCGTTATAATCGGTATGCTCACCTATAAGATTGATCCTGCCCGGTGAGAACACGAGCAATGGTTTTGTTTTAAAGCGCTCTTTAAAATTTCTTTTTACAAGATTGATAAGTTTTTTACTCATGGTTTTATGCAAAATAAATGTAAATGCCTACTACCAGCACACAAATGGCGATACCTGTTTGTAAGGTATATTTCCACGGTGTGATGTCGACTTGCTTTGTGTATTCCTGAACAAAGGCAGTTTCGCGAGGTTTTAATTTACCTATAATTAACATAATCAATACATTAAGTAAAAATAAAATAGCCATGACATCTAAAAAATGCGGATAAGCCCGTGCTTTAACTAATGCTATTGCAGCAGCATCGGTGACGCCTGCAGCGGCAACTTTTGCAAGCGCTTGCTCGACAAAATAGGGCTGTAATATAAATTGACTCACGATGTACAGCAAACAACCAGAGACCAAACCAATTTTTGCAGCGATTGCGGGAACGCGCTTTGTCAAGTAACCCACAGCGATGATTGTTAAAATAGGAATGCTATAAATACCGTTAATCTCTTGTAAATAGGCAAATAAGCTACCTGCATTTGCAATGAGTGGTGCAATAAACATGGAGGCAATAGCTAGAAAAATACCAAATGATTTACCGTATTTCACCACGGTTTTCTCGGTTGCCTCTTTATTAATAAGTTGCTTGTAAACATCGATGCCAAAAAGTGTTACCGAGCTATTAAGGACACTGTTAAACGAACTAAGAATTGCACCAAATAGCACGGCAGCAAAGAAACCAACCCATGCCGTGGGAAGTACTTTTTTTACCAGCATCGGGTAGGCACTGTCGGCAGTTTCTAACCCGCCTTCAAAAATATGGAAAGCAATAAGGCCTGGTAATACAACGATAATAGGCCCTAATATTTTTATGAAAGAAGCCAGTAAAAGCCCTTTTTGACCTTCGGCAAGGTTTTTTGCACCTAGCGCACGTTGTATAATTTGCTGATTCGTACCCCAGTAAAATAATTGCACAAGCATCATACCGGTAAAAATCGTGTAAAACGGGACGGGGTCTGTAGGGCCACCCATGGATTTAAATTTTTCTGGATTCTCGGTCGTTAGAATTTCTAGTCCGTTTAACATACTACCGTCCCCTATCATGAGTAACCCAAAAACAGGAATAAGTAAACCACCTACGAATAGCCCAATTGCATTTAGCGTATCAGAAACCGCAACAGCCTTTAACCCACCAAAAACAGCATAAATGGAACCGATTATGCCGATTCCCCAAACACAAATCCAAACTGACTGTGTTTGTGTAACACCTAGCAATTCAGGAATATCAAACATACCACTCACCGCAACCGATCCCGAATACAAAATCACTGGAAGCAACACCACCGCATACCCCGAAAGAAATAAAATAGAGGTTAAAGTTTTTGTCATTACATCAAAACGGGTTGCTAAAAATCCCGGAATCGTGGTAAGCCCGCCTTTTAAATAGCGGGGTAGCAATACAATGGCCGTAACTACCATGGCAACTGCTGCCAGCGTTTCCCAGACCATAACCGATAACCCACTTGCATAGGCAGACCCGTTTAAGCCCACGATTTGCTCTGTAGATAAATTGGTTAGCAGTAACGACCCTGCTATAACACCAGCGGTTAAACTGCGCCCTCCCAAAAAATAGCCATCGGCTGTGGATTCTTCGGTATTTCTAGTTTTAAAATAGGATATAATTGCTACAAGGGCAGTAAATCCAATAAATGTTAAAAATTGCATAGTGAATGTTTTATTAGTTGGTTTTTAAAGTTTGTGAAATTTAGTTCATTACTGGTTGAATAGACACATCCCATTGTACCCTAAAAGTGTCTTTGGGGTGAAGAATTTGTAGGCCTATCCCGTTGTTAAAACAATCGGTAATACCTGTCATAGGTTCTATAGCAATTACGTTAGGTTGCTGTGGTGTATAGAGTTGTAAAAAGTTTTTGGGCGCAGATGATATCATAGAGAGTTTATAGGCTGGTGTGTAAAAGTCTATTACATGCGTGCGTAAGGCGTAACAATCATCCAGTTGTTTTTCATTTAAAAGCCACGGCATTTCTTGGTTCCATGGTATTGTGTCGGTAATAATTTGTTGCTCGTCGGTTTTATAAGTAACAACGCTATCAAAATTTATAGAGCTATTCTCTAGGGATTCGCTCAAAAAATAAGGATGCCACCCTACCGTAAAAGGAAACGGTTGGGTATCTACATTATCTATTTGCAACGCTAGTTGCAAACCTTGGTTATTTAAAGTATAGTTGAGTTTAATCCTGTATTTAAAGGGGAAACCTTGCTGTAAACCGTTACCTGTGTAAGAAAGTGTGACAGCGGCATGCGATGCAGATACCTCCTGATGCTCACAAGAAAAGATTTTGTTATACACCAGGCCGTGTAGTGCGTTATTTTTTTCTACCTCGTTACAGGCAAGTTGATAATTCACATCGTTAAAAGTGAATGCACCATTTTTAATCCTGTTTGCAAATGGAAATAAAATAGACGATGCGTAATGCACAGCATATGTTTGGGCTGTTAACGGTGCAAGTATTTGGATATGATTAAAAATAAAATCACTTAATCGACCCCCCTGATTAAGGCATATTTGCGCTTTAGAAACACCTGTAGTATTTTCTAGTTCTAGGTAGCTGTTTCCAGCATTCGTTATTTCTTTTATCGTGTACAAGCTGTTATAAAGATTTTCTAATAATAAGCTGGTTCGGGTTTGCTACTTGTGCATGTTCGTTGTTTAAAATCATGCTCGCAAGTCGTTCTCCCATACGTTTAAAATTTGTAGAAATCGTCGTGATACCACCCTCAACAATTTCCTTTAAAAGCGTGTCGTTGTAAGAAATGATACCCACATCTTGTGCAAGCACCATGTTTGTTTCTTTAATCTGTTTGATGATCTTTATTAAGTTAATATCATCCAGCAAGATGTATAACTCACCTTTAGATAGTACCCTGTTTTGGCTTGTTTGAATAACCTCACTGGCAACCCTATAGGTTTCACAAAATAAATTAAAACCCTCTAAAATCCCTCGTGGCTGACTCTTCTCTGTATACAAAAGCACTAACCGCTTGTAGTTTTTTATTTTATCCAGTAGCTTTTCAAGGCTTTCAAAAATATCCCCTTTAAAATTTTGGTAAATCGCTGGGTAGTTTGATAGGTCTGCCGGCAATTGGTCTACGATATACACCTTGTCTTTTGGCAACCTATCAATAAGTTGTGCAGTATTCTTTAGGTTTGCAGGCATGATCACATAATAATTGTAATCCCCAGCGTGAGAATCCACAAGTTTTGAAAACACCTCAACATTAAAGTGGTGAAAGAAAATATCTACCTGATTATTTTCACCTATCGCATTGACAAACGCATTGTAAAGTTCTTCTTTAAACGAGTTAAACTCATCAAATAACAAGAATATATTTTGATTTACCGCCACATTTTCACTAGCAACATAATAACCTTTACCCACAACCGACTTTATAATTCCGCGGCTTTTTAAATCGTTAAATGCAGCGATTACAGTATCACGAGAAACCGCCTGCTGTACTTTCAGTTTGTTTAACGATGGCAGCTTGTTCCCTTTTTTCAAAGTACCGTTGCTTATTGCCTCTTCCATAAAAGAAACAATTTGTTTGTATTTTGGCGCTCGAGGCGAAAGCGTATTATCAATAATTCCCACAAATCAAATATACTACTATTTCCTACTGGTAGGTACTGGTAGGTTTAATTAAGTTTGCAACAAAAACCTGACCTCGAAATCTCAATTTTGTACCAGAAATTGCTTTGTTGAAATACCCGGAAGTGCGTTGCAAATCACAAACGTTAATCGCATGACAACTAATTAACATACTGATTATAAATAAAATACATTTTGTAAAGCGAATTCGGCATTTTTTGATATATTTGAACTAACATTTTTTAAATTTTTAGAAAAGATGAAAAATGCATTCTTATTTATTTCGTTACTGCTTCTAACCCTGCAAGCAAAAGGACAAGTTGCCATAGGAACAAAGACACCCAACCCTGACGCCATCCTAGATTTAACCTCGACCAACAAAGGTTTTTTAATGCCTAGGCTCGCACTAACCAGCACCACCGATCCCGCACCACTTAATGCATTTGTTCAAGGTATCATCGTATACAATACTGCAACCACCGCAGATGTGCAGCCGGGAGCCTATTTTAGCAACGGCACCTCGTGGATTTCTATTGCCGAGGCCAGTAAGGAACCTTGGTTTAACGTGGCAACAAATCAGGCCGCTACGGCAAATACCCAAGATATCTATCATTTAGGTCATGTAGGTATTGGTACCAGCAGTCCCGATTGCGAGTTAGACGTTACGGGTACTGGGGCAATTAAAGTGCCCGTAGGAACCACTGCGCAACAACCAGCTGTTGCCGTCGCTGGGATGATACGTTTTAACACCACCACCGAAAAGTTTGAAGCCTACAACGGTACCTCTTGGGTGGCTCTTAATTAAAGTGCTAACTCTATGAAAAAGCTTGGCGCTGTTTTAGTCATTCTTCTTTTATCCCATCTAACTGCGCGTGCGCAAGTAGCTGGTTGTACCGACCCACAAGCAACTAACTTTAATCCAGCGGCTACCTATCACGACGGTTCTTGCACCTATGTAGCTCAAGTTTTACGCTTAAACACCATTGCATCTTTGCCCGTGCAATTAGACGAAATAAGCGGGTTGATTTACTACAACGGGAACCTATACGGTCACCCAGATAGTGGCGGTGGCACCTTGTTGTATGAAATAAGCCCGGCAACCGGAACAATAACCAAAACAATAAATTTAGAAGGGACAACAAATGTCGATTGGGAAGATATTACACAAGATGCCACACACATGTATGCGTGTGACACTGGCAACAATGCACGGGGCAATCGTACCGATCTAAAGATTTATAAATTCCCTAAAACAGCTATCACCGCAGGAACAGCTATTACCATACCCGCAAATCTTATTGAAACTATTTATTACAGCTATGAAGATCAAACCGATTTTAGTCCTCAACCCGCAAACAGCACTAGTTTTGATTGTGAAGCGGTGGCGTATAATAGAGGCAAACTACACCTTGTTACAAAAAACTGGTTAGGCAGCAATGCCGGACATTATGTATTGCCTACCACGCCCGGCACATACATAGCGCAACGAATCGAACAAGTTAACACAGGGAACATAAAAATCACGGGAGCAGAATTTGGTGCCTTTGACGAACTGATTTTAATAGGCTATGAAATCACAGGTTTTGCAAATTGTGCAGTGTTCTTAAATTATGGTTTTGACGGTAGCTATTTTTACTTTAACACAGGCTCTAAAAGAAGATTGGACATAATAGGTAACGCACTTTCTATAGGACAAGTGGAGGCAATTTGTTTTGAAAATGCATTAAAAGGATATATTGCTAACGAGCGGTTTAACCCAATTTCATGGGTTAATGTCCCACCACGGTTATACACATTTGACATTACCGAGTTCATAAAGCGTTATTATGAAAACAATCAGTTATCGTTAACAGGCATTACTCCAGAAAAAGGAATGATTAGATTTAATACTGATACCAAAAAGACCGAGGGATATGATGGTACACATTGGGTTCTTTTAGAAAATTAAATCTGATGATGTGATGTTGAAAACAGGCTGCAAAGATTCCCCAACCCATATTGTTGTCATGCTGAATTTAGTTCAGCATCTGGTGTTGTTGCTGTAGGTTGTTGTTTTACAGTCGTGTGGATAACCGTTGCGCGAGATCCTGAAACAAGTTCAGGATGACAAGTGCGTTCGAGGAGACAAATGCGCCGTGTAGGATCCTGAAACGAGTTCAGGATGACAAGGGTTGAGGGCAAGCAACCCGTATTATTGTCATGCTGAAT
>DAIRDE010000080.1:0-8959 GCA_036796335.1 Nonlabens sp.
CTAACTCAAAGCTTCGCATAGCCGACTGGATACAGGCTGCCGAGAAAAATTCCTGGATTCTTATAGACAGTTTGAAAGTAAGCCAATCAGCATTTAAGGGCATAAATGTAGCAGGAAAACCAATAATACAATTGCCACTCACCCACTTTTACCCAAATCCAAAAAAACGCGATTATAAGAGTCCAGACGTACCCCGTTGGATAACAACCGATTTAACCCTTTATAGATTCAAGACAAATTGGCTACTATTTGACCCTGGAACTAACGACGCAACAACCGAAAATGGATTTATCTTACGGAGTGACAACGGTGAAGAACTGACAATTTATCACCTTTGGGGCGAGTAAATCATCGTTTATAAATGATTGCTTAGCAAGTACCTACACACGTTTTAAGCGGTCAGCAATTACTTGTTACCAATAAAGTAAATTCCCAATTTCTTTTACAAACCCCTGCGTTTCATTTCTATTTTAACAAGGGACAACTCTCGACCTACTTGACCTGCGACCGATGTATTTTCTTGTGCGCGTCGTATAAGGTAGGGCATGACATCTGCCACCGGGCCAAAGGGTAAAATCTTAAAAACTTTATGGCCTAACGCTGCAAGGTTGTAAGTAAGATTATCACTCATCCCGTACAGTTGACCAAACCACACGTCATCACTATTTGCGGGAATACCCTTTTTCTCTAAAATCTCCATAGCGGCGAGCGTGCTCTCCTCATTATGGGTACCTATCCACAATTTAATGGTATCTAATCTGTCTAATATATAAACCATCACATTGTTAAACATGTCATCGGTAGCCTTTTTATCATCGCAAATAGGTGACTCGTAACCCATTTTTGCAGCGCGGTCGCGTTCTTTTTCCATGTAGGCCCCACGCACGATTTTTGCGCCTACGATAAAGCCATGTTGCTTTGCGTCTTCATAAAGCGCTGTGATATAGGCTAATCTATCTTTACGATAACACTGCACTGTATTAACAATGATAGCATTTGTCTTATTGTATTTAAACATCATATCCCTAACCAGCTGGTCTGCTGCATCTTGCATCCAGGTCTCTTCTCCGTCAAAAAGCAGCATAACATTAAATTCGTGTGCTGTTTTACAAAGCAAGTCTACACGCGCCACAATACGTTCCCATTCTAGCTGCTCGGCGGTAGTGAGTGTTTTACCCTCAGTAAGCTGTTGCCAGATATAAAAACGACCTATACCGGTAGGCTTTACCACTTCAAATGGTAGCGCCTCGTGCGATGCAGCTGCTTTTATAAGTTGCAACTTTTTTTGTACTACAGCGTCAAAGTCTGCTTCACTTTCTTTACCCTCTACACTGTAATCTAAAATGCTACTCACACCTTTGGTATGCATACGCTCCACCAGCGGCATGCATTCCTCTACCGTTGTACCACCACAAAATTGAGAAAAGATAGTGCGTTTAATAATTCCCTTGATAGGTAAATTCCACTTTAAAGCCTTCATGGTGAGTGCAGATCCTAGGTCAACTAACCATGGCTTACCCATTGTAGAAAAAATGAAATGCGACTTTTTAAGTTGCGCGTCAGACAGCAATGCAAATGCGTTTGCCGTGTTTTCAAAAGGATTAATTTTCATAGAGCAAATATACTATGGGAATAGCCCGCAATTTGTTACAAGTCGTTACTTTTGAAACAATATTACGGTGCAGTATTATTTGTGTTTCGCTTTCGCGAAAGCGAACAACAAACACCCCCTACCAGTCTATACAAAATGAAGTTTATCCACATACTTACAAACGCTTTATGAATCAATCTTTACAGGAAAATAGTTATGCTATTCACTTTGATAAAAAGGGTTATAACGCTTTAAATAAGCATATTAAAAAGCAAAACCCAAGTTGCATTTTTATACTTGTGGATGAAAACACCCTGCAACATTGCTACCCTAGTTTTGTCGCAAACATAGAAACAACTGCTCGTATTGAGGTTATTGAAATCGAGGCCGGCGAGGCCCATAAAAATATAGATACCTGCGCCGGTGTGTGGAGTGCACTTGTAGAACTAGAATGTGACCGCAACAGTTTGCTAATAAATCTAGGTGGCGGCGTGGTTACAGACTTGGGCGGGTTTGTGGGTAGTACAATAAAAAGAGGCATACCTTTTATACACGTGCCCACCAGTTTACTCGCAATGGTAGACGCCGCCATAGGTGGTAAAAATGGTGTGGATTTAGGCACACTTAAAAACCAGATAGGTGTTACCCAATCACCAGTCATGACCATTATAGACCCCGCGTTTTTAAAAACATTATCACAACGCGAGCTGGTTAATGGCAGTATAGAAATGTTTAAACATGGGCTGATCGCAGACCGCGTTTATTGGGAGAGTTTAAAACAATGTACAGATTACACGTCGGCTGCGTTTAATGATTTAATCTACCAAAGCGTTCTTATTAAAAACGAAATAACCAGCAATGATCCTTATGAAAAAGGCATACGTAAATCGCTTAATTATGGACACACCATAGGACACGCTATAGAATCATACTGCATGGAGCATGAAACAGCTCCAGACATTTTACATGGCGAGGCTGTGGCAGCCGGCATATTGTTAGAGTCATTCTTAAGCACCCAATTATGTGGGCTGTCTCACGATTCTTATGCTGATGTTAAAGATTGGTATCAATCCCTAGGGCTAAAATTACATTTTGACCATGAAGCTATCGACAAGATGATTGCAATCATGAAACATGATAAAAAGAACGTCAACGGCGAGATACGCTTTGTTTTATTAGAACAAATCGGGATATTTAAAATAGATATGACGGCTCCCGAGGCACTGGTAAAAGAAGCCTTTATGGAATTGAATCCTCTCGCTTAACGTATGAAACTGAAAAAAAGTTGATGTATTTTTTTGTTATCTTTTAGGTTTTACTATACATTCGTACTGAGTCTTAAAACTGATTTATGAGAAACGTAATTGTTGATTATAAAAAACTTACCCCAGATGTATTGCAGTTACTTGTAGCTAAATATCCAGATGGGTATGGAGATGACGATGTTATCGTTTTTAAAAATCACAAAAATGAAACGATTGAAGCGGTAGAAGTTCTAACTGCAGACACAAAGTATCTCGTGAAAATCTCACAAAAATTATCTAGACAAATGGAAGCTTTTGAAATAGATGATTATGACGATAAAGACATGAGCGACCCAGATTCACTACCCAACCTAGACGACGAGGCCGAAGATATCGCAGACGATACGCCCCTAGCCGATGCCGATGAGGTAGAGGATTAGATAAAAACATACCTGTTTAAAAAAGAATCACATCTTTTACATAAATAAGTGCTACACTGTTGAGAACCTAAACGGTGTTACTTGCGACCCAACGCACTATTAGGACAAGATTTCTTAACTGTTCTAAAAAGTTAAAAATCATTTGCGTCCTTTCTAATTTATTACATCGTCAGTATAGTATAAATCTTATTTTCTAAAATGATACCTCGTGCAACTTTTTAAAGTATAAAGCTGCGAGGGAGTTGTTTATTTACAAGGTAAACCTAAGCTTAAATGAAGACACTTACAAAGAATGAATATTAATCCAAAATACAAGACAGGGGAAGTTCCAATGATAAAGATGGGTGTCGAATTAGAAAACGCAAGAAGCAAATACTTTCGTCTTTTTCCGAAATTTTTAAAGCACTCTTTGTTTGTGAGCACCCTTGACCAAAAAGTGCTTAGTCTAAGACCTTTAAAAGTAGAAAGTTTTAGCTATTATATGGACTTAGATGAACACATATATGAACTTTCAACTGACCTCAATGGAGAAAAAGTAAAGTTCAGAAAACTTGAAAATTTTCTTGTTCCACCAATAGTTGAGAAAAGGGTTTGTCCTCACAGCAGAACAATTTCTGACTTTGAAAACCAATTAGTAGACGGAACTTACAAGGAAAAATACGAAGCGACCTTAAAACTTAAAGAGAATAATTTTCAACCCAAAAATACTGAACAGGCAATCAATTATTACTTACATTTAAAAGACTTTGTAACTCTAACGACTTACGGGGGAAAAGCTATTGCACCATTACTTGAATACCTTTTTGTATGTGCAGACGAAGAAATGGCAACTGAAATATTTGGTGCGTTTTTACATTTAGGACAACATTCTATTATCCCTCTTTTACACTTATTGACCGTGCCTGAATATGAACATAGAGACTTGGTATATTATGTTTTAGGTGAAATTGGTAACGAAAAATGCGTTGAATTTTTTGAAGCAATGCGTGGACAGGAAACAAAATATATAAACGAACTAAATGACGGCTTAACAAGACTAAAATCAAGACTAAAATGAGAAAGGCAGCACCCAACAGCACCTACCCAAAAGTGGCGATTCAGTAGTTAATTTAAGCTTTGTGCTCCTATCAAAAATTGTGCATGGTTAACCCCGCACGTGCGGGACTTCGAGATCGCCACCTTCGGGTAGCTGCAAAACAGTAAACCTATCTACAAATTATCAATCAACCTTTAAAGAACTTGTGTAACACGCAAAATATGCAGCATCACTGTCGTTGGACTATACCTAATTTGTTTTGTACGTCAATTTAAAAACTCTTTATTAAAAAAACTTTTATCCAAGGTTAACCAACATAAAAAACCCTAAATAATTAGTATCGACTAATCATCTAGGGTTTATAAATGGCTTTAAAATGTTATTAAAAGTCAGAATTTATTTAGATAGTACTGCTTGTACCTTATCTGCTGCTTCTTGAAACTCAACAGCGCTTAACACGTTAAGACCAGACTCATCGATAAGTTCTTTTGCAATGATGGCGTTTGTACCTTGCAAACGTACAATAATAGGCACCGTTATCGCGTCACCCATATTTTTATAAGCATCTACAATTCCTTGTGCCACGCGATCGCAACGCACGATACCACCAAAAATGTTGATTAGAATAGCCTCTACCGCTGGATCTTTTAAAATGATACGGAAAGCCTCTTCTACCCTTTTTGCGTCTGCGGTACCACCTACATCTAAAAAGTTTGCCGGTTCACCTCCTGCTTGTTTAATTAAATCCATAGTCGCCATAGCCAGTCCAGCACCGTTAACCATACAACCCACGTTACCGTCTAGATCTACATAATTTAGGCCAACTGCTTTAGCCTCTACTTCAATAGGGCTTTCCTCGCGTGTGTCGCGCATCGCCTCAATAGCCGGGTGACGATACAGCGCATTTTCGTCAATAGATATTTTACAGTCTACCGCAATAATACGGTCATCACTTGCTTTAAGCACTGGATTTATTTCAAACAAAGCTGCGTCTGACTGCACATAAGCCTCGTAAAGTGAAGCAACAAATTTTGTCATTTCTTTAAACGCCTTACCGCTTAAACCCAAGTTAAATGCTATACGTCTCGCTTGAAAACCTAGCAACCCTAATGTTGGATCGATGGTTTCGGTAAAAATAAGATGTGGTGTATGTTCGGCCACGGTTTCAATGTCCATACCGCCTTCGGTAGAATACATGATCATGTTTTTACCTTGAGCGCGGTCTAGTAAAACCGACATGTAAAACTCTTGTATTTCACTTTCTCCCGGTTCATAAACATCCTCGGCAACCAGTACCATGTGGACACGCTTACCAGCAGCAGTTGTTTGTGGTGTTACAAGGTCCATCCCGATGATATTACCAGCGATTTCTTCAACTTGTTCTAGATTTTTAGCCAGCTTTACACCGCCACCTTTACCACGACCACCAGCATGCACTTGTGCTTTAATAACGTGCCAGCCAGTTCCAGTTTCATCAGTAAGCTGTTTTGCGACAGCCACAGCCTCGGCAGGTGTATGTGCGATTTTGCCACGTTGTACCGTAACGCCGTAGCTTGCTAATATTTCTTTTCCTTGGTATTCGTGAAGATTCATAAATGTGTTTTGAAGTTGAAAATTTTGTTCTTGCAAAAATACTAAAGTGATGGAAGATTTAATAGCAAAAGTTGCTTTTAAAAAGCATGAACTCACTGCTACTTCTATAAAAATGCCCGAATTTTAAGCGTATTTAAAATTTAAGGATTTATTTCATAAAATTAAACTCGCAGCGTTTAATTTTGCTAGCTTAATTTAAAATGATTATGGAATCCCAAGAATTGTTGCAAGTAGCGCGTCAATACGGTAGCCCGGTGTATGTATATGACGCAAATACCATTATTGCGCAGTATGATAAATTAGTTTCCGCTTTCGCGAAAGCGAGATCGTTACGCATACATTACGCAGTAAAAGCATTGTCCAACATCTCTATACTTAAATTATTTAAACAGCTGGGTGCAGGCCTGGATACGGTTAGTTTACAAGAAGTGCGTCTGGGATTAGCCGCGGGAGTGGAGCCTTCAAAAATTATTTACACACCGAACGGCGTATCGCTTGCCGAAATCGAAAAAGTGGCTGCACTAGGCGTACAAATTAACATAGACAATCTTTCTATATTAGAACAATTTGGCTCTAAGCACCCTACCGTACCTGTTTGTGTACGCATCAATCCACACGTAATGGCGGGTGGTAATGCAAATATCTCTGTAGGTCATATAGATTCAAAATTTGGCATTTCTATTCATCAAATCCCTCATTTACTGCGTATTGTAGAAAATACTAAAATGCATGTAAATGGAATCCATATGCATACAGGTAGTGACATTCTAGATATCGGTGTATTTTTATACGCTACCGAAATTCTTTTTGAAACAGCTGCAAAATTTAAAGACCTGACGTTTATCGATTTTGGTAGTGGCTTTAAAGTTCCTTACAAAGAAGGCGATGTTGCTACAGACATAGAGGATTTAGGCGAGCAGTTAAGCGCACGTTTTAATCAGTTTTGCGATGATTATGGTCGCGACATTACACTGGCTTTTGAACCAGGGAAATTTCTTGTGAGCGAGGCTGGCTATTTTCTAGCGCAAGTAAATGTGGTAAAACAAACAACATCTACCGTTTTTGCGGGTGTAGATAGTGGATTTAATCACCTAATTAGACCGATGTTGTACGGTTCTTACCACGGCATCAAAAACATTTCTAATCCCACAGGTCGCCATAGATTTTACAGTATTGTAGGTTACATTTGCGAGACCGATACCTTTGCAAACAACAGGCAAATAAGCGAAATCACAGAAGGTGACATATTGGCCTTCTCTAATGCTGGTGCGTATTGTTTTTCAATGGCTAGTAATTACAACTCGCGATACCGTCCGGCAGAAGTGCTGTGGTACAACGGCGAGGCGCATTTAATTAGAGAGCGTGAAACGATGGAAGATATTTTAAAAAATCAAATTTTATTGGATTTTGAAAATATTGAGGTTACAGCGTTAGAAGTGTAGATTCTGTTTGTTTATAAAAAGCCAGGGGCCTTTTTAGATTTTTAAATCACTATTTTTCTTATAGCTTACTAACCTATTATGTTTAAAGAACGTACACAAGAACATTTCTTTAAACGTAATAGGTTTTTGCTTTCCTATGGAATGTTGCTGGCTTTTTTATCCAGTTTTGGTCAGTCGTTTTTGATTGCATTGTATGTACCCAGCATTCAGGAAACTTTTACCCTGAGTGATACGGCTTTTAGTTCTATTTATGCGAGTGCAACTATTCTCTCTGCTTTTACCCTGTCGTGGGTAGGTCGATTTATTGACAAGGTGAATATAATCAGGTTTACCCTTTTTGTGGCTGCAGGTCTTTGCCTATTCCTTGTAGTATTCTCGCAGGTTTACTACTTGTTCTTATTGTTTACAGCATTATTTGGGTTGCGGCTGTTTGGACAGGGACTTATGACCCACACGTCTATCACAGTAATGGCGCGTTTTTTTAAAGACGGGCGTGGCAAGGCTATGAGTATTGCTTCTTTGGGTCACCCAATAGGCGAGATGTTGTTGCCGTTTATCGTGGTAAGTGCCATATATGCAATTGGTTGGCGACACACGGTTTTACTGTCGGCATTTTTAATTGTTGCTTTTGTGCCGCTACTCGTTTATTTGTTGCGATACAATACAAACTTTACCCAATTGCGCAATTACGTGCCGCAACGTTTTACTAAGGAAGATGAGAAACAAACAAATCCGCTGAACATTTTACTTTCCAAAGCATTCTGGCTTGTTATGCCTAGTTCGATTGTAGCAGGGGCATTTGGTACCGGATTTTTACTGTTTAAATTAAAACTGGGACTCGCAAACAGTTGGACACCAGCGTTTATTGCGCTAGGATTTACCGCTTATTCTATAGGAAGTGCACTTGCTAATTTGCTCGCTGGTTTTTTAACAGACCGCTTTTCGGGTCGCAATATGTATGTATTCTATTTATTGCCCGCCATGTGTGGGTTTGCATGTCTTTACTTTTTCAACGACCCATGGGTGTATGTAGTACTAGTAGGTACTATAGGGATTACTAATGGTTTTGGTAGCACCGTTAAAAACATTGTACTGACAGAACTATACGGAACTAAAATTATAGGCTCCGTAAGAAGTTTGTTTACCACCGTGATGGTATTTTCTACTGCGGTGGGACCATTTTTGTTTGGTATTTTACTGGATGCTGGATCGACTTTTGGCTATATCGCGGGAATAGGATTTGCTAGTTACTTAGCGTGTTCTTTAAATGCGTTGCGGTTGTTTAAATCAATAGTTTGATACAGCACGTGCAATTTTAAATGTTGTAGCAGCAAAGCCATGATTAAAATCTGGTTTTTTTGGCTTCACAAGAAATGACCAGAAACACCCAAAAACAAGATATCAAAGGAAATACTGGATTCAAAATAAGCAAATGAAAGTACTGTAAATCTGCTTAAAACCTTAAATAAAAAAGCCTGCTTTCCATGGATAGCAGGTTTTTTAGATTATACTGAAAAATGTATTTTCAAAAAAAATTAAAGATTTACAAAAAACGATAATGGTAACTTCAACTCATAAGTGCAACAAATAATTCTGCTGGAGTTTCCTCCAGC
>DAIRDE010000081.1:0-8727 GCA_036796335.1 Nonlabens sp.
GGAGGAAACTCCAGCAGAATTATTTGTTGCACTTATGAGTTGAAGTTACCCTTGGATTTTCTTTCCAAAAAGTGCGGTCGTGGAATACGTTTTTATCTTGTGCGATAGCGGTAAAGCCCCAAGCGAGCACCATAAATAATAGCATGTTGTGAAATGATCGCATGGCTTTATTTCTTAATAAATGATTCGATAACCTCGTTGATAGCCTGTTGCTTTTCATAGCCGTCATCTTCTAGCAAAAACTTATAAAGCGGTTTGTTACTCACTTTTTCTTCTAGAACCAGGTTTGTATCGCGGTTATATACTCCGTCCCACTTGCTGCGCACTAGAGCCCACTTTGCTTCATTATCTTTCCACCATTGTGCGGCTACAGCACACTTGCTGTCGGCTACTTTTTTGTAGGTGTTGTATCCTTTTTCGTGGGCGAGTAGCACATCTTCTTTACCACGTTCTCTTATGATTTTTGCGTTGTCCTGGTCATGAACCCAGCCGTAGTCCGTAATTTCCTGACGGTTGCCACGCATTAAAAGGTTGTAATCACTGCGGGTGGTGTACTCACGGCGTGCTAATGGTGCGGGTGTCGTGTTTTCCCAATAGCTTTTGCCGTCTACATGTACCCAAGATGCGCTGCCCTCGTATCGCGGGCTATCGTCTACCTGATACACTTTTTGCGTCCACTGTCCTTTTACTGCCGCAGCAGGCGCTTTTTTAAAAAGCCATTCATTGTCTGCATTGTAAGTATATAGGTCTGTGTTTTCAAAAAGCCAGTCCTGACGCCAGTGTTTTACTACCATGGGTGCTGCGGGGTTCCCCACTTGCAAGAGGTGCTGTATTTGTATTTTATGGTCCTTGTCGGTCACGAGCTGTGCCCATTCCAGTCCCTTTTCTATTTTGGTTTCTGACGGTTTATAGAGCGAGTCGTTGCTGTAATTAAAGGTCTCTGCAAAATGAAAGGTGACTTCATAACAACCGCACATTTTTTTAATGGCATCGCGGTCTTGTTGCTTTTTAGACGATTGTGCACTTGCGGCTGTAGAAATTAAAATAGCTAGTGCGAGGTACAATGGTGTTTTCATGTGATGGTTTTTAAACAGATTTATTTTTTGGCAAAAATAATTGTTTTTATTTATTCTAAATAAGAATAGACTATATATTTGCACTCTATTAAGAATGTTTCTAAATAAAATGAAAATCAAAACACTAGTTTTAAGCGTCTTAACAATTTTGTCGTTTTTTCATGCTGGTTGCCAGCAGGTTATAGACACGACCATGGTCCAGCAATTAGAGCACATATTTCTTACAGCCACACGTACCGAAAGACAACTTTCTTCGCTGCCATTGCCAGTGACTTTAATTTCTAAAAAGAACATAGAACAAGCAGGAAGTGTGCGTTTAAACGAAATCTTAAATGAGCAAACAGGAATTATTACCACAGCCGATGAAAGCGGTTTTGAGGGGGTGCAAATACAAGGGATTGCCTCGGACTACATTCTGATTCTCATTGACGGCGTGCCATTGGTAGGTCGCAGCGCAGGAAACTTTGATTTGAGTCGACTTACCGTGGGTAATATCAAGCAAATAGAAGTCGTTAAAGGTCCATCGAGCAGTTTATACGGGTCTGAAGCGCTGGGCGGTGTGATTAACATTATTACTGAAAAACCGAAATCCCAAGAAGTTCAAGGCAACGCATCCTATCGGGTGGGCAGTTTTATGCAGCAGGACATCAATGTTGACATCAAGCAGCGTTTTAACAAGTTGCGTTATGGATTTTTTGCCAACCGATTTTCGAGCGACGGCTATGACCTAAACCCTGCTGTTGACGGTCCAACCGTAAATCCGTTTGAGAATTACACGGTAAACGGTCGTTTGTATTATGATTTCAATAAAAACCTGTCTTTATTCTCGTCCACACGATTTTATAATCAGGTGCAAGATGCTGGTTTTACGGTGAATGATGTTCCTTTTCAAGGAGATAGCAACGAGCGCGAATGGAACGCCCACAGCAGGTTGGACCACAAGTGGAATGATAAAATGGATGGACAATATGAGTTGTATTACACCAACTATATCGCGAGTGAGTTGCTTGCTGACCCCATTTCTGGTGACGTGTTGAGTGACAGTAATTTTAACCAAAAAATGTTGCGTGCAGAGGTTCGTGGGAATTACGCTTTCGCGAAAGCGGGAACAATCACAGCCGGTATAGGGTTGCAATATGATGCGCTGGACAGGACCTTTTTTGATGAGCAGGTGCAGTTTAACTCGCAATATGTGTATGCACAATACGACGTAAATCCTATCGAAAGGCTCAATATAATCGCAGGTGCCCGTTTTGATAATCATTCAGATTACAGCAATCAGTTTAGTCCCAAGCTCGCCACGCGCTATAAAATAAATGATGCGCTTGCCGTGAAAGGGAGTGTAGGATACGGGTTTAAAGCACCCGATTTCAGGCAGTTGTATTTTGATTTCACAAACTCGGCTGTGGGATATACGGTATTGGGTTACCATGTTGCCGTAGATAAATTACAAGAATTGCAGGCATTGGGACAAATCCTGGATGTGGTTGTGCCTCTAGACGATTTAAACACCCCGCTGCAAGCAGAAAGTTCGGTCGGTTACAACCTGGGGCTGGATGTAACGCTAGAAAAATGGACTGCCGAGTTGAACCTGTTTAGAAACGACTTTAAAAACCTAATTGACACGCGCATTATCGCGCGTCGTACAAATGGTCAGAATGTTTTTAGTTACATAAACTTTGATGAGATTTATACCACCGGTTTTGAGTTTAATACAAACTACAAAGTCAACAGTGCATTAAACCTGAGTGCAGGGTATCAATTGCTTTATGCATTTGATAAAAGGCAGCAAGAACAGGTCGCAAACGGGCAAGTTTTTGCTCGTGATCCCGCTACAAATCAAACCGTCGTTGTAGAGCAGTCCGATTATTTTGGACTTGTAAATCGCTCGCGGCACAATGCAAACTTTAAGATTTTTTATGACATCGCTGCAGCGCGTGCAAACATAAACTTGCGGCTATTATACCGCAGCCGGTTTGCGCAGTTTGATACAAACGGCAATGGGCTCATAGACAACTTTGACAACAGTTTTATCGATGGGTTTGTGACGGTCAATCTTGCGGCGAGTAAAAAGCTTTATAACAACTTCATGGTACAGATAGGTGCTAACAACCTGTTTAATTACATCGATAATAACATTCCCAATTTACCTGGAATACAAGGATTTATAAAAATAGATTATCAATTTTAAATTTTAAACAATGCAAATAACAAAAACAGCAAAAACAATGAAAACAGCAACAACAACACAACGACTTTTTCTACTAGGGCCAGCATGTCTTTTTATCACATTTTCTTCCTGTAGTGATGATGATAAGCCAGTGGCGCAAGACCAGGTACAAACTAAACAAGTAAGCAATTTATTTGCCCCACAAACGGGTGGACAGGGACAGCCTGTGGGCGGTGATTTTACAAAATTTGACTTTGAAACAGGTTTGCAAACCACCAGCGATACAGACTGGGATATCGCATTTAGAGGCACCACTATTGCGGTAAATGGTGGCGTTGCAACAGGAACATCAGGCGAGCCAGTAAGAACTGGTGACGCTAGCGCGGCGATAGCAACAGGCACATTTGCAAGTGTAACAACTGCTGCGGGAATTACCTTTACACAAGATAGTGCAACAGGTTTTGCAATTCCTGCAGTTAGCAATGCTGGGTGGTATAATTACAATTTTCAAACAAATTTAGTAACACCTATACCTGGCAGGGTGTTGGTCTTTAAGACGCGAAATGGTCATTTTGCCAAAATAGAGATTTTAAGCTATTATCAAAATGCACCTGCAAACCCCGACCCTAATGTAGATGCCGGTAGATATTACACCTTTAACTATGCGTATAACCCAACACCAGGTGCTATGTCGTTTGAGCAGTAAACCCGATGTAATAAAAGGTATTTAAAAAGCCTGGTGTTTTATCACTGGGCTTTTGGTTTTTGAAAACGGGTTTTGTTCACTTTTTGACCGGTTATGGTTAAAAAGTATCAACATGTAAATCGGCTTGTGAATTTACAAGATGCTATGTTGCATACTTAAATCGCATAAAGCCGCAAAAAGGTTCTTTTTAATACCTTATTTTTGAGCAACCTAATTCACGATTTATTATGAATGATTTTTTGCGCAATTTTTTGGAAGGTTTTTTTCACGTACTGGACATTAATGCCTATGATCATATTTTGTTTATTATGTTGCTGGCGGTGCCCTATTTATTCAGCAATTGGAAAAAATTGTTGTGGCTGGTTACCGCATTTACAGTGGGTCACACCCTATCGTTGCTATTTGCAGTTTATGAGATTGTAAATGTAAGCACCCTGTGGATAGAGTTTTTAATACCAGCTTCTATAGCGGTTGCAGCCATTCATAACATGAGCACAGCTAGTAAAAAGCAGCCTAAAGAGTTGCCGTGGTTACTCATTGTCACAGCGCTGTTTTTTGGATTAATTCACGGGTTTGGGTTCTCTGGGGCTTTTAAAATGCTTGCCTCTAGTGGCGAGAACACCTTACTTTTGTTAGCAGAGTTTGCGCTGGGTATAGAAGCTGCGCAACTTGTTATCGTATTAATTGTACTTATGCTCAATTTTATAGCGATTCGTTTACTTCGGTTCAATAAAAAAGAGTGGGTACAAATTATTAGCGCCATCGTTTTAGGTATTGTCATTCCTATGCTTATGGAGCGGTGGCCTTTATAGTGCTTGCTTTTTTGTTGTTTCGCTTTCGCGAAAGCGAACCACCTCAAAACCCTCGTGCAATTGGTAACCGCCGTATGCTACATAACATAAATTTTAATAGTCCTTGAAAAAAGAAAAACAGCTTAAATATGACATTGCTTACCTGCGCATGGCACGGGAATGGGCAAAATTGTCGCACTGTAACAGGCGTAAAGTGGGTTCACTTATTGTGCGCGATCGCATGATTATAAGCGATGGGTACAATGGCACGCCTAGCGGTTTTGAGAATTTTTGCGAGGACGAGGAAGGTTATACAAAATGGTATGTACTGCATGCTGAGGCTAATGCCATTTTAAAAGTAGCAGGATCTACACAAACATGTGTGGGTGCCACCTTATACATTACCATGTCGCCATGCAAAGAATGCAGCAAACTAATCCACCAAAGTGGGATAAAACGCGTGGTGTATATAGAGGTCTATAAAGATGACAGCGGTGTGCAATTTTTGCAAAAAGCAGGTGTGGTTGTGGACCAAATTACGACTATAGATTGATGAAGATAAAAAGTGTTTATATCCCGCTGTTTATAGCCAGTATTTTTGCGCTGGGTATATGGTTTGGAAATTTTTTGCACACCGGTGAGACCATGGTGGCGACAAACAGCAGTAAAAAACGTAAACTCAATAATCTGATAGATATTATAGACCAGCGCTATGTAGAGCGTGTAAATACCGATAGCATTGTAGATGTCACTGTAAACGGCATTTTAGAATCCCTAGACCCGCACAGTGTTTATATACCTGTAAAGGATGCCGAGGCTGTTACAAACAGCATGCGTGGCGATTTTGTAGGCATAGGCATTCAGTTTTATGTGCGCAACGATACCATATCGGTACTTAATGCGATTGCGCAAGGTCCCAGTAAGCGTGCCGGTATAAAAGCCGCAGACCGTATTTTATATGCAGACTCTAAACCACTTTTTGGTAAAGCAGCTGCAAATACCGACATACTTAAAGGTGAGAAAGGTAGTACCGTGGTGCTGGGTGTTTTAAAACCAGGTGCTTCTAAAATTACAAACATTAAAGTAACGCGCGATAGGATACCCTTGCCTAGTATAGACGCGGCGTATATGCTTACCAATAAATTAGGATACATTAAAATCAACCGATTTTCTGAAACTACCGCAACCGAATTTAATAAAGCAGTAGCAACCATCCTAAAACTGGGGGCTACCGAAATGGTCCTGGACCTGCGAGACAATCCTGGTGGTGTGCTAGATGCAGCCGTAGCAGTGGCCGACGAGTTCTTAAAAAAAGGACAACTTATTGTGTTTCAAAAAAACCGCGATAATGAGCGTATAGATTCTTATGCAACCAGTGCCGGCAGTTTCCAGTATAAAAAGGCGTACATCTTAATCAACGAAAACAGCGCCAGTGCCAGCGAGATTGTTGCAGGTGCCTTGCAAGACAACGATAAAGGAACGATTATTGGCCGACGCAGTTTTGGTAAAGGACTTGTACAGCAAGAAATTAAACTGGGCGATGGTAGTGCCGTGCGACTTACCGTTGCCAGATATTTTACACCTACAGGTCGCAGCATACAACGCCCGTATGATGGTGGTAATGACACCTATTATAACGATTATATAGAACGATACAAAAATGGGGAGTTGCAAAATGCTGATAATATTGCTGTAAACGACTCCTTAAAAAAGACAACCCCAGGCGGCAAAATAGTGTATGGCGGTGGCGGGATTATCCCCGATGTTTTTGTTGCAGTACCCGACGACTATGTGTCGCAAACACTAGACTATTATACAAAAACAGGCTTTGCAGACCAGTACATAAACGGCTACTTACAAAAAGAAGGCGCCTCCCTGCGCAACATGCCGTTATCCACGTTTTTAAAAGAATATAAAGTACCCTACACACTTATCACAGGTTTTGTAAGCTACGCACAACAGTATCAAACAGACGTAAAACTGCTTAATTATCAGGAAGCTATCACACGCATTTTAAAAGCCGCGCTAATAGGCCAATTGTATGGTAAAGAGCAAAGCATTAAATTACTTAACGAGGTAGATAAGGACGTGCAAAAAGCAATAACCCTGAGTAAAAGCCGTGCTTAACGTTTGCAGTAATAGTAGATTGCTAATCGTCCTGCGTTTTATCCTGAATCTTATAAGCCATAATCATAATAACCATAAGTACAATCACACACAGTGCAGCGACGATACTTATAAGCGCTATCTGACTATTGCCTACAAACGGGTTTGCATAATTAATTTGTGTTGCGTTAAAAACAACACTCGCAATGGATAAAACTAATAAGAGGTAAAAAACATATTTCACTAGAACAATTCTTTAATATTAGAAGTAAATAATTTTACCGCTATCGCAAGTAAAATAACTCCAAAGATTTTACGAACAACATTAATACCTTGTTTACCAAGGAATTTTTCAATACGCCCCGAGTTTTTTAACACCGCATACACAAAAATGATATTGACCACAATGGCAATAATGATGTTGATGGTGTAATACTCTGACCGCAGGGATAGGATAGAAGTTAAGGTACCCGATCCAGCAATCAGGGGGAAGGCAATAGGGATAATGGCAGCTGTTTCGGGCGCATCGTCGCGATACAAGGTAATGCCCAAGATCATTTCAAGAGCAATAAAAAAGATGATAAACGCACCAGCCACGGCAAAAGAGTTAACATCGATGCCTATCAGGTTTAAAATGCGCTCGCCTACAAACATAAAAGAGATCATAAGAATTCCCGCGACGACACTTGCTTTTTCACTTTCTATATGACCTACTTTACGGCGTAAATCGACGATAATGGGAATGCTACCTACGATATCGATCACGGCAAACAAAATCATGCTTGCTGTAAAGATTTCTTTAAAATTTATTGCTGCAATAAACTCATTCATAGGTTATTATTAATTACGCTTTCGCGAAAGCGTACAAAATTACTGCTATTTAACCACTCCACATGGCCTATTGTAAAAACTTTAAGATTTGATGTGCATCGTGTAACCTATTACATTTGCATTGCCCAGACACACATGTATCATCCCCGTTTTTATACAACGATGCAAAATAAATTATTCCTTT
Organism: Nonlabens sp.; assembly: GCA_036796335.1. GTDB lineage: Bacteria > Bacteroidota > Bacteroidia > Flavobacteriales > Flavobacteriaceae > Nonlabens. The sequence continues at coordinate 7,865 of DAIRDE010000081.1, forward strand.
TAATACTCATTGTTTATGCAATCGCACATGGTCAAAACACTGTGACAAGTCTTTTAAAAGACGCTGACACCGGCGATGTACTCGAGGCTGCCAGTGTTGTAAATCTAACAAATCGTGGGTATGCCATTGCAAATGCGCAAGGAGTATTTAAGATTACCGCCGCACCTGTAGATACTCTTTATGTGCAGCTGTTGGGTTATATTCCATTAAAAATAGCCGCTGCACAGGTAACGCCTGTCACGTTGCTAAAAGTAGATGTAACCGCGCTAGATGCTGTAACGGTGAGCGCTAGAAAAAAACCTGTTGCTCGTTTTAAAGAGCGCAGCACCATGTCTATGGGATTAAGTTATTTGGGCAGTTATGGCTTTAAAGTCTATGTAGATAAAGGTACCGTGGTAGAAGAATTGCTGCTACCATTGCAAATGAAAGCCGGTAATGCAAAATTAGGCACGATGACCTTTCAGCCATTTAGTGTGGTAAACGACCACGAGTTGGGATTACCACTAGCATCGCCTATCATTATAAAAGACATGGCCACGTTGGGCAAAGAAATTCGGCTTAATTTCAGTGATTTTATTACATCAAATGATCAGTTCTATCTTATCATAAATCGTTTTTTACCAGAAAATCAGGTAGGTGACAATTTGCGCAATTTTAGCTTGAATCCGTATGTAAGTTGTACAGAAAATGGCACCGAATGGGATTATATGTACAAATATACTGGTGAGACCACCTGGACGTATTCTAAGCCTTTTTACAAAACCACCAGACCTAAACTGGTTGTGAAGGTGTTGGGCAGGACTGTGGAGTGAGGTTTTTGTAAAAAACCACCCATAAACTTGCATAGTAATTCCGTAATTCGT
>DAIRDE010000082.1:0-1776 GCA_036796335.1 Nonlabens sp.
TTCTCCGCCAGCGGGTCCACACTCAACCAAAAACTAAACTTAGGTTATAATAACGCGCACCATAATAGTAATTCCCAGTCTCAGGGTCCTGCTCCTTACCGTTAAACTTATAAGGCGTGTTTATAGAATTCTGGTGTTCCTCGACCAAACTTTGCCCACCTATCTTTATTATTTTTTTGGGTGTGGGCGAGCTCGCAGGGCTCGGTTCGCCGTAAGGCATATATTCCAAATGTTGGGTCACGATGCCTTCTATGTTAGTGATGTAAGACGAACTACCTAAATGGTCTGGGTGGTACCAGTAGGTTCTCACGCTGTCTTCTCCATAGTCATGGTTAAAGCTGTTCAAATCTCCCTCAATAACGGGCGTGGGCGTGTTGCCGGTCTGTCCCAGTGCGGCGTATGTGTTTAGCAATGCCGTTTGCGCGGTTTGGGTGGCGGTGTTTGCGAGGTCTTTAACTTGATAACGCGCTGTCATGTAGTAAAATTAGGGTATTGTGTGAGGTGGTGCAAATGGTTTGTGAAATCGCTTGCATGATAGTTGGGCGCGATGAGGGTAATTCATAAATGTGCTATCTACCAAATTTATAGGTTTGTATTTTAACTCTTAAATGACGTATCTTTAGATTATGAACGTGAAGAAATAATACAGCGGATAGATATTGCAAAAAAAAGGCGGACGCTTTAGATGTTTCGCTTGATGATTTAACTGGCGTATATTCTACTGTGTTATAGGCTATAAAAATGCTTTATAGGTTATAGCTTTTGCGACATTAGGTTAAGAGAAACGAGATAGTATTTTACACGTGCTGGTTTCCCTTTTGCATACGGCAAAGCTTTAACAACTCAAGAAAAATTAATGTAATTATGAACCTTCAATATATTTCAGATAATACAGGCAAAACTACTGGCGTTTTTATTCCTATTTCCGAATGGAACGAGCTTAAAAACAAGTATAAGGATATTGAGCAAATGGATATTCCTAACTGGCAGGTAGAAGAAGTCGGTAAGCGTCTTGACGATTACAAAAGTAGCCCTGAACAGGCGTTGGATTTTGATACCGCAATGGACGATATCGAAAGGAATTTGTAGATGCACAAAGCTGTTATCTTACCTCTTGCCAAGATTGATATTTTAGAGGCTGCTTCTTGGTACAACTCAAAACAAAAGGATTGGGCAAACGATTTATCAATGAAGTGCGCTCTAAAGTCTTGTTTATCCGTGAAAATCCAAAGGCTTCTTCCATTCGTTATGAGGACACCCAATGTGCTGTTTTAGAGGTGTTTCCCTTTATGATTCATTATATCATTGAAGAAGCTAACAAAACAATTATTGTTGCCGCCGTTTTTCATACATCGCTGAGCCCTGAAAGACGGAACAAAAGGCAAATTTAATAGCCTTAAACGCTTTGAAGTGGGTTCCATTAATGGCGGTGCTTTCTAAATTTTTAATTTTATACCGGGCTGCCATTTAGTAAAGTTAGCATATTCTGTTAGGTGTTGCAAACTCCTTACAAAATCACTCCGCATCACAGATGTACGCGACGTGGTACCATTTACCTGAAAAGCATGTTTTTTGTAAACGGTTAAAGGCCAATCTAAAATAAAAAAACCACCCAATTTCTTGAGTGGCTTCTTGTCAATTTTGCTCCCCTTCTTGGGCTTACCGCAGTAAGCGCGGTACAAGCTTCTCGCCCATAACCCTTATGCAAAAAAAGGTGCTGTTTTGATACTACGTTTTTCTATTTAACACTCCCTTCTTGGGCTCGAACCAAGGACC
>DAIRDE010000082.1:1876-8714 GCA_036796335.1 Nonlabens sp.
CTCTAACTAATGGTGCTAATTCACCAAATGGCACAAATCCTGGTTCTATTAACTTAACAAGTAGCGCCCTGCTTTTCTGTTTTTTTATGTACTTCTCAAATGCTTCTGCTACCTTTCGTTCTTTACCTGCCTCAAATACAGCTGCTAGCTCCCACGGTCTGTATTTTGCAGTAAAAGTGTTAAAAGGAACATTATTGTGTTGTTTAAGCCGCTCCCACGGGTTTTGACTAGACCCTGTGTAGTATTTATCGTGCTTTTGAGAATAAAGAATATAAACATAGATCATAGCGCTACTGTGTAAAAAAAGGTCTCTCGTGATATAATCTGCACCGTTGATTAACATGACAATACTAATCGTGATGTTAGGATTCAAACTTGCGTCCATTAAGCATACGGTATGACCTACACACAAGCCTGCACTATTTCTAGCAAATGAACAATTAACTGTGTATACAATAAAAAAACCACCCAATTTCTTGAGTGGCTTCTTGTCAATTTTGCTCCCCTTCTTGGGCTCGAACCAAGGACCCTTTGATTAACAGTCAAATGCTCTAACCAGCTGAGCTAAAGAGGAATGTGTAAACACATACTAAGGCAATTTGCTTTAGCGAGCGCAAATATATACTGTTTTCTAATTGTACACAAAAAATTGCGGTAAAATATCAGTGATTTTTAGAAAAATCGCTCCATCACCCATTTGTAAATATCGTTTCCATTTGCATAGACCATAAGGGTCAGCAATATAAGAATCCCCGCAATTTGTGCGCGTTCTAAAAATTTATCCCCAGGTTTACGGCCTGTAATCATTTCATAAAGCAAAAACATCACATGTCCACCGTCCAGTGCTGGAATAGGCAGTATGTTCATAATTGCAAGCACAAACGATATCCACGCAGTAGTTTGCCAAAATTGTGTCCAGTTAAAGGTATCTGGATACAACTTTGCAATCGTTCCAAAACCACCCAACTGGCTCGCTCCTTTACTTGTAAAAACATACTTAAATTGGGTAATGTAATCACTCATGGCCCAGTAACCGCTGCTTATACCTTTTGCGATGCTTTCTCCAAAACCATAACGTACATCGGTTACCTTAACAATGTCCTCTTCCACAGGTTTTGCATAAACACCCAGCAGTTTCTTCTTTTGCCCTTTTAACGACGCTTCTTTAACAACTTGCTGTCCGTCTATTTCATAAACAACTTCAAATGGCTTTTCTAGCGTCACTTTGTGATTCATCGCATACACAAAATCGGTGTAGTATGTCACAGGATGATTTGCAACCGACACTATTTTAGCCCCTTTTACAAGACCTATTTTTTCAGCGGGACTACCCGTCGCTACCGAGTCTACTGCAAATGGAAAACGGTATTCTAACACCGCAGGCACGCCATCGTTAAACAATCGTGTGCCTATATCTTGCGGGATAGACAGCGTCACAGGTTTATTATCTCTAATAACCGTAACCGTTTTTACATCTCTAAATATAAGTCGCTGGTTAAGCAGTCGCGCCTGTTGCAAGGTGTCGTTATTAACCAGCAATACCTGGTCACCTTGTTTAAAACCCACTTTTTCTAGTGTTTCAGGAAAGCCAAAACCATATTTATAATCGGTACCCAGTGCGCGTTGTTCGCCGTTGTTAAAAATCAATAAAATGTAAATGGCAAAACCCACCAGCACATTGACAATAACACCACCCAGCATGATAATAAGTCGCTGCCACGCTGGCTTAGACCTAAATTCCCACGGTTGCGGTGGTTGCTCCATTTGCTCTTTATCCATACTCTCGTCGATCATCCCCGAGATTTTTACATACCCACCTAGTGGCAACCACCCGATACCGTAAACAGTATCGCCTATTTTCTTTTTAAAAAGCGAAAATTTAATATCAAAAAACAAGAAAAACTTCTCTACACGCGTGTTAAATAGCCGCGCAGGGATAAAATGCCCCAACTCGTGCAATACGATAAGAAAAGAAAGACTTAGTAAAAAATTTATAATAGTAATGACTATAGGAGGCATGTGTGTGATTGTAAATTAAAAGTCGCAAAAATACTAGATAAACATCACAAAACGGTATTAAAAATCACCACAATGTGGGCCCGTTTGATTTGTGCTATCTCGGTTTAAAGCAGTTTCCTCTAGAAATGGTGCCGTTTTATAATTGCAGCGACGCAGTTTGTGTGTATACGGTTGGCGGTTCATGTGTTCGCTTTCGCGAAAGCGAACCAACTACAATCCCACAGCATTTTTACACACTTGTGCACAGGATACACTTATCTTAGAGTCATAGGACCAAAGTACTGCCTATTGCCAGCCAGAACCAATCAAAAGAATCAGCTCGTTTTAACGTAATTATAGGATAACTAGGCTTCATAAAACCCTAAAATTAGCCGTAAAGCGCTTAATTTTGCAAAAAAAAAGCACATGCAATCGTACCTTAAAAAAAACAAGTGGCGAATTACTTTTTTTGTGGTTTTTGGCATCGTGACTTTTGCGAGTTTTCAATATGCGCTAACGCCGGTAAAGTCCCTGCGTGTGCTATCGCCGCTAGATTTTGACCCGACACTGGTAGACGACAGTAGGCTGTTTGTTAAAAAATACCACAGCATCGCACCTTTTAGCCTGGTGAATCAGCATGGTGACACCATCACACAAGCGCACTACACGGGAAAAATTTATGTAGCCGATTTTTTCTTTACCACCTGCCCAACGATTTGCCCACTCATGACAAAAAACATGACCGTGCTGCAAGAAGAATTTAAAAACGATCCCGAGGTGATGTTGTTATCACACAGTGTAACTCCTGAAATAGATACCCCTGCGGTGCTCAAGGCCTATGCTTATAGAATGGGTGTGACAAGCCACCGCTGGAACCTAGTCACCGGGCCACGCAAAGAGATTTATGACCTGGCGCGCAAATCCTATATGGCAGTAAAAGATGGGTTTACTAACGAGGACTACAGCATGGTGCACACCGAAAATTTTATGCTGGTAGATAAAGAAGGTCGTTTGCGCAGCCGCTCGTACGACGGTACCGACCCCGCCGAGATAGAGGCGCTAATAGAAGATATTTATATTCTTAAAAACAGTTATAAGAAATAGCCAATTTGACATGGGTTTGTTTTGGCACATAGATTGAAAAGTTAACGCCGCACGATTTTGTGCATGATTTCTTAAATATATTCATGGGATTTTTTTTCTACGTATTCCTTTTTCTTATCATACGCTGGATATTTCTCGCTGTTACAGGTGGTGGTGCAAACCAGCAGGGACCTGCAACTGCTAGACAAAGCAGTACAACAGTAAGCCCCGCAGATTTTGAACTGCAACTATTATCCCTGACCTCGCTGGTCATAAAGGCCGATGGTAAAGCGACACAAGACGAGCTGGATTATGTGCGGCAGTATTTTGTCTCTTCCTATGGAAAGGACCGCGCAAATGCTATTTTTAAGGTGTTTAACGAGGTTGTTAAAAAGCGCGAGGTAAACGCCATGCGCATATGTTCTTATTTAAATGCAAGAACACGCTATGAATCACGCTTGCAAATTTTACATTTCTTATTTGGCGTTGCAAATGCCGATGGGCATGTGAGCGCGCCAGAATTGCATGTTATCGAGCAAATCGCAGGTTATTTACGGTTAAACCAAAGTGACTACATCTCTATAAAAGCCATGTTTATTAAGGATCGTGATAATGCTTATAAAATTCTAGAAATAGATAAAAGCGCTACCGATCTAGAGGTAAAACGCGCATATCGCGAGATGGCAAAACGCTACCACCCTGATAAACTTATGGATATGGACGAGGCGTATCGCAAGGGCGCACAAGAAAAATTCAACGCCGTGCAAGAGGCTTATGATACTGTGCGTAAAGAACGCAACATGGTATAGGTTTTTAATGACCTTATTTGTGGAGAAGGTCTCGCAGGAAAATGCGTTTCACAATGTGTAAACGCGGCATCTTTTTCTTTAAAACAAATAAGGAATGGTTGCCTTGTTCATGTTGATTAACGACGGGTCAAAATCATATTTATTTTTTAGCAATGTGGCATAAACACTTCTAAAATCGATATCATGAATTAAATCCCCGCTGTCTAGGTTGCTTAAATTAGGGTTTCCACCGATGACCTTGCCTTTATTATTCCCACCGATGATAAACATAGGGCCGGCAGTCCCGTGGTCTGTTCCTGTGCCGTTTTGCTTTAATCTTCTACCGAATTCAGAAAAAATAACCACGGTAACATTTTGCAGTAAGTTACTTGCCTTCATATCCTGATAAAAAGAATACACGGCATCGTTTAAAATTGTTAATTGGTTTTTATGTCCTTGGTTCTGGTTGTTGTGTGTGTCAAAACCGTTGAGTGAGGTGTAATAAATTTTAGAACCTAGATTACCTTTGATAAGTTTTGCCATCCACTCCAGGTTTTTAGCTAATGGGTTTTTAGCGTATACAGCGGTATATTTTTCAGCATTTTGTAATGCCTTGTTTATTTCATCCATGCCTTCGATAGATGCATATTGTAGCTTTCTTACAAAATCTAGTTGTTGATTGCTGGATAATTTATACTGATTATCTTCTAGGTTATAGTTTTTTAGTTTGTTGAAATTTTTTACTGTAACACCCTGAAATTTAGTCGATTTTAATGCAAGATTGTCGATGTTGTCTACGTTAACAGCATTAAGTGCTTCTTCTTTACATTGTATATCTAAAAATTTACCCAGCCAGCCGTGGTCTAGATACTGGTGACTGTCAGACGCGGTTTGCCATATTTCTTGACTTCTAAAATGCGAGCGGTTGGGGTTGGGATAGCCCACGTTTTGAATTACACTTAAATTTCCTTCTTGCATCATGGTTGCAAAATCCTTTAACGCAGGATGAAAACCCATGTCATTAGCGGTATTAAGAACGTTGTCTTTGGACACAGCGATGGTGGGGCGGCTATCATAGTAAATAGGATCGTTAAAGGGTATAAAAGTGTTAAGCCCATCATTCCCACCATTAAGTTGTATAAACAGCAGTTTATTATCGGTAAGTGTCATGTTACTGGTAGTAAACGGGTTTGCCCATAAAAATTGAGGTGCCATTAAAATACCTCCTGTTCCGGTAGCAGTAACCTGCAAAAATTTTCTTCGATTCACAACTTAGATAATTTGAAATTCAGGTGATTTGGCTAAATATTGATATACTTTCAATATGCTTTTTGTTGCATTTTCGACATTTGGGTTAAAATCATATTTTAAAATTTGAGATAGTGCCAGTTGCATGTCGTCGTCTTTTTCAAATATCATTTTTTCGGTCAGCTCTTCAATAATTGCCGTGGCGTTTTGGGTATTGGTTAATGTTAATTTTGGAGTAAAATTATTGGATTGACTGTTTTCGCTTTCTTCTAATCCTTTACGCATCATCTTTTCAAATCCTTTGTTCTTGTCGATTATCTGATCTATAAATTGGTTTCTGTCGGCATAGATTTGCGAAGACAACCATTCTTTACCTCCTTTCCATCCTTTAACATTAGGTTGATCATACATATTCATGGACTGATTTTTCAATAAAAAGGAAAGCACTTTGTAGTTAGGTGTTATTTGTAAGTCATGCAGTACCTGTGTAAAATAAACCAGCGGACTTTTTATTTGATTCCCGCCTTGTGTATTTAGGCACTCCTGTGCAAACATTTCTTTAAAAAAGGGCTTTAACTCATAGTTTTTGTTTTTTAATAAATCGCCGTAAAACGTAATCAATGCAGCGGGTGGCTGGTCATAGAAAAACCATTTAAGCGCTTTTTCTGCTAGAAAGTATGGGGTGTTTTTTTGTTCAAAAATGATGTCTATTACATCATCAATATTAAAGTTACCCGATTTTCCAAAAACCGTTTTAACGTCGTGGTCTGCTGCAAGGGGTTTGTAAGCGCCTTTTTCCTCGCCAAAATCCAGTCCAGCAAGTGCCCGAGCGGTGTTTTTTATATCGTTCTCAGTATAATTCCCTTCACCCAACGTAAACAATTCGAGTAATTCACGAGCAAGGTTTTCATTAATCCTGCCTTTTTTATTGCGCTGATTATCCAGGTATTTAAGGACGGCATTGCTATAAACCATCTCGGTAACGAGATCTTTATAATTACCTAGTGAAAAGTCATTTATCGTTTTATAATGCTGGCAAATCCAGTAGGTAACATATACCGATTGCAGGGTAACCACAAAATGATTCTGAAAAAAAAGGTTAATGTTTTCGCGTATCGGTAATTGGGTTTCAAAGCATCGTTGTAGTAGAAAGGACTTCCACTCAATTTTGCTTTTGTTTAATGATTCGATAATTTTTTTGGTGTCGGCACCTTCTTCCTTAGCTAGTTGTCTTTGTTTTGTGTATTCTTTTAAGCTTTTTGGAATATCTTTTAGAAACTCGGGTTCGTTTAATGTGTTTGGTGTATCGAGTTGATTAGAAATGTATTGCGCTACTCCATGCGCTTGTATTTTCTCAGCATCTCTAGTTGAAAAGCCAAGTCGTAAGGCGTTTAGATAAGCAATATTCATAACGTATGATTTATCATTAAGATTACAAAAAACCGAAATGGTTTAACATCGTCACAGACTTTGTGCGTTTTATGCCGCCTGCCTGTGACAAATGTTTGGGATTCTAAAGTTATGCGCTAATCGTTAATTTACATAACAACAAGTTTTTTTACAAATGTTATCTGGGATTACATGATGAAGAATACACGATATGAATTCTTTGTTTCCCATACATGCATTGCTTTTTCTTAGCACACGCATCCAATTTTGCAATGATAAAGAAGCGTCTTAAATGTAGAATCACAAAGGTTTTAACTATTAAAAAATAGCGT
>DAIRDE010000083.1:0-1641 GCA_036796335.1 Nonlabens sp.
TTGCTTTCATAGTTATTCCACTTTAAAGTGGTCAACCTATATCAGGGACGTACAATAATCTAAAAGATAAAAACTACGCTCATCAATAGAATTATATCGAGGTGCTGCCTTTGCGATAAACGATGTGTTTGGTTTAAATTGATATACATAGGCGATAGGTGCCTTAACATTCCAGCGATTAAAATTCGCATCAAAATTGAATCCTAGATTTGAAGGGGCGCTCTCGTTTTTTAAAATATCCAAGGTATAAGCTGTACTTAATCCCATTTTAAGAAAAGATTTATCATTTAATTTTATCCGACTGCTGGAAGCTGCATCTAAAAGAAAATTAGTTCTATCAAACTCTTGCGCAATTATATTACCTGCAAAACGACTAGGGAACAAGAAATTGCTACTTTTAATGGTTACATTTTCGTGACTATTGTCAAACCCAACATTTACATAAGACTGTATAATAATGCTTTTATTTAACAATGTTGTGAGTTCATTGCTGTTGGTTAGTTTTAAACTTTGTTGATTTAAAATATCATTTATGAATTGGCTACCTGCTTGCAGGTTAGATAAACCATCGTTTTTAGAAATATTATATAATGTCGTATTTTTAAAATAATGACGTACAGCATTTCTGTTGTTGAAAGTTAATTCGCCCTGGAATTTTAACGTCTGACTATTATTTACAAAGTTTTCCTGTAATGTATTTCCATTCTGTAACGGGTATACTGTAGAGCGGTCGTAAAATTGGTCTAAATTATCGTGCCCTATATAATTTGTGTTTCTTACATCATAATTACCCACTTTCTTATTAATCAAAAAAGTAATGCTAGTGGCTTGATTAAAATTAGCAACAGTTTCGGGTAGTGGGGTATTAATACGGGTTATGTTATAAAATGGATTATTGTTCATAACAGACTGTTTGTCATCAAGACCACGTATCTCGTCAACTAATGCGCGATCTCCAAGTGTAGAAAAACGTCCCGATCCTAAAAGTTTAACTTTAGAATGAAGAAGGCTAATAGTACTTGTAGCTTTGAATTCCTGATTTTCTTTTAAATCACTTCCATAAGTACCATCTATGTTACCAAAAATTAAATTCTTGTAGGAATCTTTTAATTTTAAGTTAAGAGCAATACGATTACTATTTTGTTCATTTCTTAAAATTGCGTTTTCTTCATAATTTTTAAGAATTTCTATCTCTTGAAGAACCTCAGCTGGTAAATTACGGGATATAAAAGTGTATTGCGCCCCAGCAAGATCATCGCCGTCAATAAGTATCTTTTCTATTTCTTTATTAAAATAAAATATCTTGCCATCTTTTGCCACAGTCACCCCCGGGATTTTTTTCAGAGCATCCTCAACTTTATCGTTACGATCTATATTTCTGTTGCCAAGACCTAGTGAAATAGTATCATTTGCGATTTTTTGTGCTTTAATGACAACCGCCTCTAACGTTTCTTTAGACTCTTGCATGATTATTTTAAAATCATTTAGCGTACCTAGCTCCAATCGTTGTTCGACATAAAAAAGACTTTGAACCACTAGATATCCCGCTTTGACTTTGTCTAGATCCATTTCAAATTCAAATGCACCTTGCTCATCGGTATACGTATAAAGAAGAAGCTTAGAATCACTGTCTAGAAGCTT
>DAIRDE010000083.1:1741-7327 GCA_036796335.1 Nonlabens sp.
CCGCTGTTGTACAACAAACTATTAATGTAGAAACCGAAGTTGGTAATGTTGTGGTAATACTTGAAAGCAATGAAGCGTTTGACGGCAAATACAGAGGTAGATGTCTAGACGGCTACACCTGGTCTTTTGAAGCATCCAGTGATGAGGAAGCACAAAAAATAGTAAACGATTATTGTAGAGGCCCACGTCCTGACAAAGAAGGGTTGAGCCTAGCAAGTTTATTAGCCCTTTAGTTTATTGTTCCATTCAAAATCAATTTAAAGAGGCTGTCCTATAAGCATAGCCTCTTTTTTTGTTGCATAAGTTGTAATAATCATTAGCTAGGTTGATTAACAGCAAAATTAAAATTTGTAAATAATAAACTACAAATCAAACTTAATCCCTTGTGCCAGTGGTAAGTTTGTGGTGTAATTAATAGTGTTTGTTTGACGGCGCATGTAGATTTTCCAGGCGTCGCTGCCGCTCTCGCGGCCACCGCCGGTGTCTTTTTCACCGCCAAAAGCACCGCCTATCTCGGCACCACTCGTGCCTATATTCACATTTGCGATACCACAGTCAGACCCGGCTACAGACAAGAATAGCTCGGCCTCGCGCAGGTTGTTTGTCATAATCGCGCTCGACAGTCCTTGCTTTACGCCGTTTTGTAAGGCGATGGCATTTTCTACACCGCCACTGTATTTAAGTAAATACAAAACAGGTGCAAAAGTCTCATGCTGTACAATTTGCATATCGTTTGTAGCCTCGGCGATCGCAGGTTTTACATAGCAACCGCTTTCATAACCTGGGCCGCTTAAAACGCCACCTTCAACCAGTATCGTACCTCCTTGTGCAACCACTTGTTCTAAAGCATGGTTGTAACCTGCAACAGCATCGGTGTCTATAAGCGGGCCTACATGGTTTTTCTCGTCCAGCGGGTTTCCGATTTTGAGTTGCCCATAAGCGGCAACTAATGCATTTTTAACCGTTTCATAGATATCCTCGTGCACGATTAAACGTCTTGTCGATGTGCATCGCTGCCCAGCAGTTCCTACTGCGCCAAATACAGCCCCAATCACCGTCATTTTAACATCGGCATCTGGGGTCACGATAATAGCATTATTTCCACCTAATTCTAGCAGTGATTTGCCCAGGCGCTCGCCCACTTTTGCTGCTACTATTTTCCCCATGCGGGTAGAGCCTGTTGCACTTATTAAAGGCACGCGGGTGTCGGTGGTTAACATCTCGCCTACTTTGTAATCACCATTTATAAGACACGAGATACCCTCGGGCAGGTTGTTGTTTTTAAGTACGGTGGCTATTATGTTTTGGCAGGCTACTCCACACAACGGTGTTTTCTCACTAGGTTTCCATACACACACATCGCCACAAATCCATGCCAGTGCTGTATTCCACGCCCATACAGCAACCGGAAAATTAAAAGCACTAATGATTCCTACAATTCCTAGCGAGTGATATTGCTCGTACATGCGATGCCCAGGCCGCTCAGAATGCATGGTAAGGCCGTGCAATTGTCTGGATAATCCTACAGCAAAATCACATATGTCAATCATTTCTTGAACCTCGCCCAGACCTTCTTGATACGACTTGCCCATTTCATAAGAAACAAGCTTGCCCAGTGGCTCTTTAAGGCGTCGCAACTCTTCACCAAACTGGCGCACAATCTCCCCACGTTGTGGTGCTGGTTTTAAACGCCATTCTTTAAATGCAACTTGTGCAGTTGCGATGACCTGCTCATAGTTTGCTGGTGTGGTGGTAGACACGGTAGCAATAAGGCGTCCATCTACTGGTGAAAGTGAATCTAGTGCCTCACCATTTCCAAAATGGTGATTTCCCGTAGAGGTACCGTGATTTAATTGTTGTAAACCTAATTGTTGCATGGCTTCTTGCATGCCAAAATCTTGTGTACTTTGTGACATAATGGTTTTGTTAATCCAGCTTATCTGCTAGTTTTTTAAAGACTTTCTTTGGGTTTTTGTCTTCGTATAAAATGCTGTAAACAGCGTCTAAAATTGGGGTTTTAGCGCCCCTTTCGGCGTTTATTTTGTAGGCGCTTTTTGTAGCATAATACCCCTCGGCTACCATGCTCATTTCTAATTGTGCGCTGCGCACGGTGTATCCTTTACCTATCATATTGCCAAACAATCGGTTACGCGAGAAAACTGAATAACCAGTTACCAGCAAGTCTCCTAAATAGGCGCTGTTGTTAATATTGCGTTTCATTTTATGTACTTTGCGTATAAAGCGTTTCATCTCGCGTATAGCGTTGCTCATCAACACACTTTGAAAGTTGTCACCATATCCTAGTCCATGGGCAATACCGGCAGCAATGGCATAGATATTTTTAAGCATGGCCGCATATTCTGTACCTATAATATCATCACTAATCTTGGTATTGATGTAGTCACTTTCTAGACAAGAAGCTAGAAATTTTGCTTTGCGTTTATCATCACATGCAATCGTCAAGTATGACAATCGTTCTAGAGCAACCTCTTCGGCATGACAAGGTCCAGTAATTACCCCGATATTTTCAAACGGTATGTCATACGCCTCGTGAAAATGCTCGCATACAATAAGACCAGTCTCGGGCACAATACCTTTAATGGCCGAAAAAATGACCTTGTCTTTAAGCGTGCCTTCTTTAACAGCCTCTAACTCATGAAATACAAATGCACTGGGAATGGCAAAAATGCACACATCGGCATAGGCAATGGCTTCATTAATATCGGTCGTTAAATGCAGTTGCTCGATTTTAAATTCGACTGCAGTAAGGTAACTGGGGTTGTGCTCGTTGCGTTTTATATGTTCTACTGCATAGGCGCTACGCATGTACCACCCGACTTCATCCAGGTTTTCGCATAGCATTTTAACGATAGCCGTGGCCCAGCTACCACCGCCTAAAACAGCTATTTTTGTAGTCTTATCCATAAGTTTTTGTTGGAGTGGTAAAGGTACATTTTTTAGTAAGAACCGTACGATGTAGTGGACGATGTGTACCCGTTAAGGATTTAATACCTTGTAAATAAAACTTTTAAATTTTTCGCTTTCGCGAAAGCGAACTCCCTTAAAAAATATAAATAATGGATAAACAGATATTTATATTTAAAATTAGAAACTATATCGTTAGCGTAAATCTCTAAAAAGGATCATCGCTATTTTAAAAAGGAATGCCTGCGCAACACGTTAACAAGCATTTAACGATAGGTTGTGATTTTATAAAGACATTTTCTTGAACCCGCATTTTATTTTTGTGTCATCTTTAAAACATACTCAGCATAGGAGTTTTTTCAAAGAATTGTAATAAAAGTTAAGTTGTAAAATAGTTTCTTTATTAGAAACAAACGATTGGTTGGTTGGAAACCGTCGGTACATCACTTGTTGATTACTGGCGGTTTTTTTATTTGTAAAAACTCATTTCTTCTAGGTATTCAAACACTTTGTGGTGTAAAAAGTAGCGCAAATCCTTACCTGCGGCAATGCCATCGCGTATCATAGACGAGGAAATTTCTATAATGGGTGCGTCTATTTTTACAATATTGGGATGATTTATAAGTTGTGGAGCAACCTCGCCCGGCGCAATCCTGGGGTACACCATCACGGTATAATCCTCTAAAATAACCTGATAGTTTTTCCATTTAGGCAGGCTTTTAAGGTTGTCCTCGCCCATGATGATGGTAAATGACTTTTCTGGATATTTTTCTTTTAAATGTGCTAGTGTATTTACCGTGTAGCTGGGTTGTGGCAGGCCAAATTCTATGTTGCTAGGCTTTAATCTTGGGTACTCGTCTGTTGCGAGATGTACCATATGCAAGCGCTGGTAATCGTCTAGAAGTGTTTTTTTTGCCTTGTGGGGATTGTGTGGCGTCACGATAAGCCACATTTCCTGCAAATCGCTGTGTTCTAAAATATAGTTTGCAAGCGCTAAATGCCCGATGTGAATAGGATTAAAGGTGCCAAAAAACAGTCCTATTTTAGAATTCACTGCGCATGGTTTTTTGTATAAAATCGCGCACAACTTGTACGGCTTTTACTTTTGCAACTTCTAAATCGTCATTTTCTATTATCACATCAAATTGTGGTGCGGTTGCTATCTCGGTACTCGCTTTTGCAACACGCATGGCGATTTTTTCTGGGGTTTCGGTTTTACGAGATTTAAGGCGTATTTGCAGCTCGTTGATAGATGGCGGTTTCACAAAAATAGCGATAGTACGGTCTGCAAATTTTTTCTTTAAACGCAAACCGCCTACCACGTCTATGTCAAAAATGATGTTTTTACCTTGTGCCCACAACCGGTCGATTTCGGTTTTTAACGTTCCGTAAAACTGGTCTTGATACACCTCTTCATACTCTACAAAATCATTTGCCTTGATGCGTTTCTTAAACTCCTCGATACCTAAGAAATAATAATCGACACCGTCTACCTCGCCAGTACGTGGTTCTCGAGATGCAGCACTTATAGAAAATGCGAGGTTTAAATCTGGGACGCCTAGTAGGTGTCGCACTAAAGTGGTTTTACCAGCGCCAGATGGTGCGCTAAAAACAATAAGTTTAGGTTGGTTTTCCATTAAAGCACGTTCAACAATTGTTCTTTTATTTTTTCTAGTTCGTCTTTCATTTGCACGACTACTTGCTGCATGTGCGCGTGGTTAGACTTGCTGCCTATGGTATTAATTTCTCTACCCATTTCCTGACTTATAAAACCCAATTTGCGCCCTTGTGATTCTGGTAACGCCATGGTTTCTTTAAAATAATTCAGGTGGTTTTTAAGACGTACCTTTTCCTCGGTAATATCATATTTCTCGAGGTAATAAATTAACTCTTGCTCAAACCTATTTTGATCTACTTGCTGTTGTAAATCGGCTACCGCTTTTTGCAGTCGCTCGCGCACACCAGCGAGTCGCTCTTTATCGTGGTGGACCACCTCGTCGAGCAGGTTTTCTATATTTGCGATGCGCAGGCCAAATTCTTTTTCTAGTACTGCACCCTCGTTTGCTCTATAATCTTGGGTTGCTTGCACACATGCTTCTACCAGATTTAAAATAGTTGCCAGTTCTTCCTCGTCGGCTTCTTGTACTTCGGCCGAAAAAACCTCGGGAAAACGCGTTGCCATTTCTAGCAATTCTACATCTCTATATGCCCCAGATAGGTTTACCGTTTTAAGTTGATCGATGTAATTGTTAAGCACGTTTACGTTGAGCGTTTGGTTATTACTCACGCCTGTTTGTTCTAAATAAAGCGATGCATCTATCTTGCCCCTGGACAAAACCGCGGCGATGCTTTGCCTAATTTGCAGTTCCTTATCGCGGTACAGCGACGGGACGCGCAAGTTTAAATCAAGTCCTTTACTGTTAAGGGTGCGTATTTCTACGGTAATTTTTTTAGAAGCTATTTGGGAAACGGCCTTGCCATATCCCGTCATAGAAATAATCATAATGCATGGTTAAGTTGCAAAGATAATCGTTTAGGTTTTTTGTTGCGATGTGATGATTTGGGGATTCGGTGATACGCAGTCTATTTATGATGAACTTTCTCGATTGTTGTATGATCGTATTATGAAATGAATTTAATAAATCTGAAATCGCTCATCCC
>DAIRDE010000084.1:0-6682 GCA_036796335.1 Nonlabens sp.
CGTACATTATGCATGTCATGCACGACAGCAACCAGTTAGAGGTGCATCAAATACCTATTAATTAGCTTTTAAATCCTTTTTAAAACACCTTTAACTGCTGTTAAGGGTGTTTTTTTTAGTGATCATAATTGCATGAACAACTTGTAAAGGCGTTCATCTAAACTATTAACTCTAAACTTTAGTCCGTAACTTTGTAGTCCTTTTAAATGGTTTCCCCTTTAGTTTAATCTCATCTTAATGTTCACGATTTATTTTTACGGGGTTTTGGCGAGTGTCGAAAACATCAATAATTTCAATGGTATTTTCTTTGAAGTTGATCCAATAAATAATTTTGTAATTTGTGTGAACTAAATATCTAAAAATCTCTTCTCTAGCTTCTAAAAGCTCCTCTACCTGGCCCAGTTCTGGTTGTTTTTTTAGTTTTAAAGCTTCCTTAAAAATACCATTAACAATATTCTTTGCGATGCGTATTCCTGCTTTTTCTTTATAATAGTTAAAAATACTTTCGAGTTCTTTTTGAGAAAATGCAGTCCACAACAGTCTTAATTCCATCGATCTATTTTAGACTTCAATTGACTAGCTTCTGTTAACAACCCATTTTTTGAGTCTTCCATAGATTGGTCAATTCTGGCATGGAATTGCTCAATGGTCATAGGAGTAAAAACCGCTGCCGCTAAAACGTTGTCTTCGTTGCGCAACGTTTTTTCAAGTCTTGATATCATTTCTTCACTTTGAATTTTAAGAAACTCCTGTATGAGTGCTAGTTTTCTGGTTTGCAAATCCATAAATACTTTTTTTCAAATATACAAAAATGAACATATTATCGGTATCTTCTATATTAACAGCCTCTTCAAATTGGCTAAAGCATTCAAAACAACAAATCATGAAAATATAGCCATACTACTAACTCTAAACTTTAGTCCGTAACTTTGTAGACCTTAAAAAATGGTATGTCCCTTAAACAATCCCAAGAACAAGTAGACCAGTGGATAAAAAACCACGGGGTGCGCTATTTTAATGAACTTACAAACATGGCACAACTTACCGAAGAAGTAGGTGAGGTCGCACGCATTATCGCCCGACGTTATGGGGAACAAAGCGAGAAAGAAAGCGATAAAATCAAAGACCTGGGCGAGGAGCTCGCCGACGTGCTTTTTGTAGTCCTGTGCCTTGCAAATCAGACGGGTACCGACCTGGAAACGGCCTTTAACAATAAGCTCAAAATAAAAACAGAGCGCGACCACGACAGGCACCACACTAACGATAAGCTCAAGCCCTAGTTTATGAACTTAGTATGCACGCCACCAGCGACACCAGTAAGTGGTACCCAACTTACCATCGCAGGGTCTAAAAGCGAGAGCAACAGGGTGCTTATCCTGCAAGCGCTTTTTCCCGACTTAAAAATAAACAACCTCTCTACCAGCGACGACACCCGCTACCTAACACAGGTTTTAAGCAGTGACGCCGCGGTACTAGACATAGGTCATGCAGGCACTGCCATGCGTTTTGGCACCGCTTATTTTGCATCGCAACCAGGCAGAGTAATCACCCTAACCGGCAGCGACCGCATGAAAGAGCGGCCCATAGGCGTGCTGGTAGACGCACTTAGAGATCTGGGAGCAAGCATTACCTATTTGGGGCAAGAGGGGTATCCGCCACTAGCCATTAAGGGTAAATCATTAAAAGGTGGCAGCATATCGGTAGAGTCGGGGGTTTCTAGCCAGTACCTAACGGCTTTACTGCTTATTGCGCCCCGTTTAAAAGGACCACTATCACTGCATCTTAACGGCAAATTAACCTCGCGACCCTATCTAGAAATGACTGTTGCCATGTTGCGATCCCTGGGTGTAGCTATAAACTGGTACCAGTCGCACAGTCCTAGTGAATCACTAGAAATTATAATCGTAAACCCCATAGAAAGACTTAAAAATTTGTTTGCTTATGTAGAGTCCGACTGGAGCAGTGCGGGCTATTGGTACAGCTGGGTGGCGTTTCAGGAACCAGGTTACCAGATGGATTTAAAGTCCTTTAAAACAAATTCCTTACAGGGCGACAGCAAGTTGGTAAGCATCTATAAAACCTTTGGCGTGCAAACGACGTTTACAGGCAGCACCATGACGCTAACAAAACTGCACAACGAACTTCCTGATGAGGTGATGATAGACCTGACTAAAGAACCCGACCAGGCGCAAACCGTTTTTGCCACGTGTTTAGGACTCGGTATTGATGCACGTTTGACAGGCTTGCACACCCTTAAAATAAAAGAAACAGACCGTATTGAGGCTATGAAATTTGTGGGAGTTCGCTTTCGCGAAAGCGAAATAACAACAACCGGCAGTACACTTACTTTAAAACTAGACAAGAAAAAACCACTGAACAAACGGGTAGAGGTGGAAACGTTTCACGATCACCGCATGGCGATGGCATTTGCGCCGTTGTCCTGTTTTACCGAGGTGGTCATTAAAGATGCTGGGGTGGTCACAAAAAGTTATGAAGCCTATTGGGAAGACCTTAAAAAGCTAAATGTGAATGTGAACGAAATATAAGCGTCTAATTACTTGACAACGCCTATCCCAGCGTCGTATCTTTGTAGGCTAATTATATATTACTTATGAAGTTATCACAATTTGGTTTTACTTTACCAGACGAGCTAGTAGCGACACACCCAGCAGAAAATAGAGATGAGTCTAAACTCATGGTACTGCACAAAAAAACGGGTGTCATTGAACATAAGATGTTTAAAGATGTGATTGATTATTTTAACGAGGGTGATGTCTTTGTGATGAATGATACTAAAGTTTTTCCTGCAAGATTGTACGGCAATAAGGAAAAAACTGGCGCATGTATAGAGGTATTTTTGTTAAGAGAGCTTAATCCTGTGACTAAGTTGTGGGACGTACTGGTAGATCCTGCGCGCAAAATACGTATAGGAAACAAACTATATTTTGGCGAGGACGATAGTCTCGTGGCCGAGGTTATCGATAACACCACCTCGCGTGGTAGAACGCTGCGTTTTCTTTATGATGGCAGTTATGAGGAATTCCGCCAGCAGTTAAAAGATTTGGGAGAAACACCGCTACCTAGAGAACTAGGCCGTGAAGTAGAACCCGACGATGAAGAACGCTACCAAACCATTTTTGCTAAAAATGAAGGTGCGGTTGCAGCACCGGTTGCAGGTTTGCACTTTTCTAAACACCTGTTAAAGCGCATGGAGATTAAAGGTATTCATACGGCTGCGGTCACGATGCATATAGGTCTAGGTACCTTTGCACCTGTAGAGGTAGAAGACCTTTCTAAACATAAAATGGACAGTGAACAAGCTTTTATAACGCAAGAAACTTGTGTTATCGTAAACCGCGCTATAGACCAACGATGCAACGTTTGTGTTGTGGGAACAACCACGATGCGCACACTAGAAAGCTCGGTAAGCAGTAATGGCAGGCTTAATCCTTATAACGACTGGACAAATAAATTTATATTCCCACCTTATGATTTTAACATAGGGACGGCCATGATTACAAATTTTCACCATCCTAAATCCACGCTTATGATGCAGGCGGCTGCATTTGCAGGTTATGATTTACTGGTAGAGGCTTATAAAGTTGCGATTAAAGAAGGGTATAAGTTTAGCACCTATGGCGATGCGATGTTAATCCTAAACTAAAAGCTGACTTTACGATTCTAACTTTTAAAAAATCCCTTTTGTAATATTTCTAAAGGGGATTTTCTATTGGATTATGTATCTTGCAGACCGTTAGAATTAAAACATTGGAAATGAAAAGAATTTTACTTTTATCTTTTGCCTTTACCGCGGTCACATTGTCTGCACAAGTAACCAATGAGATGACTCCCAGAGGTTGGAATTTATCTCTTAAAAGTGAGGCTGCTGCGGTAATGATGCCCGCATTTGATTTACAAGCCATGCAAGCCGAGGATGCGCTGCAAGACGGTCTTGCGGGAAAACCGTTCAGATTTGCAAACAAATTTCAGGTAGAGTTAGACCTGTTTAATAGCGGTGAATGGACCCAATTACCTAATGGTGACCGCATATGGCGTCTTAATGTCATCTCTACAGGTGCAAAAACGATAAACTTTGTGATGGATCGTTATGCGTTACCCGCAGGAGCAGAATTATTTATATACAATAACGATCGCACCGACAAAATTGGGCCGTACACCAGTAGCGAGAATCAAGAAGACGGTTTCCTAGGCACATGGATTGTTTACGGGGATAATGTGTGGTTGGAGTACTATGAACCTAGTTCTGTGCAAAACTTAGGTAGGATTTCTATAAGCGAGGTAGCGCATGGCTATCGTGGTTTTGAAAAGCCAGCTGCATTAGAATCTAAGGCATTTAACGATTCAGGTGCCTGTAATGTAGATGTAAATTGCAACGTTAATTTAGGTGCAACAAATGGAGTTAACTGGACTACCATACGCGATAATTACCGCAATGCGGTGGGAATTATTATCGTCAATGGCAGCGGGTCGTGTACAGGAACCCTCGTAAATAATACAAATGCTACCGGGACACCGTACTTTCTAACAGCTAATCACTGTTTAGGGGCGCCAAATGGTACAGGTGCTGCATATCCTTCATCATCATGGGCATTTGGTTTTCAATGGTTTACAAACACACCAGATTGTGCGACCTTCAATAATACAGTTGGGCCCAATAATCCTACTAGGGTGCTTGCTGGTGCAACGTTAAGAGCAAACGACAACATTGCCGACTTTGCATTATTTCAATTAAACCAAACACCACCAGCAGCTTGGAATTTATACTATGCAGGATGGAGCAGGGTATTAAATTCTACAACAGGACAATTAGGAGTGCATCATCCGTCAGGTGATATTATGAAAATTGCGCGTAATGACGAGGCAGCTACGGCAACGACAACCTCCTTTAACGGTAATACACAAACCAGAATGTGGCGTGTTAATAACTGGGAGTATGGTGTTACTGAGCGTGGATCCTCTGGTAGCTGTTTACTTAATACAGCGGGACAAATTATCGGGGTGCTCTCAGGTGGATCGGCAGCTTGTAGTGGAACAACAGATAATGGCGGGTTTGATATTTATGGTCGATTTGAAACCAGCTGGAATAGCTTTCCCACAAACAATGCGAGACGATTAAGTTTTTGGCTAGACCCATCTAACAGCAACGTCATGACACTGGAAGGTTCCTATGCAGCAAACCTAAATATAGCATCGCAAGAAGTGTTTAAGGTAAATGTGTATCCTAACCCGTCTAGTAGTGGCTTATTTACTGTAAGCTTAGATCAAAACGCGGCTTATACAGTGTACAACCTTGCAGGGCAAGTGATACAGCAAGGAGTGTTCACGGGTATAGATAACCAACTTAACATTGCTAGTGTAGCTAATGGATTGTATTTTCTCGAGGTAGTTTCTGGTGTAAACCGTGAGACCGTTAAACTGGTTAAAGAGTAAACAACAAATCAATTAAACAAAACGCATTGCAGAATAATGTAATTTTGCAATGCGTTTTTTTATACCTATTATTTTGACAAATCTTAAAAAAGATATTCGTTCACTAACCCGAGAACAACTCCGCGATTTCTTTGTTGCACAGGGTCAGCAGGCTTTCCGTGGTAACCAGATCTATGAGTGGTTGTGGAAAAAAGGCGCACACGATTTTGATTCCATGACCAACTTGTCTAAAGAGTTGCGTGATTTTTTAGAAAAGCATTTTGTGATTAATCACATTCAGGTTGATACCATGCAACGCAGTGTAGATGGAACGATTAAAAACGGATTAAAACTGCATGACGGGTTAATTGTAGAGTCGGTACTTATTCCTACAAAGACACGCACAACAGCGTGTGTATCGTCGCAGGTGGGTTGTAGTTTAAACTGTGCTTTTTGTGCCACAGCACGTTTAAAACGTATGCGCAACTTAAACCCTGACGAGATTTATGACCAGGTGGTAGCCATTGATAAACAAAGCCGTACTTTTTTTAATAGACCGCTATCCAATATTGTTTTTATGGGTATGGGAGAGCCCCTCATGAATTACAACAACATGCTGGCGAGTATTGATAAAATCACCAGTAAAGATGGGTTGGCCATGTCCCCTAGACGCATTACCGTTTCTACCAGCGGTATCCCTAAAATGATTAAAAAACTGGCCGACGACCGCCCCAAATTTAACCTGGCTTTATCGTTGCATAGTGCAATAGACGAGAAGCGCGTGACCATCATGCCTTTTAACGAGCAGTTCCCCCTAGATGATATTAAAGAGGCACTAAAATATTGGTATGAAATTACTGGATCTCGAGTAACGTATGAGTATGTGGTTTGGAAAGGTATCAACGACACCGCAGACGACGTGCATGCGCTTGTAAAGTTTTGTAAGCTCATTCCCTGTAAAGTCAATATTATAGAATACAATGCCATCGACGACCCACGTTTTGAACAAGCTAGTGACAGCGCTATTGAATTATACATTAACGCACTAGAGAAACAAAACATTATCGTAAATGTAAGACGCAGCAGGGGCAAGGATATAGATGCTGCTTGTGGGCAACTGGCTAATAAGGGGTAAACGTTTTTAGTTTTTTAAACGTATTTTCTTTGCGTTTTCTATTTAATTCCTCGAATTCAATTGCTTCTAAATTCATAGACTTTATAGTTCGTTCTAATGTAGGTTCGATGTAATACG
>DAIRDE010000085.1:0-6614 GCA_036796335.1 Nonlabens sp.
TTGCGGGCCTCGGTTTTAACCCCAATTCGGGTGTTTGCAGCAAGTCAAACGACGCGCCGTAAAATAGCAGCTCGGGTTGCTGGTCAGCGGCAAAGGTCAGGCTCAGTTCTAACGGCTCATTATCAACTACATAGTAACTTACCAGCCTATTGCCCCAACGGTGGTCTAATACATTGCCTGTTTCAGCGTCTGTTTTAGGGGTGATGCCGTTAATACGTGCGTCTTTAAAAGTAAATTGCTCAGCAACAAATACTTCGATACGGTTCATGGCTTTTTTGCTGCCTATGCTCAGGTCGACGGTGCGCAGTCCATTTATAATGGTGTCTTTTTTAATAATCACATCTATTTCAGGCATTTGCAGGTACTGTGCCGTTGCTACATAGTTGAATCCCGTGCCATATTTTGACTCGATGGTGTTGCCGTCTTGTTGCGGTTTTTTAGCTTCTGTACCCATTTTTTGCGCGGTCCAGTCGTTTATGGCCGCATCATAGGTCGCCCACTGCGCCGTTTGTTCCTGCTGGTTTATCAGGTACACCAGGCTGGTAGATTCTGGTTGGGTGGTAGAGAAGTTCGCTTTCGCGAAAGCGAACCCTAAACACACCAATCCAGCAAGCAAACCGCCCAGTGCAAGCCACTGTTTTTTGCGGTAATGTGCCAGTACGGGTATAAGCAATCCAAACAACAACCCCGAAAGCACCGCGGCCACAAACAAAATTTTCATGCCCAGCGCCACAGGAAATGCTTTAATAAATGGAGTAAAAATAAAAATCGCCGGAATGCACAACAGGGTGAGCACGAGCATGCTGGGTCGTGTTTTTGCAATGTTGAGCCACAGCGCTAGTAAACCACACATAAATGGTACGATAAAATAACCTGCACCGGGTAAATAAATTGCGCCCAACAATCCACCATCGCCCACGGGGAACGCAACAAGCAGGCAAATAAGCCACAATAAAAATAACGGTGCGATGCTTAAACTGGCCGTATTGCCTATTTTGTAATATTTATGATACAAGAAAAAACTTACGGCTGCGGTCACCATGGCAACGGTGGCAATAATCCAGTAGCCGTTATAGGGAAAGCCGTGCAGCTGGTTGATGTAAAAATTTTCGTTCATCGCAAGGAGCGCTTTCCAGCAGGCGCCTGAAAAAAAGTAACCTATAGCTAGCGAACCTAGTAATGGCACAAATCCGCCAAAAACAGCCTTTACCGTCAGGCGTCTTTTTCTAAAACCAAAAATAAGCAAGGTAACAAAACCCATTCCCGAGCCTATGATAAGCCATGGCATCCAGTGAAACGGAAAACTAATCATTTTAACTAGTGGCATGGGAAAGTAAATCAGGTCATCGCCTGCTGCAGTTTTGAGACCGCCGCTCAGATCTAAATCGGCAAAATGTAACAGTAATGGCATGAGGTAACTGCCTTGATGCGCAAGTGTGTTGCGGTCTAAACGGTCATAGGTATCTAGTTGCGTGTGGTAGTCGTAATGGTCGTCTATAAATGCAAAATTGAGTCCGTTAATGTCGCCGTCTTCTCTAAATATCGTCAGGTCTGTATCGTTAGGAATCATTTTATAGATGCTGTAGGCCAGCGAGTGCGCCACGGGGTAGTCGGTACCTGCGGCTTTAAAAGCTTCTATGAGTTTGCGGTTACCGCCATTGGTTTCTAGCAGCATATAACTAGACCCGCCGCTGCCACGAGCCTCAAAATTAAGTACCATGCCTACATCTTTTGCCCAGGGGTGTTGGTTTACAAATATATCGGCACCGCTTAGTCCCAGCTCTTCGGCATCGGTGATAAGGATGATGATGTCGTTTTTAGGTTTCTTACCAGTCGCTTTAAAGGCGCGCACAGCTTCTAAAATGGTTGCAACGCCGCTGCCTGCATCACTTGCACCCAGACTGGCGTGTGGATCACTGTCATAGTGCGATAGTAGTAAAAGGGCTTTGGTGTTTTCGGTGCCTTGTATGCGGGCTAGTATGTTTGTGGGTTTTGCAAGAACGCCGTTTTGTGACAGTGCAAAAGCTGTTTGGTTGGTGGTTTCTAACCCTAATTTTTGAAGTTGGGTTTCTATGTAAATTCTTGCGCGGTCGTGCGCTTTTCCGCTACCTGAGTAATGCGGCTCTAGAGAAAGATTTTTTACATGTTTTAGCGCCCGTGCTGTGGACCACTGCGTTAACGGCACATTTGCAGGGGTGTCACTAGAAGGCGTCTCACCAGCAATGGCATACCATATCAACGCCACAAGTAGTAAAAAGCTAATGGCTGCTTGTAGGTGTGAAACAGGTTTTATAGGATTTAAATAACTCATAATAGGGTAGGTATGGTGGTTGGGTTTATTTTGGCTTGTAAATCTATGTTTCTCTTTTTACAAGCAGGTACATATCATCTTCCATAGGTAGGTAACCCATGTCATAAACAAAGTAGTAGACGGTGCCTTTTTTTGTGGTATAAATGCTGGTAAAAAAGGTGAAGTCAAAACCATTTGCTAGGAGTTTGTTGCGTGTGGTTTTGTTTTTTTCTTGTGGGCACAGCTCGTGCAACACGCGCCAGTTTTTGCGCAAGCGGTTGTTAATGTTGCGCATAAGCGCGCTACTGTCTTTATTGAGCTTATTATTTGCGATGTTGCGGCAATAATCGCTGCAAAATCGCTTGTCGGCACGGCCGCGCAGTTCTTCATTACATTCAGCGCATGTGCGTTTTGTAGCCATGGTTTTTATTTTGTTAAATATAGTAATTGTTTGTAAACGGATGTAAAGCCGTGATAAATCATTTTACTGAGAATGCGGCAGCTGTAAAATCAATTACATCTCTTATAAATTGTGGATATTATAAATATTATCGCACCTTAACAAGAGTCAGTACTAGCTTGTTGCTGTGTGCTTTACATCGTGCATTGTGATATTAATTAATGACCCAAATCACATGGTATAGGTTACATACAATAAGAGCATTCTAGGCATGATAAACGTACGATTATCGATAGTGCGTACATCATTATTTGAGATACTTTGTATAAAGTTTTGATTAAAGACATTTTGAAGCTGTATGCTGTAATTCCATTTTTTATCTCGATTAAGATATTGCATCCTTATATTGCTCAGATTTACGATGGTTTTCTCATTGTTTTGTGGGCTTTGTGTACGACGCCAACTGTAATCAGCCTGGAATCTAAAATGTTTTAAAAAGTCATAGGCTATTTCTGCGTTCACGCTATGTGTGTAAAATTGTGTTTTATTAGAAGGCAAGATAAAGTCTTGATGTGTATAAGAATACGACAGGTCTATTTGCGGTCCTTTTTTAGGATAATAACCCGTTATTCCGCTCCATGTTTGAGATTTATTAATGATTTCTAGGTTTATTCCTTCGTTTGTAATCCAAGAGGTGTTTTTTGAATGATCATACTTTGCAGCGATTTTAAAATCTCCAAGATATTTCATTGGTCTTAGGTTCCAGGATAGAGTGGTTTCCGGTTTGTTTATTTGAGCAAATCGTACGAGCACATCATCTTCATCAAGAACCACTTCTTGTGCAAACGTATGTGAAAAATTACTATGGGAAATGCCTGCGGTAAAAACATTTCCTTTAAAATAATTTGCTTTTTCAAAGCTCAAATTAGTAAAATATGCCTTTCGCGCTTGTAAAGTTGGATCGCCTGTGTAAACGCTATTTTGGTTATTTATGGTAAGTCCTTGTGATAATAATTGTAATGATGGAGGTTGTAATGTGTTGCGAAAACTCAAATTAAAATCACCAGCTTTTTTATGCACATATCTGGCGGTAAGTCTGCTAAATAAATTTAAGTATTGTTGCCTTTCATTCTGAATTGTGTTTTGGTAATTTTGAGTGGTACTTTCTAAAATGGCGATGGGTTCAATCGTCCAATTATTTCTCTTAATCCTGGTTTCAAGAGATATATTTGCATTTGTAAGGTCATAGTTTTCCTGAAAGGACAATGGATTGTTAAATTCTTGCCTACTTCCATCTGATATCAGTTGTTGCGTAAATTGATTTCTCGATTGCGTTCTGTGGTTAAGAAGGGCAACTAGATTGATTTGAAAGTCTTTCTTAATTTTATAATAGAATTTTGTAAAAGTATATAAGGACCGTTTGTCGTTATCGTGAGCGGTGTCTAGAGTATAATTGCTATCTGTTATAAATGGTATGCTTTGGTTATTTGCGGGTCTGTCAAAATTCCATTGTTGTTCATGTTGTTCCTTATTATAAAGTATTCTTAAAACGCTTACTGTCGTAAGTTTGGAATTCCATTCCTTTGAAAGCTGTGATTCTGTATGAAAACTCGATTGATCTAGTTCTCTAAAAGTCGTGCTTTCTGAGTTGAGAAACGGACTGGCTGTTAGAATACTTTTTTCGTTTAATAATCTCCCACCGCGAAGGCTTACAGCTAGCCGAAAATCAGTCTTGTCGTTTGGTTTATAATCCCATTGTGATTTGAGCACCACATTAATCAAATCCTCATTTTGAGTTGTTTGATTCAATTGGTTAAAATCATCTGCTAAGTTATATCTTAAGTTTTGTTCGTTTCTTGTTGCTAGATTAGCGTTATTGATGACCACAAAAGTGTTAAGGGCGCTCTTTTCCCAGTTTTTACGCAAATTGCCTGCACCAAACCTGTTTGTGATACTATTGAAATCGGTACGATTTAAAAATGTACTTAATTCATCGCCAAGAGCTGAATAATCGCCTATAGACATATTAGTAACTCCGCTATTTAATTTGTTGTAATCATCTTGCGAAAAAGAGTGTACACCAGTATTGTTAAAATCACCAATAAGATTGATGTCATTTTTTTTACTCACTAGAAAGTTTGAAGGATTTATAGCAAAACGATTTTTAATGCCAGCACCAGCTTTTATGTCACCAAATAACAACTGCTTATATTCTTCTTTTAGTTTAAGGTTCATCACCAGTTCATTACTATTCTGTAAATCTTTTAAAAAACCTACGTCACTATAATTGTCTAGAATTTCTACCTTTTCTACTGCTTGCGCAGGTATGTTATTTACACCTATCTTTTCATCGCCTGTAAAAAACTGTCTGTTTTCAATAAATAAGCGTTCTATATTGCGACCGTTAGAGGTCACATTACCGTCTCTATCTACTTCTATACCAGGTAATTTTTTAAGTGCTTCTCTCAGTTTATTTTCATCGCCACTGGTAAATTGCGATAGGTTAAATACCAGTGTATCTATGCTTTGTTTAACAGGTTTGTCATAAACAATATTAATAGTTGAAAGCTGCTCTTTTTTTTGCTTCATTTCAATAACTATACTATTGTTTTCTGGCCACTCGTTTATGGTTTTTGAATAGTCATAATAGCCTAAAATAAAGCATTTTATAGTAACAGGCTGTGAGAATTTAATGTTATTAAAACTGATTTTACCTAGTTCATCCGTTTGCTGGAATATGGGTGAACCACCATTTTCTAAAACAATGGTAGCATAGGCTATGGGTTGCTGTAGTGAATCCTGCACAATGACTTTTAATTCTTTGAGTTGTTGTGCAACTACAATATGACTACATACAATTGCAAACAATAAAAACATAGAATTGTAATTGTATGTTTTGTTACTCATTGTTTGTTATTTCCATGGGTTTTTTTGAGAGAGAAGTTTAGTTCCTTTGAAACTCCTTATACATTTTTTCAATTGCTTTGAAATGTTCTTTACTATCAACTTTATTTAATTCTTCTTTTGGTCTTGTATGATGACTAATTCCTTTTGTGGACTCAATCTTTAATAATTGATAACCTGCGTTTATTTTATTTTCTTCAACAGCTACTACCATTCCAGGTAAGTTACTAAATTGAGCAGGACCAGCTTTTATGCTTGGGGTAGGCGTAAACCATACAATAGTTTGTGTCCCATTTGTAAACAATTCATTGCCAGTAGCAATTGCTTTATAACATGAAAAATCTCCTATTTTTTTTGTTTCGTTGGTAATTTCCCAACTAGGTAAAGAAACGTTAATTAGTGTTAGTTTTTCTTCACCTGAGGGATTGAACACCTGTTCAACCGTGTAGAGATTAGTTTCTTTATTAAGAAATATGACACTATCTCCAAAATCTTTAAATATAACAAGCCCTTGCTCTTGAGGTAACTTAAAATAACTCTTTTTGTCCTCATTTTCTGGGTAAAAGACAGCCATAGAATCATTAGACTCTAAAACGTATTTAAAAGGTAAGGTGATTTCCTTACCTCTAATAGTTGCTGTTTTTTGATAGGTAAGTTTAAAACTTTGGGCTGGCGATAACCAGCCCAAAGCTAAAATAAAATAGAATAATAATAATCTCATCTAAAAGGTTTTAAAGTTATTCTAGAATTATTTCCACAGGGTCTAAAATCACACAAGGACAACCTCCTGCGGCCTCGCAGGCACCTGTCCAAAACCCCAGACTATACATTAAAGAAGCTACACTCATAGGCTGACCTCCCGATTCTATATTAACTATCGCTGCAGCGTATTTACTACAATCATTGTAAGTCCTTGGATCGTCTTCTTGAAGAATTACTTCATTTATTAAGTCATCTACTTTCTTAGTTGGTTCGACTTCATTTGCAATAGCAAACATACTTCCTGCTAGTAAAGCAGCA
>DAIRDE010000086.1:0-6590 GCA_036796335.1 Nonlabens sp.
AGGTAGAGGACGATGCAGTTAAAGTACAAGGTAAACCCATAACAAAATTGCTGGTTGACGGGAAACTGTTTTTTGGGGGGGACACAAAATTAGCCATTAAAAATATCCCAGCCGATGTGATGGATAAAATCGAAATTATCTCGGACTACAAAGAATCTGAACTACTACGAAACCTTGCAGATAACGAAGATTTAGCCCTAAACGTAGTGCTTAAAGAGGATAAGAAGAACTTCGCTTTTGGAGATATACAGGCAGGTGCTGGACTCGATGAGTTTTACACGTTACATCCAGCATTTTTTAAGTACAACCCTACATCTAATATAAGTTTTATAGGCGATATTAATAACTTTAATAACAGTAGTTTAAGCTTTACAGATTTGTCGCGCTTAGTTGGTGGTTCTAGCAATCTTTTTAAAAGGGGTAGTTTGTCTAATAGTTTACTTTCGTTTGCTTCAAATAACGAGAATCGATTTAAATCTACCACACGATTTTCGGCATTAAACTTTCAAAAAGATGTAACTGAAAAATTTGCAGTTACAGGTTATGCCGTATATGCTAACAATGATATTGTAAACAAGTCCTCGTCTACAAGGGAATACCTAGCTGACCAGCTGCTTATTGAATCTAGAGATAATTTTACCGATTCTAACGCGGGCTCTGCGATGTTTAATATAAAGCTCGATTATGACCCTAAACTTTCTCAAAAATGGATGTATAATATCAGTTATTTAAATAACATTTCAGATTTAACAAGCGAGTCTTTATCCATTTTTGACAGTACTAATGAGTTTATAACCGCTGTTGCAGGAAAAAGTAGTAGTTTTTCTCAAAATCTAGAAGGTTATTTTAGGCTGAATGATAAACATACCTTAGGAGTTGCTTTGGAACATAGCTTGTCCAGTTCAAAATCGGCAGACCGATGGACTAGTAATTCCATTTTTTTACAAGAGTTCTTACCTTTGGTACAGACTACAGATTTTCAAATTAGACAAGCAAATAATCTTACTGCACAGCGATTTAATTTTCTTTTGAAGGATTACTGGATTGCAAGTAGATATTTTCATTTATTCTATAATGTCGGACTTAATTATAAAGAATCTAGAATTCAAAATGACATAAGCCAATTTTCAAATAATATGGAAATTGCAAATTTTAGTGCGTTATCTAATGACAACCCGTTTGCCCTTGCTGACTGGAATGCCGGTCTAGGAATAAAAACGATAGCTGGAAAATTTGAATTTATCTTAGAGGCTATACCGCATTATTACGTGTTCAAACGTGCAGGAATTGAAAGTTCTAATTTATTTATAGGGTCTAAGCTAGACATCAGTTTAAAAATAGACGATGATAGTAGTTTGGATTTCGGATACGATTTTACAAACAGGTATTTAAATGATATAAGCTATCTCGAAAATTTAAAAATTACGGGATTTAACACGGTGCTATCTGGGAACCCCAATCTTACGGACACACGAGCTCATAATTTTAGTCTTTATTATAACGACTATAGAAATATGGACACTTATTTCTTAGACGTATCTGTAGATTATAGTATCAATAATCCTGCAGAAAATAATAGTATTATTCAAATAGGAATAAATCAATTGAATCGCCCTGTCATCCTTAATTTACCCGAAGAAAATCTAAGTTTTAATACAGACCTAGGACTCATATTTAACAAGAATAGTTTGGAATTTGGAGTTGATGTGGACTTACTTAAAATTAATCAAGTCATTAATGAAGACGTTAGCGTTATAAACTCATTAGAGTACAGTTTGAACAGTAAGTATTTACTAAAACTTTCTAAACAAAGCGCGTTAAGTTTGCAATATAAGTATACAGGTTTTCAGGTAATTAAAGATGATAACTCGCGCTCAACAGAAAATGTTTTTTCCTTAAAATATGATTTACGGTTCTTAAAGAATTTTATTTTTAAAACAGATTTTTCTACGCATTTTGTAAACGATTTTAGTGACAGGAACACAAATTACACCATTCAAAATGCTTATTTAGGCTACACGAAACCGAACAGTAAATTTTCGTATAGTTTCAACTTTAGAAATATCTTTAATAACGGGGTTATCGTTCAGAATAACTTTAACGGCAATCTTATTTCTTCCAATCAAATTTTTACCTTGCCACGAGTATTGTTATTTGAACTTAAATACAAATTCTAAAACTTTAACAACTCGGTGTTTATGATACAAATGTATCTATGCCAATGGTTCTAGGTTGTCAAAGGCTACTGTCAGGTGGCTTTTTTATTTACGTAATTCTAAGAAATTTATTAGTTTACAATCAGAGAACTGCAAAGTTGATTGAATGACCTTATCAACTAACCTCCTCACAAATTTCGCAAGCCACAAGTTTAAAGTAATTACCATAAATCCAAATCTCAACGACTAACCAACTAAGTACGATAAAATCACATGGCTCATCATCTATAACTCAACACTTGAAATCGTACCTTTGCAGCATGTTAGATATAGCAAAAATACGTTCTCAATTCCCTATCCTTACCCGCCAGGTAAATGGCAAGCCGTTGGTCTATTTTGACAACGCAGCAACCACGCAAAAACCACAAGCTGTTATCGATGCGATTGTAGATTATTACAGTAATTACAACGCAAACATACACCGTGGGGTGCACGCACTAAGCCAAGAAGCAACTGATGTTTATGAAGCCGCACGAGAAAAAGCACGCGCGTTTTTTAACATTCACCTGGCTAAACAAACAATTTTTACCTCAGGAAACACACACAGTATAAACGCCGTGGCGAGTGGGGCACATGTATTTGTAAAAGCAGGCGACGAGGTGATTGTAAGTGCGGTAGAGCACCACTCTAATATTGTACCCTGGCAAATGCTGTGCGAGCGTGTGGGAGCGCTTCTAAAAGTCATTCCTGTATTAGATAATGGCGTTCTAGACATGCAGGCATACCACAACTTGCTTAATGTTAAGACTGCTTTTGTTGTGGTAAATCACGTGTCAAATGCGCTAGGTGTCACAAATCCTATAGAAGAAATAATCAAAGGCGCGCATGCAGTAAACGCTCTTGTATTAGTAGATGGCGCACAATCTTGCGGTCACATGAAGGTAGACGTGCAAGCGCTGGATGTAGATTTTTACACCATGGCAGGACACAAAATGTGTGGCCCGACAGGTATCGGTATTTTATATGGAAAAGAGCATTTGTTAAATGAGTTACCGCCTTATCAGGGTGGTGGCGAGATGATAGATCAGGTGAGTTTTGAGTTAACAACCTATGCAGGGTTGCCTCATAAATTTGAAGCCGGCACGCCCAATATTTGTGGTGGTATTGCACTAGGCGCAGCTATCGATTACCTGAACGAGGTAGGTATGGAAAACATCGCGGCTTATGAGCACGAGCTGCTTGTTTATGCCACCGAGGCACTTAAAAAAATAAACGGTATCACCATTTATGGTGATGTAGCTAACAAAGCTGCCGTTATTAGCTTTAATGTAGGCAGCATTCATCCCTATGACATTGGCACCATCGTCGATAAATTGGGGATAGCGGTACGCACAGGGCAGCATTGCGCACAACCTGTCATGGATCGGTACAACATATCGGGTACGGTGCGCGCGAGTTTTGCCTTTTACAATACCAAAGAAGAAATAGACATCATGGTACAGACTTTGCAACGTGCTGTCAATATGTTATCGTAACTTTGTTATTACAAATATTATTTAAACCCTATCAACATGAAACAACTTACCCTACTTCTACTCGCAATCATACTAACTACTGGGTGCAAACAAAAAGAAGACCTTGCAGGATTCTATGATGTTGTTAGCGTTGCCGGCGACAGGTATGCTGCTTATGGTGTGACGTTAAACATTGAGATGGGCGCAGAAAATAAAATTTCTGGTGATTCAGGTTGTAATCAGTACTTTGGTAATTTTGAGAACCCTAAAAGCAATCAGGTGGTTATGGGACAAATTGCGGGCACTAAAATGTTTTGTAAAGAAAAAAGTAAAATAGAGCGCACCTATTTAGAACATTTAAGTAAAGTTGCACAAGTTAGGCCTGTGACAAATGGATTGGAGTTATTAGACAACAAAGGTACCGTCCTTATTACTGCGATAAAAAGATCATGACGCCTATAAAGCAAATACAACAAGAGATTGTAGAAGAGTTTAACATGTTTGACGACTGGATGCAGCGTTATGAATACATGATAGAATTGGGTAAAGATCTACCCAAAATAGAAGAGCAATACAAAACCGATGACCGCATTATTAAAGGATGCCAGTCTAAAGTGTGGGTACACGCCGCCATGCAGGGCGACCGGGTTGCTTTTACAGCCGATAGTGATGCGATTATCACAAAGGGAATCATCGCCATACTGCTAAGAGCATGGTCGGGTCAAAAACCCCAAGATATTATAGAAGCAGACACCGACTTTATAGACCAGATAGGCCTTAAAGAACATTTATCGCCTACCCGTGCAAATGGCCTGGTATCTATGATAAAACAATTAAAAATGTATGCACTGGCATTCCAGTCTCAAATTAATTAATTATGGAAGAAGTTAACGGACAAGAAATAGGAGAAAAAGTAGTACGCGTTCTTAAAACCATTTATGACCCAGAAATTCCAGTAGATATCTATGAGCTAGGTCTTATTTATGACGTCATGGTGAGTACCGACGCCGATGTTAAAATACTGATGACCCTTACATCACCCAATTGCCCTGTTGCAGAGACCCTGCCTGTAGAGGTAGAGGAAAAAGTAAAGTCGCTTAAAGAAGTGAACGATGCCGAGGTTGAAATCACCTTTGACCCGCCATGGACAAAAGACCTGATGAGTGAAGAAGCAAAACTAGAACTGGGCATGCTTTAACATGGAAGAAATAGTTAATAGAGTTGCAAACTCAAAACTGCAAACCATTGATTTAGAGGATTATTATCCCGCAGGCACTCGCAGCGTGATTGATATTTCCCAGTGGCTTGTAGAGGGATTAGTGCTTGTAGAATCTCGCTTTCGCGAAAGCGTAAAAACCACAGATTTCACGGTTTACAAAGATCATTATGTAGCTATACACTGCAGTACAGACGCCATTATCCCCCAATGGGCATGGATGTTATTGCAAGTAGCATTAACAGGCACGGCAAAACGTGTGGTTATAGGAAGCCTACAAGATCTGGAAACCGAATTGTATCACGACATCATCAAAGAATTAGACACAACAGTTTTTGCAGGAATCCCCGTGATTATTAAAGGTTGTTCTAACAAGCCGGTACCACTAGCGGCTTATACAAAACTTACCGCGAGGTTGCAAGGCGTTGCACGATCTATCATGTATGGAGAGGCATGCAGTGCAGTGCCCGTGTACAAGCAAGCAAGTAAAAACTAGTTCGCAAGTGCTATAGATTTTTAAGTGCAATAGCAGTTTTAAATGTTGTTTTTAGTGTTTTTCTAGCGGGTTTTTTTTCAGAAGTTTTAGGATACGGGTACCTTTGTAACCTAACGTTACCCAAAAACATGAAAAAAATAATCTTTATCACAGCGTTTACCATGCTGTTTCACCCAGCTTTTGCCCAAGACGAAACTCCAAAAAAATGGGACAACGGCGGTGTTTTTAATTTCTTGTTTAATCAGGCCGCGTTTAATAACGACTGGATAGGTGGCGGTACTTCTAATTATGGCGGTAACGTGGGGATAAATTATGACTGGAAATATGCAAATGAGCGCGCCACATGGAACACAAAATTTATAGGTGAGTACGGGATTTCACAGGCCAAGGATCAAAAATTTAGTCGCAAAACAAACGACAGGCTAGAACTTAACTCGGTTTATGGTTATCGTGTTACCACAGATAGCAGCTGGTCTTATTCTGCTTTTGTAAATCTCTTAACGCAGTTTGACCGTGGTTTTGCCTTTAGCAATGACCCTATTACAGGCGAGGAATTACGCACCGAGACCACACGCATATTGTCGCCAGGATTTTTACAAATGGGGCCAGGATTTTTATATAAAAAAGGAGAAAATTTTAATGTCAACATTGCGCCGGCTACTACACGCTTTATATTCGTTGATAAAAGGTTTACATCAGCCCCTGATTATGTAGATGGCACTTATTTTGGTGTGGATCGCGGTAAAAGCTTGCGTACAGAGTTTGGAGCATCGATAAACGCGTTATATAAAACGCAGCTTGCCGAGAATATTGTGATGGATAATATGCTTTTACTTTATGCTAATTATTTAGAAAATCCTGAAAACGTTGATATCAATTACTCGACAAATGTAAACATGAAAATCAATAAATGGTTAAGTACCAATTTTATATTCCAGGCAATTTATGACGATAATGCGGTAGGTGCTTTTCAAATCAGACAAGTTTTTGGACTGGGGATTAATTATAAAATTGTACCTAAATAGTGGTACTGTCCATACGTTTATTCCTCTTCACTCCAGTCAGGATATAAAAAGGAGTTATAAGGAAAGCGCTGCACATGCAATGCTCTTACTTTATCATGCACCTTCTTACGGAAATCGTCCATATGCTCTTTTTCCTGACTTGTCCACTTCACTTTTTATGTTTTCATAAAATATTGACAAGCA
>DAIRDE010000087.1:0-2096 GCA_036796335.1 Nonlabens sp.
ATATTAAATAGGATGAATCTTGTTTGTTATAAAATGTTAAACCTTTATAGCCACCTTCATACGTTCTACAATTTTATAGGCGGCGGGACATATTGCGGTATTTTCGACAGTAAGGTTTGCAATTTGGTAAATTTTGCGGCGGTCGGTATGCGGGAATTCTTTGCAAGCACGCGGCCGCACGTTATAAATAGCACAGTAATTATCGGCACCTAAAAAGGTGCAGGGCACTTGCTGTAGTACATAATCTTTATCCTCGTCTATGCGCAAGTATTTGTCTATGAACTTACTAGGGGTTAATTGCAAGTGTTTTGCGATGCGTTCTATGTCTATGTCGGTAAATAATGGACCCGTGGTTTTACAGCAATTTGCACACGTTAGGCAATCTGTTTCTTGAAAAACCTCATGATGAATTAATTGTACATCAGTATCCAGTCTTTTTGGCTTTTTAGCGCGCAACTTTTTGAAAAAGGCGATGTTTTCGCTTCGTTTTTGCCGCGCCAGGTCGGGTAGTTTTTTAAGAAAATCATCCATAGTATCTGTTTAACGCGAGTTGTGTTTAAGACCAGATTGCTTGTGGGTTGTTCGCTTTCGCGAAAGCGAAATACTTAAAATCGCCATACTTTATAACCACCTATCGTTTTGCAATGCGGTGACGTTCACGGGCTAATAACGTGTTTTTAAGCAACATAGCAATCGTCATAGGACCCACGCCACCGGGAACTGGGGTGATATAACTGGCTTTTTTAGACACGTTTTCAAAATCTACGTCGCCGGTGATGTAATAGCCGCGCGGTTGGGTTTCGTCGGCCACGCGGGTGATGCCCACGTCTATTATCACTGCATCGTCTTTAATCATTTCGGCTTTTAAAAACCCGGGAACGCCTAGCGCTGTAATGATGATATCGGCCTGCGAGGTGATTTGGGTGATATTTTTTGTGTGGCTGTGTGTAAGTGTAACCGTGGAATTTCCTGGAAATCCCTTGCGACCCATCAGGATGCTCATGGGGCGACCCACGATGTGCGATCGACCTATCACGACGGTGTGCTTACCTTTAGTCTCTACACCATACCGTTCTAAAAGTTCTAAAATACCGAAGGGAGTCGCTGGTATAAATGTGCTCATATCCAGCGCCATACGACCAAAATTTGTCGGGTGAAAACCGTCCACATCTTTGTCGGGGTCTATGGCCATGAGCACGCGTTGGGTGTCAATTTGTTTAGGGAGCGGTAGCTGTACGATAAAACCGTCTATGTCGGGGTTTTCGTTCAGTTTTTTTATTTCGAGCAACAATTCGGTTTCACTGGTGGTGTTGGGCATGCGCACCATGGTACTTTCAAAACCCACCTGCTGGCATGATTTTACCTTGCTGCCTACATAGGTAAGACTTGCCCCGTCATTTCCTACAATCACCGCTGCTAGATGTGGTACTTTTTCACCGCGATCTTTCATGCCTTGCACGATGTTTGTAATTTCAGCTTTAATGTCGTTACTGGTTTTTTTACCGTCTAGTATGGTCATAGTTTCTTTTATTTATACATCAAGTTTTATGTGTCTCAAATTCCAAATCTTAAAATTCCAAATCTCAAATCCAAATTCCAAATCCTAAATCTCAAAGATCAAAAAACTTGAACTTTAATGGTAGTTGCTTTTTTTAATTTTAAAACTTATAACAACCTTCATTAAAACAGCTAAGTCGGTTTTTTTACCATTGCATTAAAAATAAGCTTTAGCTGATTTGCCTCATCTATCAGGTCTTTGAATATTTCTACTTCTGGATTGTTATCATGTAATAATTTTAACCAATAACTAGACTCCTTAGCTTCCTTGCGACAAATTTTTATTCGGTGCTGAAAATCTTTTTGGCTGATGTGCTCATTAGATTCAATATAATTTGCACCTACAGGGCCACTTGACCTGATTATTTGTTTGCCATCTTCCACGTTTTGAACGTTATACGGCAAAACTCTGATAACCCCGCGAACTGCTTTTGCAAACTCAAATGTTCGTATCTCAAGGTCATAGGGTTTTGAGTAGTCATTCATTTTTTTGGGTATTTATAGTAAACTCTGCGCGATAATTTTAAGATTTGAGATTT
>DAIRDE010000087.1:2196-6587 GCA_036796335.1 Nonlabens sp.
ATTTTTTTGGGTATTTATAGTAAACTCTGCGCGATAATTTTAAGATTTGAGATTTGTAATTTGAGATTTGGGATTTGAGATTTGGAGCTTGCGATTTGCAATTAGCCAATAAAAAAATTACCTCATTTTTCCCAGCGCATTAAGCATCGCTTGCCCCTTGCCATTTTGCATCATCTTCATCATTTTGCTCATTTGGTCAAATTGTTTTAACAGCTGGTTTACCTCGGTAATCGTGGTTCCTGAGCCGTTTGCAATGCGTTTTTTGCGGCTGCCGTTAATAATGTGTGGTTGTGTGCGCTCTTTTATGGTCATGGAATGTATAATAGCCTCAATCCCTTTAAAAGAATTATCGTCTATATCTACTCCTTTAAGCATTTTACCAGCACCAGGAATCATACCCATCAGGTCTTTCATATTTCCCATTTTCTTAATTTGCTGTATCTGAGCCAAAAAGTCGTCAAAACCGAATTGGTTTTTAGCGATTTTTTTGCTCAGTTTGCGTGCTTCTTCCTCGTCATATTGTTCTTGTGCACGCTCTACCAGCGACACCACGTCGCCCATACCCAGGATACGGTCGGCCATGCGCGATGGGTAAAACACGTCTAGGGCTTCCATTTTCTCGCCAGTACCTACAAATTTGATAGGCTTATTCACTACCGATTTTATAGAAAGTGCAGCACCACCGCGTGTGTCACCATCTAATTTGGTTAGTACAACCCCGTCAAAGTTTAGGCGGTCATTAAAAGCCTTAGCCGTATTTACAGCATCTTGTCCTGTCATGGCATCCACAACAAACAGTGTTTCTTGCGGTTTAACAGCTGCGTGCACATCGGCAATCTCGTTCATCATTTGCTCGTCTACCGCCAGGCGACCAGCGGTGTCTATAATGACCGTATTAAATCCATTTTGCTTTGCATAGGCGATAGCCTCGAGTGATATTTTTACAGGGTTTTTTTCTTCGCGGTTAGAAAAAACTTCTACACCCACCTGTTTACCAACTACATGCAGCTGGTCGATGGCCGCGGGTCTGTAAATATCGCAGGCAACTAGCAGGGGTCTTTTACTTTTTTTAGTTTTAAGATAAAGGGCTAGTTTTCCAGTAAACGTTGTTTTACCCGATCCCTGCAATCCCGACATTAGGATGACCGATGGATTTCCTGATAAATTAAGTCCTGCAACCTCGCCACCCATCAGGTCGGTAAGTTCGTCTTTTACAATTTTAGTAAGAAGTTGTCCGGGTTTTAAGGTAGTAAGTACGCCTTGTCCCACTGCTTTATCTTTTGCGCGGGCGGTAAAATCTTTGGCGATTTTATAGTTTACATCGGCATCTACAAGTGCTCGTCGTATCTCTTTTAGGGTGTCTGCAACGTTTACCTCGGTAATGCTGCCATGCCCTTTTAAGATGTGCATCGCTTTATCGAGCTTGTCGGTTAAATTATCAAACATAGTTTCTCCTCATTTTATAAGCTCACAAAGATAGATTTTCGGGGCTTGTCGTTCAAGAATTTAGAGGGTTTATTTAGTTCGCTTTCGCGAAAGCGAAATTCTTAAAACCCCATTACACGTCTACTAAAAAAATGCTGCGATAATCGCACAGCAATTAAAGCAATAGTGGTAATTTGCAGTTGTAAAAACAACGAGCATGGGAATTTTTAACAAGATTATGGGCAATGCGAGTGAGGTGAGTAGTGATAAAATACTGACCGAATATGGGCATTTATTAGCTGATAATGAAACAGTAGCATTGGGCTTTGTGCTGTTTAGAGATGTCTTTATGTTCACTTCAAAGCGATTAATAATTATTGAAAAACAAGGGGTTACCGGCAGTAAAATGGATATACAATCCTTGCCCTACAAAAGCATTTCTAGATTTTCGCTTGAAACTGCGGGCACTTTTGACCTGGATGCCGAACTGAAGATATGGATAAGTAGCGCAACTGTTCCAATTGTCAGTAAGAAGTTTGCATCGGGTGTAGATATTTATAAAGTGCAGCGTTTACTAGCTAGTAAGGTAGGTTAGCAGTCGCTTGCGTTGTGTTAAGTGTTTAAAACGAGAGAGTTACTGTAAGAGGTTGCAATCAGTGATACGAGGAGAAAATTTTTGTAGCCTCGTTGTAACTGCTTTCAAAACTCATGGGTTTTACGTGTGTATGTGCCTTTAAGGCGTTGCAATAACTCAGTAACTTTTCGGTAGGCATGTTGCCGGTAAGTTCGTCTGCAGCCATGGGACAACCACCGAATCCCTGTATGGCACCATCAAATCGGCGGCAACCTGCTTTAAAGGCAGCGTCTACTTTTTCATGCCAGCTGGACGGTGTGGTGTGTAAATGGGCGCCAAACTCGATGGCCGGGTATTGCGGTATTAAATGAGAGAATAAGTAGGTGATTGTGGCGGGGTTAGAGGTGCCCACGGTGTCGGACAGTGACAAAATTTTTACGCCCATGTTTGTCAATTTTTCGGTCCACATACTCACTATTTCTACATCCCATGGGTCGCCATAGGGATTGCCAAACCCCATAGAAATATAAACAACCAGCTCTTTATCGTGTCTTTGTGCGAGATCTATAATCTCTTGTAAAAGCACTACGCTTTCGGCAATTGTTTTGTGCGTATTGCGCATTTGAAAGTTCTCTGAAATAGAGAACGGATAACCCAGATATTGAATTTCAGGATGTTTGCACGCTTCTATTGCGCCACGCATGTTTGCTATAATGGCAAGTAATTTTGTACTCGTACGGGTTAAATCTAGTTGTGAAAGTACCTGCGCGGTATCCACCATTTGCGGTATGGCTTGTGGAGAAACAAAACTACCAAAATCCAGCGTGTCAAAACCGCATCGCAATAGGGACTGTATGTAGTGTACTTTTTGCGCAGTAGGGATCATTTCTTTGATACCTTGCATGGCATCGCGTGGGCATTCTATGATTTTAACCTGTTCCATATCGCAACAAAGATACTGTGGATTGCTGCGTCGCAAAAAGCTTATCGCTCAACAAAAGTTTTAAAAAGTGACTTAAGTTATAGTGGATGGCATTGATGAAAAGGTTTTTCCACGATTTTTGTCATTGACCCTAATAGACAAGGATTCTAAAACAATTCTTAACCTATTACCCCGCAATAAAGTGTGACGTTTCTACAACGTGTACAATATGAGCATTTGTTTGTGCACCCAGGGTTGGGGAACAGAAACATAAACGGTGGCCTCTAGCCCATTTTACAGGAGAAATCTTTAAAAAAAGGTTGTTTAATAAATGCGAGTTAAAACTGATTTTAAGGTATCAATATTGCCACAGCGATACCTATAAAAACGACAATTTGTGCCCATTTCATCGCAGGTGCAAACCATGTAGCTGATTTTATAAAATGTGCTGCACGACCGGCTAGTAGTGCAATACCATAAAAAACGACAAGTGAAACAAGCATAAACACACCGCCCAGCAGGTAGATTTGCATCCAGTCGGGATATGAATTTTTCACAATAAACTGTGGTAAAAGCGCCAGAAAGAATAGGGTGACTTTAGGGTTTAATAAGTTCATAGTAATGCCTACGCGGTACAGTTTCCATAAATCGTGTTTGTTGGGTTTTTCTTCGTTTAATACCACTGTGGCTTGTGACTGATAAGTGCGGTAGGCTAAAAATAGTAAGTACAGTGCGCCAGCAATTTTAATACTCAACAACAACCACGCGTTGTCACGTATTACAAAGGCAAAACCTAACGCAACAATAGAGGTGTGTACCACGCAGCCAGTAAGTAAACCTGTTGCTATGGCAATTCCAAATTTTGCTCCTCGAGCAACCGATTGTGTAAGAACAAATATGTTGTCAGGACCTGGCGATAGCGCAAGTAACAAAGTTGCAAGCCCAAAGGAAAATATTGACTCTATCATTAATTGTTTGCAAGCATGAATAAATGCCGAAACTACATATTTTATTGGTGTTAATTTTAAAAAATTGCAACTAAGGTTTTGCAAGGTTAAAACCAATTAAATAAAAAGTGCTGCAACAACTTCTAACATCATAAAACACAAAAAAGCGTCCTTTTAAAAGAAACGCTTTTTAAATAAAGGGTTCGTTGTTAAATACTTATAGCATTTTGCGCCCTGAAATGATGTTATAGAGTATAACAATGATAGCAATCACTATTAAAACGTGGATCAAATTGCCAGTAGAGAATGAGGTGCCCAAAATCCCTAAAAATCCTAACAACCATACTACTATACAAACTACTGCAACAAACCAAAGTAAACTTCTCATAATGTTTTTATTTAAAACTCAAATGTACGACTTTTAAGACAGAAAACAGTATGATTGTTTAATAATTAACACAATTTATTATTAAAAAAATAAACAAATGTGATTATGTCTTAGAATTTCTCTGGATAATTAATA
>DAIRDE010000088.1:0-6347 GCA_036796335.1 Nonlabens sp.
CACCCAGCCAGTCGGGTTTTGCGTATTCCTGATTTTCTGATTCCAGTTCTAACTCGGCGATGATGAGTCCCTCGTTCAGGCCGTGAAAAACATCTACCTCATATTTAAAACCTGCATGCATGACATCGTACCTTGTTTTATCGATGACTGCCGGTAGTGCTAGTTCTAAAAGTGCAATCGCTTCATTAGCAGGGATTTCTTGTTCCCACTCAAACCGCGAAAGTCCCGAATCACTACTCACACCTTTTATGGTTAAATAACCCGTTTCACCCTTTAAGCGCACCCTTACTGTGCGTGCTGGGTCGGTAGATAAATAGCCCTGTGTAATGCGAGTGCCACGATGTGATGTTAAAAACTGTGTATTGGTTATTAAAAATTTGCGTTCTATTTCTATCATGATACTTATTGATTTATACGGTTTTGATACCTGTTTGCAGCCAGTACTTTAAGCGTGTCGTTTGCTAACCGCGAGGAACTGTACCCATGTATGGCGACATAAATCATCGCCGCTGCAATGGTTTCGGGCTCTATGAGTCGGTACTTTTCTAAAGAACCCACGAGCAATGGGTCCAGCAGCCGCTGCAACTTTACAAAAAACCGTTCCAGCGGTCTAGACTCTGCGCGATCGCCGCCTATAAGTGCCGGTTGTGCAAAATAACATTCTTTAAATCCCAAGACTGCAATATCGCGTTCCATCATGCCTTTGCCACGATTATACAAAATCCTGCTGTGTGGGTTTGCGCCCATCGCCGATATAGCAATAACCGATGTAAAGCCATTTTGAAGTGCCTGCTGTGCCACTGTAACCGGCAACTCATACTCAATGCGCAAATATGCGGCATCGTCGGGGGTTTTTGCTTTGGTCGTTCCCGTGCAAATAAATAAATGACTGCCCTGTAAATACTCGCGATACGTTGCAGGATCTAATAAATCAACCTCGTGGCCTGTGTGTTTTGGGTGGTTGTTTAGGATACGCTTTCGCGAAAGCGTAATAACACCAGATACCTGCTCCATAGCAAGCAACTGTGCTAGTAAATGACTGCCCGTGAGACCACTCGCCCCGATGATGACCGCTTTCATAAAAAATTATTTGATTATTTAAAGATAGTTCACTTTTAACATCACCAGCACTATTTGTATGTCCAAAGCCTGTATTTTTGAGTCATGGAAGAGCTGGACAAGCGCAAAATTATACACATAGACATGGATGCGTTTTATGCATCGGTAGAGCAGCGCGATTATCCGCAGTTAGCGGGTAAACCAGTAGCTGTGGGCGGTAGCAGTGATCGCGGTGTGGTGGCGGCTGCAAGTTATGAGGCTCGCAAATATGGCGTGCGCAGCGCGATGGCCAGTGTCACGGCAAAACGGTTGTGCCCTGATCTAATTTTTGTACCGCCCCGTTTTGACAGGTATCGGGATATTTCTAACCAGATACGCGACATTTTCTTGTCCTATACCGATCTTGTCGAACCGCTGTCACTAGACGAGGCCTATCTGGATGTGACTGCAAATAAGGTGGATTTTCCTAGTGCGACCATTATCGCTTATGAAATACGACGACGCATTTATGAGACGACAGGACTTACCGCAAGCGCAGGAATTTCTATCAATAAATTTATCGCCAAAATCGCAAGCGATTACAACAAGCCTAATGGCCAACTTACTGTAACACCTGCAGAAGCGCTTGCGTTTCTTGATAAGTTAGCGATAAGAAAGTTTTATGGCATCGGTAAAATGACTACCCAGAAAATGTATGCACATGGCATTTTTACAGGTGCCGATTTAAAGGCGCAGTCCCGGGAGTTTCTTGTAAAGCATTTTGGCAAGAGCGGCGCGCATTATTATGACATCGTGCGCGGTGTGCACCACAGTCTTGTAAAACCTGACC
This sequence comes from Nonlabens sp., assembly GCA_036796335.1. Classification (GTDB taxonomy): domain Bacteria; phylum Bacteroidota; class Bacteroidia; order Flavobacteriales; family Flavobacteriaceae; genus Nonlabens. Next base: position 1,889 of record DAIRDE010000088.1, read on the forward strand.
GCATACGTAAATCGCTGGGGGCCGAACGCACTTTTAACGAAAACATTACCAGTGAGTTATTTATGATTGAAAAGTTAGAAAACATCGCCCAAGAAATAGAAGAGCGATTGGCTAAAAGCAACCTGGCGGGCAAAACCGTCACCCTTAAAATAAAATACAGCGATTTTAAAACCCAAACACGCAGTAAAACCATGAACTATTTTATACGCTCTAAAGACCTGATTGCAAACGCTGCACTGGAATTGATGCGTCAAGAGGGATTCCGTGAGAGTGTGCGCTTGTTGGGTATTACCATGTCTAATCTAAATAATGAAGAACCAAGTAACGACGACGATAAGGAAAATAATGAACCAAGTGCTGAGCAACTGCGATTTGATTTGTAAACCTGCGTGGTACGTAGCATCACGATTTTCTAAAACGCCAATAGCGATGCGCGTGCTGTGTTTTTTCCAGCTATTGTTGGAAAGACAAAACACGCGCGTTTGCGTTTCAGGTAGTAGGAAGTAGGTAATCATCGGTCATTAACAATCGGTGGTAACCTGTCGATGGTGGGTCGTCTTAAAACCTAAACGTTGTTTGAAAAAGGACATAGCGAGGCAATAGCCTAAAAGATACTGTCGATGATGCCACATCGTTTATAAAGCTGTTTCTAAACTGTTGCGTGTTTGCAAGATTACGTGCGGTGATACCAAAACTCCACTTGCTTTTTTCTTTACTATAACGCAAATCTGCATCTAGAAAATAGTACGTGTTATCACCCTCGTTAATATTACCAAAATAAAATCGCTCACCTTTAACAACCGCCGTTATACGATCTGTAAACACAAAAGACAGGTCTAAAAAACTGCGGTTGTTTAAGAAACTATTCGTTTGACTGGTTGCCACTTGCGTCCAGTCATAACTGGTACCGATGTGGTAATTAAAAAATCCTGTAAAGGCCGATCGCATTTCCACCCCGCCAGTTACCACGGTTTGTTCAACACTGCGCAAGTCAGAATCATTGATGATATTTTTAAAATTGCTTTGCGCAAGGCTGCCTCGCAGTTTTAGGTTAGAACTTATGTTTTTAAAATAATAATCGGCTGTTAGGTTAAAGCTGAACGACTCCCTATCCTTAATGGTAATTACCGTCGTCTGGCTAAAATTTTGTGCGAGCTGGGTGTTTGTAGAAAAGAAGTCGTGGTTTTTAATATAATCAACACTGGCAGTTGCAAAAAACCTATCGGTCCAATTGCCTAGTTGATAGTTTACATTCAAAGTACTAGCGTCTAACTGGTTAAATGTGCCCGCACCCCGATTAAAATTGCGATAACCTGTTAACACGTACTGGTCATAAACCTGCAACAGCCCTGCATTTGTGCGGTTTTGTGCGGTATACAATCCCAGCCTGTTGTTGCGATTAAGTTCATAATTTATGGTGAGGCTGGGATTTAAAAAAAGTACGTTTTGGTTGTCAACACTTTCTGCCAGTCGCAATTCATTAGCAATTACATGGGCATCCACAGTACCTGTTACCTTCCAGTCTTTCCACTCTACCAGGTATTTACCTTGTGCAAATAAGTCGTTTACTGCATATTTTGTACGATTTTGATAGCCTTGTGGGGTGCTGGTGTTGAGTCCGCTTTCGCGAAAGCGTAACACGTTATCCAGACCATCTACTCGATACTGATTGCCCAGTCGCAACTCGAGCAGGTTGCCGTTTTTCTTGCGATCTAGAAAATGCCCTTGCACACCTATAAAAGTCATGCGATTATTAACGGTTTGATTTACAGCATCGGGCATAGAGGGCGATGGGAAAAGATCATCAAAAAAGTACTGATTTACATCATACTCTTGTGGGGACTCCTCGTGCATCACGCGCGCTGTCGCTAGAAAAACCTGCGTATCATTGAGTCGATTTGTGTATGTTGATACATGCTCATAACTGGATGTGGCCGCAGCGAGACGCTCTAACGTGGAGACGCCATTAAAATCGAGTGCGGCATGGGCAAGTTCACTACCATCATTTATGGTAGTCACCGACTCTAGGGTTGCTTTTTTAGAAAAATCATAATTGAGTTGCACTTTTCCAAAGGTCGTACGGTCGCTGTTGCGCAAGGTATAATCTTCAACATTTGTAAAATTTGTATTGTTTGCAAAAAAGCTGGACGTGCTATTGCGAAAAAAGTCCTTGCGATTCCAATTAAAAAAACCCAGTGTTTTAATTTTAAGTGCCTGAGACGGATTAAATATAGCATTTAAAGACAGCAGCTGGTCGTTATTAAAGTCTGACCTGCTGGTTTTAAAGCTACCCACACCACCGCTTAATCCTAGAATTTTTGAGACACCTAAATTACCCCCCAAGTTGCCAGGTTCATTAAAACGATAGGTATTCATAAGATGCGATATGTCGCCGGTAGCATCTACCCCTATAGTATTTGCGTTTCCTAGAAAATAGAATTTGTTCTTTTTACCAAAAGACATCAGGTTAAACCGCCCCTGATAAAAATTTTGTAAACCCACGTCCTGTCCCACCTCTATATTACCAAACCACTGCTGTTTTGCATCCTCGTCCAGGGTCAGGTTAAGCGCAATTTTTTCGCTTTCTTCTACACCCTTAAGCAGTTTGTTGTTAGAGTACCGTTGCAAGATTTCTATATTTTTAAGCGGGCTAGCAGGCATATTTTTAGTGAGCAGCTTATAGCCCCGTTCAAAAAAGTCGTCACCCTCTATCATGATTTTTTCTACCTCAACATTCCCCACTTTTACGGTGCCATCACTTTCTACCGTAAGACCAGGTATTTTTTTAAGCAAGTCCTCGAGCACTTGCTCGTTCCCTGTTGCAAAGGCTTTTGCATCGATGATTATGGTGTCTTTTTTAATGCGTATGGGCAAGTCTGCATTAACAATAACCTCATTAAGTTCTAACTGGCTTTCTTGCATAACCACGTCTATCGTATAGCTATCTTGCTGAGGAGTGATGGTTACAGGCACTACGACTTTTGCATAAGAAAGTGAGGACACTGTAAGTGTGTAAATACCTGGCACAGGTGTTTTAAGCGAGTAAAAACCTTGCTCGTTTGTTTGTGTATAAGATACAATGCTGCTGTCTTGGGCTTTTTTAAGAATTACGGTTGCATAAGTAACAGGCTCGCCACGGGTGCTGCGCGCCGTACCCTTTAATTGCGCCTGCGCCACAAAGGTGCACAAACAAAACAAAACACCTAAAAGAGTAGGTGTTTTGTGAGGTGACAAATTAAAATAATGTCTGATAATTATTGTTTAAGTTCCCATTCATATATCAGTTCTAAAGTACTCCTTTCTGAAATAACTCCTGCACTTTTAACTACATCTTCTGACGCACCAGCGTTTGATAGTTGTGATTGATATTTTGCTTTTAGAATTGCTAAGTCCTTACGCTTTGAGTCTTCGGTTAATCTAACATAATCTTGCAAGGATATAACATCACCAAACTCGAAATCTTCATATTTATAAAAATCTTCGGGCCTAGGTATCGTTTCGATCTTAGTTGCCTTATAGGTAAACACGTTATCATGCGTATGGGCTAACAATATAGCACCTGGTAAACCATTTAGCTTTGCTGGACCAATATTTATAGGTATTTCCTGTGTAAAATATGCTATAATTACCCTGCCTCTATAGTTAGCCTCAGCTCGCGTACACTTATAGTTGTTAAGCATAATCAAAGTATCTTGTATTTTCCATTTTATTGGAGGCAGGCTATCTCTGACCGTATAATCCTCGCCCTTTTTAAAAGGAAAATTAGTGTATTGAAAATCTATATTGTCGTGAACGCTACCTATATGATAGGATACAAGATTAAAACCAACTGCACTTGGCAGTGTAAAACCCATAGTGTTTGTGTTGTCTTTTATAAACTCATATTTGTAAGTATTTTCATCAACAAGAAGCCTGTACTCTAGTTCTCCCTTATTTATACTAGTTTTTTTTGCAATAATAAATTCATAGTTAATAGAAAGCACCTTATCAGATTGCCCAGAAACATTTAAAAAACAAAAGAAAACTAAAAAAATGGAAAACAATCTTAACATCCTGAACCAGAAGCTGCTGCCCTATATTCTTCAACAGAAGTAGCATTTAACATTCCTGCCGTGTCATAACAATCATTTGAATCGAACGCTCCGTAACCATTAGTCATACTGCTACATGTTTGAGCGGAATTGGTATAATTATATAGTGTTATCTCCATTCCATGTAGATAAACCGTAAATGAGCAGCGGCACTGACAAAACAAAAACTCTCGGTTTTCATCAATAACAGCGTTATCAATTTTCAATTCAAGAACTTCAATATTAACATCATCCACGCTAAACGCATCAGGTATATTTGCAAAACCTATTGAACAAACAGCAAAAAAAGCCACAAAAACAAATTTTTTCATAATCTAATAATTTTAAGTTAGATAACGAATTACGGAATTACGGAATTACGGAATTAC
>DAIRDE010000089.1:0-6069 GCA_036796335.1 Nonlabens sp.
TAAATATACGCAACTAACAACACCAGATAACCGCTGTTGGCAAATGTAAAAGACAAAAAAGAGCAGCCTTAACTACTCCTTTATCAATTTCTCAGTAAGTGTTTGCGCTCCTAGTTGCACTTTTACCAGATACATTCCGCGAGCTAGTGCGCTCACGTCTATAGATTCAATATTTTGAGAGGCTGCCTGTACCAGTTTGCCCTGCAAGTCATAAATCCATACGTTGTCTATAGGTTGTGCCGCAGTAAATTGTAACATCCCATTGGTAGGATTTGGATACATTCTTAAATTCACGGTTGCTGCCGCTCCTGGCGTGCTTAACGGCGCATTTTGATACACCCGCACATAGTCTATAACCATCGCACTTTGTGTAAAATTAGGATCTATAGCCCCCGCAATTCCACCCATGGCAACGTTTAACAACATGTATTGATCTGCATTAAACGGGTAGGTATCTGCATTCTTAACCGGCGGGTTATAAATATAAAATGGCACATCATCTATTAAAAACGTGATTTGATTAGGCGACCAGTTCATCGAATAAACGTAAAATGTATTTGCTACATCGGTTAGGATGCGTTCTCTTACATTTTGTGTATTGCCAAAACTACTAGGTGTATGCAAAGCTGCCGACACGTGATTTAGCGCACCCAGGCCGTGCTCCATCACATCTATTTCTCCACAAAATGGCCAATTAGTCGTTCCAAACTGTGGCTGCCAAAAACCGCCGGCCTCATTTACATTTTTGCCAAGTGTCCATATAGCGGGCCATGTACCTGCGCCTAGAGGTAATTTTGCACGCACATCTACCCGACCATAAGTAAAAGCAAACTTAGAATTTAAGCGGGCCGATGTAAATTGTTTGGTCACATTTTGATCCCTAAAAGACTCGCGTTTTGCAACAATATGAAGATTCCCATTTTCTACATAAGAATTTGCAAGTCGGTTTGTATAATGCTGTTGCTCTCCATTAAACCAGCTACCACCAGCAGGAATTTGGGTTTGGTGAAACCATTTTGTTGCATCTATAGGGTTATTAGTACCTGGAGTATCAAACTCATCAGACCACACAAGGTCATTATACACGACATCTATAGGATTAGGCGGTGTTGCAGTAGCGCCATTATTAATATCGTCCAGCAAATATGTTCCTGCAACGGTTAATCCAAAATCAATAAAAATTGCTACCCGATTATATTGTCCCGTGGCAGACAGGGTGTTTGCAGTACCGCTTTGGGTAGCGTTTGCAAAATTAAATGTCAAATCTACCCACGTGTTTGCTGCACCCGATACCTGTCTTAAAACTTCTACCGGTGGTTGGGTGCCCCTTTCTAACTTTACCAGGATGTTGTGCGAATTAGGATCAAAGGCAAAAAACCGCAGTGTCACATTTTGGTTAGCTCCCAGATTAACCGCCGTATTTAAGTCCACAAAAAAGCCTTGTGTTGCCTGACCACCATCATTAAAAAACTGCCCAACGTTGTTAGTAGCCATAATGGGGTCGGTTCTTTTAGAAAAACTAGACCCAGAAAAACCTGTAAAAGATGTGAACGTATCTTCAAAATCGATAGGAAACTGTTGCCCTTGTGAAAACTGAAAAGCAACTAATAAAAACAATAGGTAACGAATATTCATAAAAAAGAATTTCTACGAAGTTACTACATCGATGTAATTAGTAAAACAAATACACCACAACAAGAACTATACACACACGATTTTAGGTGTTAATTCGTTGTTAAGCATTGACGATATGCCCTATGTTAGCGCGATTTGTTAGACCGTAAATTCTAAAAGATTTTCTCAAATGCCTTTGTAAATTTCGCTTTCGCGAAAGCGAAACAAAACCACTACCTACTGCATAAAAACAACTATCGCTTTAAAGCAAAATATCCCTTAATATCGCGCCTACCCGTCACTTTTAAGGTAAACCAATACGTGTCTGAGGGGAGTGGCGCACCGTTAAAGGTCCCGTCAAAACCTGGCCCGACGGCACTAGACTGCTTAATCAATTTACCGAATCGGTCAAAAATGAATAGTTGAGGATTCTCTAAAGTTTCTAGTCCTTCTATTTTCCAGAAATCGTTAAACCCATCGTTATTAGGTGTAAAAACAGGTGGGTAATCTAGCACAACAAAATCCTGCCTTGCGATACCACAGCCATTTTTATCGCGTACCCTGAGTGTGTAATAGACCTCGTCTAAATTTAGAAAAGTAGGTGCATCCTGATACGTAAAACCATCTATTGAATATTCATAATTACCTGATCCTGTGACAACCGCAGTGGCACTGTTGTTTCCTCTATTAAAATCGTTGGTAAGGATGTTTGTGATTACTGCAACGTTAGACGGTAGCGCGGTAATGGTGGTTATTTGGGCGCATCCTGCAGCATTTGTAACAGTAACTGTATAATCGCCAGGGGCGGTAATTTCTATGGTGCTGCTGGTCTCGCCTGTATCCCACAAATAGCTCGTAAAACCTTGAGGTACCCCAATCACATAGGGTGTTGTCGCTTCCAGACACACAAACAGCGACTCTTGCTGGTCTAAAACAGGTTCGGGCGTAAGTTGAATAGGCAGTTGTATATCACTAAAACAACCGGTCGCGATATCGGTAACACGCACAAATATCAGCTCGCTTGTGTTGTTTAGGGTATAGGTAGTAGGCAGCGCGTTTGTACTAGACGCGCGGTTTGCCGCAGTGCGGTAATAGCTAAAATTAAAGGCTGTGACTGGCAACCCGTTCACGATATCGCTGTTGCGCAATGTTAGATCTACAGTTTCTGTACGATTGTTTGAAATATCACAAACGATTAAAGGGTCAGGCGCTGCAAGTTGCGGCGGTGGCGTTATAACAAGATCCGTGTTTGCTACATAAGGACAGGTTGTGCCGGTGGGGTCTACCACACTTATAAACACGGTTTGCGGCGTGGTGGTCGCAGTAAAAACGCTGGATTGCAGGTTTGCGACATTTTGAGCATCGGCCAGGCTGTTGTGATAGGATACTTGTCGGGCGCTTGCAGTCGGGATATAATCATTAATGACCGTGGCAAAATCAAATGTCTCCGTGGCGTTTGTTGAACAAATTATGGTATCCGGTAAGTTTGTGTTCACCGGCACATTATCCACCTGTACAGTAAACGACTCGATAGCAAAACATTCTGAGTCTAGTCGCAACACGCGTGCATAGAAAGTAACAGGGTTAGCGGTATTTTCAAAGGGAAACGTAATGGGGTTACTCCCTATGTTTGCATCATTGAGCGAGGTGTGATAGGTTAATTGCACATTAGGTTGTGCACCTATAATTTGATCGTCTAAAAAAGATAAATCAAAAGTGGTGCGACCATCCACAGGACCTAACTCGTCACACACCTGAAAATCGTCCACAGGACCAGCAATTGCTGCTGGTGGTAGCGATGCGGTACCGCCGCTATTAAAGGAAAAACCACCCGTACCCTCGGCTAGGCCTACGATAATAAAATAGGTTTCGCCAGCCTGAACGGTAAGCTGTTGTAGATAGCCGTTACCTTGTGGCCCCGGGCCTTCGTTAACATCGGTTTCTGTTGTGTTAAGTCCTGTTGCGCCACTTACACCGGCAGCTCTCGGGTTTGTGCTCGAGCAACGTATGGAAGGTCCTAAATTATCGCAGGTTGTATTGGGTCCAAAAATCGCAAAGTCATAATCGGCAAGTGGTATATCGGGTATTAAATCAAATGTAAATGTTCCTGCTGAGTCAAACGATACCGTGAACCATGCCTGTGGCCCATTAAAATCATAACATGGAGGCGGTATGTTTACGCCATTTGCAAACTCATTAATCCCTACCCCGCTGGGAGTTACCCCTATAGGCGTATTTCCACAAATTAAAATGGCATTTACACAATCATTGGGGTTTTGTGCCGCGGTAATTAGAGAGACAAATGCGAGTAGAAGGAATAATGTGTTTTTCATAGTTTTACAAATCTAACACGGCAAGCAGTGTATCTAAGTCGGTTTTAGTATTAAAATAGGAAAAACTTATACGTATTCCCTCGCCGCGCAGGGATGTAATAATGTTTTGATCTAGCAGTTTTTTGTAAAGTGCCGCATCCCCTTTAATATTAAAAATAGTACTGTGCTGCGCGCGATGCACCACCGCAGGGTCAAGTAAATTGCGTGTTGTAAATGCACTTTTTGCAAGCAAGCCTATACTTTTAGTACGCGTTTCTATAAACGGCCAACCCAATTCTTGTGCTTGCTTTATGGCCTCTTGCAAGGTACTAAAAGCAATCATGTCCTGATGACCAGGTTCAAAGATCGCCATAAAGTCAGTGACCAAATCATCTTTAATATCGGTAAGTTCGATTTTTGACTTTGCCGATATTAATTGTGCAATCGCTTTCGGTTTAAACGCTATAAAACCATTTCCCTCGCCTGCGTGCAGCCATTTGTAACAACTTGCTAGGATGATATCTATTCCGCTTTCGCGAAAGCGAAACTCCTCAACACCTACATATTGCGTTAAATCTGCAATGATTACCATATCTGGAAACTGCACTTTTAAATCCCGAATAAAATCAAGCGAAATCATGATACCAGTGATGTAATGCACGAGAGAAAAGCAGAAAAAATCAGGTTTATGCAGCTTACAAGCCTCTAAAATATGTGATTCTACCTGCTCGTTAATGGGTACATAATATCGTGTGAATTCTTTATTATTTAAAGTACCATGGACCGACGGGTAATCATTTTCTAGAAGCAGGAAACGACTATTTACAGGTAACTCATTCATTAACAAGTTATAACCTATTGACAAGTTGGGCAATACTGCTGTTAACAAAGAATCTGCATGTATAAAATGGGCAACGGTAGTTCTTACAGATGCGATACACTGGGCGCGTGTTGCCGTAAAAAGCGATGCCTCTAAGTGCATACGTTTATCCAGCATGCGCCTGTGTGCTAACAACCTTTTAGAGATAAGACCGTGACTCGCAGTATTTAAGTAGGTGTAACGCGAGATAATAGGGTATTGATCGATCATTTTGTGCTGTGGTGCAATGCGTGACGCCTTAGAATGAATTAAATTTGAGTTTAAAAATACGCCTTATGTTCGGTAAAAAAAAAGTTACCCAAACGCTAGATCGCGAGCAACACGAACTTTTTGAAAATGCGCAACGCCGTATTAAAGAAAAGCGTGGCCTTTTTACGCATTTTATCGTTTTTATAGTCGCCGCGATAGGCCTAATAATCATTAGCCAACTGCTTATGAAAGGCGAACCACCTGCTTTTATAGGCGTACAATGGTGGGTATGGGTGCTGTTTTTATGGCTATTGGTGCTTATTTATCACATGTTTAAGGTTTTTGTAACCAATAGGTTGCTAGGTCCCGTTTGGGAAAAGAAGCAATATGCAAAACTGGTAGCACTACAAAAAGAAGGCTTGCAAAAACTACAAGAACAAGTAGAAAAAGAACAACGAGCTACCGCTAGTGTAAACCCTGCAACTACGGCATTTGCTAGACAACCAGCATTTACTATGATTGCAGCGGCAGGAACTAATAACGAGCTAGGAAAAGAAGGCGACCTGATATGGCACTTGCCAGACGATTTTAAACGATTTAAAGAACTTACAACGGGGCATCACATACTTATGGGTCGTAAAACGTTTGAGAGTTTTCCTAAACCGCTACCCAATCGCACACACGTCATTTTAACCAGAGATCGCAATTATTCAACCCCAGGCGGCATTGTGGTGCATGACTTGCAGACTGCCATCGCTCAATGCAGTGGGGATAGCAATCCGTTTATTATAGGTGGTGGCGAGATTTATAAACTTACCATAGGAATGGCTACCAGGATAGAGCTAACCCGCGTGCACGGCAGTTTTAGTGCCGATACTTATTTTCCAGAGATTGATAAAACCACATGGAAATTAGTAGCTACCACACATCATCCTGTGGACGAGCGTCATGCCTATGCGTTTGATTTTGAAACCTGGGAAAGGGCTTAGTTTGCGGTCATCGTTTTTAGTCCTTGAGGGCAGTCGCAGTTTTCAGTTTTCAATCCCGGTGGGGCGTTTGCAGTGTCCAGTCGCA
>DAIRDE010000090.1:0-6024 GCA_036796335.1 Nonlabens sp.
GAAACCCTGTTCCGTTGTTAGCACTGTTGCCAAAACTTGCAGAATCTCTAAAGAAGCTATTTCCAAAAGCAATTCCTTGTTCTGAGCCGGTACTGTATCGAAGACTTTCATTTACACCAGTAACCACAGATCTATAAATTTTGGCATTTCCACCATCTCTGATTCTTATTCCACCACCATCTGCACTTGAACTGGAATTTAGACCTTGCCCTGTTATAGTAATATTACTTAGTATTGGAGTACCACTGCGACCTTCTAGTGCATTTCCTGCTGCTATTTCTTTGTTGATAATCCAGAATTGGCCATTACCACTCCAGTTACTATCCATTCTAATACCGGTTCCATCCCCACTGGTAGAAACCATGTATTTTAGATCTATATCTCCAGAGTTTATTCTTATACCTCTGTTTATGCTTCTATAGACTTGCACATATTCTATTGTGGTTCCACTTCCAACACTTTGCAATCGAAAAGCATTTTGACCGTCATTTCCAAATCCAGCATACATTATTCTGACATACCGCATAATTCCAGAATTACTTCCTAAACCGTCTCCATCAATTCGAATCCCCTCCCATTGACCTCGTACGTTGCTGCCAGCACCTTGACCTGTTGCATTTACTAGCGAATTAAATACAATCGGGTTTGTAGAAGTGCCTTGCCAGTCTATTTCTGCTAGTGGCCTTACTTGTAAAATAGTGCGAGATGTTTCAGCAAAAATTTGGGTGCCTTGGGTTATGGTTAGTTTTATTTGTTGAGCAACAGTAACAGAGTCTTTAATGATCCACAAAGAAGAGCTGTCTAGGGTTTCATTAATGTTGATGTTTCCCGTAATTCTTTTGAATGCTTGGCCGCCTAAAACCACATCTTCAATTTGATATTCTGGGGTGACAGACCCCACTATTACGTTAACACTAACAGTTGCTACCTGATCTAAAATATCTTTAACTTCAAATGTCAAATTTTTTGTTGTACCCACCCATTCATCTGGAACAGGAAAAATAAAGGAAGTACTTATACGCCCTGAAGATCCATCGAAACTTTGACTTTGTAAGATGTTTCCACTTTCTTCAATTTTAAAGGTTGAGATTCCTGTGGTTCCCGTGATGCTTATGTTATTATAAATTATACTTTGGCCTCTAAATAATTCGATAGTTGAACCATCCTGGACATTAATTAAGGGTGCGTTATAGGTAGGGTCAGGTAAACTGGCGTCATCGTTTAATTCGCAACTGCTTAAACTCTTCAAAATTAACAGAATAAGTAGATAAAGGTGGATATTTATATTTTTCATAATTTATAGTGTTATCATTTCTTATGACTAGAATTTAAAGTTAACACCTACACGAGCGAAGGATCCAAATATTCTATTTTCCAAAAGCCGAGATCTGTTACCTATGTACTCTAATGCAGGCGCGTCTAAAATGTTTTGTGCTTCTAAAAAGATGCTTAATTTATCGGTAAACTTGTAGGATGCGTTAATATCTAGTTGGTAACGTTCCTCTAAAATAATATCAAAAAACTCCCCAACATCGTAACTACCAAAAGCAGATCCATTAAAATTTAAACTTCCTCTTATACTGAATTTGCCTTTGTCGTAGTACAGCGCTGCGTTCCAAGTATGATCTGCTTGACCAACAAATGGAACGCCTGTTCTTGTTACAAATTCCTGTTCTCCCGTTTCAGGATTTAAGCGTAAGCCAGATAATGAGCTATTGCTTTGCACGTATGTGTAATTTGCAAAAACTCCAAAACCACTTAGAAAACCAGGAAGGAATGTGAATTTTTTAGCAACGGATACTTCCATGCCTAATATTTCAGCTTCATCGCCATTAATTTGTTGAGTTAACAAAAAGCCATCTCTTGTTGATCCTTCAGCTATTATTGTGCGTTGTTCAAATAGGTAATCGGTAATATCCTTGTAATATAAGCCTAGTGTTAATGTTCCATCTTTTTTAAAATAATGTTCGAACATTAAATCTAAGTTTTTTGCAAAAGTTGGTCTTAAATTAGGATTACCTCTGTTAACGGCTAAGTTCGCAAAACTTACCCTGTCACCAGGAATTATGGCATTAAAATCAGGTCTAGCAAAGGATTCGAAGTATCCTGCTCTTAAAACCGTTCTGTCGTTAAGGTCATATTTCAAACTTACTCGCGGTAAAATAAAATCAAAGTCGATACCCCCAGCTATGGGGTCTACAGTGATATCCCCGATGCGTTGCTCCACAAAAAAACTATTATAACCAGCGTTTGTATATTCATAACGGGCACCAAATACCACCGAGAACTTTCCGAAATCTAATTTGTCCTGAATATATAAAGCGTAGATATCTTCGTTAGCGTTATATGTATTAGAAGCAGATTCAAACACATTTTCCTGCTCATTTGGTAAGTAAAGATCAGCATTTAGTTCAAAATGCCTTTGGCTTCTACTAGGTGACGGGAAATTACCTAATTGATAACGATTACCGAAAATGCCTCCTAAATCCGGAGTAGCAATTTGATCCATTGTGTAGTTACCTACAAAAGTCCCTGAGCTCGTGGCTTCACGTACTCTCGAATTTTCTTGAAGCCTTAATTTTCCACCTACTTTAAATTTTGAATTGATTTTATTCCCAATTTTAAAGGGGTGTTCATAATCTATAAACGCAGACGTATTAAGGCCTTTTACAACAATTAGTCCATCATTCAAACTTAAAAAATTAAGTGAAGAGGGGTCAGATAAATCCAGATTTCTTGGGGTATATTGTGGAAAATCAGTTTCCGAAACATCTATGTCAAATTGAACTCCATTTCGTGAAAACACAGCTCCCAAGATGTCCTCACGCCGCTCTGACGATGATAAGTTGAGTCCATATATTATTTTACCTTTTTTATTGATTAAATGGTCTCCACCTAAGGCAAAAGTAAAATTGCGTCTTACCTGGTCATAAACATTCAAGTCTTTTTGAACCCTCCCTCTTCCACCTTCAGAACCTGCTAAAAATGGATTTCCTACTTCTGGAAAATCTTGTCTTGCTCTATATCTAAGTCTATATCTTTCTTGATCATCTTTAAGCCAAAAATAGGATGTGTTCAAATAAATCTGAGAGTTTTCTGAAAATTTATAGTCTACTGTGGTAGTTGCTCCTGCTCGTTGCCTAATGCGATAGGTAGGCCTTATTTGTAACTCGTCTAGAACGGTTCTAAAAACACCACTGTCTCCATCACCTGTCTCTACGGGTCTCCATAGCCCATTTATGCGGTCTTGACCATTTGCAATAGTGTAATAACTTACTCCAGCTATAACACCTAATTTATTTTTCTTTAAAAATCGATTTGAGTACTCTAGTTTGGTTCTCAAGCTCTCTCTTTCCAAGATGGTTGCATAGCCTCCTGCAAAAGAACTTTTTATTTTTCCTTTGTTACTTGTCGCGGTGGGGGTTCTAAGATTTATTGCCCCACCAATAGCGTCTCCATCGTTTTCGGGCAAAAGCGACTTTGTAATTTCCATGGTAGCTAAAAGTTCTGCAGGTATTAAATCTAAAGCTTCTGTTCGAGAGTCACCATCGGTATTAGGTAATTGTGCTCCATCAACACTTATGGTGGTATAATTTCCTGGTGTTCCCCGAATACGTATGTTTGTACCTTCGCCGCTGTCTCTAGTAATATTTACACCGGATACTCTTTGCAATGCCTCGCTTACGTTGATATCAGGAAATTGGCCAATTAAATCGGCAGACACAATCGTTTTAATTTGGTCCGAGTTTTTTTGCTGGTTGTAGGCTCTTTGCTGCCCTTCTATAGATGCCGTAATGATAATTTCGCCTAACTCGTTAAGCTCTTCTTTCAATATGATGGCGCCTAGATTCTTAACTTCTCCCTCTTTAATATCCACTTCTATAGAACGAGTAACAGCTCCTAGATAAATAATTTCTAAACTATGAAGTCCAGCAGGAACATTTCTCATTTGAAATCTTCCTTCTAAATCGGTGGCAACGCCTAAATTGAGTGATCGTATGACTACCGACGCTCCTGGTAGCGTGTTTTCTGACCCTCCAAAAACAGTTCCTGTAATAACTCCATACGTTTGTAAAGGAGCTAGGTCATCCTTTGAAACAGGACTGTTTCCTAAGGAAACATGACCTGCAATTAAAAACAAAACAACGCTGATTATCTTAGAAATCCCCATGAATAAAGTTTAAGTTTATTATTTGTGTAATCGATTGCATTACGAAAACGATTGCAGAGATAGAAAATATATTTTTATAATCCAAGAATTAACGCCAAAAACTGTAAAAATATCTCGTTTGTTATCTTAGATTTAGCAAAAATACCCTACTTTAAAAATCTTTTAATCAAATAGTTGGATGTATTATTGTTAGTTTATAACTTTTACGCAGTCAAAAAACATGAACAAAATGTTATTAAAACCAATTATTACTTGGTAGTTGTATGAAATGAAATAAATATCATAATTTGCACATGTTTTTGCAAAGTAGTTACAAAATAGGCTGCGATGTGATGTTTAAATTCAACAAGAAAAAATGAATAATCCTAAAAAAGTCACCATTCACGATATAGCTAAAAAGTTGGATATTACAGCGTCTACGGTATCTAGGTCGCTTAACGGCAATCCACGCATAAGCGTCAAAACAAAGAATCGTGTTTTGAAAATGGCGAAGCAATTAAATTATAAGCCTAACAACGTGGCCTCGGCATTAAGAAACGGAAAAACCCAAATCATAGGCATGCTCGTACCACTTATAGATAGAGCTTTTTTTTCTTCTATTATACGTGGTGTCGAGGAAGTAGCTAATAGTTTAAACTATCACGTTATCGTGAGCCAGTCTTATGAGAATTTTGAAAACGAAAAGAAAGCTATAAAAGCTTTTATAAATGCGCAAGTGGGTGGAATTGTTGCATCTATTTCTAAAACGACAACAAATTTTAATCACCTACAGGATGTTATTCAAGGCGAAATCCCGTTGATACTTTTTGATCGTACCTTGCCGCAAATACATATAGGCCAGGTGGTTATAGATGACTATCAGGGTGGCTATCTAGCCACCACACATCTTTTAGAACAAGGTTGCAGACGCATTGTTCATTTCACGTCTGAGCTTAATTTAAGCATTTACAAGGAACGATACAGAGGCTATGTAGACGCCCTTAAAGAGTATGATATCGAGCTAGATGAGACCCTCGTTCTTACGGGTAGTTCTCAATTAGAAGAGGGCCGTAGTCATGCCGAGCACCTGTTAAAAGAGAAAATCGCCTTTGATGCTATTTTTTCGGCGAGTGATTTTTGTGCTTTAGGTGCCATACAGGTTTTTAAAGAACGCGGCATCGATGTGCCGGGAGAAGTTGCTGTCGTTGGTTTTTCAAACGAACCTTTTACCTCGTATACCGATCCCTCGATTTCTTCCATAAACCAATTTCCGCAGGTCATGGGGACAACGGTTGCCAACTTGTTTTTTGAAGCGTTACATGCAGATAAGAAAAGTGATGTTTCTAAAAAAATTGTGATTCAGCCCGAGTTAATAGTTAGACAATCTTCTTTAAAGCGGGTAAAAATTTTACAGACTTAGGGGCATGTATTTTACTTTATGGGCGATTCCAGACCATTGCTAGGGCATGGTCTGGTCGGGCTTTTCGTTACAATTCCTCATCACGCCACCTTATCAGGTGTCGCTCTTGCGGGATTTTCACTGCAATCCCTATCGCAGGGACTCGTGCTTAAATAAGCAATTCCGTTGTGTTTATGCAGAAGCCTCATCCGTTTGCTGGTGATATGGCTTCAGTTTCTTTAGGTTCGACAGATTTATTTTTTTAGAAGTAAGAAGGTCGGGCTAGAACTATTTATGTAAGTGATCAATAATTCAAAACCTCGTTTTTCAATACAATCAAAAATTAATTACATCGATCTTACGTGATTTTAAGTTCCTTGCTTCACATGTAATTTCTAAGGATGCAATGCTATTTTAAAATGTTTACTGCGTTAGGGATTGCAGTGAAAATCCTTTTTTAAGGCCTTATTTTGCC
>DAIRDE010000091.1:0-6007 GCA_036796335.1 Nonlabens sp.
TTTATGTGTATGCATAACGTTTAAACACTTTTTAGTTTAACTTTAATATAAATTCTAATAATCTACACTACATTAGCATGAAAACAACCTAATGCAAAATTCGGTATTCGTTCTCATTATAGCCTTGATATGCAGTTGTCAAAACAACGCTCAAAAAATTTTAACCGTTCAAAATCAAGCTTCCATGCAAAAAAAATCTATACATTCATTTACCGTTTCTGATATCAATGGCGACAGCTTTGACTTTAGTCAACTTAAAGGGAAAAAGATACTGGTCGTAAACACGGCCTCTAAATGTGGTCTTACGCCCCAATATCGGGATTTGCAACAACTTTATGATGTACATAAAGACAAATTAGTAATCGTCGGTTTTCCTGCAAATGATTTTATGAGCCAAGAGCCTGGAACGGATAGCGAGATCGCATCGTTTTGTGAGGTTAATTATGGAGTCACTTTCCCGATGATGTCTAAAATAACTGTCAAAGGATCAAACATGCATGAGGTGTATAAATTTCTAACACAAAAAGCAGAAAATGGTTTAAAAGACAGCAGCGTCGAATGGAATTTTCAGAAATATCTCTTGGACGAAAATGGTTACCTCCTAGAGGTTTTTAGCCCGAGAACGCTGCCATTAGACAAAAGCATCACCGCAATGTTATAACAAGGCTAGACTGCTCGATTTTAAAGTGGGTTGTGATTGCCTTAAACATGTAATCACAACCACCTTTAAGTAGCAGTAAGTTAACGTAGGTTTTCTTTTTAAAACACGACTTAAAAGCAAACCACCTGCAATGAAAACATTACCGTTAGTAGAGAAACTATACAAAATCTTTTTAACGGAAAAAACCAAGGAACGCATTGAAAAAGCAACGCTCACGCTGGCCATAGCGAGCTTTGTAGTGCATCTAGTAATTATTTACCTGGTCGACTTTGGATTTATTGCCTTTAACGAAACAAACGACTTACTTAACAATCCCATCGCCGCGATCTATACGCCGTTCTCGTTCATCCTATTGTACGAGGTATATTTGTTAATTTACTACTTGCCGCGATCCTTTACCACCTATATCGGCAAGCAATACGAAATCATCACCCTTATTATCATACGTCGCCTTTTTAAAGATTTATCAAATTTAGACCTGCAAGGCGATTGGTTTCAAATCAAGTATGACTTACAATTTACCTATGACCTTGTCACCTCTATCGTGTTATTTGCGCTGATTTATGTTTTTTACAAACAAAGCAAAATCACCTTAAGTTTAAAAACAGAAAGTGCATCTAATGAAGGTGCATTAAACACCTTTATAAAAATTAAAAAAGGAATTGCGCTATTTCTCGTGCCTGTGTTTATTGCACTTACCTTTTATTCTTTAACCTCATGGATTTGGGGAGTAACCCACGAGGCTATTGAAACATCCACAAGTTTTAACAATATCAACAATGTTTTCTTTGAGCAGTTTTTTAATATTTTAATTTTTGCCGATGTTCTTGTACTCCTTTTTTCTTTTTTTATCACCGACGAATTTCACAAGGTCATCAGGAATTCGGGATTTATTATTTCTACGATTTTAATACGCATATCGTTTACCGCCACCGGGCTTTCTAACAATATTTTAGTAGCATCGGCGGTGATTTTTGGATTGCTTATTCTTTATGTACACAACAAATTTGAGAAAGACACTAACGCAGGGAACGTGGCAGCTCTTGAAAAATAACAAAGTCTAGGTATTACGCAGCGCAGTATGTAGGTAGTAAACATAAAAGTACTACAAGCAACACGTAGGTTTGCTAGTAGGACCAACGTAAAGATTGTAACACCTTAAAAATTATGCAAAAACCTATTAATAAATGGTTGCACGCTTTCGCGAAAGCGTAATTAAAAACAACACCACGATTTTAAAAAATTAGATGCAGTAATATTATCTACTTAGCGCAAAGAAAAATTGCGAAGGAGTAAGAACATTTTTGGGATTGGGGTTTTAAAAACAACCCGTTAGCGATCGCCAGAAACATCTACAACCGTTTCTATTTGCGGTGCATGCTTTTTAATCGTAAGCTCCACGCCAGATTTTAAGGTCATTTGATTTACATGACACCCCACGCAAGTACCCAGCAATCGCACCTTAACATGCTTACCATCGGTTATGGATACCAGTTCTATATCGCCAGCATCGCGTTGCAAAAAAGGCCTGATTTCCTCGAGACCAGCTTCAACGGCTTCTGTAAGTTTATCGGTGGTCATCATTTTTTCTTATTTACGGCAGCACACCCTGCCATGGTCGTGATTTTTATCGCTTGTGTTGCGGGTAGTGATTCGTTGCGTCGCACTGTTTCAGACACTACATTTCTGGTGATTTCTACAAACGCGTTAGACACCGCCGTATTTTCTTGCAAGGCCGCGGGGTGACCCACATCGCCCGACTCGCGTATACTTTGCACGAGCGGCAACTCGCCCAGGAATGGCACGCCTAAATCAGATGCTAAGTGACGAGCGCCATCTTTACCAAAAATGTGGTATTTATTTTCAGGCAATTCGGGTGGGGTAAAGTAAGCCATGTTTTCTACAATACCCAGCACAGGAACATTAATGCTTTCTTGCATAAACATCGCTACACCTTTACGGGCATCGGCTAGGGCAACTGTTTGTGGGGTAGAAACCACTACCGCGCCTGTGAGAGGCAACGATTGCATGATGCTTAAATGGATATCGCCTGTTCCTGGTGGTAAGTCCACTACTAAGAAGTCGAGATCACCCCAAGCAGCATCAAAAATCATTTGGTTTAGCGCTTTGGCAGCCATGGGTCCTCGCCATACCACCGCCTGGTCTAGACTTGTAAAAAAACCTATAGATAATATTTTAACCCCATAACTTTCTATGGGTTTCATTTTAGATTTGCCGTCTACTTGTACAGATAATGGTTTTTCGTTGACAATATCAAACATTATAGGCGCGCTAGGACCGTAGATATCGGCATCTAGTAACCCCACTTTAAAGCCCATTTTAGAAAGCGTTACGGCCAGGTTTGCACTTACGGTAGATTTGCCCACACCACCTTTTCCAGAAGCTACAGCAATAATATTATCAATACCCGGAATGGGTTTTCCCTTAATTTCAGGAGCTTTGGTTTGTGTGACCGGCGCTTCTACTTGAATATTTACCTTTACTTGTGCTTTTTCATACACTAGTTGGTGAATCGCTTGTAAAATAGAAACCTCGGTTTTTTTCTTGGCCTGTAAACTCGGGTTGGTAATGGTGATGTCCACAATCACCTCATCTGCAAAAACCAATACATTTTTTACCGCACCGCTCTCGACCATATTTTGTCCCTCGCCAGGAACCGATATGGTTTCTAACGCTTTGAGCACATTTTTCTTTTCTATTTTCATCATTGCTATTATAGCTTGCAAAGATACTGCGCAGTCGCTACAATTAAAAATGGTTCTAAATTAAACATGTGTTAAGATGGTGGTGGTGACGACCGACCGACCCTGCTGACGACCGATAATCGGCTTTTGTTAGCGATAAAATATATCTACTATTGCTGTTTGCATGGATAAGACACTGTGGGGAATGCAGGGAAAGCACCGTTGTTACTTTAAAACTTATAGTGCATACGTGCAGGTAGTTGTCACTATAAAAAGCTTTCGATTTTTTGGACAATATTGGTACATTTGATGTTTGAAGGTTTTTTAAACGGTAAGTATTTACTGAAACCTATGTAGAAAAAGTCTTAAAACCTATTGATTTGTTGTTTTAGCTACTGTATAACCTCGTCTTTTTCTTTGATTAACGCTTCATATTGGGCAATTAGTTTTTCAGGTAATTGGCTTATAATGCACGTGCTGTTATCATTAAATACGTTACCAGTATGGTTAAAAGGGATACCGTGTTTGTATATGGATTGTTCCGTGTTTTAAGCAACTAATTTAGTAAATAATGACCGACCAAGAAAGTCCACGAGGACTTTCGAAAGTAGGCAATAAGCCAGCAATAAATTATTATACGGTGTTGGCTTTAGTTTTTTGCAAATTCAATTAGCGGTTCAATATTTCCATTGTCAGCTTCTTTCAATGCATTAATATACTCTTTTCTAATTTCGTTAACTTTTACCATTTTAGACTGATGCCACGAAAATATTTCATTTCCAAATATTGATTCCATAATTATGTCCGCCATCATTCTTGAATGTCTTCCATTTCCATTTGGGAAACAATGAATAGATACTATTCGGTGTTTGAATCTAATTGCTATTTCTTCTTGTGAATAGGTTTTGTTTTCTATCCAATATTTGGTATCGTCCAGTAAATTTTTTAATTCAAGCCCAATTTTTGTCCATGGAATTCCGATGTTTTTTTCAGTTCTTCTAAATTCACCTGCCCATTTCCATACATCGCCATACATTTTTTTATGTAAGCTTTTAATAAACTTTTCTGTCAAAATATTTTCAGTTTTCAAATTTGTGTGAATGCTCCATTCGACAGCTTTTTCAATGTTCAGTTGCTCAAATTCATCGAGCTCTCCTTGAGTCGTAATTGATTTTATTTTAAGACCATCCTTTTCTTCTTCTTCTAATGGTGTTTGTCCATCTTTGTAAACGAATTCTAATCCCATAATGACTTTCTCATTTCTCGTTTTATTTCATTAGCAAGTTCCTTTATGGTTTCGGCTATCTTGTCATCTCCAATTCCTTGGTCCTCTAATTTCATATTTTGATTGGTCCGTAAGACTATTTTTTGGGCCAGTTTATCTGCTTTTTTCTGTATTAAGTCATCTATGGTCCCATTTTTTGGGACCAGTGCATATACCATATTTAAATCCAGTGCCATGGCGACATCTTTTAAGGAATTGAGTGTTATCGTGCCATTAGCCTCACTTTCCTCAATTCTTTTTACGCCTTGTCTTGTAATATTTAGTTTGGTACCTAGTTGGGCCATGGTCATATTAAGTGCAGTTCGAATAGTGTTTATCCATCCACGTTCTGGAACCAAAACCTTTCTACTTTCAGAGAATGGTTGTAGCTTTTGGTCCAATTGCTCGATTATAAGTTTTCGCTTATTTCTCATTTTTTGTAAATATTTAAGTTTACAAAATATAAATAATGTAAACAGTTATATTTACAAATATATAAAAAAGTCAACTTAACTGTTTACTTTGAATTATTATTTAAATTAAAGCCAACATCATTTTGCAATGCTTTAAGTATATCTATTTCTAGCAAGTCTCCCAGTATAGCAAGGGATTGTATGCTAGGCATGGTTTTATCACTTTCATAATTTGCATAGGTTCTTTGTGAAACCTGTAAAGCCAGCGCAACTTCTTCTTGAGAAAGTTTTTTAACCTCGCGAGCTTGTCTTAAAATGCTGCTTAGCACCCTAGGAATTGTATTTAGAAATTATTTACTTAAAGTTAGTATATTTATAACCAGGAAAATTTTGCTAATGTGATGTAGTTTAAAAATCAAATTTCGGTCGAACCTCTTATATGACATTAGAATTTCTAATAAGTCGATTGACTTATTAGAAGGTGATTATTCTTTAGATTTTTTAGTGAAAGCTGGACTTTTAAAAAATGACGAACATTGAAAGATTCATTTTTTGAATTAGCGCCGGCGTTTATTTTCGGAATATTAGTTGGTGTTGTTATGATGTTCTAAGTTAAAAAGAGCAAGAAATAAAGAAGTAATTACACTGACTAAAAACGCGAGGTTTATCAAAGGCTAACGCTCAATTTTCTTGTGATATCTTCCAAGGTTCTGAAAATTTGGAGCAAATTGAAGAAAGTAACAATTAGTTTTGGGATGCAACAGAGCCATATTTTAAAAAAGGAAGTTGTAAATAGTATCGGCTTAATTGTTGGATGAATGATATTTTTGGCGATGAAAGTGGAGGTGCAATAATTGACGCATCTGTTTTTCTAATAAATTGATGGGTTGATAGTCAAAAATCATATTTATTACGAAACAAATCAAAATCAAGGCTGCAACATGTTGTAACTTCGATTACTATA
>DAIRDE010000092.1:0-5829 GCA_036796335.1 Nonlabens sp.
TGCTTTCATAGTTATTCCACTTTAAAGTGGTCAACCTATATCAGGGACGTACATTGAGCGGGTTTGCGTTTGTAAAACAGTATTTTGTTATCAAGTGGTTACAAGTTAGGAGGCTTAATCAAAAATGATGGAAGTATGTATTTCCCCGATTGATTTAATTAAAACAGAACTTTTACGCTATTCAATCAGAAAATTTACGTATTTTTAGTCAAATATTTTAATTATGAGTACAACTGAAGATTTAATTAAAGATATTCCTGCAAATATTTCAGATAGTCAATTGATTACATATTTACACTCTGCAAATCTAGGAACAAAGCAAGTCAAGGAATTTAAGACATTAACTCATTCTACAGATAAGGTGATATCTGAGTGGTTTGATGTGAGCGAAAAAACTTTTCAGAATTATAGGAGTTCCAAAACAAAATTGAATATAAATTTCAAAGAGAAATTACTTTTGCTATTATCCTTGTTTAAACAAGGAGAAAGAGCCTTTGGTTCAAAAGATGAATTTAATGAATGGCTTGAAAAACCGAACTTTCATTTTAATAATAAGCGCCCAGTTGACTTTTTTACCACCATATCTGGTATAAGATACATTGAAGATAGAATAACAGGAATTGAATATGGTGACAACGTTTAAATATGGAATTATATCGCATTGCTCATAAAGATCATTCAAAAGTATTATCAAGTTCTGGAGCAGCTAATAGATGGAATTTAAACGGAGAATATGTCATATATACTGGTTCTTCTAGATCACTAGCAACCCTCGAGTTAGTTGTTCATCGCAATGCTATTAAGAAACTTCCTAATTATGAGGTCATGATTATATCAATAGCCGATGAAGAAAATTTGATTGAACACGTTCTAATGAAGACCTTACCATATAATTGGCGTTCTTTTGAATCTTATTATAAACTGCAACAGGTTGGCTCAAATTGGTATAAAGAACAACGCACGTTAGTACTTAAAGTTCCATCAGCAGTGATTCCTATGGTATACAATTATATCATTAACACTAAACATCCCTTATTTTTTAAAAAAGTATCATTAGTTAGAACCGAGGAATATTTTTTTGATGAACGATTGTTTGGATAAAACCCGTGGCAAGCGTCTTATGGTGGCTAGATGTTGGTTCGTCTAAGATGCTGCAAAATTTGGATGATTTTTAAAAACCACTTTTTAGCTGGAGATAGTGCAGATAAAACAGATCACAGCTCATATACACAGCTTTAATCAAGGTTTTAAAATTTCTTACCAAATGGGCATGTTGTGTAATTGTTAACGATATGATGTACGTGTTAAATTTTTGGATAATTTAAAAACCTGTCGTTTTTTAGTCTACCTTCGAATAAATCAAAACTTCGGTTATGTACACACACACACACACAAGTTTAGGCGGACTACGTTCTACCGTTTCATTTTAGCAGTGCTGCTAATTAATCTCGTTTTTTACAGTTGTTCTACAGACGACAATTTAAAAACAGAAAATACATCACAAAAAAGCAAGGACAACGATGCTGTAAATGGTCCAAATCCATTTTTAACAACCGTAATGCAAACCGCATTTAACAATCTTAAAAATAATCCTACAGTTGATTTGGAAGGTATTTTTGATTCGCAGGGGTTGTCCCTTGCCGATTTCCAAATAACAACTTCTCACAGCCAGTACAAGTTTTTACCCCAAGATTCAACGCAGTACAAGCTATTGTGGAATGATGAATATACTGATCCATCAGAAACTGAATTAACGCACCTTGATGAAAATTTGGACCCTAAAGCAACTGGTGAAGACATAGACGTTGAAGACTTAAATGATAATTTTGAAGATGGAGCGCCACTCGCAAGCCCTGTATTATACCCATTATACACCATAATATCGCCTAATCATCCCTTGGTTAGTGAGATACCCAACCAGTTAATCGCAGCGTATTACTTCCCGGTTATGGAAGAAGACCAACCAAACCGCACTGCTACAGAAATTGCCTTATCCCACGCAACCTTTCCCGAAATGTTAGAAAATGAGGCTTTTAAAATAACAGGTAATTTAGATACAAAAGAATTAAGCGGATTAAAATTCTTAGACCCGACTTACCCTGTAGAACAGGGTATTACTTTAACGTATGCACAGGTGGTAGATAAAGGACTTAACATGGCAAACCTAGCGATAGACTATAGTACTTCTCAACAAAAATTATTTAGGAGAAGAAGCCCGTGGACGCCTAGCGGTCGTTTACAATTTGAAGAAACTGACGTTGCTGGACGACCAGCAGTAGGTATTGCTGGGGCAAGAGTACGAGTGAGGAAATGGGGTTTGCTGGTGATAAGAAAAGCACATACAGACATTAATGGTAATTTTCAGACATCAAGTACACGAGATAAACGCGTAAAATATGCGGTCTACTTTAAAAACAATAACCACAAATTTGTCATAAAGGCAGGCACGGCATTCTGGAACGCTCGTCACCGGTCAGTGGAAAAGCACAAACAGCGGGGCTGGTTCCCAGGTGTTTTTACCGCAGGTACCCGACGCCATTTTTATGCGCAAATTCAGTATGCTTGTTTTGATTATTATAATAGAATTGTTCCCGTTTATGGTATTCCAGTTCCAAATAATACCCCAACGATTAAACTAAGCGCCAAATATAACAGGGATGTGTCCTCAAGATTTAGACCCTTCGCGCCAGGGTTTTTTAATGACATTAGAATCACTAGAAACTCTGGTGGCACGCCACGTGGTACTATAGGTGTTTACGCGACCACGGTGCATGAAATGACCCATGCTGCCCATTATAGGAGAGATAAGGGTATCTTTCACCCTTTGGTGTTATTTGATGGTAAAGCCAAAGAACGCAATCCGATGACTGAAAGCTGGGCTGAAGGAGTCGAAACGGTCGCAACAAACGACAGGTATATATTACTAGACCCTAACTTTTTTAGAAATAATACTGCTTCAGGATGGAACAGTGACAAGCAATTGAGGGCTTTCAGTCAAAATAATGAATATACCGCTATAGTTTACGACATGATTGATAATTTCAATCAGTTTAGTACGGTAGTTGATAGAGCTGACGATAGAGTCCGTGATTATTCATTACAACAAATATGGCAAGCATTAGAAGGAAGGAGATCATTGGATACTTGGAGAAATGAAATTATAAATACGCAATCAAATACAACTGAAAATGAAGTGTCCAGGCTATTTCAGTATTATCAGCGTGTAGCAGATAATCTTTAATCTAAATAATCATGAAAAAGTTCATTGTCATCATTTTGTTTTGCCTAGTTGGCTGCACAAAGGAAGAAAAAAGTGAGTTAATAGAAATTAAAATCAATAACGAGGCTAATGTAGATTTGCAAATAAAATTTTATGACCAAAGCGATGCATTACTTGACACAATTTTCATTGAATCTCAAAGCATCTATGAATGCAGTTATTTGTCAGAAAATGGTTATTTTCAATCAATAAGACTTTGCAGTAGGCAAGATTTTTTTGCAAATTTCGGAAAAGTGGAATTTATATTTGCAAATAACAAAGGATATCAATGTACTTTAAGCACCAATAATCTTTGTTTTTCAGATAGCAGAAATGACTTTTTAAATAGCGACGCGAGCGACTTTATTGAGATTTCTAAGAACGTTTATTCTTTTGTTTTGACCCAACAAGATTTTAACAGTGCGTTTGACTTGCCTTAAAACCTAATGCGCAAGAATTATTTCAATATTACCAACGAGTTGCTTATAATTTATAAATTTAAATATCATGAAAAACAAAACAAAACTTTTTTTCATATCTATACTAATCGGTATTTCAGGTTGCACAAGTGAAGAAAAATCTTCTAACTATAATTTCCGTTTATTGAACAACAGTACTAGCACCTTAACTTTATTAACACCTAATAAGTTTAACTTAACAGAAATTGTAGAGCTGGCGGTTATAGAACCTAGAACTTTTTATGATTGTTCATACAAGGCAGCGCAATCTAAGTCTTTCATTGGTTGTGTCTCAACAAATTTATCTGTTCGGGATAATTTTGATGATTTGGTTTTCAGATTCTCAAATGGAAAAGGTTACAAATGCGGTTTTGATAATCAACCTAATCTTTGTTTTACAGATAGTCGACAATATTTGAGATTTGATGAAATGTCTTACGAAAGGATTGGTAGTGACATTTTACAAATTACTATCACCCAGCAAGATTTTGACAACGCATTTGATTTGCCGTAAAATTTTATGTTCCCTTATTATTTCAATATTACCAACGAGTTGCTGATAACCTATAGCTTATGAAAAAGTTACTTTTAATTATTTGTGTTATGTTATTAGCCTGCACAAAGGAAGAAAAAGTATTTAATATCGAACAAATTGTTGAGAATCGTACTACATCAAACCTTTTAATTACATATATCGATGGTTCAGGTGTTGATGTAAATTCCGTATTAATTGAAGCCGGTAGTTCGTATACGTGTAACTTTAGAACCGAGGTTAAAATACCTAGTCTTTATGGGTGTTCAAATATTGATATCTCCTCTATAAAAGAGATTGAATTTCGTTTTGACAATGGGAAAGGTTATAGATGTACTTCATTTGAAGGTAATTCACTTTGTATTTCAGGTCAATCAAGTGGCCGACTGCGCATAGAGGAAGAACATTTTGAACTAAGAAATGGCAAGTATTATTTTGTTATCACCCAACAAGATTTTGACAACGCATTTGATTTGCCTTAGAAAGCTTTGAAAAATGTGCAACAAAAAGCCCCGTTTCCTCTCAAGAAACGGGACTTTTTAATTTTTAAAACTTAAAATTCTCACCTCCAATCTTTCACCTCTAATTTCTAAAGGCTACATACTCCATACTACCTAAACCCCCACGCAATAAATCGGCTTTTCTTATTCCCACTTTCCATGGGTACAATGTGGTATACGGCACCCGCTTTTGCCAGTTGTTTTTCCAGTGGTTTAAGGTGCTGGCTTTTTGCAACCAGGCAAGTAAACCAGCCTACTTGCTCTTTAAAAAGTACACTTTCTTTAATCATCCGTTTTATAAAAAGGGCTTCACCGCCGTTGCAGTAAAGTTCGTGTGATGCTCCTGCAAAATTGCGGCCGCTTTCAGTAGTGCCCAGGTTGCGCTGTTTTTTTAGATTGGCTTTATCGGCTTCTTCTTTGCTTGCATAAAATGGCGGGTTGCACATGGTAAAATCATAATGCTCGTTTTCTAAAATTGCGCCTTTAAAAATGTTACTGCGATCGGGTTGCAGCCTGATGTTGATTGCTTCATTTCTTGCGGTGTTATCTGCCGCATGTGCATAACTGTTTGTATCTACTTCTACACCTACCATGTGGTAGTTGTAAATGGCGTTGCCCAAAATTGGGTAAATGGCACTCGCACCACAGCCTATGTCCAGACCGCGGGTAGCAGCTTTACCTACCAGATCGGCAATATGATGCAGGTAGTCTGCGCGACCAGGTATGGGCGGGTATAGCGTGTCGGGTGTTAATTTCCAATACTTTACACCATAATGGTGTTTTAACAACGCCGTGTTAAACGCTAATATGCTGGCTGCTTTGCTAAAATCTATAGAATGTGCGCCAGATTCTAAAACTATTAAGTGGGATTCTAGCGCAGGATGTGTTTTTGCAAGTTTTACAAAATCATAGCCGTACCTGTGTATGTTTCTTTTATGCATGCTACAAAGGTAGTCTAGTTCACAATCTTTTGCGATAGCTGCGTGTACACGTCGCACTCTTCTCAAAAAGTTATTTGATCAACGCATCTATTTTTGTAGCTATGTCATTCGCTTTCGCGAAAGCGGCATCACTAGCAGC
>DAIRDE010000093.1:0-5770 GCA_036796335.1 Nonlabens sp.
ATACAGTAACAACAAATCAGCTTATACTTTTTTAATCGAACTCAGGTTTTAAGTGAATAAACTTTTGGGAAGTGATTGTTCATAAAACGCTTTCGCGAAAGCGAAATCATTCAAAGTCCACACGAGCTACCATAAAAAAAGCGCGATAAAAATACCGCGCTTTAAAAATGGATTATGTAAACCGTATTTACTCTACCGTCACTGATTTTGCCAAATTACGCGGCTGATCCACGTTTTTACCTAGCATAACAGCGATGTGATAAGAAAGTAATTGCAAGGGTATGGTCGTGAGTAAAGGTGTCATAAACTCTATGGTTTCTGGCACTTCTATCACGTGGTCTGCAAGCTCGCGTACGTCTATATCACCCTCGGTCACGATGCCTATGATTTTACCGCTGCGTGATTTTATTTCTTGTATGTTGCTTACCACTTTTTCATAATGGCCTTTTTTAGTAGCAATAACCACTACCGGCATGTTTTCGTCAATCAGCGCGATAGGGCCGTGCTTCATTTCGGCAGCTGGGTAGCCTTCGGCGTGAATGTAGCTTATTTCTTTAAGTTTAAGTGCACCCTCTAGCGCCACAGGAAAGTTGTATCCACGCCCCAGGTACAAGCAGTTTTTTGAATTTTTGTAGGTAGCCGCCACGGTTTCAATATGCTCGTTTGCTAACAAGGTTTTTGCCACTTTGTTAGGAATATTATCTAACTCGGTCAGGTATTTATGAAAATCACTTACTGTTATTTTTCCCTTTTTCTTAGCGATTTGCAAAGCCATAAGGGTAAGTACGGTAATTTGAGTAGTGAATGCCTTTGTAGAAGCAACGCCTATTTCTGGTCCTGCGTGTGTGTACGCACCTGCGTGAGATTCTCTAGAAATAGAGCTTCCCACCACATTACAAACGCCAAAAACAAAAGCCCCATGTTCTTTAGCAAGTTTTATGGCCGCCATGGTATCGGCGGTTTCTCCACTTTGAGAAATGGCTATGACAATATCATCTTTATCGATTACCGGGTTGCGGTATCTAAATTCGGATGCATATTCTACTTCTACCGGCACGCGTATCAGTTCTTCAAAGATATATTCTGCAACCAGGCCTGCATGCCATGAGGTACCACAGGCAACGATGATGATGCGCTTTGCGTTTAAGAATTTGTTCATGTTATCATCAACACCGGCCATTTTTATAATACCTTCTTTTACAAGCATTCTACCGCGCAAGGTGTCTCGTATAGCATCTGGTTGCTCATAAATTTCTTTAAGCATAAAGTGGTCATAACCTCCCTTTTCTATTTGCTCGAGATTCATTTGCAGTTCCTGTACATAAGGTGCAACAAGCGAGTCGTCGTGGATTTTACGTATTTTAATAACCTTGTGTGTACGGATAAGTGCCATCTCGCCGTCTTCTAGGTAAATGGCGTCTTTAGTAAATTCTAAGAAGGGAGAAGCATCGCTTGCAATAAAAAACTCGTTGTCTCCTACCCCTATAGCTAGTGGACTACCTAATCTTGCAACAATAATTTCATTCGGTTTTTTTCGGTCAAACACTGCTATGGCATAGGCGCCAATGGTTTGATTTAAGGCGATTTGCACCGCTTTACCTAGTCCTACTTTCTGGTTGTTTTGAACGTCTTCTATAAGATTTACCAGTACTTCCGTATCTGTATCTGACTGAAAAGTGTACCCTCTTTTAACTAACTCCTTTTTTAGGGCATCATAATTTTCAATGATACCGTTGTGGATAATAACTAAATCGCCGTTATTAGAAAAGTGTGGATGTGAGTTTACATCATTAGGAACACCGTGTGTGGCCCATCGTGTGTGGCCTATGCCTATGGTTCCTGCGGTATCCACCTCAGACTCCATTTTAACTTCAAGGTCTGCAACTTTACCTTTTGTCTTTGAGAACTTGAGCTTTGAACCGTCATAAATAGCAATTCCTGCGCTATCATAGCCACGGTATTCTAAACGCTTAAGTCCATTGAGGATGATTGGGTAAGCCTGTCTGTGGCCTATGTATCCGACTATTCCACACATATATTTATTGGTAATTAGTTAGGTTCTGTATAAAAAATCTTGAAAACGGGTCTTTTTGTAACATCAGGACTATTACTTCCATGCAATATAGTACCTTCATGAGATATGGCGCTACTTAAAAAAACTCTTTGAACATCGACCGCATTTGCTGTGTTATTATCAAAAACGTTTGAAAGAGGCACTAGCGCGTCTACATTTTGAGTAACAAGTATTCCCAACCTTGAATTTTCTCGACCAGCATTGACGATATTGCTGATGTGGTTTGTAAGTCTTAATCTATATTGCACCCCAGCAGTATTTAGATTTCCTGGTGTTACCCGTTCTAATCTACCTAAATGCGACGTATTTGAGTTTATAGCCGCGACAGGGTTTGAAGAGTTTGTTACAAAATCCGAAAGAATACGCAGGTTATCAGCATCATAAATAATGATACGCTCAGGTTCCGTTCTTCCTGGGGTAACTTGTGCTTGATCTACAAAAAAGGTTAAAGTAGCATCATTAATTACCACTTCTCTAGCTTTTAATGCGGTAAGCGCATCTGCCTCGCCATCCATATCAAGGTCTGGACCGAATAAATCTACGAATGCCATGGAGCCAGGCCCGCCTTGCAAATAAAGACTTGCGTCACCAGTAACTGTATTACCACCTGCTTGCAATGCAGTTTGAATGGCTGGATTAAGCTGTCTATTAATTAGGGTTGCCCGATTGCCTCTAAAGTTCATGCGGTATGTGCTGCTTAATTCTATCAGATCGGTTGTACTACCATCGTTATTAGAATCAAAACTGTCAGGTATCAAAGACCTGTAATACATGATAACCGCTGCATCGTTTAGATTAAAATAACTGAGGTTACCATTTGCACTTGTATTATCAACTTGAAAATATAAGCCCCTAAAATAGTTTTGAAAGGCACTGACACTTGCTAGGTTAGCATTGCCTTGTTGGTCAAATATTTTAGACTTCCAGAAATTGATGTTTTGTACTAAAGAAGACTGTGCCGAGGTGGCGCTTGCGATAGTCTCGCGATATGCTGGCGGTTCTCTTAACGTAACGTTTCTTTCACCCTCGTCATTTACTCGTGACAACCGTATTTCTCTAGGATCAGGTACAAATATGAGATCTTCAAATATTAAATCGCCTTTATTGCTGTCAATCACTGGCCCAAAATCTGAAAAATAAGTAGCTGGCTCTGATAGATTTTGTGGATTAAAACTATTCAGGAAAAACCTATTTTCAAAAATTTTCAAACCTATGGATGCAGTCGTATTGTAAACAGAATCTAACCTGTAGATTCTATTGTCTCCCTCTACGGTCTCTACTCTTGAAAACAAAGGAATAGAAATAACTACACTATCTAAAACTACCGATGTGCCAAAATCAGGATTTGCAGATGGTACGGTGATTTGTGTCACAAAATCATAGGTTGTTTTCCCAAAAACAGGGTCTACATAAATTCCGAATGGCTGTGATGTAAATCTGTTTGTTTGAACAGGACTTAATGCAGTCCCAAAGGTAACGACATCAAACTCTTCACTTTTTATGATGTTGTCCACGTCAACGCCAAAAAAATCAGTTCCTAAGGAGTTGATATCTGAATCACAGGCAGTCGTTAAAAAAATCACTGTTGCAACTGCTGCAATGCTTTTAAAAATAGTCTTCATATTAAGCTTCATCTTTCTTTTCTAAAACTTCTTGTAAATAAAAACGCTCATAAGCATCGGCAAATTCTTCTGGAGATTTATATTCTAGCACGGGCTTTTCTAATGCATCAATCATGATGTCTAGCTCATTATCTAATTGCTCGCTTCCTTTAATAATGGCGTCACTATTTTCTATAGCAGATTTCATAAGATTTAAAAATGTAGGTTCTTCAAACCGCTCTAGACACGCATCCTCAAATGCGTCGTAAGCAAGTTTATTCTTCATCGTACTATCTAACGCTCCTTCAAAAGAATGATTATAAATCGAAGTTACTATTTTACTGTCTTTGAAAAGTGGGTCGTTACCGTAATAATTTTTTAAGTAGAGTGGCAACAAACTAGCCATCCACCCCTGCACATGTATGATATCTGGTCCCCAATTCAATTTTTTTACAGTTTCTAGCACACCTTTTGCAAAAAAGATGGCACGCTCGTCATTATCCGGGAAAAGCTCTCCTTTTTCATTTGTAAAGGTAGCTTTGCGCTTAAAATAATCTTCGTTATCAATAAAATAAACCTGCATTCGTTCTTTAGGGATAGAAGCTACCTTAATAATTAACGGCATATCTAGGTCGTTGATAACAAGGTTCATCCCGCTTAATCGTATTACCTCGTGCAACTGGTGTCTGCGTTCATTAATATTACCGAACCTGGGCATGAAAATTCTTATTTGACCACCGCGGTCATTTACCATTTTAGGGGCTAGGTAGGACATAGACGATGCCTCATTTTCTGGTAGATAGGGAATAACTTCTGAGGAGACGTATAGAACTCTTTTTTCCTTCATAAATGCAATTATTGCAGCTAGTTTTATAGCAAGGTGTAAAAATACAAAATTTATTGCACTTAAGCCGCTAAAGCTTATGTTTGTAGGCTGTTCCCCACAATCTATGATTACTACCTTTTTCAAGCACGACGATTTAAGTAAGCGTCTAGAAAATATTAGGAAACACAGTAACCGCATAGGTTTTGTGCCCACTATGGGTGCTTTACACGCTGGACATATAGCGCTGATGCAACAAGCTATGACCCTTGCAGACTATGTGGTGGTCTCTATTTTTGTAAATCCTACGCAATTTAACAATGCCACCGATTTAAAAAAATACCCGAGAGATCTAGAAAAAGACGCGCAAAAAATAGAAGAAGTGCTGGGTGCAAATCGTGTGATTGTCTATGCGCCTGCAGTAGATGATGTTTATGGAAATAAAGTAAGTGCTAAAAAATACGACTATGACGGCCTTGAACTAATCATGGAAGGCGCAAATAGGCCGGGACACTTTGATGGGGTTGGGACTATTCTAGAGTTTCTCTTTAACGTTTTAAAACCTGACGTTGCAGTTTTTGGGGAAAAGGATTTTCAGCAACTGCAAATCGTTAAAAAACTAGTACAAAAACTAGCCCTACCGATTGATGTAATCGCTGCACCCATTTATCGAGAAGAAAACATGTTAGCGATGAGCTCTAGAAACAGCAGGTTGACAGCACAAGGGATGCAACAAGCAGCTTTTATTCATAAGTCCTTAATGCTGGCCCAATCCTATTTTACAAACCACAGCACAAAACAAACCGAACATTACATTAAGCGACTGTACGAGCAACAAAACGAACTTTCCCTTGAATATTTCACCATTGCTCATGAAGAGACACTGCTCCCCGTAAAGCGTAAAACCAAAGGTGGCAAGTACCGCGCTTTTATAGTCGCACATTTAGAAGGTGTACGCCTAATTGACAACCTTAAACTACATGAGTTTGACGTAAAGGACCATTAATTTTGTTGGGACATTTAAATAAATCACTTAGAATTACAAGACCGTTCGTTTGTTTCCGTTACCCAATCCTAAAAGCTTGCACTAAGCACCGTCGATGTAGTGCGGAAACACAAGCTTGTATGTTGTTTAAGGTAGAAGTCATACCGTTTAAGATTAAAGAAAAGGCTGCGGTTAGAAAAAGTTATAGCGATTTGAGTTTATTAGATTCAAAAAGACTTGGCTAGCAAGCATTTTAATAAGCAAAAACACCATAAAAAATATTGATT
>DAIRDE010000094.1:0-5664 GCA_036796335.1 Nonlabens sp.
TATTACAAAAGCATGCTACCTATTATTTCTCGTCTGGTGGATAGCTGCCGTCTTTATTGATGTAGCCTTTTTCTAGCATCCAGTCATCGTTAAAAAATTTACCCACATAGCGACTGCCGTGATCGTGGAATAACACAACGACCACATCATCTTTTGTAAATCCATACTCCTGGTGTATTTGCAGCACTCCCTTAATCGCTGCGCCGGCGCTATTTCCTAGAAACATGCCTTCTTCTTTTGCGAGTCTGCGGGTATAAACGGCTGCATCACGGTCTGTAACCTTTGTAAATCCATCGATAATTTCAAAACGCACATTTAAAGGCAAAATGTCTTCACCTATTCCCTCGGTGACGTAGGGATAGATTTCGTTTTCGTCAAAAATACCCGTCTCGTGGTACTTTTTAAATACAGATCCATAGGTGTCTACTCCCCAAACTTTAACATTTGGATTTTGCAATTTTAAATACGAACCTACGCCCGATATGGTGCCACCTGTCCCTACACCTACAATAAAATGGGTGACTTTACCGTCTGTTTGCTCCCATATTTCGGGACCTGTGCTCATGTAATGCGCCTTGCAATTTGAAGGATTGTCGTATTGGTTTACGTACCACGAGTTAGGGATTTCTTGACTTAAACGCTTGCTCGTACTGTAATATGAGCGTGGGTCGGTAGGCTCAACATTTGTGGGACACACATGCACCTGTGCCCCTACGGCACGCAAAATATCCATTTTTTCTTTAGACTGCTTATCGGCAAGCACACATATAAGTTTGTACCCTTTCATTATTGCCGCGAGGGCTAGTCCCATACCGGTGTTGCCGCTAGTCCCTTCTATAATCGTTCCTCCTGGTTTTAGGCGGCCGTCGGCTTCGGCATCTTCTATCATCATAAGTGCCATACGGTCTTTAACCGAGTTTCCGGGATTAAAGGTTTCGTATTTTGCTAATACTAGGCAAGGCAGGTCGGCCACTGTTTTATTCATTTTTACCAGTGGTGTGTTGCCGATGGTGCCCAGTATATTTTCTGCGTATTTCATGAAATCTATTTGAATGGCAAAAATAGCACTTTGTATATTGACAGGTTAGGGCTTTAACATCTAATCTAATTACTAGTTAGCCAGTAGTACTGCGGCCCACTTTTAAGTAGATACAGGCATTGTCCAATTAAAATGATTTTAGGGGTGTTCGCTTTCGCGAAAGCGTAACACACCACCTACCTCAACACTATTCAAAGCGCATGGCTTTTACCGGGGCTATTTTACTAACTATATAGGTAGGAACAATAAGGACAAGCATGCATAAAATAAAGGTGCCTGCGTTGAGAAGCGCTACATGCCACCAGGTGATAAAAACCGGAGCCTCGGTAACATAATAGGTTACTGGGTCTAGTTTAAACGGGCTGAAGTAAAACTGTATCGCGACCAAGGTTAATCCTATAGCGTTACCTATAAGAAGTCCTTTTGTTATAAGGCTTATCGCGTTGTGTAAGAATATTTTGCGTACACTCCAGTTTGTTGCGCCCAGTGATTTTAAAACGCCTATCATGTGGGTGCGGTCTAGGATAAGGACCAGCAGTGCGGTAGTCATATTAATAATTCCCACGATTAAAATAATGGCTATAATCCCGTAAATATTTGAGTCTAACAAGGCGAGCCAAGAGAAAATCGCGGGATACTGCTCTTTAATTGTTTCGGCGCTTAAAAACTGACCAGAATTGCGGTAGATTTTTGCACCTACCTCGTCTAGTTTGTCAAAATTCTCGATAAATAGTTCAAACCTGCCGACCTCGTCTGGTTGCCACTTGTTTATTTTTTGGATGTGTTGAAGGTCGCCTATGATAAACTTAGAGTCATATTCCTCGAGGCCGCTATCATAGATACCGCTAATTACAAATGCGCGAGCGATGGGGCGCTCGTTTTGGTTTACAAAATAGGTGGGTGCCTTGTCGCCCACCTTAAGCGTGAGCCTGCGGGCAATATCGTCTGATATTAAAATCTCGCGCGAGGCATCGCCCGTTGCAATGCGCGGTAGCTTGCCTGCCACCATAAACTCCTTAAAGTAATTCCAGTTGTAATCTTTTCCTACACCTTTAAAAATCACTCCCTCAAAATCTGTCGCGGTGCGTATCATGGCACCCTTTGTAGCGATGGCCTGTATATGGGTTACCTCGGGTACCGACTTAAAACGCGGATAAAAATCCTGATGGATACTGATAGGTTTTATCGTGGTAATAGAATTATTCCTATCAAACAACGATATGCTTACATGGCCGTTAAAGGCACTTACTTTTTCTTTGATCTTTTTTTGCAGACCCACTCCTGTAGCAATAGCGATAATCATCACGACCATGCCTATGGCAATTGCTGCGATAGCTATTTTTATAATCGGCGCACTTACACTATTTTTATAGCCTGCGCTATGCTGCACTCTTTTTGCTATGAAGTATTCTAGATTCAATGTTCGTTTTTCAGTTTTCAAATATACCATAATCGCAGTAGCTTTTAGTTTTACCAGCTGCAATGCCCGAGGTGGCACCAGCGGTGATAAAGCGACCGTTGCAGACAGCACACAAGTGACGGGGACGGTTAAAAACACTGCATCACTAGACCAGCCAATTATTCCAGCCGCCGACCGCCTAGAAACATGGATTGCAGGTTTTATAGGAAAGAATATAGCCGTCGTATGCAACCAAACGAGTGTTGTGCGTTCTAGCCCATTAACCCTAGCCGACGGTAGTATAAATACAAACACCACATATACCCACCTGGTGGACACCTTAATAAGTCGCGGGGTCAACGTGAAAAAAGTTTTTGCCCCTGAGCATGGTTTTAGAGGTACTGCCGATGCTGGTGAGGACATAAAAGATGGCGTGGATAAAAAAACAGGCCTTCCTATCATTTCGCTATACGGGTCTAATAAAAAACCGACGCCAGCCCAGCTCGAGGGTTTGGACTATGTGTTTTTTGACATTCAGGATGTGGGGGCACGTTTTTACACCTATATTTCTACCTTACATTATGTCATGGAGGCATGTTCTCGCGAGGATATCATGGTTGTGGTTTTAGACAGACCTAATCCTAACGGCAATATTGTCGACGGTCCCGTGCTCGAGCCTGCGCACAGCAGCTTTGTAGGCATGCACCCCATTCCTGTGTTACACGGTATGACCGTGGGCGAGTACGCTAAAATGATAAACGGCGAATACTGGCTAGAATACCGCTTGCAATGTGGTCTGGTGGTTTTACCTATTAAAAATTATGAGCGCAACATGCCATACCACGTGCCCATAAAACCATCGCCTAACCTGCCTAACGACCAGTCTATAAATTTATATGCGAGTTTATGTTTTTTTGAAGGAACTAATGTGAGTGTGGGACGTGGCACCACCATGCCTTTTCAAATTTATGGCTCACCCTTTTTAAAATATGATAACGGTTTTACCTTTA
This sequence comes from Nonlabens sp., assembly GCA_036796335.1. Lineage (GTDB taxonomy): Bacteria > Bacteroidota > Bacteroidia > Flavobacteriales > Flavobacteriaceae > Nonlabens. The sequence continues at coordinate 3,449 of DAIRDE010000094.1, forward strand.
CCCCAAAACCTATAGAAGGAGCAACAAACCCGCTGCACAACGGTATCGTGTGTCATGGTGTTAACCTGAGTGATCATAAAAAATTAACTACCCTAGACTTGCAGTTTCTTATAGACGCCTATAACCGTACAACCGATAAAAAAACTTTTTTTAATAGCTTTTTCACCAAACTGGCAGGTACTGCAAAATTGCAACAGCAAATAACAGCAGGAATGACTGCCGCACAAATAAGTGACACTTGGAAAAAAGATATTGAGACGTTTAAAACCATGCGTACACCCTATTTGTTATACAAATAAAAGATGCGTATCGCTGGACTAAAAAACAAAACACTACTTCCAAAAAAGTAGTGATTTGTTTTTTGTACGGTTCAAAATTATGCCTTCATGGGAATGAGGTAAATCAACACTTCATTTTCTTTCATTTCGATAATCATGCTGTCTTTTGTAAGTTGTTTTACAAAAAACACATTGCTGTTATTATCGCCCATGGATACCAGGAGTTCTCCTTTTTCTTCACCCAACTGCCAGGTGGTATCTTCACCCACACCTGCAATGGACAGATTAAATGTACCGTCTTTCTTAAAATCAAAACTCATTAATTTTACAAGAGCGGCAATCATCTCGGCTTCTTCGTTATCTTGGTTTGATCTTACCTCTTTAACCTGCCATTTTTGAGAAATAAGGTCGGTATTTATTACGATATTTTCATAGGTGTCTTGCGTAAGGAATTCCATGGAAACTACTTCTTTTACATAAGCACCTGGTTTGATAAAAAACACGATATCACCCGCGGCTACCGTTGCACTGGCATCACTTAAAAAGGTGATTATAGTACCGTCTTTTAAGGTAATCTTTTTATTTGCATAATTATAGGCACCAGACTCTTTGGCACTCATCATGCTCAGGTTGTAGATAGAACCATCAAAGGTTATTTCAAAACTACCGAACATGGTTGCTAACATGGGTACCGAATCCTCGTTAAGACCGTCGGACAGACTGGATGTATCTATCTTGTCAAAACTCCATGTACCTATAATAGAACTAGCCGTTTGCGCGTGTAAGATACTTACTAACAGTAAGCTACAGCCAAAAATGATTTTTTTCATGTGATTCTTTTTAATTTATTTATTAAGCATTTCCCACAACTGGTCCTTTAATTCTTGCAGGTGGTATTGTGTTAACGAGGATATAAACATATAGGGTGCACCGTTAAAGGCTCCCTGATCGTCTAGTCCTTCTCGCATTTCTTGCATAAGCTCCTCGTCCAGCATATCGGCTTTTGATATAACGACAAATCGTTCTTTGTCTAGCAGCTCGGGATTGTATTCTTTAAGCTCATTTAAGAGGATGTCAAATTCGGCGCTGATGTCCTTAGAGTCGGCAGGAATTAAAAACAACAAGGTCGAGTTGCGTTCTATATGTCTCAAAAAGCGGTGGCCTATACCCTTACCCTCGGCTGCACCTTCTATAATCCCCGGAATATCGGCAATGACAAAAGATTTAAAATCTCGGTATTCTACAATACCCAAGTTGGGTTTTAAGGTTGTAAACTCATAGTTGGCAATTTTAGGTTTTGCACTGGTAAGCACTGACAGCAACGTGGATTTTCCTGCATTGGGAAAACCCACCAGACCTACATCGGCCAGGACCTTCATTTCAAAAATGACTTCCATCTCCTCGCCTTCCATACCTGGTTGTGCAAAACGTGGTGTTTGTCGGGTGGCTGTTCTAAAACTCCAGTTTCCCAAACCGCCTTTACCACCACGACACAAGACAAACTCGTCGCCATCGTTAAGCATTTCATAAATCACCTCGTTTGTTTCTGCATCCTTTACGACAGTACCTAATGGTAAGTCAACATAAACATCGGTACCGTCTAGACCTGTGCGGTTTTGTTTTGCGCCGTTACCCCCTTGTTCTGCTTTAAAGTGACGCTGATATTTAAAATGGTAAAGCGTCCACAAGTTTTTATTACCACGCAAAATAATATGACCGCCGCGACCACCATCGCCACCGTCTGGACCGCCTTTGTCAATGTATTTCTCACGGTGCAGGTGCGTGCTTCCCTTACCACCCTTGCCAGATGATACAAATACTTTGGTGTAGTCTACAAAATTTCCTTCGGTCATTATTTTTTTCTTTGTATGTGGTAATTAGTATTGAGTATTAAGTATTAAGATATGAGATGTTAGAGGTGAGATGATAGAGGTTAGA
>DAIRDE010000095.1:0-5373 GCA_036796335.1 Nonlabens sp.
TAGGTCCTTATAAATTCAAGGGGTTACCTGGTTGCATTGTAGAGATAAGCGACACTGATGGTATCTTTAAGTATTCACTCGTACGTTATGTAGATAAAAAAATTGTGCGATTAGAACATTACCCGAGTGTCACCAAAGAGGCTTTTGAAAAAACAACTCGCAAAGCATTTAACAAACACCAGCAAGCGTACCTATCTTTAGGATTTGAGCAACGCATGGCTTATCTGCGTCGTAGACAAGCTGATCCAAGCAACGTAAAATTAGTTACCAATAATGATGGTATCAATTTAAAAAATAAATCACTTGATGATATGGAAGTTTACAATTTTATAGAAATAGATCATATTGAGTAAAAGCAAAAAAAAATATTTTTATTTATTAATGGTGCTCTTTTTATGGGTGCCTTTTTTTTGTGCGGCTCAAATTACCATAAAAGGTGTAGTTGCAGATTCTATAAGTCAACCTTTGTCCTATGCCATAGTAACAGCATACAAAGACAGTAGCTATTCTACCATCATAGGTTTTAAGACAGCAAATGAAGCAGGAGAATTTAATATAAAACTTGGTGAACCCATAGATTCCGTTTTCCTAGAGGCAAGGCACATTTCCTTTAAGCCTGAACAATTTGTCATCACTAATTTTAATAAACTACATAAACTAACTCTTTTTAGGCTCAACAATGAATTAAAGGAGGTACTTGTAGAAGCTCAAAAAAGTATCGAAATTAAAGGTGATACTATACGCTATGATGTAGAGGCGCTTAAAGAAAAAAAAGATTACACCATTGAAGAGGTTATTAAACGCATACCTGGGATTACCGTAGCCGAAAATGGACAAATAGCCTACAACGAGCAACCTATAAGCCACCTCTATCTTAATGGAGTAGATTTATTAGAAGGCAGGTACAATATTGCCACACGTGGAATTCCCGCAGAGGCAGTAAAAGACATTGAGGTTTTAAGGCGACACAATCACGCCCGCATCGATATAGGTAGAACACTGAGTAATGAGGTGGCACTCAATCTTAAGATAAAGAAAGACCAGAAACTTTTATTTGGGACAGCGATTGCAGATATCGGGACACCCTTAACAACAGCACGCGGTGAGGTTACCCCTATTTATTTGAAAGAAAAGGTACAAAATATAGCGAGTTTGCTAGGGAATAATATAGGCAAGTCGCTGCAAGAATTTGGCACATCGCTCACCCGTGGTAATTTAGAAATTTCACAATTAAAACTTGCAAACACTGCTATTATAACACCACCAGAGGTTGAGGGTAACACCATATCCAACAGATACTGGCTGGACAACACATCAGCATCTGCAACTAATGATATGCTCGTATCCTTGCCAAATGAGCTTATCATTAAGGGTTCACTAGATTATAATTTTGAAGACAGCAACATAGAAAAAAATAACCGAAGTATATTTTTTACTGGAAATGATAGTTTACAAGTAACTCGCAACTCCTTAAATAAACTAACCCAAACACGTTATCAAATAGGAAATACCATAGAGATTAATAGAGACGACTTATACATAAACAACAAACTATCGGCGCTTTCTTCTCATCAAGATGGACGTTCTCTCCATGTTTTAAATGGAGATGCGATAAATGCCGATTTTAGAAATAAAAACCGCGCTGTAACTAATATTATGGAAGTAAAAAACACCATCAATAACCAGATAATAGACAGCGGTATGCTGTTTGAATACAAAGCGGTAGACGAACTGCTACAAACAAATCCGGCAGTATTTACAGATGTTATCCCCGGTATTGCACCAGAATTCACAAGTCAAGATATCCATATAGAAAAATTTAATATTGCTGGTCACTCGGGCTACACATTTAATCTTTTCAACATTCAATGGAAGGCTAGACAAAGCTTAAAAGTGGCCAGTGAACAACTACAAAGTTTACTTAATAACCAAAATGACAACGGCAATGCTTCTCCTTTTGCAACTGATTTTAAAATGCAAACATTTGAATCACGTACACAATTGTCATCTACGTTTGACTGGAAAAGGATTCGATTTACCATAAATCCAGATGCGACTTTTTATGATGTCCATCGATCAGAAAAAATAACAGATACGCAGCAAAATGATCGTTATTTATTTTTAAACATGACAGCAACTGCCTCACACAGCTTTAATCTAAAATGGGATGCCGGCGCTAGTGGGTCTGTAAAAAATTCCATTCCACGATTTGACGCTTTGTATCCTGGGACAATTTTAAGACAATTTGATAATTTAAGCACAAACCCACAGGATATTAATGTCATGCGTACAAATGACGCTTCCATATTTTTTAGTTACAGTGATGTTTTGTCTGGCTATTTATTGAAAAACAATACTACCTACAGCAGCACCACATCAGAGTTTATTTTTAATCGTACGCTCGACGAGCGCGGCTTGATTCAAATTACAGCCATAAGACAAGACAATCAGTTTAGTACGTTAAGGAACGTCACGTCACTCTCTAAACGCTTTTTTAAACACCTATCGACACAAAGTAATTATTATGTCGACGTGACAACAATCGAACAGATTTTCAACAACAGCGCTCAAAAAAACACCCTGATTAATCATACGATTAACACCACATGGAGCTGGTCTAAAGGTGGTTTTTATGCGCTTAATTATGAAGGTACTATCAACTTTGGACTGTCGCTTGTAGATGATTCAAGAGCCACAAATACCTTTCAGTTACACAATTTGGGGATTGATTTATACCTCTCAGAAAAAACGCGCTGGAGTTTTAATTCAGAGACAGCAATAAGCTCTTTTTCTAGCAGCAGTAACACAAATGTGAATACCTTATTCAATAGCAGTTTTTACTATCAACCCCACAAAAAACTATTTCTAAGGGCTGAGCTTTACAACATATTCAACGAGCGGTTCTTTACAACCGCAACAAGTGGAAATAACGCCATCAGTCTAAACCAATTCTCCTTGCGACCGTTACAATTTACTATTGGACTCAATTATACATTGTGAAAATTCATAAGAAGATCGAAATCACTAGCGGCAACTTTATCCTTACTCCCACTCCTTACCAGTCCTATAAACCACCCCTTTAAAAAGCGCTACCAGTTCGTCGCCTTTATTAACTTCAACGATGTTAAAACCTACTTTTGTTTTGGTTTTATCTAGGGTGCAGGTAGCTGTGATGTAGTCACCCGCTTCTAGCGCTTCTATGTGATTAATACTGGTTTCTATGGATACCGCATACTTACCATGGGTGTTTGACGAAAACCCAAAACAAGTATCGGCTAGTGCATAGGTAATCCCGCCGTGCGCTTTGCCCATGCTATTCAGCATTTCGGGCCGGATGGTCATGCCTAAAGTTACCGCACCTATTTCTACAGCTCGTATTTCCATGCCTAACCATTTGGAGTATGGGTCTAGCGATAGCATTTTATGTGGGATTTTTTTGCCGTCTAGTTTTTGAGTCATGGAGTTGGTGGGTTTTTGAGTTGGTGAGTTCGTGAGTCTTTGAGTCTTTTAGTTGGTGGGTTTGTGAGTCTGTGAGTTGGTGAGTCTCTTAGTTTGTGAGATGGTGAGTTTTTGAGTTTGAAATTCTGTTGTTAATTTTTATTTGTTTTTAAGACTTCGTCTTAATGCTGAAATCATTTTACCTAGCTCTGTTAAGTCTTTTCTGTTTTCTTCAAAAATTTCGTACGTAATATATTTCCTTAAAAATGCTTTAGAGTTCCAAGTTACGCATTCATAGCTGCTATCCCACGCCATTTTTAGATATCTGTTGAAATTTGAATCGGTACTACCGTAACCTTCTGAAATATTTGCGGCTATGCTGTCTGCTGCGCGAGCAAATTGTGAGGATAATCTGTAAACCTCCTTTTTTGGAAAAGTTTCAGTGAGCAAATTTACTTTTTCGCCAAAAATCATGGCTTTTTGATAAACCAGCAAATCTTCAAACTTAAACTTGTAACTACTGTCAAACATACAAACTACTGAAAAAAAGCTATTAACTATAAATCAACTACTCCAAAGCAATGAACTAAAATTAACGAAACGCACACATTTGCATAAACCGAGGCTCAAGGACTACGCGACTCAAATACTCACAAACTAAAAGTACATTTACATCAAAACCTCAAAGGTTTTTCCTTACTACTCCATGCGCTCAAAACCTCAGAGGTTTCACAAACTCACCAACTCAAAGACTCAGCGACTCATCGACTCACAAACTAAATAAACTTCCTGCCACGTTCATCTTCCTCAATATAGGCGAGCATCTGTAGCGGTCCTCGCGGTATGTGTCGTACAACGCATCTAGCTGATTCACGCACCAATCTATGCCTTTTTCGTTTGCCCAGGCGAGCAATCCTTTTGGGTAATTCACTCCTTTGGTCATCGCGCTGTCTATGGCTTTTGCGCTCGCGATGTTTAAAAATAGGGCGTCTGCAGCCTCGTTGACAAGCATGGCAAGTACACGGTCTTGTATTTCTTTTAAAAGTTCGGGTGTTTTTAGGGGGTTCGCTTTCGCGAAAGCGAACTCACTATCCACATCGTTATAATCATAAAAGCCTTTTCCCGTTTTACGACCTAACCAACCAGCCTCAACCAGTCGTTTTTGAGTGAGCGACGGTTTGTAACGCGGGTCAAAGTAAAAGGCTGTAAAGACGGTTTCGGTCACCACATAGTTGACATCGTGCCCTATATAATCCATGAGTTCAAAAGGTCCCATTTTAAATCCCAATGCTTTAAGCGCATAGTCGATGGTTGCAAAACTGGCGATTCCCTCGTCATACATGCGCAGCGACTCGCTATAAAACGGTCGCGCTACACGGTTTACAATAAAACCAGGGGTGTCCCTCGCAACGGCAACAACCTTGTTCCAATTTGTGAGGGTTGTCTCGCAAATCGCAGTGATGTGCGGGGCTGTTTGTACTGCAGGAATCACCTCAACCAACGGCATTAAGGGTGCTGGATTAAAAAAGTGAATACCGATACACCGCGCCGGATGCACAAGTGATGCGGCAATGCTTGTGATGCTTAAACTAGAAGTATTTGAGGCGATGATGCACTCTTTAGAAACAAGAGATTCTAGTTGTTGAAACACTTTTTTCTTTATATCTAGATTTTCTACAATCGCTTCTATGGTCAAATCGCTGTTGCTAAGCAATTGAATATCATTAACATAAGAAATTTTTTCCTGAATGCGAGATTTTTCGGCGTCGTCTATACGACCCTTTTCAACCAGACGGCGCAGCACTGTATCGTGGTCAACTCGCGCTTTATCCAGTTGTGCCTGATTCTGGTCAAATAAAGTCACCCTGCAACCAGCTGTTGCTGCTACTTGCGCAATACCACTGCCCATAGTTCCTGCGCCTATGATTCCTACCT
>DAIRDE010000096.1:0-5191 GCA_036796335.1 Nonlabens sp.
TGACTTACAAACAGCACCGTTCTACCACTGCTGCTAGATATGTCTTGCATCTTACCGATCGCCTTTTTTTGGAATTCGGCATCGCCCACGGCCAGGACCTCGTCTACTACCAAAATGTCTGGTTCTAAAAATGCCGCCACGGCAAAACCCAGTCGCACACCCATACCGCTGCTGTAGCGCTTTACTGGGGTGTCTATATACATCTCGCAACCCGAAAACGCGACGATATCGTCTATTTTACTAGCAATTTCGGCACGTGTCATACCTAGTATGGCGCCGTTTAAATAAATATTTTCCCTGCCAGTAAGCTCGGGATGCATGCCCGTACCCACCTCGAGCAGGCTCGCCATGCGACCTCCTACTTTAATCGTTCCTGTAGTAGGACTGGTCACACGAGATAATATTTTAAGTAAGGTAGATTTTCCTGCGCCATTTTTACCTATAATACCCAGGACCTCGCCTCGTTTTACTTCAAAATGAATGTCTCGCAATGCCCATACATACTCACTGGTAGCCTTAGCATCTCGCGTATTTACTGCACCTATTTTTAGATACGGGTCTTCTTTACCACGTATTTTATGCCACGCCCTGTTTAAATCGTGCGATAGCGTGCCTGTACCTACTTTTCCCAGTCGGTACTGCTTTGATATGTTCTCTATTTTTAAAATAACATCACTCACTGTGGGTAAATGTAAAAAACAATCATCAATTTTAGGTGTTTCCTGGCTCACAATGCCACATGTTTTTAACGATTGTTGATATGGAGTTCGCTTTCATTTATTTCGCTTTCGCGAAAGCGAAACAAACCAACACATGGCAGTATTCAAAAAACAAACACAAGGTACAGGTCGCGGTTTAAGGATACAAGGGGCATCGCGTCAAAATCCATCGCCCACCTTAAAATAGTGCACACCGTTAAACCGTGTCGATAAAACTTTTCTCGGTTTTGTTAAAAATAATAAGCCCTATAAAAAGGATGCAAATGCTAAACAAAAAGCTGTACAACAGGCCAGCAACACTTGCCGTGCCCGTGCCTAACACCATGTACCTGTAAGCCTCTATCACCTGCGCAAGCGGGTTGTAATTAACAATATATGCATAATCGGGAAATTTTTCTTGCACTAGGGATAAGGGGTATAAAACACCAGAAACATACATAAACAGGCTCATACCAAAAGAGATTACCAGGGTCATGTCTCTATATTTTGTCGTCATTGCGCTAAAAATCATCCCCAAGCCCAGTGCGATGCACCATACCGTAAGCAGTACCAGCGGCAATGCCCAAATGGTGTAGCCTAAGGATATCGGGGCGTTTTTAAAAAATAAAAAGTAAAGATAGAACATCGCAAAAATGAGCAATTGGATACCAAATTTAAACAACCCCGACAGTACCCGCGATGCTGGCACAATAAACCTGGGAAAGTACACTTTGCCAAAAAGCGATGCATTTGCAGTAAAGGTGTTGCTAGTAGATGTTAGACTTTCTGAAAAATAATTCCACAGGGTGATGCCTGCCAGATTAAATAAAAATGATGGAACGGTGCCTGTCTGGATATTTGCTAAGCCATTAAAGATAAAAGTAAGTGTAAAGGCGGTAAAAAGGGGTTGTATTAAAAACCATAGTGGTCCCAAGACGGTTTGTTTATAAACGGTGGTGATGTCTCGCTTAACAAACAGGATAAGAAGATCCCTGTAACTCCAAATTTCGGCAAGATTTAGATCTATAAATTTTCCTTTTGGCTTAATCTCATATTTCCAGTGTTGGTCTTGCATGAGCGATTACGATTTATTGCTTAATAGTTTTTTCCACCGCTTTTTTAAATCTTTTAATCGCAGTAATGAACCTTTTTTTGTGGCTCCATCCTCATGATAGCCGTTAGGATAGTTGCCATATCCATATCCATAAGCGCGTTTATCTTTAAAGTAGTTCATGATAAACGATATGTTTTTTATCTCGCCACGAGTGTATTTATCCTGCAGATAATCTAGCATAGGTTTGCGAGTAAAACCTTGTCTCACTAAATAAAGTGTTGCGTCTACATGTTTAGAAATTTCTAACGCATCGGTCACAAGCCCTAGTGGTGGGGTGTCTAGAATAATGTAGTCATAGTTCTCTTTAAGTTTAAGTAAAAGATCGCTTGCGCGTTTACTCATCAACAATTCGCTGGGATTAGGCGGTACGGGACCTGACAGTATAAGGTCTAAATTTTTAATTGGTGTGGTGCGTATAATTTGCTCAAGACTGCAATCATTAACTAAAAAGTTAGATACCCCTAGGTCGTTCTCTAGGTTAAAGTCATCAAATAATTTAGGCTTGCGCAAATCCAAGCCTACTAAAACGACGCGTTTATTGTTTAATGCGTAAACTGTCGCGAGATTTAAGCTTACAAATGTTTTTCCCTCGCCGCTTACACTACTAGTGACCATGACCGTGCGCGAGTTGCCTGTACTTTCTTGATTGAATATAAAATGCAAACTCGAGCGTATCCCTCTAAAGGATTCTGCAACAGCCGATTTTGAGAAGTGATGTACCACAAGATTTGTATCGTGTTTTTTACGCCCTAAAACTCCTAATAACGGGATGTTAGAAATCCTTTCTAAATCTTTGGGAACGTGAATAAAATTATCGATTAATGTTAAAATAAAAGCAGTTGTTAACGGGATGGTGATACCTATTAACAGCGCGATTAAATAATTAATCTTACCGTCCTGTGTTTGCCCGCGATCACCGGTGTCTTTTGCAGCGTCAATCATATAAATGTCTGACACGTTTGCAGCCATGACCAGCTCAGCCTCAGCTTTTTTAGCTTGAAAAACGTTGTATGCATTTTGATTTAAATCGAGCTTTCGCTGGATTTTTAAAAACTCTTGTTGTTCCTTGGGGAGGCGTTTTATTTGCGCATCGACATTGCTATATTCTCTATTAATTTCTATTTGTTGCTCTAAAATTACTCTTTTAGAACTTGCAATGTTCTCATAAATTACTGCTTTAAGCGTTTGTATCTCGCTATCTATGGTTGCAAAAACAGGTGCGCCTGGTCGGGCAGTAAATTCTTTTTTCTTGCGCTCCTCGGACAGGGAGACGAGTCTGCTAATAAACTCTACAATACTACCCTCGTTAATTCCCACGGTGGTCGGTGCCTGTATGCCTGTGTAGTCGGTTTTATTTTCTAGATAGGAGCGCAACTTGTCATAATAGTTCATACGTCTTTCTAGATCCCGACGCTGTATCTCTATCTCGGTGAGTTTTCTATTATAGTCCTGGCTTTGAGAAGTGATATCTACAAGGCCAGCGCTACTTTGAAATGTATTTAATTCGTTTTCAGACTCTTTTAATAATTTAGCTTGTGCAACCAGACTACTATCTATATACCTTATGGTGCTTATTGCAAACTTGTTTTTACGATTAAGCTCGTTGCGTTGCAACACATTTGCGCTGGTGTTGATATAATCTATAAGTCGGGCTTTATTAAGACCGTCCAGGCTAAGTTGTAAAATAGACGAACCTTCGGGTTTTTGTGTTACTTGAATTTCTTTGTACTTAGTGACAGTTTCCCAATAGTCGGCAAAGTTTAAGATCCAGGTACCGGTGGGAACGACTTCTTCTACTTTTTCTATGGTAATTTGTAGAAAGGGCTCCTTTATTTTTTCACCAAATCTGTACTTCTTTTTCCATTCACCTTGGGGTGTGGGTACTCGTTTAGGTAGTTTGCGCCCATAATGAAAACCAGGGGACTTGCTATTTTCAAAAACAGCAGCAAGTTCAAAGTTATCCTGATCTACAATGGTAATATTTAAAGGTGTTTTGTAAAGTTGTGCAGCGGTGGTATCTACATAAACAAAAAAGGGCGTTGCTTTATAAACATCGGTATTATACCAGGTGCCTTCCTTAAAATACTCTACATAAAATTGCAAATTATCGACTACACTTTCGGCATGTGACCGGGATTGAAATTGGACAATGGCCGTGGTAACCTTATCTGTAGTACCACCCCAGTTAAAGGTAAGACTTTGATTATTTGTAAAAAGCGGATTTGTATTGTCCTTTATGCTTAAAAGTGCGTCGGCAGTGTACCTAATTTGATTGAATTTATTTTTGTAAAAAGCATAGGCACAACCTATCACTAAACATATTAAAAAGAGCCACCAAAAAGAGACCAGTTTTGCTAAAAAACGCTTGATATCAAAAATACCCGATGTTGCCGATGATGACTCTAGCTCCTCTTCCATAGTATTAATTCAAATTAGTCACAAAGAGTATGGTGGTTACTAATGCCGTAAAGACACTTAAAATAGTGGTGAAAGAGGAAATTCCTGTGGTGCCAGTCCCAAGCGATTTTTGCGGTAATGGATCTACAACAATCATATCATTAGGTTGCACCGTATAATAAGGAGAGTAAACCACATCCAGGGTGGTAAGATCTAATTCATGCACACGCACACCATCTGGATACTGTCTAATAACTTTTACCTTGGTTAAATCACCTGTTATAGGCACACCACCGCCGTCGGCCATGGCTTCTACAATATTTACTTGATCCCTAAAAATCGTTTTCTGGCCAGTACCGTTTACCTCGCCTACCATTGTATAGCGCAAACCAGCTAATTTAACGTTTACAAAAAGATTAGACTCTTCTCTTAAAAAATCAGTAAGAAGGCGTTGTTCTATAAGTTCGCGCACTTCTTCTACCGTGGACCCTAGTACTTTGACGTTTCCCAAAACAGGAATGCGTATATCACCGTGAACATCTACCGTGTATCCTGAAAAATACAACCCACCAGCGCCGCCGCCCTGCATTCCTAGATTATTGTTGCCAACAATATTGCCGGTTTGTAGATTAAACAACTCGGTAATATCAGGGTTTAAGGGAGCTTTTACCTGAATAGACAGGATATCGTTTACTTGCAGCCTGTATGGCGACTGTATCCTGCGCACGCTTATTAAGGAGTCTGTAAGCACCGATTTAGATTTTTGTAAATAGGTGATTTTATGAGTAGGTACACAAGAACCCGTTAGTAATAATAACGCAACGATAAAAAGGCCTACTGTTTGGCGCATATGCTTGTTTTGAGTACGGGCGTAAATATAAAATTTATTTTGAGGTTTGGATACTATGTGGTCAGACATCCAAAGTTAAGAATTACAAATAGCCGTTTAAGATTTCGGCTCTTGTTTCCATTCCCCAACCCT
>DAIRDE010000097.1:0-5033 GCA_036796335.1 Nonlabens sp.
AATAGAAAAATTAAAATCAACTTGGCCTGTTGCACTTATAAGTTGAATTCAGCATTTTCAAAAAGATTTAAAGATTTACAAAAAACGATAATTTATAAAAATCGTTAGGTGCAAAACCATCGTTTAAATTTGCACCAAAAGAAAAGCGCAATCCGGCATTCCCCTTTTTAAACTGTGCATAAGGGCCTAACCACTGATAGCCATCTATACGGTCCAGACTGCCAGCACCATTAGTTTCTCCGCCTGATAAATAGAGCTCTTCAAAATGACCGCCAAATGATAGAAAGGAGTTTGCTTTAAAGCCAAAGTTTGCCCAGTAGTGAACGTAATTGTTTGTCGAATTTCCCAGTTGCGTGTTATCGCTCAATGCTGCATAGTAGCCAAAGTAAAACTCGCCCTCAAAATCTTCATTGTTATAACCTACAGTTAAATTAGGAACAATACCGTCACCTACAATACCTTCTTGCGCAGCACCACTAGATAACAAACTACCCATGGTAAATCCTAGTTGTGGGTTGATATTAAAATCCCCAGCAACTTTGTTGTATCCTATACCAAATTCTGTCCATTGTCCCCATGCACTGCCTGTACCAGCTCCCCACTGGATTCCATACGCGGTAAAAGCCGACGTTTCGGATAGGGAATAACCAAATGACATCATAGGTGCAAACCCAAAAAACGCGTCGTGGTTAAGTTTTAAACCTACGCTCATTTTGCTGTCGTCGGTCTCTTGTGCATAGGTAAGTAAAACTCCAAAAACCAGTGCAAGCGATAAAGTAATTTTTTTCATAAAAGTTAATTTTTAATATTGTTAATGAAATACCTTTTAAACGAGGTAAATCTATTAAAATATTAGTAATTTTATACAAATACCATAAAATTTTAGGGGTTATGCCTAATATTTATCAGTTTATTAAATTTATACCCTAAAAATTTAGGGGTGTTTAAAAAAATACTCTCATTTTTATTTATTTAACAACTGTTTGTGTTTTCAAACATATCAGCACTTTGGCTTTTGACATATTTTCGCCAATTTGAAGTGCTCATTTTTCTAAAAAAAATCAAAAATGAGCGTTGCTTTAAAATTTTTACAAGAAAAATGTTTGGATTTATTTCAATATGCTCGTGCCTTGATCAAAGCAACGACAAAACAGAAAATACATAACATTAAGGATAAACCTATCCTTTATTAAAGCAATAAGAAAACCGAAGTAACCATCAATAATCTAGATACTTATGGTATTACATCACTGCTTCCTGCATTTATAACGACCGTATGTAGCAGCGTAGCCATTAACAGTATCAAAAATGAAATTGATTAAGGAAAAAATTGCCAGAATACCGTAAATTAAGAAAGCACTGTTTATCACCAAATAATCATATCATTAGCTATAACCATCTGGGAAATCAAAAATCGAACGTTAGAGTCGTTCGTACTACATTTTCTTATTGATAGCTGTGCGAGAATTTTAACCCTTGCAATTCCAGTAACTAAGATGAAGTTTACCTATAGCAAGAGTTGAACCGAGCATTAAAAAGTGAATCATCACATATTTTTTTTGAAAAAAAGGTTCGGTAAACAAGTCAGTGGCGCTCAATACCAATAGTACAATACTCAAAAGCCATAATGATGTAAATAAAATGATATGCTTTTTTGAAGGGCTTTCTACGAAATTTCTATTTTTGGTTTCCATATATTTTTTATTCAGTATTGCTTTTTAGTATTACAACCCAATCATTTGCATCAAATTAATTTACGCCTCCTTCCTATATACTTTAGTCTGCTCAAAAACGTGGTCTAAAATGTCTATATCTACTTGCGTTAGTGTTAAACCGCGTCGTTCCATAACGACTTTAGCGACTTCATAGGCTTTGTCGGTTTTATAAGTCAGCGTGCCTTGCGGTCCGCCCCATATAAAAGAAGGCATAAAATTGCGTGGATATCCAGCGCCATAAATATTTGCACTTACGCCAACAACAGTTCCTGTATTAAACATAGTATTGATACCGCACTTGCTGTGATCGCCCATCATGAGTCCACAAAATTGTAGGCCTGTATTTGCAAATCGGCCGGTTTCATAATCCCAAAGTTTTACTTCGGCATAGTTGTTTTTCAGGTTGCTTGTATTTGTATCGGCACCCAGATTGCACCACTCGCCTAGTACCGAGTTTCCTAAAAAACCCTCGTGACCTTTATTTGCATACCCTAGTATAACCGAATTGCTCACCTCGCCACCTATTTTAGAATGCGGCCCCACAGTTGTTGCGCCGTACACCTTAGTTCCTAATTTTGTTGTACTGTGCTCGCATAAAGCAAATGGCCCGCGTATTAGGCTGCCTTCCATAACCTCGGCATGTTTACCTATATATATAGGACCGGTAGAAGCATTTAAAATGGCAAAATGCACCTGCGCACCTTCTTCAATGAAAATATGTTCTGGGCTTAAAGCCTGCACACCATCGGGAATGGGTAAACTTTTCCTGTCCCGAGTTACCAATGCAAAATCTGCACGCAGGGCCTTATCGTTTTTACCAAAAAGATCCCATGTTTTATAGATTCCATCCACATCGCCAGTAAACAAAATGCGTTCTAAAGTTACAAGTTGGTCCAGAGCTAATAATTCAGAATTTCGGTATGCAATTACCTCATCACCAGCAACTAATGCTTGTCCCACAGCCAGCGATTTAATAGCGACGCACAAGGCGTTTGTGGCAAAAATATGACCTGCGATCACGGTATTATCTGTAGTTACAGTTAACAGAAATTTTGTTTGCAAATAGTCTTCGGTTTGATAGCTTACAGGTGCAGCAAGGTGTTTTTCCCATTTTTCTTTTAAGGTTAAAATGCCACAACGCAATGCACTTGTCGGACGTGTGTAGGTAAATGGCAACAGCGTCTTGTGCTTATTAAAATCGTCAAGAATGTAATTCATAATCCTGTGTAGTTAGTTAAACAAAGGTCGTTAAAAATCCTTTTAAAAGCGATAAACAGCTAGCAATTACCACAAAATACTACACGTTAAAACTTTTAGACCACAGGCAAAGACGGCGCACGCAATTGTTTTATAAATTAGCAGCATGATTAAAAAAAGAACGGTACTTATTGCTGCCCTGGTACTTATCGCACAATGTTTTTGCTACTACAGTTTGCGATTTTTTCCTGGTTTTGTAGAGCGCTGGTACAGCACAGGCGTGTATCCATACATCGCTATTTTCATGCGATACTTGTTTGGCTGGATTCCGTTTTCTGTGGGCGATGTGATTTATACTGCATGTATTTTATTAGTTTTAAGGTGGTTATGGATAAGTAAGCGTGATTTAATTTCGCTTTCGCGAAAGCGATATCTCCAACTTTTTACTGCGCTTAACATCACTCTTGCAGCATTTCATGTATTGTGGGGATTTAATTATTACCGCCAGCCACTGAATGTTTCTCTTAAAAAATCGCAAACCTATACCCTGGCCCAACTAGAAAAAACGGTTGCGACGTATATAGAAGCATCTAATGCCTTACACGCGAGCTTGCAACCTGTAGACTCGCTGCCTGTTGTATTTAAGCGCAGTCAGCAAGAGTTATTCACCATGGCTGCGCCTGCTTTTGCTATCGTGCCACAAGCACAACTGCGTCAAGATATGGGACCGTTAAGTATTAAAAAATCGCTACTTACCACCCCACTTAGTTACATGGGTTACGGGGGGTATTTAAATCCGTTTACGGGCGAGGCGCAAACAAATGCAAACGTAAATTTATACAAAGCGCCTGTACTTATTTTACATGAGATGGCACACCAACTGGGATATGCTAAAGAAAATGAAGCCAATTATATCGCTATTAATGCCGGGCAAGTGCATGAGGACGCATATTTTCAATACAGCGCACGCATTTTTGCACTCAACTATTTGTTGAACGACCTCGCAATGAATAATTTAGAGGCTTTTGAAAAAGTAAAAACAACCATACGGCCAGGTATTCTTGCCAATTACAGGGAATTGCGCATGTTTTGGGAAGATTATGAAGGCGTTGTAGAAACCGTCTCGCAAGCAACCTATAACCAATATCTAAAGGTTAACAATCAGCCCGCAGGCATGCAAACCTATAGTTATGTAGTGGCGTTGTTAGTGGGTGACAGTGTTCAAAAAACGCACTGATCTAAAAGGAAATCATACATTTGGTGGTCGTTTTTTAAAGTTGAGACATCGGTCTGTGATACCAGTTGGCTGTTTATAGGTGTTAGCGCCTTTTTTTACGCAAATGAACATTAAAACTGATTCCCATATAATCGCCACTTAACGTTGTTTTACCCTCTGATCGTGCAGAAACTGCAAGATTATCTACTACATATGCACCCTCATAATACCTGATTACCGAGTTTTGGTAAATGAAATTAAGTTGATACATCGCAGCATTAGTGCGATAGTAAAAACCAGGCGATATGATAACATTAGGTAAAACCCATGAACTTGTTATAGTTTCTGCACGAATGCCAAAAACCTCACGTTTGTCTTCAAGAGAAGTTACAAATGATAAAATGCCGCCATCAGCTCTTCCTGGCTGTATAATAGCGAGCATTAAACCTGTTTCAATGTTAAAATATAAGTTTCTATCTAGCTGTTTTTTAAATTGAACAAGCAATGGGATATGAAAGTTAAATCTGGAAAGTGTAAAATCATAAGGAGTTTGCTCTTGAAAAAATACATCCTCATCACGTAATGTTATGCTGGTCTTATAAACAGGAGTAGACTGAAAATAAACCCCTGTTTTGTACGATATTTTATGGTCTGCTCTAAAATGCTTTGTAAAACCTACGCTAAAACCCTTCTGAGAATCATGGTATAAAAGATAAGGTCCTGTTGGGTTTACGTTTTTTGTGGCATCGTAAATCATAAATCCTATATGATAACCCCATTTTTTATATTCATTAAAATCAGGAAACGGTGCGTCTTCGTCTTGTGCAAATGAACTTGCAACAGAAAGTAAAAGAGGCTGTCTCAAAAAGGCGGCCTTTTTTTATACATAATTTTGAAATAAATAT
>DAIRDE010000098.1:0-4890 GCA_036796335.1 Nonlabens sp.
CCTTTTTATTAACCCTTTTTATTAACCTTAATTAATTTTTAAATCTTTCTATTATGAAAAAAATCCAAATTTTAGCAATTGCCTTATTAGCAATGTCTTGTAATGACGATGACACACCACCAGTAATCAATGAACAAGAACTAATTACCACGGTAGAAGTAACCTTAATCAATGCAGCTGATACAGGTAATACTGTAGTGTTAAGATCTGTAGACAGTGATGGCGATGGTCCCAACCTACCCGTAAATACCATAACAGGTGTGTTGCGACCAAACGCTAATTATACCGGGTCTACTCGGTTTTTAAATGCATTGGAAAACCCAGTAGAAGACATTACCCTAGAAGTGCAAGAAGAAAGCGACGAGCATGAAGTTTTCTATCTAACAAACATCGCTGGTGTTGTTTTTACAAAAACAGATGTCGATACAAATGGTAACCCCTTAGGTTTACGATTCACTGTTCAAACAGGCCCAGTAGGCAGTGGTACGGTAACAGTAGTTTTGAGACACGAGCCTACAAAGCCTAACAGTAATACACTAGAAAGCGCTGGTGGTGAAACGGATGTTGAAGTAAGCTTTGATGTGAGCCTTACACCAGGTGCGTAAAACTATATTCTGTTTTTAGATAGAAGCACATTACTTAATGCAAAAGCAGGTATACCGCGGTGTACCTGCTTTTTTTACGTTTCATAAAAGCCTATTGTATGAAATTACAAAGTTTTTTTGAGTCTAGGATTAAAATGCTTCGGTTTTACAGGTTAGAAGGATTTACCTTTTTTAGAATCAAAAAGGTTGGGTCAGAACGCCTTTGGTCGGTAATAAATAAATCAAAATACTGCACCCATACAATAAATAATATCTTACATCCTACTTTAAAAAATACATCAAATTTTTGCTTTTTGACAAGGGTGTTACAGCTTACAATTCTAGTCAGACAGTTTTTGAAATTCTACCACAAGTATTTTAAGGTAGTTTATGTATTACGTTTCAAATACAGTCCATGCGATTCCAGATTGATACTGTCTTTTTTTGAACCCATCTGTAGGATCTATAATGAACAAATAAATCCAGTTGTTATCTAGCAGGGTCTGTAAGTTGGGATTGCGAGTTAAAATATCAATCACTCGTGCAAGCGGCGCCTCTATAATAACACTTAAACGCAGTGGCTCGTGATACAAGAGCTCGTCGGTTTTATTTACTGATTGCAGGGGTAACCCCATTTTTAAATCGCCACCGTTGCCTAGTACGACACCAAACTTTCCAGTGATGTTATGGGTGATTTTATTCCCACCGCCAAAGGTATCATTGTCCACAGTAGCAAAGTAATAATGGTTATTTATCCATTGGGTGACCACTATGGGTCCCTGCATAATTGCCTCTAGCGCTTGCCCTGTAATATCGGTTTGCCAATTATAAGAATGTAAAAAACAACGACTTTCTAAATGTAGTTTTTTAGTTAAGGACCGCGGACCTACAATAAAACCAGCGTTTTTTGCAAGGCCCCATTCAGGCCTGGTTTCACTCCAGTTTCCAGCTTTGTATTCAGCTTGCTTCACACCGTCGTTAGTTACTTGTAAACGCTCGAGGCTGGCTGCTTTTTGTGCTGCGAGTAGGCGTTCTTTTAAGTCTGCAACAAGTTGCTTGTGGCTTTCGGGAATGTGACTGTCAAATAAGACAATCTCATCGGTGGTTGTGTTGTGTTCTGCTCCCAGGAATACGGTGTTGTTTGGAATATCTATCCCGTGGTTTGCTCTAAGCGCGGCGCGTACTTCTGGAATATTTGCTAGAGTTGCAAGCATACGCGCGTTGTGACGTCCAGGACTTGCAGCACATGCTCCACAATCCAGACTCGATCCAAAAGGATTATTAGTAGAGTGGCTACCATGCCCAGCAAATATTACCAGCGGTGCAAATGCCTTCCAGCCGGTAAGATCAAAAGCCGATTTCACAATCCCTACCTTATCCTGCAACGTGACTGTTTCTTCTTTTAAGTGTGCGGCATTGGCTACATGTATAGCTGGCTCGCAATAATCCTCATGACCATTTTCTTTACTTTTTAACTTTGTGTAAAGCCTTCTAGGCAACAAGGTTTTATCAAAAATGGAGAGACCGTAAAACAACCCTGTTCCTTCTACATATCCAAATGCCGATGGCAGCATACCTTTCATGCGGTCTAAAAAGAAGTGTTGAAAATTATTTAAACTTGTCTTTCTTCGGTGTTTATCGAGCAGGTCGTGTTTGTGATTTTGCGCACTTTCGGTCACAGTAAACGCTGACCCTACGATTGGTGGACACGACTTGCGCACAATACCGTCGGCTATACTTGTATAATCCATGGCGATACCAAAAAATCCAGCATAACCAAATGTTTCATAATTCCCCTGGGCTTCTACATGCCTGCGTATTAATTCTGACCTTGTGTCGATACAAAAAACAAGCTGTGCGTCGGGGATTTGCGAGGTAATTACCTCTTGATTTAAAGAAGCGTTACCAGTAGCTAATTGATCTAACAACTGCCTTTGAAAACTTTGCTCCCATGCTTGTAACCAGGCATACTGCAACTTTATAAAATCCGAAACTTCTTGTTGCTTTGTAGCTTTTGGAGCTATGGCTGCTCCTAATTGTTTGGCTATCGTTAAACGTATGGCAAGGTAGTCTTCTACACTCACGGGGAATTGTTCTTGCCACGCTGTATTAGAAGCACTGCGGTGGTTTAAGTAACCTGTCCAGCCTGGTAATGCTGCGAGGTGATAGGTAAAAACAGACTCATAAGCAGTCTCAGGAAATTCCTCCATTACTTGTTCTATGGCTTCTATACTGGTTTTGGGCAATAGGGTAGATTTGGATATTTTAAGTTCTTTATCATAGGCTGCTAGAGACCGCCATGCGCCATAAAGTCCTTTTTCTTTGTTCGGCATTTCCCATTCGGCGAGACCCTCGTCCATATAAGCAGCAAGCCATTTTGCGATTATGCGGTCCAGTTGGTGGCTATCGTTTTTTGAAGACGTTGCGTCGTTTTTATGCAATAATGCTAGGTAATTTTCTGGGGAGTCGGTAAAACCGTTTTTGTTTAACGTGTCTATAAGTATAGCACGGTTTATAGAGCCTTGTAGAAGCGCCACGTCATAAACAGCTGCTTCTGGAAAAACGCGTGCATTAAGTAAGTGCTTTGCTTGTTGTACGGCCTCTAGAAAAGGTTTTTGTTCATAACCTGTAAGCGGGTTAGAGGTCACAAACGAGTACAACGGCCATGTTTTCCCTATAACTTTTGACGCTTGTGCGATGCTATCGATAAGATTTTGCTGCTTATTCATTAGGACTTGTTCTTAAATTGTAAAATGGTACGCTTACTGGGTTGCGATAGGTTCATAAGAAATACGTAAAGCCATGGAACATTGCGATAAAAACCAAATTTCATAATAAAAAATCCGCTTAAAAACACAGCGGCAAAAACAACCTCTACAAAAGAAATTGGAACAGACTCTGCCACCAGTGGTATGTCTTTCATCAATATAGTCACGCCATTGTAAAGCAACGCATAAGCCATGATTCCTGCTAGAAATAATACGGGCGGTAAAAATGTTTTTTGTGCCGTGTTTAGCTCTTGTTGCTTTACAATGTTATAAGTCGCTTGTCCCACGGTTACCGCCACAATAACTGTTAGAAAAATTCCGCTATTGAGTGTGAGCCCTTTTCCTGTCATAAAAACAAACACAACAGCCCCTAAAATCCCGTAAACAATAACAGCAAATGCTTCTATCGGTTTAATGCGTATTCTTTCCATGTTTTTTGGATCTTGTCGTTTGATTTCTTCTCCCGACGATAAAAACAAATAAGCCTTGTAAAAGCCGTGCAAGATTAAATGTGCCACGGCAGCATTAAACAGTCCTAAACCACATTGCATGATCATAAAACCCATTTGTGCGATGGTAGAGCAAGCCAGTTTGTGCTTTACTTGCACCTGCAGCAGCTTTGTAAATTGTGCAACGATAGCAGTAAGCCCACCTATAATCAGCAATAAATTTAGGGTGTGGGTCTCAAAAAATAACGTCGCAAAAAGCGCCAGTAAAATCCCAGAACCATTTACAAAACCCGCATGCATTAGGGCTGACGCCGGTGTGGGCGCAGTCATAGCACTAAGCAACCAGCGATGAAACGGAAAAATAGCAGATTGCACGATAGCGGCAAGAATGATGCAAATCGCTGCCAGTAGCGCAAATACAGGTTCAATTTGAGGAATAGCCATGGTTACCTCGTCTAGCAAAAAACTATTACTTTGAAAACCAAGAGTAAAAATACCCACCCCTAAAAACAAGGTGCCGGTAAGAAAATAGCCCAAGGTAACCCTAGATGCCTCGCGCGCTTCATGCCAGTCCCTGTCCACACCTATTAATAAGGACATAAAAACACCCATCATAAACCAACTGCCCAGCAAAACCGCAAAATGGTTAGACATCACAAGTGTGATGACCGCAATGGTAAAACCCAGGCATAACAACGCAAACCTTGAGTGATACTTAAAACCAAAGAGGTAATGCCGTGAGTAGCTACTTACAACAGCGCTAAAAAAGCTTACGGTGGTCCAAATAAGCAGTGTAAAACCATTAAAGTGCAGTAATTCCCCCCATTTTATTGTTGGGATATCTGGAAAAAATAATGCTAGACAGCCCAAATTAACAATAAAACTTACCCATAATATATAAGTGATGACAGTGGTTAGCATGGGCGGCTTAAGAGTTGCCGTAGTCGTATGTTGTACGTATTTTGTTTGCATAAGCCTGTGTATAAGGGAATTCCCTCGTTTCCTTTATTGTGCGCAGTGATTTGCGTTTTTAACTGCGCAAAGATGCGGCTTTAGATACATTAATTTTTATAGATAATGTTTATAAGA
>DAIRDE010000099.1:0-4807 GCA_036796335.1 Nonlabens sp.
CAGTGATTAAAAATTAACATCTAAAAACGGTCAACGCTAATCAGGGAAGTTCAGCTAGTTATTTGTGACGTGGTGTATCTTCTGAGGTTTCGGGAGATGGCAAGAGCATGGGCAAACCCTCAAAGGTATCCTTCTAGGATTAATTTGTCAATGCAAAAATTTGGTAATTTGAGAATTGTCGATTTCCTGATGTCAGGGTCTGGAGTTGGAATTTGAATTTTTTCTAACCAGCATGAGGTAATATGCAATAGGTAATCCCCGTATGGCGATTTGATATTTAAAACCTAGAATTTTTAGATAACACAACTTAATGTATTACCTTTGCAGCCGCTTAGGGCTTTAGTTTTAAGCACTGCTGGATAGTCCAGCATACATAATATTCATTATTTAAATAATTTTGGCATGTATTTAAGCCCAGAAAAAAAAGTTGAAATCTTCTCAAAGTACGGGAAATCAGCAACCGACACCGGTAACACCGATGCGCAAATCGCGTTATTCACGTACCGCATCAACCACCTGACCGAGCACCTTAAGAAAAACCGTCACGACTACAATACCGAGCGTAGTCTGGTACTTCTTGTAGGTAAGCGCCGCTCACTTCTAGATTACAAAATGAAGAAAGACGTTGTCGCATACCGCGAGCTCATTAAGGAACTAGGTATTAGAAAGTAAAAAATCGGGGACTTTGTGTCCCCTTTTTTGTTTTATAGCCGTATCTTTATGATCTGTTCGCTTTCGCGAAAGCGAACTCAAAAAAAATAAATCGCATATTAAAAAGCTGGTTTCTCTTAAAGTAAGCACCTTCTCTACCACACACAACTTGAGAATTGTTTAACTAATATTTTTTATGAAACCACAAGTTTTTAAACAAGTGATTAAAATGGCCAACGGGCCAGACATCACTATTGAAACAGGAGCGCTTGCAAAACAAGCACATGGAGCCGTTGTTGTAACCTGCGGCAAAGCGATGCTCCTAGGTACTGTTGTGTCCAGCTACAAATCTACTGGACTCGATTTTTTACCTCTTACGGTAGACTACCGCGAGAAATTTGCAGCAGCAGGTAAATATCCTGGCGGCTTCTTTAAACGCGAGGCACGCCCTAACGATGGCGAGGTACTTACCATGCGCCTGGTAGACCGCGTGTTGCGACCATTATTTCCTAAAGATTACCATGCCGAGGTGCAGGTAATGATCCAACTCATGTCGCACGACGAGAACGTCATACCAGACGCTATGGCAGGTCTAGCCGCGAGTGCTGCGATACAACTGTCTGACATACCGTTTGAATGTCCGATCTCTGAGGTGCGCGTTGCACGTGTTGACGGCGAGTTTGTTATTAACCCAAGTTATGCACAACTAGCAGTTGCCGACCTGGACATGATGATAGGCGCCAGTGCAGATAGCGTGATGATGGTAGAAGGTGAAATGCACGAGATAAGTGAAGAGGATATGATCGCCGCTATTAAAGCTGCTCACGATGCTATCAAAGACCAATGTGCCGCACAACTTGCTCTTGCCGAGGCCGTAGGTAAAAAAGAAGTACGCGAGTATGAAGGAGAACGCGAGGACGAGACCATCGAGGCACGCGTGGCCGAACTGGCGTACCAAAAAGTATATGACGTTGCAAAACTGGGCAGTGCAAAAAAAGACCGCAGTGCGGCATTTTCAGAAATTAAAGACGAGATAAAAGCCACCTTTACCGAAGAAGAGCAGGCCGAAAACGGTGACCTCATCGCTAAATACTTTTACAAAACCCACAAAAAAGCCGTGCGCGACGTGCTACTTCATGAAGGAATACGTCTAGACGGTCGCAAAACCACAGACATACGGGATATATGGTGCGAGGTAGATTATTTACCCTCTACCCACGGTAGCGCGATTTTCTCTCGTGGTGAGACCCAAGCGCTAGCAACAGTGACTTTAGGAACATCGCGCGATGCAAACATTATAGACATGGCTAGTGCCGAGGGTGAAGAGCGTTTTTACCTACATTATAACTTCCCACCATTTTCAACAGGTGAGGCACGTCCTCTACGTGGAACTTCGCGTCGCGAGGTAGGACATGGTAACCTGGCACAACGTGCATTAAAAAACATGTTGCCAGCAGACTTGCCATACACCGTACGTATCGTTTCTGAAGTATTAGAATCTAACGGCTCGTCGTCTATGGCAACAGTTTGTGCAGGAACCATGGCACTGATGGATGCCGGTTTACCTATGAAAAAACCAGTATCTGGTATCGCAATGGGATTAATTACCGAGGGTGACAAGTATGCCGTGCTTTCAGATATTCTAGGTGACGAGGACCACCTGGGTGATATGGACTTTAAAGTAACCGGTACTGCCGATGGTATTACCGCTTGCCAAATGGATATTAAGGTAAAAGGACTTTCGTATGAAATCCTAACAAACGCCTTAATGCAAGCACGCGACGGTCGTTTACATATACTTAGTAAATTGGTAGAAACCATTCCTGCACCCAATGCCGATGTGAAGCCACACGCTCCTAAGATGGAATCTATGGAAATAGAAGGCAAGTACATAGGCGCGGTGATAGGGCCAGGCGGTAAAGTAATTCAAGATTTGCAAAAAGTAACCGATACCGTTATCAACATTAAAGAAGAAGGCGATATGGGTATTATAGAAATCGCAGGAACTGACCATGAGAAAATAAATGCAGCGATTGCAAAAATTGAAGACATTATTTTTGAACCTGTTGTAGGCGATGTGTACCATGTAAAAGTGGTAAAAATGCTTGAGTTTGGTGCAGTAGTAGAACTGCGTCCAGGTAAAGAAACCCTGCTACACGTGAGTGAGTTTGATTACAAACGCATAGAAGACCCAAGTACCGTACTTAAAGTAGGTGACACGCTAGACGTAAAATACATGGGTGTAGACCCACGTACCAAAAAGCAAAAAGTATCGCGCAAGGAATGTTTGCCTAAACCCGAAGGTTGGGTAGAGCGCCCACCACGCGAGCGTGACGATAAACGCAGCGGTGGTCGCGATGACCGTCGTGGTGGTGGTGACCGTAGAGGCAATGACCGCCGTGATGATAGACCACGTCGCGATAACAACTCAAGTGATTCTGATAGTTAGATAGATTTCGCTTTCGCGAAAGCGCAACAAACAAAGGCCCTGTAACTTTTTAGTTACGGGGCTTTTTGATTAAGGTTGTATGACACAGGTATGCTGACTAGAATACCCAATCGATTTATATCATTTAGTCGCTCCATATTTGTCGTTCATATCCTGTTTAGACATTACCTTGCCCGTTGCCATGCGACAGTTAAATGGTGTTTGTTTTAATTTAGGGCTTTAGCAGTTGAACTCATAAACTCCATCACACAATTAGCATAAAGACAGTTAGTAACAAAGTATAACAATAGAAGTTAGTAAATAAAATTCAACACATCCCTGGTACGTTGTTTTTAGCATTTTCATGCTGTTAAAGCACTATAACATCCAGCAAGTTAAAACCTCTTAATATAAAGTAAATACAAATCAATACTAAAAGGGTTTTATTCTTCACTTCATACTCTTTATCACGGTTTTTAAGTAAAGTAACAATGTCCTTTATATAAAATATCATGACAACTAGGGCTAATATAGCCATCATAAAAGGATAGATATGAAGTGATTATATATACTTCCACAAGTCATTATCTACTACATATAAACAATAACCAAACGCTGCAACCATAATAGCAACCTCTATTGGACTAAGTCCTGCTCTAATCGCAGAAGCGCGAGCAGAGACTAATAAACTACGTCTAAACGCAAAACCTGCTAATGTAAACATTTCTGAAATGAATTGTTGTTGGATAGGTTACTCATTATCAGTTTTAGGTGGAAACGCTGCAAGCACTAAATTTACTAATGGTATTAAAAAAAGCCATTTATTAAATATAGTTTCGTTAAGCCTTCTCATGCCTAACGTCAAAAATGGTAAGAGAAAAATTAGACCAATTACCATGGAAACACTATCTCCAAAAAAATTGAGTCCTTTTGCAAATCCTATTAATGGGCTAACTAAAAAAACATAAAACAGTACAAAAATCCAGAATTCCTTAAGACTTGCTTTTTCTGTGATATTAAATACATGACGAAAGGGTTGAATAAAATATTTCATAATTTATTTTTTTAATTGATCATTAGGGGCACGATCACCTAAACAATTTATCGCAGTGCAAGATGCACCTTCTTCCGCTATACAAGCAAATCCAGCAAAAGCACATACTATTTTTTCAAAAGTATTCATGCCTTCATAAATATTATATTTTGTACATTGCCTCACACCTTCAACTGAACATTCATTTCTTCTAGGGTATTCATCAGCGTCAATTTTTGCAATAGTTAGATTTTGACTATTCATAATAAAGGTTTCATCTTCTACACCATTGAAATAAAAGGTTATTTTTCCATCAAAATCCTTTTTATTTTTGTTCAAAAACTCTTCAAACAAAACGACATCTTTTGTATTTAATATCTGTTGCGGAATTTCTATATTTGATTCCAACTTACTACTCAAAATTAAGCTAGGCATCTCATCATTGATTGATTTAGACCACAGTTTCGGATTACCTTGTAGTCCAACCAAATCAACAGATTCGAACTCATATGTATAAACTTTTGCTTCTGTAGAAATGTCTTCCTTTTCGCAACCCGCAGTAACCAAAGCAACAACTGCTAACGCTGTAAATAATCTCATTTTTGTTTTCATAATTTTTTAATGTTTCTACAAATTTACCTCGACCAAGCAGCTGTAAGCTAGTAAATATTTACTAATTTAGTAAATGGTTACTA
>DAIRDE010000100.1:0-4549 GCA_036796335.1 Nonlabens sp.
CACCCTTTAGGGCCGGGGAACGGAAGCATAAAAAAAAGAATATAGTTTCCGCACCTTTTGGGGCAGGGGAACCGAAACAAAAGCGGTTTTTACACAACCTCTAGTCAAAAAGTAGAATTACTTAGAACACCAAAAAAGTCCTTATTTTAGAGTCAACTTTATGAAAAAAAACATATTAATAACAGGCGGTGCGGGCTTTATAGGCTCTCACGTTGTAAGACGCTTTGTAACCCGGTATCCAGACGTAGCAATTTACAACCTCGATGCCCTTACCTATGCTGGAAATTTAGAAAACCTAGCCGATTTAGAAGACAAGCCTAATTATTACTTTGTAAAGGGTGATATTACCGATGCCGCTTTTATAAACGAGCTTTTTCAAAAACACCAGTTTACAGGGGTCGTGCACCTCGCTGCAGAATCGCACGTGGATCGCAGTATTACCGACCCCGTAAGTTTTGTAATGACCAATGTGGTAGGCACGGTAAATTTGCTTAACGCATTTAAAAACTTGTGGAAAAATGACTTTACTGATAAACTTTTTTATCATGTGAGCACAGACGAGGTTTACGGCACGCTGGGTGAAACGGGCCTTTTTACAGAAACGACAAGCTATGACCCTAATTCTCCGTATTCGGCAAGCAAGGCTAGTTCAGACCATTTTGTGCGAGCTTATGGAGAAACCTATGGGATGCCTTATGTGATCTCAAATTGCTCTAATAATTACGGGCCTAACCATTTCCCCGAAAAATTAATCCCGTTGTTTATTAATAACATCGTAAATAACAAACCGTTACCCGTTTACGGTGATGGTAAGTACACCCGAGACTGGCTTTTTGTGATAGATCACGCTATTGCGATAGACCTTGTTTTTCATGAGGGAAAAAATCATGAAACCTACAATATAGGTGGCTTTAATGAATGGCAAAATATCAATCTGGTTAAACTGTTGTGCAACCTTATGGACGATAAACTAGGACGACCAGCGGGAACATCAGAAAAACTAATCACGTATGTAAAAGACCGCCCTGGTCACGATTTACGATACGCCATTGACGCTACAAAAATTAATAGAGAACTCGGTTGGAAACCCACAGTAACTTTTGAAGAAGGACTCGCTAAAACAATCGACTGGTTCTTAGAAAACAAAGAATGGATGGATCGAGTCACGTCAGGTGCGTATCAGCAATACTATAAGGAGCAATACAATTAAAACTTTTAACACAGGTTACACAGATTACACAGATTACACGGATTAAGTGAGTGGAAATAAATTGCAACTGACATAAATGAGCAAGCTATTATTTGAACAGGAAACTTTTAAAATAATCGGAGTCTGTATGTTGGTTCATAAAAATTAGGCGCGGGCTTTTTAGAATCTATATATCATGAGGTGTTAGAAAAGGAATTTGAAAATCAAAACATCCCTTTTAAAACGAGACAAAAGTTTCATGTATTTTATCATAACGTACCGCTAAAAAAGTATTTTATCGCCGATTTTATATGTTTTGAAAACATAGTTGTTGAAATTAAGGCAGATTCATTTTTACACAAGGATGGTGAGGCCCAAATTATAAATTACCTGAAGTCAACCAATTTTCCTGTAGGGTTGCTAATTAATTTTGGCCAGTCCAGTCTAACGTGGAAAAGGTTTGTAAATACTAAAACATAAAAACAACAAAGTTTCATGAGTAACAATGCGTTTAATCCGTGAAATCCGCGTTAAACTCAAAAAAAAGTACCGCGCAGATTTTATATGTTATAATAAAATAGTGCTTGAAATAAAATCAGTGAGCAACATGCATAGTGTACTTCTAATTCAACGGAACAAGTATCTAAAATGTACAGGAATGCCTTTGGGTATTTTAGTAAATTTTGGAGATCCATCGCTGGTTTATAAAGGAATCATTAACCTACCACCATTAGACAATTCGTATAATTCGAGCAATTCGTAAAATTCGTATAATCCGCAAATAAAAAAAATGAAAGGAATCGTTCTCGCCGGTGGCTCAGGCACCAGGCTCTATCCCATTACCAAAGGAGTTTCTAAACAGCTACTGCCAGTTTATGACAAACCGATGATTTATTACCCAATTTCGGTTCTTATGCTTGCCGGTATTAAAGAAATTCTTATCATCTCTACACCACAAGACTTACCAGGTTTCCAGCGATTGCTGGGGGATGGTAGTGATTTTGGTATTTCTTTTTCTTATAAGGAACAACCTAGTCCCGACGGTCTAGCGCAAGCTTTTATCATTGGCGAAGAGTTTGTGGGATCCGACGATGTGTGTTTGGTACTGGGCGATAATATTTTCTACGGCCATGGGTTTACAGGACTACTTAGACAGTCCATAAAAAATGTTACCGAGGAAGGCAAGGCAACCGTTTTTGGCTATTATGTAAACGATCCCGAACGTTATGGCGTGGTAGATTTTGACGCATCTGGTAAAGCACTTAGCATTGAAGAAAAACCAGTAAAACCAAAGAGCAAATATGCCGTGGTAGGGCTGTATTTTTACCCAAATAGCGTTGTGAATATTGCCAAAAGTATCCAACCTAGCGATCGTGGCGAGTTAGAAATTACTACCGTAAATCAGGAGTATTTAGAAAACGAGCAGCTTAAGGTAGAATTAATGGGTCGGGGCTATGCATGGCTCGATACAGGTACCCACGAGTCTTTGCTAGAAGCCTCTAATTTTATACAAACCATAGAAAAACGCCAAGGTCTTAAAGTCGCAGCACTGCATGAAATAGCCTATGAAAAGGGCTGGATAAGCACCGAGAAGCTGCTAGAGGTGGCTACCCCAATGGCAAAAAACGACTATGGCAGTTACTTGCTTAAACTCATTAAATAAATAGATGAATTTTATACCAACCGCCATACCCGATGTTTTTATCATAGAACCTCACGTTATAGGCGATCATCGCGGTTATTTCTATGAGTCATTTAGGCAACAAGAATTTGACAAGCACATGGGAGTGACCCATTTTGTTCAAGAAAATGAATCCAAATCGTCGTACGGCGTTTTACGCGGGTTGCATTACCAGTTACCACCGCATGCACAGGCAAAACTGGTGCGCGTGCAGCAAGGCAAAGTACTAGACATCGCAGTAGACATTCGTAAAAACTCAAAAACCTTTGGGCAGCATGTCGCCATAGAACTTTCTGAAGAAAATAAACGACAATTGTTCATACCAAAGGGTTTTGCTCATGGGTTTATTACCTTGAGTGAGACGGCTGTTTTTGCCTATAAATGCGACAACTACTATCATAAAGACAGCGAGCGTTGCATTTTATACAACGACAGTGCTTTTAATATTGACTGGCAGGTACCTGTGGATGCAAGAATATTGTCAGAAAAGGACATCAACGGCACCCCATTTAGTGCAGCAACATTATTTAATTCATGAGCCTACACATTCTTGTCACAGGTGGTCATGGGCAATTGGGGTCCGAGTTGCAAGCGCTTGTCGACGATTACCCCGACTACAGTCTTGTTTTTACTGATGCTGCAACCCTAGATATCACACAACTAGCCGCTGTGCAAGACTTTGTCGCAGGTAAGAATTTTACGCATATTATCAATTGCGCAGCATACACCCAGGTAGATAAAGCCGAAGAGCAGCCAGAGCTAGCCAGGCTGGTGAATGATACCGCCGTTGCAAACCTTGTACAAGTTGCGCAACAGCACAACTTAAAAATAGTACACATATCGACCGATTATGTTTTTGACGGCAAGAGTTACATGCCGTTAAAAGAGACCGACGCTACAAATCCTATAGGCGTTTATGGCAGGACTAAACGAGCGGGCGAGTTGCATTTAACAACATCGACTATAGAGTATGTCATTATACGCACCTCGTGGTTGTACTCGCAGTTCCAGCAAAATTTTGTAAAAACGGTGCAGCGTCTTGCAAGCGAGCGAGAGCAACTTACCATTATTGCCGACCAGATAGGAACACCTACCCATGCCGCTGACCTCGCCAAAGTGATTTTATCGATAGTGCCACAAATAAATGCGCACAATACAGGTGTCTATCATTTTTCAAACGAGGGTGTTGCCAGTTGGTATGATTTTGCCACCGCCATTGTAAATGCCTCCCATTTGACTTGCAAAGTACTACCCATAGAAACCAAGGATTATAAAACCCTAGCCGAGCGTCCGTATTATTCGGTCATGAATAAAAGTAAGATTAAGCAGGTGTTCCACATAGACATCGACCATTGGCTAGTTGCGCTCCATCGGTGTTTAAGATCCATGAGTTAAGTTAAAGAGTTCGCTTTCTACATGACGCTTCCGCGAAAGCGTCATGTAGAAGTTTATCCCGTTGCATAACGGGACGAAAGCGTCACCTATAAAACCCAAGCGTCCCCAGTAATTAATAACTAGAATTTTACAGCTCGCAGTACAGCAATCTAAAATCTAAAATCAGCAATCGTAAATCTAATTGTTTTAACAATTTAAGCTATGGAGTTCGCTTTCGCGAAAGCGAAACAGGTAAAATCCAAGCGTACCTAGAAATTAATAACTAGAATTTTACAGCTCGCAGT
>DAIRDE010000101.1:0-4176 GCA_036796335.1 Nonlabens sp.
TATTTTCTATGTTTCCGTTCCCCGGCCCTAAAGGGGGCGGAAACAGTGGCTTTTGTTTATCGAATATATTTGGATTTCTTTATGCTTGTAAAAAGTTCGCTTTCGCGAAAGCGAAATACCTAAAACGTTACCCCCTACCAATGGTATACACGTCAAAACCAATATTTTTTAACTGGTCCTGGTCTAGCAACCTGCGGCCGTCAAACAAAAACGCTGGTTTCAACATGTTGTTGTAGATTTCTTGCCAGTCATAGGACTTGAATTCGTCCCACTCGGTCAACACCGCTACAGCATGTGCTTGATTGACAGCTTGTTTAGGATCTGTCACCACGGTAAGTAGGCGGCGGTTTTCTTCACTAGAACGTGTCCCTAGATAATCCAAGTCTGCATAGATTTGCTGCGCAGTCACTTTAGGATCATAGACGGTCACATGGGCTTCTTCACTAAGCAGGTAATCGGCCACATAGATGGCTGCAGACTCGCGTGTGTCATTGGTATCCTTTTTAAACGCCCAACCTAGTAACGTGATTTTTTTACCCGATACGGTGTTGAACAAGGTTTTTACTATTTTTTTAGCAAAGCGGCGTTTCTGGTGGTCGTTCATAATAATGACTTGCTCCCAGTAGTCGGCAACTTCTTGTAACCCATAGGTTTGTGCTATGTAGACAAGGTTTAAAATATCCTTTTGGAAACAAGACCCTCCAAAACCAACAGATGCATTCAAAAATTTAGCACCGATACGCGAATCTGTTCCTATGGCACGAGCCACCTCGCTAATATCGGCCTCGGTCACCTCGCAAAGTTCGGACAGTGCGTTGATGCTACTTACACGCTGTGCGAGGTATGCATTTGCGGTGAGTTTAGAAAGCTCAGACGACCACACATTTGTGGTCAAGATTTGTTCTCTAGGAACCCAGGTTGCGTACACATCGACCAGCGCTTGTTGGGCGATTGCGCCACGCTCGCTGCTCTCACCACCTATAAGCACGCGATCAGGATTTAGTAAGTCGGTTACCGCGGTACCTTCGGCCAGGAATTCAGGATTTGAAAGGATGTCAAATTGAACGCCGTTACCTGTATTGTCTAGAATGCTGCGCAATGCCTCGGCTGTGCGCACAGGAAGTGTAGACTTTTCTACAATAATCTTATTTGTGGTTGCGACTGCTGCGATTTGTCTTGCACACAATTCAATGTATTTAAGGTCGGCGGCCATGCCTTTACCTACTCCATAGGTTTTGGTAGGCGTATTTACCGATATAAAAATCATGTCGGCATCTTTAATCGCTTGTTCTACCTGCGTTTTAAAAAACAGGTTTTTACCTCTTGTTGCTTCCACAAGCTCAGCAAGTCCTGGTTCATAAATAGGAATATTGGTGGTGTCTGGATCATTCCAAGCAGCGATGCGTTCTTGATTTATATCGACAACATTTACGGTAATGTGTGGGCATTTTGCTGCAATCATGGTCATGGTAGGTCCCCCTACATATCCAGCACCGATACAACATATATTTTTTACGTGCATGATTTTGTTTTTTTTACTCTTTATAATTTTTTGTCGGCTTTATTTCCCAAAACACCTTTAACATCATAGATGGCCGCATTAGGTGCAGCCAAAGCACTAAGATCCATGGTTAAAAAAGCCTTGTGTGCTACTGCTAGAATAATAGCGTCGAATTTTTCGTATTCCAATTTTTGCAAATTGCGTAAACCATATTCGTGTGCTACCTCGTCTGGATTTGCAAGTGGGTCATATACAGTTACCAGTACCCCATACTCCTTAAGATTATTAATCACATCTACCACTTTGGTATTTCTAACATCGGGGCAATTCTCTTTAAAAGTGATTCCTAACACCAGGACTTTTGCATTTTTTACCGTAATATCTTTTGCAAGCATCAACTTAATGACCTCTCCAGCAACATAACTGCCCATACCATCGTTCATGCGACGACCAGCAAGAATAATTTCGGGATGATAGCCTACTTCTTGTGCTTTTTGGGCTAGATAGTATGGGTCAACACCTATACAATGCCCTCCAACAAGTCCTGGTGTAAATGGTAGAAAATTCCATTTAGTCCCTGCTGCCTCGAGCACTGCTTGTGTGTCTATGTCTAAAAGATTAAAGATTTTTGCAAGTTCGTTAACAAAAGCAATATTGATATCGCGTTGTGAGTTTTCTATGACTTTAGAGGCCTCGGCTACCTTTATCGTAGGAGCGAGGTGTGTTCCTGCTGTAATTACGCTTTTATAAAGCGCATCTACCTGCTCGCCAGTTTCTTGCGTACTACCGGAGGTTACTTTTAAAATTTTTTCTACTGTATGGGTTTTATCACCTGGATTTATGCGCTCTGGTGAATAACCAACAAAGAAATCCTTATTAAAAACCAAACCGCTTATTTTTTCTAATACAGGAACACATTCTTCTTCGGTCGCTCCTGGATATACGGTCGACTCATAGATAACGATGTCCCCCTTTTTAAGAACGTTTCCTACTGTTTCACTTGCTTTATAAAGCGGTGTTAAAATAGGACGGTTGTTTTTGTCGACTGGCGTGGGGACTGTCACAATGAACACATTGGCATTTGCGATATCTCCAATATTTGTTGTGCAATAAAGGCCATTTGCCGCGGTGTTAGATCCTTTAAGCACGGCTTTTAGAATTTCATCTTCTACCTCGAGCGTTTTATCTGTTCCAGATCGCAGCTCGTCGACACGCGTTTGGTTAATATCAAATCCAACAACGGGGTATTTTGTTGCAAAAAGTCTTGCAAGAGGCAATCCTACATAACCTAGACCAATGATGGCGATGTTTTTCATTTAATTTTTTTAGAAGTTGACTAAATTAAACCATAACTACTTTAGATTTTTCCAATACCACTCAATAGCCTCCTGAATACCCGCGGCCAGATTATATTGAGGTGCGTACCCTAAAAGTTCCTTTGCTTTATCAATACTTGCCAGCGAGTGCGGAATATCGCCAGCACGCCGAGGCCCATGAATGGGTTCAATCATTGCAATTTCCTTATCATATAAGGTAAGAGCATATTTTAAAAGAGAAACTAAATCATTTAAGGTGGTTCTATCACCAACAGCGGTATTGTAGACCGTATTCACAGCCTCGGGATTTGTGGTGCACATGGCAAGCTCGTTCATTTGAATGACGTTGTCTATGTATGTAAAGTCTCGAGAATAATTGCCATCGCCGTTTATGATAGGCTGTTTGTGATTTATAAGTTGCTTAATAAAAAGCGGAATTACCGCTGCATAAGCACCATTAGGGTCTTGCCTACGACCGAATACATTAAAATAACGCAATCCAATCGTTTCTAAACCATAAGTATTACTAAAAATCTCAGCATACAATTCGTTAACATATTTTGTAATAGCATATGGTGAAAGCGGTTTGCCAATAACATCTTCTACCTTAGGCAACTGTTCAGAATCACCGTAGGTTGAAGAACTAGCTGCATAGATAAATCGTTTTACTCCAGCGTCCCTAGATGCAACAAGCATGTTGAGAAATCCAGTAACATTTACCTCGTTACTTGTGATGGGATCTTTTAAAGAACGAGGCACCGATCCAAGAGCAGCCTGATGCAAAACAAAATCAACCCCTTGTACGGCATGATGGCATTGTTCTAAATTGCGAATGTCGGCCTCTAGAAAAAAGAAGTTAGGCTGTTTTAAAAATGGGGCGATATTGTCACGATTTCCCGTGGCAAAGTTATCGAGCCCAACCACTTCATAACCTTGCGCTATGAAATACTCAGTCAAATTAGAGCCTATAAACCCTGCAGCGCCAGTTATCAAAATTCGTGTTTTAAAAATCATTACACACAGGTATTATTGAGCATAGGCAAAACGTATAATAGATTCTTACCATTTAGAAAGATAACATCAAATTTTTGACAAAAATTTTCAAAAAATCTATTGATTAACAATGCTTTAAAAATGTTTGTGAATAAAAATATTAGCCGTAGAAAATAACAGGGATTCACATGGGAGCTTCACAATAAATACGGCTTCGCCACCGTGAGTCACATCACAAAATCCTCTTTTGAGCGCTCAAAAATAGGCAATCGTTATACCATTTGTCAGGAAAATGACCAAATCCTTTAAGAATTCTGTTGAAATTACTGAAAATAAGAACTTTAGAGAGGTGCCAATTTAGTTTTA
>DAIRDE010000102.1:0-3942 GCA_036796335.1 Nonlabens sp.
ACAAACAAAACCATCACCTTTATAGGCCTTAACTTTGCCCCCGAGGATACCGCTATAGGATTGTATGCCACCCAGATGGTAGAGGCTCTTATAGACGCAGGCGCTACCGTGAATGTGGTCACAGCTTTTCCCTATTACCCGCAATGGAAAATAAATGAACCCTATGCCTCTAAGCCTTCTTTTGTCACCGAATCCTATAAAGGCGCAACGGTATACAGGTATAAACAATATGTTCCACAAGTCCCTACATTCCTAAAACGCATTTTGTACATTCTTAGTTTTACCGCAGGCACCTTTTTAAACCTGCGCAAAATTAAAAATGCCGATCTCGTTATCGCAATCATCCCCTTTACCACAAGCGCCTGGCTTGCCGGTAAACACGCAAAAAAACACCATGCTCGATTGTGGATTCACATACAGGATTTTGAATTTGACGCAGCACAACAATCTGGGCTTTCGGGCGGTAAGGGTTTGCTTTTTAAAAATTTATTTAAGCTAGAAAAACACATTTTAAATAAAGCGCACATGGTCAGTACCATAAGCCATAAAATGATGGATAAGTTGCGAGATAAAACCATCGCACAACCCTACTATTTACCTAATTGGATAGATAAAAAAATGGTAAATCCAGTTAACGCGACCCCTCATCCCTATCTCAGCAGTAAAAAATTTAAGTTACTTTACAGTGGCAATGTAGGCGATAAGCAGGACTGGGATTTTTTTCTCGCTTTCGCGAAAGCGTTACCTCCAACCCACTACGATATAATCATTGTAGGGGCTGGGGCGCGATACACGGCATTAAAAGCGCAGGTACATTTACCCCACGTGCATTTTTACGATCCAGTCGCTATAGACGACCTATCCAGCTTGTTGTGTAGTGCAAATGCGCACTTTCTTTTTCAAAAAATGGAGGTTCTAGATACCGTGATGCCGTCTAAACTGCTCGGCATGATGGCCAGTGGCAAGCCATCACTGGTATTAGGTCACCGCGATGCCGAGGTGCGGCATGTTTTACAAACAGCGCGGGCGGGCGTCTACATGACCACGGCAAGTGTAACCGAAGCGGTAAACCACGTTGAAAAATGGCGAACGCAACCAGAATTACTTCTTAAAAACGGCGATTTTGCCCGCGACTACACCCTCAAAACATTTTCTCGCGAGGCGATTATAAGTCAATGGATAAATGCGTTGTCTCATTTATAAAGCAACCCTGCATCGCGCAAACCACAAAAACCCAACACACACATTTCCCTATCTAAAAAAACACTACATTGTATGCCCAAAGTTCACGACAAAGAAGACATGATAATCACCTATGACTATTGCAATAAAGTCTCTTAAGACGAACTAAAAAACGTGACTACAAAAACAGTACAACATACCGCTGCACAAGACAGTTTTGCGTACAGGGATAGCAGGTTTTCGGGCCTTGTTAGGCCATTTTTGTATGTGGTAGACTTACTGCTCATTATCGTGATTGCTGCAGTCATATTTACTACCGATTTTGATTTGCTTACCTTCAGTATTTTTTTAGGAATATGCTGGGTGGTTGTTTCGGTACAACTAGAATTTTATGAGGTAAAGCGCAACACCACCATATTGCAGTTGCTAGGCAAACTTATCAGGCAATCTATTTTCTTTTTATTTATAACCTTTGCCTTTTTTGGATATTACTATGAAATAGGGCGCAATACCGCCGCTGTACTGCAATACATTTCATGGACCATGATCAGCATTGCTGTTTTTAAACTAGCCGTGTATGTCTTTTTTAAAAATTACCGCAAGGTTTTAGGTGGCAACCTGCGCACCATCACTATTTTGGGTAAAAACATACAATCTATACAGCTTGAACAATTTTTTAAAGACCACGACGATTATGGGTATAAAATAGCCAGCCACATAGATGTTAAAAACCCCAACTTCTCACTAGACTCCTTTAAACAAGAGATTTTAGACCGCAAAATAGACGAGATTTTTTGCTCAGTGCAAGAACTTACAAACGAGCAATTAATAGAAATTACAGACTTTGCAGACAACAACCTGCGCACACTAAAGTTTCTACCCGATACAAATGCAGTATTGTCTAAGCACCTGCATTATGAATATTACGGGCCAACGCCTATCTTATCCCTACGTCAAATTCCCTTAGACGACCCCGTCAATAAAGTAGCAAAACGCGCTTTTGACATCGTTTTTTCGCTATTAATCATTGTTTTTTTGTTGTCTTGGCTTATACCCATTATTGCCATTATCATCAAAATAGAATCGCGAGGTCCGGTATTTTTTAAACAGTATCGCAATGGACTGGATTATAAAGAGTTTGTTTGCTTTAAATTTCGCTCAATGGTGCCTAACAAGACAGCCGACATCTATCAGGTAAGTCGCAACGACCAGCGTATCACCAGCATAGGTAAATTTTTGCGCAAAACCAGTATAGACGAGATGCCACAATTCTTTAATGTACTTTTAGGAGACATGAGCGTCGTGGGACCACGGCCGCATATGGTAAGTCACACCCATATGTATGCAGAGCGTATTGATAAATTCATGGTGCGCCATTTTGTTAAACCTGGTATTACCGGACTTGCACAAGTAAGCGGTTATCGTGGCGAGGTAGAGACCGAAGATGATATAAAAGGCCGCGTGCGCAACGATATTTACTACATAGAAAACTGGAGTACCCTGATGGATGTTAAAATTATTTTTAGAACCATTTTTAACATGTTTCAAGGAGAAGAAAAAGCATACTGATGGAACTCGTTTCGGTTATTGTCCCGACCTATAATAACATTACAACCCTTCCGCAGGCACTCGATAGCATCGTTGCACAAAGCCATCGCCCTTTACAAATTGTGATAATAGACGATGCGAGTGACGACGGTTGTTTTGCTTTCGCAAAAGCGTACTCGCAACACCACACCACGTCAAACCTACAGTTTACATTACTACAAAACCCTGTAAACTTGGGTGCTGGCGTGAGCAGAAACAAAGCACTAGAAGAAGCGCATGGTGATTACATTGCCTTTTTAGATGCCGACGACCTGTGGAAACCCAGCAAAATAACGGTCCAGTTACAAGCTATGAAAACCCATAACGCAGCTGTTTGTTACAGTGCGTACTATATTTTTACGACCCAACCAGAAACCCCAATCGCGGTGCAGCAGGTGTTTAAAAAATTGAGTTATAAAAAGTTGCACAAGGCAAATTACCTAGGCAATCTTACCGGCATATATCATGCAGCAACCATCGGTAAAATACCCATACCCGCACTGCGCAAAAGACAAGATTGGGCCATGTGGCTAGATGTCATTAAAAAAGGAGGCGATGCTTTAGGCATACAGCAACCACTCGCTTGCTACAGGCTAGGGCAGGGGCTGTCTGCCAAAAAACGAACATTAGTTAAACACAATTACGCGATATATAGAAAACATTTAGGCTACTCGGTGTTAAAAAGCATGTGGTGTATGGTGTTATTTTTTCACGAGCAATTTGCGATAAAGCGCCGACTTATTAGGCGTGTTTCTTAACGAATAGCGCAACGACGGTAGAAGGTATCGCACACGGGTTTCTACTTTGACAAGACGAGGAGATTATCATCTAACCCAGTGTATTTGTCATCCCAAACCCACTTGTCATCCTGAACTTGTTTCAGGATCCTACACGGCGCATTTGTTCCTCCCAAACCAATTTGTCATCCCAAACCCACCTGTCATCCTGAACTTGTTTCAGGATCCTGCGCAACGATGATCCCCACGACTGTAAAACAACAACCTGCACAACAAATCAGGATGCTGAAATAAATTCAGCATGACAACAATATGAGTTATTTGCTCTTGAATCAACTTGTCATCCTGAACCAACTTATCCTCCCAAACCAATTTGTCATACTGAACTTGTTTCAGGATCCTGCGCAACGATGATCCCAACGAGTGTAAAACAGCA
>DAIRDE010000103.1:0-3758 GCA_036796335.1 Nonlabens sp.
TCAAACCCTTTGGGCTAAAGCCCATTTCCCTTCATCTGAAGGGAAAAGCTGTTGTGTAAGATATAATTATAAACAAAAAACCGCGATACACAAGTACCGCGGTTTCTTAAAACATTTAAAAGCTCGTTATCATCACACTTTAATCTCTACTTCTACACCACTTGGCAACTCTAATTTCATTAAAGCATCAATAGTTTTTGAAGAAGAACTGTAGATATCTAGCAGTCGCTTGTATGAACTTACCTGAAACTGCTCACGTGCTTTCTTGTTAACGTGTGGAGATTTAAGTACGGTAAATATTTTTTTATGTGTTGGCAATGGTATAGGACCAGTAACAACTGCTCCAGTACTTTTTACCGTTTTTACGATCTTCTCAGCAGACTTATCTACCAGATTGTAATCGTACGATTTTAGTTTTATTCTGATTTTTTGACTCATCTTTTGAAAATTAATTGTTAGTACCCTTAGAAGCGGCAATTACGGCCTCACTGATGTTTGATGGTGTCTCTGCATAGTGCGAAAATTCCATAGTAGAAGTCGCACGACCCGATGATAGTGTACGCAACGTAGTCACGTAACCGAACATTTCGGATAGCGGCACTTCCCCTTTAACAACTTTTGCACCTGCACGGTCACTCATATCGTTAATTTGACCACGACGACGGTTCAAGTCACCCACGATATCACCCATGTTTTCTTCAGGAGTTATTACCTCTAGCTTCATGATAGGTTCTAGTATCACCGCTCCAGCAGATTTTGCTGCAGCCTTGTAACCCATTCTCGCAGCAAGTTCAAACGACAAGGCGTCAGAGTCTACCGCGTGGAACGATCCATCTTTAAGGGTAATACGCATGCTATCCATTTCAAAACCAGCAAGCGGTCCTGCTTTCATAGCCTCGCGGAAACCTTTTTCAATCGCAGGGATAAATTCTTTAGGAATGTTACCACCTTTAATGATATTTATAAACTGTAAACCTTCAGTGATTTTCCCATCTTCGTTAGGTTTTGCTGGCTCAATGTCAAATACGATATCACCAAATTTACCACGTCCACCCGATTGCTTTTTGTAAGTTTCGCGGTGGCTAGCACTTTTGGTAAGCGCCTCTTTGTACTCTACTTGTGGTGCACCCTGATTCACTTCTACCTTAAACTCGCGACGCAAACGGTCAACAATGATATCCAGGTGCAGCTCACCCATACCAGATATAATCGTTTGTCCAGAAGCCTCGTCTGTACGCACTTGGAATGTCGGGTCTTCTTCAGCAAGTTTAGAAAGCGCCATACCTAGTTTATCCACATCAGCTTTGGTTTTTGGTTCTACCGCGATACCGATTACTGGGTCAGGAAAGTCCATAGATTCTAACACGATAGGATGTTTCTCGTCACTCATCGTATCGCCCGTCTTAATATCTTTAAAACCGACTGCTGCACCTATGTCTCCCGCCTCGATAAAGTCGATAGCATTTTGCTTATTCGAGTGCATTTGATAAATACGTGAGATACGCTCCTTTTTACCTGAACGGTTGTTAAGTATGTACGAACCAGCCTCTAATCTACCAGAATACGCACGGAAAAATGCAAGACGTCCAACAAAAGGGTCTGTTGCAATTTTAAAAGCAAGTGCTGCAAACGGCTCCTTTACGT
Organism: Nonlabens sp.; assembly: GCA_036796335.1. GTDB lineage: Bacteria > Bacteroidota > Bacteroidia > Flavobacteriales > Flavobacteriaceae > Nonlabens. The sequence continues at coordinate 1,645 of DAIRDE010000103.1, forward strand.
CTGGCTTGCGCAATTCCTCTTTCTCAGTTTCTGGGTTAATACCTTTAATACCATCCTTATCCATAGGAGAAGGCAAGTAACGACATACAGCATCTAATAAAAACTGTACTCCTTTGTTTTTAAACGACGAACCGCACACCATTGGAATGATAGACATATCCATCACGGCTGCACGCAGCGCTGCGTGCACTTCGTCTTCGCTTATAGAAGTTTCATCTTCCATGTATTTCTCAAGCAAATTCTCGTCGTATGCAGCTACCTCTTCGATAAGCATACCACGATATTTCTTTGCTTCTTCTTTCATATCATCTGGAATATCCACGATGTCAAACGTTGCTCCAAAAGAATCGTCATGCCATACAATAGCACGGTTTTTAACAAGATCCACAACACCTTTAAAATCACCCTCGTCACCTATGTTTAAAACGATAGGCACCGCGTTAGATTTTAACATGTCCTTTACTTGCTGGCAAACTGCTAAAAAGTTTGCACCCTGACGGTCCATTTTGTTCACAAACCCGATGCGTGGCACCTTGTAGTTGTCTGCAAGTCTCCAGTTAGTTTCAGATTGAGGCTCAACACCGTCTACCGCACTAAATAAAAACACAAGACCATCTAGTACACGTAAAGATCTATTTACCTCTACAGTAAAATCCACGTGACCAGGAGTATCGATAATATTAAAGTGGTATGATTGCGTATCTTCTAGGGGCTCACCATTTTCTAGAGGAAATTTCCATGAACACGTGGTTGCAGCCGATGTGATTGTAATACCACGCTCTTGCTCTTGCTCCATCCAGTCCATAGTTGCCGCACCATCATGCACCTCACCTATCTTGTGAGAAACACCAGTGTAGAATAAAATACGCTCGGTTGTGGTCGTTTTACCAGCATCGATATGCGCAGCGATACCTATATTTCTAGTTAATCTTAAATCTCTTGCCATTGTTTAGAATCTAAAATGTGAGAAAGCCTTGTTTGCTTCGGCCATTTTGTGCGTATCTGTTTTCTTCTTAACAGCAGCTCCTTCTTCCTTAGCAGCTGCTAAAATTTCAGAGGCTAGTCTTTGTGAGAAAGATTTTTCATTACGCTTGCGTGAATAACCTATCAACCACTTCATCGCGGTAGATATTTTGCGATCAGGGCGTATTTGCATAGGTATCTGGAACGTGGCTCCACCTACACGGCGGCTGCGCACTTCTACATGAGGCATCACGTTAGACAACGCATCTTTCCACAACTCTAGAGCTGTTTTTTCCTCGTCTTGTTTTTTCTCTTCTACGATGTCAATGGCATCATAAAAAAGTTTAAATGCTGTGGACTTTTTTCCGTGTAACATCATCATGTTCACAAAACGCGTCACCAGCTGGTCGTTAAAGCGTGGATCCGGAAGGATAGGACGCTTTTTGGCCTGTCTTTTTCTCATTTCTTCTGTTTGAAATTGTTAAATAAGAGCATTACTCTTACAGTTTAATTACTTCGCTTTAGGGCGTTTTGCACCATATTTAGATCTACGTTGTGTACGGGATGCAACACCAGCGGTGTCTAGTGCCCCACGCACAATGTGATATCTAACTCCTGGCAAATCCTTTACCCTTCCACCTCTAACCAATACTATCGAGTGTTCTTGTAGATTGTGACCCTCGCCTGGGATGTATGCATTTACCTCCTTACCATTGGTAAGTCTAACACGCGCAACCTTTCTCATTGCTGAGTTTGGTTTTTTAGGTGTGGTAGTGTAAACACGAGTACATACTCCACGACGTTGAGGACAAGAATCTAAAGCAGCCGATTTGCTCTTCTTGGTTATTTTGGTTCTTCCTTTACGTACTAGTTGTGAAATCGTTGGCATATTGTATTACGCTAATAAATTAATTCCCGCTTTTTCGGGTCGGCAAAGGTATTATAATTATTTAGTTAAACAAACTACCACCCCTTATTTTTAGCTTATATTTTTGATAACATACCATTTAGCACAAATACCCGTTTGATTTCAGTAGTGAAATAGGTAGTAAGACTGCATTAAGCTCACAATATTGCTAGTTCATTTCAAAAAATATGGGCACACTATCCAAAACCTTTCCCCCAGCCCTAAAGGGTGTGGTTTCTACCTT
>DAIRDE010000104.1:0-1939 GCA_036796335.1 Nonlabens sp.
GCCAGTTACTAGTAACAGCCTTGCGTTCTTGTAAAACGATCCAATCAATTCTTTTTTGCAACCGCCGGCCATGCATCGTTGCTTGCGTTTACGTCGGGCAGCATTTGGTCAGGGTCTATAACCACACTTTTTATCACCTTGTCGGCACCGTGGGCATAATTCCACGTGTCACCACGTTGCCAAATCTCTACCGGTAAATGCACCAGCTCGTTAGTATCGTCGTCATAGGTAATTTTCATTTTTACAGGCATGGGTATCGCGCCCAGGTTTTCTAATGCGAACAGGTACATGCCATTTTTTTGCTCTACATTGTTAACCGCAAGGTCTATATTGCCCGTTCCATAAAACCATCCTCTAAAAAACCATGACAAATTCTCACCAGTAAGGTTTTCCATGTGGTTAAAGAAATCTGCTGGTTGTGGGTGTTTGTAGGCCCAGGTTTTTATGTACGAGGTAAATGCGTTGTCAAATCGCTCCTCGCCTACAATATATTCTCTAAGCAGCATCAACCCTATTGCTGGTTTATAGTAAGCGGTCATGCCCAGGTTGCGCAAGTTGGTAATATCGGGATAGGTGTCGATACCCTCGCGCTGCTCGCTGTTAAACCATCGTGTTAAACCACGTGGTTGATTTAATCGTGACGGGTATTCTTTATTATTAAACGCCAGCGTGCTGTAGTGATTAATAAAGGTGTTAAAACCCTCGTCCATCCAGGCATACCTGCGCTCGTTACTACCCACTATCATGGGGAACCAGTTGTGACCAAATTCGTGGTCGGTGACTCCCCACAGGGACGCACCGGCACTTTTCCAACCGCAAAAGTTAAGCCCAGGGTATTCCATACCGCCTATATCGGCCGCAACATTTACAGCAGCCGGGTAAGGGTATTCAAACCATTTTTCGCTGTAATGTTCTATAGAAGCCTTAGAATATTCGGTAGAGCGGCTCCATGCACCTTGTCCATCGCTTTCTTTGGGATAGGCGCTTTGTGCGAGCGCTTTTTTACCACTAGGCAAATCTACTTTTGCAGCGTCCCATATAAATGCTTTGGACGAGCCAAAGGCGACATCTCGAGAGTTTTCCATTTTAAAATGCCAGGTTAACGTGCCACTTGCTTTTGCTTTAAGCGACATATCGTTGACCTCGCCTGGCGCAATCAGGTACACGGTTTTATCGCTTTTTTGGGCTTGCGCCATGCGTTCTTGCACTTTTTTAGACAATACCTCTTTTGGATTTTGTAGCGCTCCCGACCCCACGACAATGTGGCTTGCAGGTGCGGTGATTTTATAATCATAATCACCATAATCTACATAAAACTCGCCAGCACCCAGGTACGGTTCTATATTCCATCCTTCTACATCGTCCAGCACAGCCGCCCGCGGGAACCATTGTGCTAGGGCATAAATCGTCCCATCGGCCACATCCAGCCGGCCCATACGGTCCATACCATCTACGGGGATTTTATAGGTAAAGTTCATTGAAACGGTGCCCTGTCCACCTTTTGCAGGAATAGGATTTGTAAAAAATACCTGCATGCGCGTGTCGGTTATCAGGTGTTTTGTAGAAACACTTTTTGCCACGGTCGCTTTTAAATTTGTGATGGTATAACCGCCATCGACATCTCCGTTATACCTGTTCCCTTCTACAGGGGTGGTCAATGTGCCGCGCGAATCTTTTTTAAATCTATTTTGCTCGAGATACATCCATATAAAATCCAGTGGCTCGGGACTGTTATTGGTATAGGTTAGTGTTACTTTACCGGTAATGGTGTGCGCCACGTCGTCTAGCGTGGCTTCAATCACATAATCGGTTTCATTTTGCCAGTAATCTGGACCCGGTCTTCCTGTTGCCGTGCGGTAGGTATTGCCGCTGCGATCCATAAACTCGTCAAAATCACGCTGATTGTTCTCTACCGCCTTTTGCGCAAAAACAGTTAGGG
>DAIRDE010000104.1:2039-3705 GCA_036796335.1 Nonlabens sp.
TTCTTGAAAAGCAACATTGAAAAGCACGTGTTCGCCTTTTTATTTAAAGTTTCGCTTTCGCGAAAGCGAAACCCTAACACCCAGCGGTATTACATAGATAAATTTTTAAATAATTGGAATACCATTATTTACCATGATGTTTAGGCTCCCAAATAAGTCTTAAAAAGGAACTAAACCGCTCGTTATCCCGACTTACCGGAATCCCTGCCACGATACCTACCAGCAGATTATCGGCAACGCTTAAACGCATTTGCGGACGCATCGTCATTGCAAAATCGTCTTTTACAAGGGTCTTGTTAAACTCTATTCCTATAAAATTGCGCGTCCCCGGGATCATGTAATGCACATTAGAATTAATGTCAAACTCGGTATTGAAATCATTCGTTTCAAATTCCTGGATAATGCGCGGCCCCGTATACACCAACGTATGAAAGTTATCACCCCATCGTTTTGCCACCACAAAAAACGGATTGTACACATTGCCCTTAATCAATGGGCTGCCAAAATTCCTAAAGTCCGAAAGTTCGAATTCGTTGATATAACCCACGGCCATAGAGGTTGCCAGTGGTTCGCTCACAAAAAAGGACCACTGCGCCGCTACTTTTATACTATTTAATTGGTTAGATGGCACTTGAATGCTTTGTGTGCCATTTAAAGACGAATAAAAGGTAAAGGGCAGCTCTACTTCTAGCCCCAACCGGTCCATGGGCGCCCATTCATATTCTACAAGTGCTTCATAAGAATCAAATCGTAAATTGTCGGTAAGGCCTAGACCCAGGTTCCACTCGCTCTCGCCCTTGCGAGCGCCCAGGTCTCTAATTAAATCTATGTAAAGAGGCTCTGCATGCAACACTTTGGCAGGCGCGTCTTTTACCTTTTCTACCTCTTTAATATAGAGGCTGTCTTTTAAAGCATTTGTTTTTTTATTATCAGTTTCTTGTGCCACAGCGCACAAAGTTGCAGCGCCCAGCAGGACGAGCATCATTATTTTTTTTAAATACATGATTCATTTGTTTATTTAATGGATAAAAACGAGCCTGACATGCGGTTGCATATAGGGTGTGGTCTGGTATCTAAACAAATGTGGTTTTGGGCGGTGGTAGGTCTAATTTATTAAAACCTTTTGCGAGAAAAAAATTCTTATTGGTAGAAGGTTGCAAGACAGGTAACACAATCGTGTGGTTATGCATGTCGTGGCTATACCCGTAAACGGTTAAATCTAGTTTTGATCCCGACTTTTTAGGATGATCCTCGGTATCTAGATCGTCGCATTCTTTAAAGGCATCTTCAAACCCCAAGACTTTTTCGACCACCAGTTCTATAATCGTCTCCTGGTCGTTCACCGACAAGTCTTCTTGTATAAAGCCGGGCTTTGCGTTGACTGTATCGATGCTTAAATTAAGCAGATAGCAAGCCATGAAACCCCAGAAGAATCTTAAAAGTTTGCTATTTTTCATTTTTGTTAACACGGCCGCAAGGTACTACACTTTAAAATACTGTGCGACGCGCGTGTACACATTTAACATGCGTTAACACTCGCAGCAAACTTCTAGAATTGAGCATCCTAAGGATATTTGTCCATGCACAGCATTCATCTTGCCCGAGAACAAAAAGCGTACAGCGTTGCTTTTAGAAAGGGCAGAATAAATGCTGCCCTAGAGAAATG
>DAIRDE010000105.1:0-3681 GCA_036796335.1 Nonlabens sp.
TTTATAGGTAATTGATACTTGTTTTTCGGTCATTTGTTCTTTCTTCACTTTGGCATTTTGTAATAATCAATTGACAACCTACAAGGTATGAAATAATTTCAGAAACTTGTAGTTTTACATACACATGCGGTTGTTACTACTTTTATTCATCTTTTTGTTCAGCACCGTTACAGTTGCCCAAGAATATGCAAACCTTAAAAAGAAAAGGCTTGCTGTAAATGATAGCTTGGTTATAGATAGCGTTAGCATCAACGCCAGATACTTTAAAGTTGTAAGCAAAAGCGGTGTTTTAATAGATTCTACAAGATATTCGGTAGATTTTGCAAAGTCTATAGTGCGTTTTAAGGATGTAAAAACAATTCTTCAAGATTCTGTAGACGTGGTGTATTTGCCGCTTCCTGCGTTTTTAACACAAACCTATCAAACGTATAACCAAAACATGGTATTAGCAAATACCAGCAGGGTAGAACAGCTTATTGCTCTTAAACAACCCAAACAAACATCGCAATTTGTCCCCTTTGACGGTTTACAAACAACAGGCAGTATCACGCGAGGCCTGCGATCGGGCAACAACCAAAATTCGGTGGTAGACTCACACCTAGATTTGCGCATTGTAGGTAAACTAAATGATAAAGTGTCCTTGCGCGCTTCTATTCAAGACGCAAATGTGCCACAAACACAAAATGGATACGCACAGCGACTGGACGAGTTTGACCAGATTTTTATTGAACTTTACAGCGATTCGTGGAGTATACGAGCGGGTGATTTAGACCTGCAACAGTCAGGTTATCAATTTAATAATTTTACAAAACGTGTACAGGGAATATCAGGCCAAATAAATTTTAATGGCGACGAGTCTGCTGGATATGCTCGTGCCGCGGGTGCACTTGTGCGTGGCACTTTTAATACCAGCAGGTTTACAGGAACCGAGGGTAATCAAGGACCTTATAAACTTGTAGGACAGCGCGGTGAACTTTTTATACTCGTGGTGTCTGGCAGTGAGCGGGTGTATGTAAATGGCGTTTTATTAACCCGTGGCGAAAACGCAGACTATGTCATAGACTACAACGCTGGAGAGGTGTTCTTTAATTCCACATTTCCTATAACCAGCGAGATGCGCATTTCTATAGAATACCAGTTTAGCGATCGCAATTTTACGCGTTTTGTAGGCTATACGGCTGGGGGCTTTACAAGCGACAAATTGCAAGTAGAAGCCTATGGCTATACCGAGAGTGATGCAAAAAATCAACCCCTACAGCAAAATTTAAGTCCAGAACAAGTAGCACTATTAGCCCAGGCAGGCGACGACCCCAATCTCGCAACCGCACCTAGCGCAATAAGCGACACTTTTTCTGAAAATAAAATACTATACCGCAAAGAAGTGATAAACGGTGTAGAGCGTTTTGTATTTTCACAAAATCCTGCCGACGCGCTTTTTACGGTACGATTTACGCTCGTGGGTCCTAATCAGGGAAATTATGTCATTGTAAATAGCCAGGCAATTGCAGCGATTTATGAATATAGGGATCCCATAAATGGCGTTCCACAAGGTAATTATGAACCCGTTATACGACTTTTTACACCCGAGGTACTTACCATTGCAGGCCTTAAAGCGACCTATAAACCCAGTCCTAGCACGCAGGTGTATACCGAGTTTGCTGCAAGTAATAAAGATTTAAATAAATTCTCGCCTATTGACGATGATGACAATACAGGGGTTGCCGCAAAAATCGCAATAGAACAAGAACTAATGCCTAAAGACTCTTTAAACAGTTTAAAAGTGCGTTTAAATACCGACTACATACAAACCGATTTTAGAAATGTAGAACGGGTGTACAATATAGAGTTTTCACGTGACTGGAATTTGATAGATACCGCAGCAAATCAATTGTTTACAACAGCAGGCTTGGTATATAAACGCGACTCTACATTGCAAGCGAGTTATGATTTTCAGCATTTGAATTTTCAAAACACCTATACAGGTAATAAACACGTGTTTGCTGGTAACTATACCGGTGGCGGTTGGAAATCTCGCTTTCGCGGAAGCGTACTCCAAACAAGCGGTACACAATTAACAACACAATTTGCAAGGGCAAGTGCCGAGGCGGTAAAACCCTTTGCTAAAAACTATGTCGGGGCACGTTTTGATTATGAAAATAACGAGCAGCAAGAGGTCGCCACGCAAACATTTACCCCGATATCTCAAAAATTTACCAGCTATGAGTTTTTTGCGGGCAGGGGCGATTCTACCACAACGTTTGTTGAAGCCGGGTATCGCTATCGTGTAAATGACAGTTTAAGGGATGGCGCAATACAACGCGTTAATAGATCGCATAACTACTTTGGCACCACACAACTTATTAAAAATCAAAACAGTAACTTGCGTGTTTTTGCTAATTATCGTGTTTTAAAAAGTGAATTGCCTGGTGTAGAGGACCAGATATCGCTTAATTCACGACTGCAATATCAGCAAAAGCTGTGGAAAAGCGGTGTGCTTTTTAATACGACCTACGAGACAAACAGCGCCTCTATCCCACGGCAAGATTTTACATATGTCGCTGTAAATCCTGGGCAGGGAACCTTTACATGGATTGACTATAATGGCGATGGCATACAAGATTTAAATGAATTTGAGGTAGCGCAGTTTCAAGACCAGGCGACCTTTGTGCGGGTCTTATTACCCAATCAGCGGTTTTTACCTACCCACCAAAATAAATTTGCGCAAACACTTTCTCTTAATCCTGCTGCGTGGAGCACAGCTACTGGTTTAAAAAAAACAATAGCCTTGTTTTACAATCAGACGACATACACGATAGACCGGATGGTTGCTCGCGAGGGAGCGACTTTTGATTTAAATCCGTTTGCGCGTTCTAACGACCAGTTGGGACTTAATTTAAGTTTTAGAAACAGTCTTTTTTTTAATAGAGGAAAACAAAAATTTACAACAAATTACACATATTTAAGTACCCAGACAGAAAATCTACAAAGTATAGGTAGTCTAGCAAGCGATTTAGAAAGCCACCAGATTACCTTTCTACATAAACTAGGCGAGAGCTGGTTAGTAACAGTAAACGCACAAACAGGGTTTAATGCCAGCATAAGTGAAAATTTTGAGAATCGCAACTTTAAAATTGACGCACAGCTTTTTAGACCGCAATTATCCTACTTTTTTGATACAAGTAACCGTCTAGATTTATTTTATGAGACGCAAAACAAGCAAAATGCCTTAAATGACACCGCATCGTTGCTTCAACAAAATGTGGGAATCACCTGGTCGTTTACAAAAGCCCAAGCATTTGCAATCAACGGGCAGTGCAAATATGTAAAAAATGAATTTGAAGGACAGGCATTTTCGCCCGTCGGTTTTCAAATGCTAGAAGGTCTACAGCCTGGTAACAACCTGACGTGGAATCTTTTATTTCAAAAAAACATCAATAGTTTTTTAGATTTGAATTTAAGTTACAGCGGCCGCAGCTCTGAATCGGCTCCTACCGTCCATACAGGTAGCGTGCAGTTAAAAGCCTTTTTTTAGTAGAATCGTTTCTACAACGCATCCTACCCAGCGCATTTTCCTCCCGAACCCACATCTAAACCCCAATACTTTTCCCCTGAACCCATTTGTTACCCCGAACCAACCCTTGTCATCCTGAACTTGTTTCAGGATCTCGCGCAACGATTGTC
>DAIRDE010000106.1:0-3385 GCA_036796335.1 Nonlabens sp.
ACTACCGGCGGCAGGGTGGTAGTCATACACCCATTGCACATGTGGTGGCAAGCTCATAAGGATGCTCTCGATGCGGCCGTTGGTTTTTAGGCCAAACAGCGTTCCCTTATCGTGTACCAGGTTAAATTCTACATAGCGACCCCGTCTTATTTCTTGCCACTGTCTGTGTGCTGCGGTATAGGGTAGTGCCTTTCGTTTTTCAACGATGGGGACATAAGCCTCGAGAAAATGGCTACCCATATCCATTTGAAAATTGAGCCAGTCCTGCATACTGTGTGCATCGGTAGCGCGGCAGTAATCATAAAACAAACCACCTATACCTCGAGCCTCTTCACGGTGACTGTTATAAAAATAGGCGTCGCATTGGGATTTAAAATCGGCATAGTTGGCAACTTCATGGCGATCACAAACCATTTTACACACCTGGTGAAAATGTATTGCGTCTTCTTCAAACAAATAATACGGTGTAAGGTCCAGTCCACCGCCAAACCACGAGTCTACCACCACGCCCGCTTTATCATACATTTCAAAATACCTAAAATTTGCGTGTACCGTGGGTACCATCGGGTTTACAGGATGTATCACGAGGCTTATGCCCGTTGCATAAAAGTCCACATCACCCACTTTAAAATAAGCTTGCATGGCAGCAGGTAATGGACCGTGTACCGCGCTTATGTTTACACCGCCTTTTTCAAATACCGCCCCATTTTCTATAACGCGGGTGCGACCGCCGCCACCTTCCTCGCGGTTCCAAGTGTCTTCTTTAAAAAGTGTTGCGCCGTCTACCTGCGCTAGTTTGTTAGTAATGGTGTGTTGCAACGTGCTTATAAAGTTGTAAAAGGTTTCTTTCATGATTGTAGAATTAGATGAATATTGGTTTAGGTTTTGGGTGCTGCTCGTTGCAACTTATTTTCGGCGATTAATTGTTCTAAGGTGATGCGCGAGGCTGCCGTAACCGAAAGTGGCAGTACCAGGATAATCCCCACAAAAGGTATAAATAACATGCTCATAAAAACCAGACCGTTGCCTATGGCTATGCCTCTATGTGCTTGTACATAACGCACACTGTCCCGATAATTAAAATGCCGCTCTAGGGTATAATCCATATTGCCAAATCCAGCAAAATACGATTGCACGATAAATGACAGCACGACAAAAACAATACCTATAACAGGTATAAAACTAAGCAGTGTAAGCGGGATTACCAGCAGGAATTCGTAAATCAAATTGCGTATGTTTAACCGCAACCCTCGCGCCAGTTGTTGCAAATCATTTGTTTTTCTATACACGGTATGCACGCCTGCATGCACACAAATGTGTTTTTCGATACGCTCGGCAACGGGTGACATAAACGGGGCGCTTAAGGCCAGGACCAGGTGTTTTAAAAGCAATATCCCAATAAGGAAAATAGCGATAAAGCCTATCACATTGCTTACTGTGGTTACAAACCCTGCTCCCCATGCAAATGGATAAAGCCTCGAGAAATAACCACCCAGATTGTCGGATAACGTGTAAGCGGTGATGCTAATAGCGCCAAAGAGTGCCGTGCTTATCGCCATAGGTACGAGAAAGAACTGCCACAGGCCTAAAGTGCCTATCAGTTTCAGGCTATCTTTATATGCTTTGAGTCCTTTAAAAATAGTGCGCAGCATGGGTTTAGTATTCCTTTACCGAGTCTACAAAAGCCTGTGCGTTAGGCACAGGAATATTAGGTAAAATACCATGTCCCAAGTTAGCGATGTAGCGGTCTTTACCAAATTCGTCTATCATTTGCTTCACTATTTTTTTAATGGTAGCTGGTGGCGACAGCAGTCGCGATGGGTCAAAGTTGCCTTGCAAGGTCACCTGACCACCGGTTAAATAGCGGGCATTGCGGGCACTGCACGTCCAGTCTACACCTACTGCGCTTGCGCCACTTTTGGCCATGTCGCCCAGCGCATACCAGCAGCCTTTCCCAAAAACGATGACCGGAATCTCCTCTTTAAGGGCGTCGACGATTTGCTGCATGTAGCGCCACGAAAATTCTTGATAATCTACTGGCGATAACATCCCGCCCCAGGAATCAAAAACTTGCACAGCATTCACACCATGTTTTACTTTTAACTTTAAGTAAGCAATCGTTGTGTCTGTAATGCGTTGTAATAATTCGTGTGCAGCCTGTGGTTGGGTAAAGCAAAATTCTTTTGCGCGGTCAAAGTTTTTGCTGCCCTGTCCCTGCACACAATAACACAGGATGGTCCATGGCGAGCCGGCAAAACCTATCAGCGGCACGTTATCTTGCAATGCTTTTTTAGTAAGATCGATGGCCTCCATGACATATCCCAGCGCATCGGCCACATCAGGCACCACCACGCGATCCAGGTCTGCGGCATGTCTTATGGGGTTGGGCAGCCACGGTCCCACGCCGGGTTTCATTTCTACCTCTATATTCATCGCTTGGGGTATCACCAGTATGTCCGAAAATAAAATTGCTGCATCGGTCCCTATTTGCTCGATGGGCATGATGGTGATTTCGGTAGCGAGCTCAGGGGTTTGGCAGCGTGTAAAGAAATCGTATTTATCTTTAAGTTTGATAAAATCAGGTAAATACCGTCCTGCCTGGCGCATCATCCACACAGGTGGTCGTTCCACAGTTTCTCCTTTAAGTGCTCTTAGAAATAAATCGTTTTTAATCATGTTGCAATGCCTTGTAAGCGGTTATCAGCGTATTTTCTACCGTGGGTTGGGTAGCTACTACGACCTTTTTAAAAAATAATCGCGCTGTTTTTGCAGTAGTTTCCCCTATACAAATTGCGCAGGATGTTGGTTTAGGGTTCGCTTTCGCGAAAGCGAGCACGCCACGAGGACTGTAACACAAAACCGCCGCAAAAGTACGTCGATAATGGCGTTTTACCATAACGGTGCGATAGACTTTAACCTCGTTAAATGGGATTTTTTGTGCGCAAAATAACGCTGGAAGTTCGTCACGGCGATGCATCCCACAAACATAGGTATAGCCAGTACCAATTTCTTGTGTTGTTACCAGATGTTGCGCGAGTTCTCGAGAACTTTGCGCTATATGGGCAATTTTAAATCCGACAGTTTGCAGTTGTTGTGCTGTTTTATCACCCACACAGTACAGCACATGTTGGGATTTGTCGAGGTGTGTTAACGCATGAATAGCGTTTTTACTGGTAATGATAAGTGCTCTTGAAAAAACTGTAGCAGCAGGTACAGGTAAAAAAACAACCGACAGCGCGTTGTAATGCACCAGCCCAAGACCGGTATTTAACAAGAGTTCTTGTTGCGCAGCGGTTAGTTTTTTAGTAGAAAGTATGGTCACCAGTTTCTTTAAATGTAAAAACAAAGTTACGCCCGTATTTTGAATCATTTACAGGGCGCTGCT
>DAIRDE010000107.1:0-3341 GCA_036796335.1 Nonlabens sp.
TAAGATAGTGTATTTATTACTTTTTCTTGAACCAGCTTTTTGGTGGGGACCAGTGTAAAGAAAATAATGTGGATCGACCTGAATAGTTTGTTGTTAATTGAATGAAATCAAGATTATTTGTACCCGTAAAGTTGTATCGAGTCCTATCGGACTCTGCATAACTCAATATCTGAATACTAAACCTGAATAATCCACCGTTATTAGTTCTTAAATAAATTGAAGCTCCAAATTGATATCCCAGATTTACTAACAAATCTTCCGACCTTTGCACATCAACAAAACCTCCATTAGGAAGATTAATCGCAACGTCTTTGTTTTGACCAATATCAAGGTATGAAACACTAATTCCCGCATTAACTGCGTAATATAGTTTATTACTAACCTGATTTACAAACTCTACGTTGAGTGGAATACTTAATCGAGTGTTAGCGGATTTTTCACGAAATCGCAAATCTCTTTCACCATCAAATTCGCTACGAAGCACGTATAAATATGTAGCTACATTTTGCCTGTCAAACTGCAACCCAGTTCTGAAATTAAACTTACCTGTTTGTGCAAAATTAAAATCTAAAGCAAACATCGATGTAGAATAATCATCTGCAAGTGCCGTAGCAGTTCTAACTGCTGTTTCACTCCAATTATGGCCCAAAATACCAAAACCTATTCCAAGTTCAGATTGGTTTTCAAAAAGCCTAGTAGCATCATCTGTACTAAATTGAGCAAGAGATACAAAAGATTGTAAGAATATGAAAAGAATGATTAACTTCTTCATTTTTTAAAATTCAACCAATTAGGCAAAAACTCCAAACGGAAAGCAACATAATCTCCTGTCCACCTAGACGTAAAATTTGCATTAGGAGAAAACCTTAAATTCATAACTCGATGGTCATAGCGCCAGATGTTATTGAAATGTTCATGATACATTAAAGAGAATTTGTAACCATTGCCACGGTTTGTATAAAAAGTTGTTGACAAACCAACACCAACACCAAAGGTTAATGCAGATTGATGTTCTCTTGCTGTAGTTTCAACAATTGTAGTGGGAATACCAGGTTCCAAAAAAACTCTTGTTTCATCGAATGTCTCTACACCCTTTGTAAAACTATAATATTGTGATTCAAAATTGCCTACTAGGTGAATATCGATAGTTTTATCATCATACACCAAATAATTAAAAGAAATAGGTAGATGATAGGTCCAAAAAGGACTCTCAGTTCTGATACTTGTAACCTCTAAAAAGCCTGGAGGCGCACCTTCATTATCTGGTTCAAAAACTGCTTTTCTCTTATTTCTAGTGTTTTTAATATTTAGTCCTACACTAATATGTGCCTTAGGGATTAACTTCAATTTCTTAAAATGATATTGCAAACCGATTGTTGGTGTCAGAACATCTTCATAAGTGTAATTTAAAGAAGGATTTGATGTTGTATCAAACAACATTAAATCCAAACCAGTAACAACTCCAAGTCTGTTTTCTGAACGATAATTTTCCATTTTTTGAGGGTAAGATTCTAAAGTTAAAAAAAAGGCGACTGTTAAAAAAATCGCCTCTTTGATGTTAAAAAATTGCATAAATAAACTAATCAAATGTTGAAAAATACTCGTCATTTCCTTGCACATGTTTACTTAAAAAGTCACCTTCAAGAACACCTCTTTGTGGATCTATAAGTGTATAAAAAGATCTCTCTCTGTAACATTGGCGCTTTCGTTTTTTAATTGAAGTTCTGTCATCAGTTTCTACATATTCAGGACACCCCAAAGAAGAATTTATTCGTTTTCCTTCTACACCAGCCATAGTTCTGATTCTAAATCTTTTCCATTTATTTCCTTTGCGCTGGTAATTGTTTGTTGTTGATACAATTATCATGTTAGCCTGACCATTTGGATTAATAAAAGGTTGAAAAGCATTCGGCTCATATCTACTGTCTAACCTATGTCTCATTCTAATCTTACGATTGGTAGCTGTTGACTCATACATAGTTTTCGCAGAATGGTACAAACAATCTCCATCAGAGTTCGGTGTGAAAAAAACTACACTATCTTCTTTAGTATTTAATTCGTCAATCACCTCTTTGCCAGATGAAGTGTTATTATTAGCAAAACTTAAAGCATCAGTAGCTCTTGGATTATTAGCGTCAATAATTAACATACCGTCCTCCATAGGTTTGTAAATCAAACCGCAAATCATTACTTCACTTTGTTCATTTACCAAAGTCTGTTCTGTTCCATCAACTAACGAATTATCCAATGGGTTTGAAACCCACTCCAAATTGGTCGGGTTTACGGGAAGATTATTCAACCAAGTAGATTCTTCAATTTCTAATTTGGCTCTTAAAGAGCAAAACTCATTCCATTGCTCATACTCCTTTAAAGGCAAATCTGCGTCAAAACCTGAAGATTCTTCTAAATCATTCAAATCATCCTCAGAAAGGGCGTCATTGGGCATAACAAATGAATCCTCGTGGTTGTCAACCTGCTGCTCGAGCATTTCGACGGTTTGCTCAAAAGACTCCCAACTAGGAAAATGCATCATATTGTTTACACAATCTGAAGTAATACCATTGTCAAAATAAAGTGCATAAGGCTCAAATTCGCATTCTTCCTGTGGAAATTCAATGCTTTTTGCATTTAAAAGACTTGCGTCATCGCGCTGGTCCTTCTCGCAGCTAACGAGAGAGAGAGAGAGAGTAGTAAAACCTGTGTACTACTCCAAATAAAACGTTGTTTATTCATGGGTTAATTGTTAAAAGTTATTAAAAGGATTTAATACTTAAAAAGCGCACGTTTAAGTTGTTGTAAACATAGTCTAAAAATCAACATAAAAACATAAGTAGCTTAGGTTATTTTCTAAATGCATCATAATTTAAAATTTGTCTAGTACTCTTTGCTAATGCAAACGGCTCACGCAATTTGTAATTGCTGATGGTTTAAAAATGATTGCAAACTACAAACTACCCACCCTTTAACAACGCGTCCATATATTCACGGGAGTTAGAAAGTCTAGGGATTTTGTGTTGACCGCCTAATTTGTTGCGCTCTTTAAGCCAGTTGTAAAAAGTATCTGGTGCTGCGTGGTGTATTTTGGGCGGGTTTAGGGTGGTGTTGTTATAGCGTTTTGCCTCGTAGTCTGAGTTTACTTGCTGTAGGTTTGTGTCTAACGCTTTTGCAAAAGCGTGCGCATCACCAGGCGGCGTGTCAAATTCAATCATCCACTCGTGCGCACCTTTTTCTTTACCTTCCATAAAAATAGGTGCAACGGTATAGTCCTTTATAGAGCAAGGGACCTCGCTGGACGAGAAAACCCTAAGGGCTATTCTAACCGAGCCTAAAAACGCCATCAT
>DAIRDE010000108.1:0-3235 GCA_036796335.1 Nonlabens sp.
AGGGCCGGGGAAAAGGCTACAGCTTGTTGTCTAATTTTGCTTTCAACAACCCTGTAACCATAGTCGTGATAGTTCATGGCTGTTAACATTTTTGTCTTGTTTATGATCATTTAGAATACCGTTCTCGTGCGTTGCCCATGCGGCGGTCACGCAGGCTTTCTTGTTTATCTATGCGATGCGCTGTTTGTGGATTATCCTCAGCATATCGCGGGTCCACAATGCTTTTGGCGCGTTCTAAATGCACGACCTCGATGCTGGTAAAATCAAACTCGGTCGTTACTTTTCCGGTGATTTTGTAGATCCCGCTTCCGCGAAAGCTGACTCTAGAAGCTACCTGTGGAAAAAGTACCACATCTACAAACGCCCCACGATGATCTAGAAAGGTGGCAAACTGCATGACCTGATGCGCTGCTGCTGTATGGGTTGTTTTTATGTTGACCAAATAGCCGTAAAGCTCCATGTGCTGTCCCACACGCAGCTCCATTTCTTGCTTGCCATTAAAATTTGTTAACGGTTCTTGCAGTAAATCAAAAGGCGAACACAGCGGAAAACCCAGCAGTTCCATCTGTTCAAAAGCGAGTTCTTGCATGGTGGTTTGCAACTGTGGCAATACCACGGTGCGATGGGCGATGGTAAATAAGCGTTCTTGTGACAATTGTTTTTTACTTTTATCGAGCTTAAAATGTGCTTGCCACAGCAGTTCATACCTATCAATTCCTGTAAAACGGAATGCATTAATGCGTATCAAAATTGACAACTGCTCGATGCTTATGGGCACACGGTCTATAAAATCGTCGAGCGACTGGTATGGGCCGTGAAAATTGCGAGATTCTAAAAGGCGCTGTATGGTGCGTTTTTCTAGTTCTTTTAAATATCCCAAAGCTAAAAAAATGGTCGTGCCGCGTATCACGTTCATGTACTCGCTATGGTTTACACAAGGTGCCTCGACTGTTGCGCCACACATCTTGGCTTCATGCACATACATTTCAGGACTGTAAAAACCGCCGCCGTTGTTGAGCGTGGCCGTCATGTATTCCAGGGGGAAGTAACGTTTAAGATACAGGCTTTGGTAACTTTCTACCGCATAACTGGCGCTGTGCCCTTTTGCGAAAGCGTACCCAGCAAAACTCTTTATCTGCTCCCATATTTCTAGACTTTCTTTAGGATCGTGACCCTTTTTCAGGCAGTTGTTAAAATAGTTAGTCTCAACCTGCTTAAACTCGTCGCGGCTGCGGTACTTGCCACTCATACCGCGGCGCAGGACATCGGCTTCGGCCAGGGTCAGGCCTGCATAATAATGCGCAACTTTAATCACGTCTTCTTGATACACCATGATGCCAAAAGTCTCAGGCATGATTTGCGCCATGATGGGGTGGGCCTGCGCGCGTTTTTCTGGATAACGGGTGCGCAAAATGTACTCGCGCATCATGCCACTTTGCGACACACCCGGGCGTATAACCGAACTTGCCGCGACAAGCCCCAAATAATCATGTGTCTTTAACTTGCTAAGCAGCATGCGCATAGCGGGCGACTCTACATAAAAACATCCTATACATTGCGCTTGCGAGATCATTTGGTTAATGGCGGGGTCGGTCTTAAATTTATGAACGTCTTTGCGCACATCTAGCAGCACAGCCTGCGGCTGATTGTATTTTATGGTTTCTATGGCATCGCGTATTTTACCCAGGCCACGCTGCGCAAGAATATCAAATTTGTGGATACCGGCATCCTCGGCAATGTGCATGTCAAATTGTACCGTGGGAAAACCCTTAGGCGGTAAAATAGTCGCGCTGTAGTAATGTATGTTGCGCTCGGTAATCAATATACCACCAGCGTGAATGCTGGTATAATTAGGCATGCCTTGTATGAGTGCTGCATATTTAAGAACCAGTTTGTGCATATCGCCCAGTTGCACACCCTGGGCATCGCCACTAGTTAGTTTATCGATATCAATTTTAGGGATTCCAAAAACTTTACCTAACTCCCTAATCACCGCCCGATGCTGAAAGGTATTATAGGTAGCGAGCAGCGCGACGTTGTCAAATCGCTCAAAAATATAGCGGGTTATATCCTCGCGATCGTCCCAAGAAAAATCCAGGTCAAAATCTGGCGGGCTGGTTCTATAATCGTTTATAAAACGTTCAAAATACAGGTCTAGTTCTATGGGATCGACCTCGGTAATATGTAACAAATAGGCAATCAGGCTGTTTGCACCGCTGCCGCGACCTACATAAAAATAGCCCCTAGACCGCGCATACCGGCATATTTCCCAGTTGATAAGAAAATATGCGACAAAGTTTTTGCGCACGACCAGGTCTATTTCTTTGGCAACGCGCTCTTGTATCGTTGCGTCACTCACGCCATAACGATCCACAATCCCTTGCTCACAAAGCGCTTTAAGCTGGTTAAGGTCGGTTGTGGCATCGTGGTTAAAGAGTTGCTTATTTTCGGTAAGATGACTTTCGGTAAAATTAAAATAGATGCTGCAATCGTCGAGTAGTTGCTGCGTGTTTTCTAGAATATTTGGGAAAAGTTGAAAGGCTTTTTGAAGCTGCTCGGGCGGCAGCATGACATCGTTTGCACTGCCCTGCTCGTGTGCAGGCAGCTGGCTTAGTAAAATATTCAGGTCTATGGCGCGCAGCAAGCGGTGTATATTAAAATCGCGTTTGTTTCTAAAACTTACTGTTTGTAGCACGACCAGTTTATCGGTCATCTTCACATATTTTGTAAAGGGCAGTTTACGTATGGTTGCTGTAGAGATGCCTATGTGTTCGCTTTCGCGAAAGCGAACCTTCTCAAGTTCCATCACCCGCTCTAACGGATAAATAACATGCGCATGTTTAAAAGCAGGCGCCTGGTCTGGAAAGGGTTTTTTAGACTGCAAGTGGTGCGAAAGAAAGGCATTAAGCTCCTGGAAACCATCATTATTTTGAGCAATTCCCACATACACCTGTGTGTTGCCATTTCTAAAATCAATGCCCAGCACCGCCTTGCGTTGTTGCTGTTGCGCCAGTCGCACAAAATTGAGACAACCACTGGTGTTGTTAATATCAGTAAGCACCAGCGTTTGCATACCATGCTGCACAGCAAGCTCTAGCAAGTCCTGCTCGCTTATCGTGCCGTATCGCAGGCTGTAGTAACTGTGGTTATTTATGTACACGTTATTGCTTATTACTCATTGTCTATTGCAAAAAAATCTCAAATCTCAAATCACAAAATCTCAAATCTCAAATGC
>DAIRDE010000109.1:0-3220 GCA_036796335.1 Nonlabens sp.
ATTTTTTTTCGTGAAAATACTGTTGTCTTAATCGTTCTGCTTTTTCAATTTCCATTTTCGGTGTTTTATCAGTCTTTTTAATTATTCCGTGTGTTGAAACTACGATTGTATTTTCTTTATTCGTCTTATCCCAAAAAGCGAAAAGTCGGAAGTAAGTTTTGTTGTATTTAGTTCTAAACTCCCAAATTTCGTCCTGTAATTTTTTAAAAAGTTCTTTGTCATTTGTCCTTTGTGATTTCCAAATGTTGTAAATGATTGTCTCACGGCTTTTTTCGTCAATGCTGTCAAGAAATTGTTTTACTTCTTCTAAAACCTCAACTCGAAATTTTGGTTTGTCCATTTAAATCTTTTTACGAAGATAAATGTTTCTTATTTAGGAAACAAATCCTTTTTCTCGAGTTCTATTTTATGCTGTTGCACAACTCTGAACTTGTAACTAAAAAAAACTCATAACTAAAAAAAACAACCCATCCCTGTTTTTTTACAATTGGGTAAACATAACTTTTTGATCCCTCCACATTGCCGCACTTTTGTACCGTTATAAAAGAAAAACTACTTTTAAACGGTAATTCAGTCATCATGAAACCAAATGAGCTTTTAAAAGTCACCTATGTATCGCTTAGCATCGCATTATTTATAAGTGTTGCTAATTATTGGTTTGGGTATGATTCTTTTGACTTGAGCATACAGCTAATGAATTTTGCGATTAATTTCATGTTTGCTTTTACCATCACGTTACTTAATTCTTGGTTTTTTACTTACATAAATCGTTTTTACAGTTGGGCAGACCAACCTAAACAACGCTTTTTACTAGGTGCAGCGGGATCGGTAATTCTTACAGTGTGTGCTATATTTTGTTTACAGGCAATCACATCCCTGGGTTTTTATGGCGACTCGTGGGAACAGTTTATGGCGAGACAAAGCAAAGAATTGTACATAGGTAGTTTAATTATTACCATGATTGTTACGGTCATATTTCACGCGGTATATTTTTATAAAGAGGCACAATCGCGCAAAATGGACGAGCAGCGGGTAATTGCTACCAGCGCCAGTGCACAATTCGATGCGCTTAAAAATCAGTTAGACCCGCATTTTTTATTTAACAGCCTGAATGTGCTGGTTGCACTTATAGAAGAAAATCCCAGCGCCGCAGTAAGTTTCACAACGTCATTATCTAAAGTGTATCGGTATGTCCTAGAGCAACGCAATAAGCCCATAGTATCTTTAGACGAGGAACTAGATTTTGCACACAGCTATATATCGCTTCTTAAAATGCGGTTTGAGGACAGTATGGAAGTTACCATACCCTTAAAGGCACAAAATCCCGATTTAAAAATTGTACCACTGTCTTTACAGTTGCTTATAGAAAACGCGGTTAAACATAATATAGTAAGCAGTAGCAAGCCCCTTATTCTTAAAATCATAGAGCAAGATAACCAGCTAATTGTAGAAAATAACATGCAACTTAAAGATGTGGTAAAAAATAGCAGTGGCGTGGGATTGCAAAATATTACACAACGATATGCCTTACTAGGCAATAAACAAATGAGTATTTATAAAACAAATAGCCATTTTACCGTGAACCTGCCCTTGTTAGAAGCAGCCGACCTTAAATTAACCTTTAATAATCAAACCATGACAACAACACAAGAAATTAAAATGACCCAAGCGCGCGAACACGTCGCAGACCTTAAAGAATTTTACAACAACGTGGTAAAATTTGCACTTATTATAAGTTTTCTAGGATTTATAAACCTGTTAACGTCAGACTTTCCTTGGGTGATTTTCCCACTGGTAGGTATGTCTATAAGCTTGCTTTTTCAATACCTAAGAGTCGCAGACACTAAGGTGATATTGGGCAAGCGCTGGGAACAAAATAAAATAGAACAATTAATGAATAACCCTAAATTTTAATCACATGAACACACAAGAAACCTATCAAGAACGTTACAAACGCGCTAAAGAACGCGTGGGCGAGATACGCGGTTTTTACACCCATTTACTCATTTATATCCTAGTAAATCTAGGGCTTATGGGGCTAAATTATTATCAAAATTCCTTGAGCAAGCCCTGGTTTTTATTTACAACTTTTGGGTGGGGAATCGGGGTTATCTCGCATGCCGCGGCTATTTTTTCATGGAACCCATTAATTTCTAAAGAGTGGGAGGAGCGTAAAATCCAAGAAATCTTAAATAAAGAAAAATGATTCGTGTAGTCATCATTGAGGACGAAAAACCCGCTGCCCGTCGCTTAAACAGGATGCTAGACACCCTAGGTTTACCAGTAACGGCGATGTTACATTCGGTAAACGAGTCTGTTGAGTACCTGTTAAACAACCAGGAACCCGATCTTATTTTTCTGGACATACAATTAAGTGACGGGCTTTCGTTTGAAATTTTTGATCAGGCACAGGTCAATAGCGCTATTATTTTTACGACGGCCTATGACGAGTACGCACTTCAGGCGTTTAAGTTAAACAGTGTAGACTATTTATTAAAACCCATTGATCAGGACGAGCTGTATAAAGCAGTAGAAAAATTTAGGGGTCGCTTTCGCGAAAGCGAACAGTCGCAACAACCACCTGCATCACTAGCCGCCATAGATTACAGCAGTATTTTAAAAATGCTAGGCAGCACGCAAGACCTGAAGTATAAAAAACGATTCACTACAAAAGTGGGCGAGCATATCAAGTTGTTTACCGTGGACGATATATCCCTGTTTTACTCAGAAAATAAGGGTTGTTATTTGCATTTAAAAAGTGGCAGAAGTTACCTGCTCGACACAAATCTAGAAGACCTAGAAAAGGAATTAGATCCAGATATGTTTCATCGTATATCCAGACAGGCTATTGTAAATGTACACGCGATACACGACATGGTTTCTTATGTAAATTCTAGAATCGTTGTTAAAATTGAAAACTTTACAAACTTTGACCTGATTGTGAGCCGCGAGCGCGTGAAAGGGTTTAGGGCGTGGCTAGAAAAGTAGCAAAAGCGTTTTTTAAAAGCGGTATTTAAGGCATTAACAAACCTTTAACGTATTGTTGTAAACCACCCTGCAACAATCTACGTAATTGAGGTATATTAATATCTTAAACAAAACAACATGAAAATTGGGTCACACAAAAAAGTTGGGGAGAAGTGATATTTTTATCACAAAAAAGCGATGGACCTTTCCCTACTTTCCTATGTATTACCGTCAGGATTATTAGAACACTTTG
>DAIRDE010000110.1:0-3103 GCA_036796335.1 Nonlabens sp.
AGCCCAAAGGGTTTGACACCAGGTGTTTTTAGGAAATTATAAACTCCTTTACACCAGTCGTCCACCGTCGGTCAACAGCTGTCAATTGTCGATTGTTGTGAATCATCCACTATGCATTCCGGTAAATGCGTACTTTTAACAACTTAAATAAAAAGAATTCCTATTGGCGATTCCATCCACTGCATTTGAGCAATATACTGTTGCATTTTATAACGTAGAAAATCTTTTTGACACCACCTATGTAGCGCCAATTTTGCAGCAAGCAAATTCTATCTTTGGTCTTAACGATTGGAATGCAAATAGATACAAAAAAAAGTTGCTTAAGATAAGTGAGGCTATAAGCACCATAGGTTTTAACCAAACAGGCAAATTACCTAGTTTAATAGGTCTTGCCGAGGTAGCAAACAAAAATGTTTTAGAAGATTTAATCACACAGCCCAAACTGCTTAAAACGCCGTATGATTTTATTCACTACAACAGTCCCGACGAGCGTGGTATGGACGTGGCATTGTTGTATGACACACGCATATTTACCCCTACACATCACGAGGCAATTGCAGTGCTACTAAAAAACGAAAATGACCAGCCCGACGGCACACGTGATATCTTATACGTTGCAGGCATACTTGCGGGTACTCCCGTGCACATCTATGTAAACCACTGGCCTAGCAGGCGTGATGGCGCCGAGGCTACAGCTCCTAAAAGAATGGAGGCGGCCAACCAATTAATGCAACACATTCATCGTGTAGATCCATCAGGCAGTCGCATGGACGCAAGTTTGCCCACAGCACAATCTAACCACATAATCATTTTGGGTGATTTTAATGACGACCCCAACGATGTGAGCATAGTAAAAGGTCTTTTACCACACGGATTTATAAACGTCACAGCACCGTTAAAAAACAATTATCGCGGCTCGCTAAACCACCATTTTAAGTGGAATTTATTTGACCAAATCCTTATAAGTACCAGTTTACAAAACGACATACCCGGAACTCTATATTTCCACATGGCCAATATTTTTGATGACATCCTATTGCGCGAGCAAAAGGGTAAATACCGCGGCCAGCCAGCACGCACGTTTATTGGTAGGCGCTATAATGGCGGCTACAGCGACCATTTTCCTGTATTTGCAATTTTTAGAAAGAACTAGAGTTTCCGTTTTTTATTTCTTTTAAATCTTACCCGCGTCTACCCTTTGGTTGTGGATGATTTTACAAACCAGACGTTACCATTCTAGTTATAGATTGTATCAGGCACTTGTTTTTATGGAAGTTTCGCTTTCGCGAAAGCGAACCACATACCAGTAAGCACATTTTTTTACAGGCTTAAATAGTTACAGCATAAGGCTTTATTGTGTTTGTTGATTAGGATTTTGTGGGGCTAAAAGGTCAACTTGCGGGACCAGAAGTCGCAAGCTATCTTGTAAAAGGCTGTCACGCAACTTACGTTCGGCCACGAGGATAGAGTCTCTAATAAGCAAATTGCGCACGTACATCGTGTCTGCTTTATAAAGTCTGTATGCAGTTACAGCTGTAGAATCGCTAAAGGCGGGACACGGAAAATACGTGAAATTGTAGTTAAAATAACTTAATAAAGGCTTTTTCCATGTACTCATTCCTCTAAAAACGCTCGCGACCATAGGCATGGCTGTATTTGCACCCGCACCCAATTGTGTGCTGTTAAACTGGACGCGCTTGTCGTGTGTACCTACCCACGATCCTATAACAACGGTAGGCGCTGCGCCTATAAACCAGCCATCGTTATTGTTTTGTGTGGTACCTGTTTTACCAATGATATTGTAAGGAACACCATAGGATAAGAAACCACGACCGCTACCGCTCGTAATAACGCCCTCGAGCATTTTTTGGATTTGGTTGACATTATAAGAAGACGCTACCCGACCATTATAGGTAGGTTTTGCAGTGTAGAGCACCTTTCAATTGGCATTTTCTATGCGGGTAATACTGTAAGGCTTAACGGCCTGACCACCATTTGCAATGCTGCAATATGCCGTGACCATTTCTAATAAAGAAATATCTGCCGTGCCTAATACAATAGACGGCTCGTTAGGGATTGGGGATTTAATACCCATTTTGCGAGCCATGTCGATCACCTTACTAGTGCCTGTGCGCAGTTGCAATTGCACAGCAGCGGTATTTATAGATTTTGCAAGCGCTCCATGGGTGCTGTAACTGCCGCCATATTGCCCATTTGCATTGCGTGGTTGCCAGTTATCATACTCTTTGTAGGTGCGAAAACCGTTATCAAAAAAACTGCACGGTTCTATACCATTTTCTAAACCCGTAAGATAGCTTATGGGTTTAAAGGTAGAACCTACCTGGTTTTTAGTGGTAACATTGTCTATTTGTGAGAATCCATAATCTATACCCCCCAGGTATCCCATAATACCGCCGCTGTTACTATCCATGACCAGCAGTCCTGTGTGAACCCGAGTAATCGCATGAACAATACTGTCGCGTATAGACTGCTCTCTGGTCGATGTGCCGTTTTTTAGATCATAATAATACCGCGGCTTTTTCTCGTTGAGGTAGGCATCGATTTCTTCTTGAGATTTACCTGCTGCTTTTAGCTCTTGTACGGTTTCTAGTCGTGCGATCAGTTTTTGTAAGAGACCTTCCTTGCCGCCCGGGGTATTTGCGCTGGTCCAGTACTGGTCCATTAAATCTTGTAGCCTGTCCATTTGCCGTTTCATAGCGTCCTCGGCATATTTTTGTATGCTGGGATAAAGCGTGGTGTAAATGCGCAGCCCATCCAACTCTAGATTGTAGATATACCCATTGTCGGCTGGGTTTTTTGCTGCCCACTCGTTAAATTCCTTTTCTACGTATTTCTTAAAATAGGTACTTGTAGAAGATATTTCGGTTGGTTTTTGGTATTTCAGTTTGAGCGTTTCTTTTGCGGGATTTGCCGTGGTGCTGTCTATTTTATTGTACTTCACCATTTGAGAAAGTACAACATCGCGCCTGCCTTGTGCACGTTCTAGATTGTTGCGGGGATTGTAATAGGATGGCGCTTTAAGCAGGCCAATTAGTGTTGCACTTTCTGACAAAGTAAGATCTTTTGGCTTTTTAGCAAAAAA
>DAIRDE010000111.1:0-2996 GCA_036796335.1 Nonlabens sp.
CGGCTCTGAAGGGTGAGGCTACTTGTTGAGTAATTATTAGAAAAATATGAATTACGAACGAATCAAGGAGAAACTGGGCATACTGGCTGATGCTGCAAAATATGATGTGAGTTGTAGCAGCAGCGGTAGCAAGCGCACCAATAAAGAAAAGGGGCTGGGTGATTCTAGCGGGATGGGGATTTGCCACAGTTATACAGAAGATGGGCGTTGTGTGTCTTTACTTAAAATATTACTGACGAATCATTGCATTTTTGACTGCGCGTATTGTGTGACACGCAAGTCTAATGACATACAACGAGCCGCATTTACCGTGCAAGAAGTGGTGGACCTGACCATTAATTTTTATCGCCGCAATTATATAGAAGGACTATTTCTAAGCTCAGGAATTTTTAAAAGTCCCGATGCGACTATGGAACGGCTTATCGCGGTGGCAAAAAAACTGCGTACCGAAGAGCGTTTTAACGGCTATATCCATTTAAAATCTATTCCTGGCGCCAGTGATGAGTTGATGCAAGAGGCTGGTTTGTATGCCGATAGGTTGTCTGTGAATATAGAGATACCGACAAAGGCGGGTTTAAAGTTGCTGGCGCCTGATAAAGACCACAAGGATTTTATAAAACCTATGAAAGCGGTTCAAAAATCAATAGCAATATATCAGTCAGAGAAAAAAATATTGCGCAATACGCCTGTATATGCACCCGCTGGTCAAAGCACACAAATGATTGTGGGAGCCACAGGCGAGAGTGATCGCGATATTATGTACAGCGCGCACTTTTTTTATGACAAGTTTCAAATGAAACGCGTGTACTATTCGGGGTACATACCAGTGAGTAACGACAGCAGACTGCCTGCTATAGGTACCGAGGTGCCTATGATGCGCGAAAACAGACTGTATCAAACAGACTGGCTGTTGCGTTTTTATGGCTTTCATGTGCAAGAGTTGCTCAACGATCAGCACCAAAACCTAGATATGGATATAGACCCAAAACTGTCTTGGGCGTTGCGCAATCTAGATCAGTTCCCGATAGATATCAACAGGGCAGATCCACACATGATCGCGCGGGTGCCAGGAATAGGTATGAAGTCTGTCCACAAAATCGTTAACGCCCGCAGGTATCGCAGGCTGGGTTGGGACCATTTAAAGGCATTGGGAATAGCATCTAACCGGGCTAAATATTTTATTACCTGTGATTCTAGAGAATTTGAGTCGCGCGACCTGACCGCACCCCAAATAAAACAACACATTATGATCACGTCTAGCAGTAAGTATGCTGGGCAGTTTTCGCCACAATTAAGCCTATTCTCATGACCACAACCTATGTTTATGATGGCAGTTGGCTGGGTGTACTCACCGCAATTTTTGACGTTTTTAGTCATAAATCGCAAGACCCTCGCATTGCAAAAGCAAGCGTTTATGAGCCGACTATTTTTGGCGAGACCCAAGAGGTCATTACCTGCCCAGATAAAGCGGGCCGTGTGTTGCGTAAAATACAAACACAAGGAACAGGCAAAGCTCGTGGACTTATGTATCGGGCGTTTTTAAGTGAAGAACCAGGGATAGAAGGATTGCTATTACAGTACACGCAGTTATTACTTAAAAATCCTGAGGCGGCACTCCATGATTTTGGCCATCCTGTGACACTTGCCATACATCAGGCAATGAAAAAAGTAGGTAGAGAAAAGCACCGCATGGAAGCCTTTATACGTTTTCACTTGCTAGACGAGCACTTGTATGCAGCCACGATAGAACCCGATTTTAATGTTTTGCCTGTTATTGCACCCCATTTTAAAGGCCGCTATGCCGACCAGATATGGATGATCTATGACATCAAGCGCAAATATGGGATATATTATAACCTACATACCGTGGTAGAAATAACCCTGGACGCAACCGCGCAACCTACAGCCCTTGTCAATAGTACCACGGTAAATAACGTACCCGAAATAGAAAATAATTACTGCGATTTGTGGAACGAATACTTTAAAAAAACCAACATAACAAGCCGTAAGAATATGAAGTTGCACGTGCAGCACGTTCCTAAACGGTATTGGAAGTATTTGAGTGAGAAGGTGTGACATTGCTGGATGTTTCATTAAGAACACCAGCTAGAGATAATGTCTAGTTCGCGGTGTTTGCGAGGTCTTTAACATGATAACGCGCTGTCATGTAAGAATGTTAGGGTATTGTGTGTGGGTGTTGCAAATGGTTTCTGCGACCGCTTGCATCTTTGATTATATCATCCAGAAGTTATATTGCATTTGTTCGTTTTGCAGCTTGGCGAAGTGGCGGACTTTGAAGCACTTACTTTCAATTTAGCACTAAACTTCATTTGAAAACCGAATGTTCAATTTAGCACTGAACCCGCCATTTTGCCAAACTGCTGTTAGCAGATGTAGCTACAATTCGATTTGTATTTTCACTTTTCCACCAAGCCCTTTTTCCACAATATCGTATAAGGTTTTAAGAGTTAAATTACTTCCGTTATTTTCAATTCTAGAAATATATTCTCTTTTTTTGTCAACTAAATCTCCAAGTTCAGTTTGAGTTAGATGTTTTTCTTCACGAGCCTTTTTTAAAAGTAAACCAATTTTAAAACCTTGGAATTCTCTTTCAAGTTCGTCACGTCTTTCGGTTCCTTTTTCACCGTAGACATTGTTTTTAATTTCTTTCCAGCTTTTAGTCTCCATAGTTATATAGATTTTTTTTCAGTGTAATATTTAGTCATTAATTTCAACGCTTTTTCCATTTCATTTTTCGGTGTCTTCTGCGTTTTCTTTTGAAAACCGTTAAGTAAAATGACGAGTTTTCCATTGTCAAAGAAGCAGAATACACGCCAAATGTTTGAGCTAAGTTGAATTCTAGCTTCATATAGTCCATTTGTTCCTTCCATTGATTTTAAATAATTCGCTGGAACTCTTTCTAAAGTTTCAATAGCTTCAATTATCTTGAACTTTTTGTGGTTGTTCAAGAAGAAATTCTTCAAAGTGATTTTCAT
>DAIRDE010000112.1:0-2930 GCA_036796335.1 Nonlabens sp.
CCTACTTGGGCAAAGGACATTGTAGTTATTAGCGCTAGGGCTATCGTGTTGATTATTTTATTCATTGTTTTTTTTTTACTTTTTTTTAAAAAACTGATGCCTTTATTATTTTTAGTTAATTTTTTATACATCGAACGGCAAACCCTGCTGCACGATGCCAATTAAAAGCACTAACACTGTTGCCGTCGGTGTTAATATAGCCTAAAGCGGTATCACTAATGGGGTCAGCAGTCCAAAGATAGCCCGTATTATTAACTTGGAAAAAGCCACCACCATTATCCTGTCTTCTACCTGTAAGGGTTAAGTTTAATGTAGGAGCTCCGGTAGATGTACTTCTCAAACCTCTAAAATCAACAAAAATCGGGACACGGTAACCCAAAGGGCAAGGATTGTTTACTGCAGCTGTTCCAGACCATAAATTGGTTGCAGGATTTAATCGCCAGTTTCTCGGATTGTCGGTAGTAAGCCTAGTAATAAATAAAGCATTATTAGGATTATCGGCCCTTGTGGTAGTTGTTCCGTTAACCATTGTTCCTTGTGTTCCGCCTCCTTCGTCAGGGTCGTTATTACGTTGTCTTCGCT
Source organism: Nonlabens sp. (assembly GCA_036796335.1). Lineage (GTDB taxonomy): Bacteria > Bacteroidota > Bacteroidia > Flavobacteriales > Flavobacteriaceae > Nonlabens. Next base: position 583 of record DAIRDE010000112.1, read on the forward strand.
TTTGATGCCCGTCCATAGCTCTACCCCATTGATATAAATCTCCAAATCCAGAGGCGTCTGTTGTTGATGTGGCAAGTCTGTAGGCTCCTTGATTTCTATCTAACCATGTTTGAATAATACTATCAGGATTGCCATTTGCAATTTCTGTTTGCACATTTACTTCTCTTGCACACCAACAATATTCTTTTGTACCATTACCGTCATAGTCATATAACATAGCTACTACAGGTCCTGCACCAACACTTACGTCGTTTTTACAAGTAGTTGCTCTTAATTGAACCTCTCCAGTATTGCTAGAGCTATCCAGAGATAAAGTGAACGTTGCTAGCAACAATCCATAAACACTCTTAGTTGTAGGCTGTAAACTATTTACCAATATTACTTCTGAACCATCTCCTAAACCATTTATTAAGTCGAGCTTAACTATATTTAAAGCGTTAATTTCTGCTTTTAAAGTCGCATTTATAAAACCTGATCCAACAGCCAGCGTTTGTGCCGTATAACTTAATGTAACATTCCGAGCCATTCCATCTTCGGTAAGAGAAGCAGGTACATTGACAGTTTGGGTAAAAGCTGGTAAGTCTACTGGTGCTGAAGAAACAGTATAAGGTATCTGAATTATAACTCCAGTTGTAGTTAGAATTCCTTGAATATCAAGAATCGGATCGGCAATGCCATCAGCTGCAAATTGTGATAGATTTGCAGGGCCTGTTGGAGCAGTATAAGGAAAATAATCATTGTCGTTAATTGATGTGATATAATGTATCAAACCAGCTTGCAAAACAATATTACCAGGAAGTGGTGATGGCGGTGGCGGTGTAACATTTCTATCACACACATTTACCCAACCTTGGCCATTAAAAAATTCAATACATCCAGAAGTAGTATTAAAAATGGTTAAACCCTCTGCTGGGTTTGCGATACCACTGCGCTCTGAAGTACTTAATCTTGGTGGTAAAAAACCTTTAACCGTACTAGCTAAGTCTAAAATAGAAGCACGGTCAGGATTTTTGGTACCAATACCCACCCCGCCATTACCTGTATTTGCGGCGTTATTAATAGGTGTTATTACACTACCATCTGTTAAGTTGATCCAATGGGTGCCGTTAGAAAATTCTAATCTACTATCGGTCGTGTTATAAATAACCAATCCAGCAGGTGGAGAAGCAATGCCGTTTCGCTCTGCAGTATTTACACGCGGTGGTAAAAAACCTTTTTTAACAGTGGCATCGCCGCCTGTTACTTCTAAAATTGCCGAGGGATCAGGCGTTTTGGTACCAATGCCTACTTGCGCGAGGGATATGGAGGTTACTAGCACTAGGGCCAGTGTTGTGATTATGTTTTTCATATTATATGTTTTTTTTAAAATGTAATTTTCCAAAAAAGTTAATTTTTTATACAACGTACCGCAACAGCTTGCATATTATTAAATGTACTTATAGAGTTACTTGTTCCACCTAGAAAAAGCGTGCTCGTAACATAACCAGAATCTTCATTTAAGTCCGGTCCGGTATATGAAACAAAGTTTGCGGTGCTCGTCCAATAAGCACCAGGGTCAGATATAGCTTCAACCCCATCTAAAAAACGAAATCTGGTTGCACCCAATTTAAGTGGAGATGCAAATGCGCCATCCGCAGTGTTTGGCGAGAATGCGGTCATAGCAGCAGTAAATTCTGGATTTGTAGGCAGTCTAAAGCCAGTTGGACAAGGGTTGTTTACTCCATTCACACCTTGCCAACGGGTGTTCTCTGATGGTTTTACCCAATCTACAACACCCCCAGACATAAAATCATCATCTGCGATAAATTTACCGTTCCACGCTCCTGTTTGTGTCGGGGAATTAGGTTGGGGCGGGGTATTTGTGTTGATACTGTGTATCGGTGCATTTAACTTTTCGTGTCCGTCGGCAAATCTTCCCCATTGAAAGGCATCCCCATAAGCTAGTGGGTCGTTAATCGTTGTAGCTACTTTTGTCGCGCCTAAATTGCGGTCTAACCAACAGCCGTCATTAAATGCTATTGGTTTATATGTTAAACCTCTAAGGCTTATCTCAACAGGTTGCCCAGCACATGGTCCTGTTGTGATTGTAGTAACTATAACACCGCTACAGGCACTAATCCAATTTGTAGCATTCCAAAACTCTAAACAGCCGTTTGTCGTATTATAAATGGTTAAACCTTGCGCAGCACTAACAATGGCATTACGTTGATCAGTTGTCATTCTAGGGGGTAAAAAACCCTTATCACTAGCCGTCAGGTCTAAGCTAGACGTTGGATTAGGGGTTTTGGTACCAATGCCCACTTGGGCAAAGGACACGGTGGTTATTAGCACAAGGGCTAATAGGGTAC
>DAIRDE010000113.1:0-2737 GCA_036796335.1 Nonlabens sp.
TAATACTTAATACTTAATACTTAATACTAACGACTCAAAAACTCCCACTCTTAATACTTTGTACTTAATACTTAATACTTTCTACCAACTACTAAAAACAAAAAAAACGCCTCCCCATAACGGGAAGCGCTTTTTGAGAAGATAAAGACCGGCGGCTAGGTGCCCATACCGGACTGATTATCTATAAGCTACAACGACTCTATAAGTTCCTGGAGCAAGGACCTGATTGATAAAACCGTTACCTGTAGTTAACACACGAGTATCTACGTTGTAAGCTGCATTTGAAAATATAATTGCATTGTTTGCACCATATACAGTTGCACTTAAAAACACATTAGAAGCTCCCGGTAAAGGATTAGAACCAGGCACAAGCGTTCCCGCTGTGCCGTCTAGATCTATGTTTGCACTAGCGTTAGCCGCTGGTACTACATATGTAACTACCGCTTCTTTAACCTGAGCAGCAGCTCCACCTACCGGTCTCCATGTACCACCGTTAACATCTGTGGTTTTATTGTCATAATACCAAAAACCTTCTGTTAAGGTGCCTTGTGTTGCACCAACACCCGCAACACCGCTAGTGGCTGTGTTGTAAACCATCATACCATCAAAACGAGTTGGATATGATGATGCACTACCAATAGGGCCACCGCTAAATGACGTGAAATCGGTAAGATTGGTTCGAGGATATACTAAACCTTTACCAACGTTTGTTGAACCATTAATCGTCGGATTAGAACCGGCATCAATAAAAGTTGAACCATTTAGAACAGAACTATTCGTAGTTGAGTTGACAATACGAACTTGTGCAGTCGTTTGTAAAACGAAAGCAAAAAATGCTATAACTGTTAAGTATTTTAAATTTTTCATTTGATTATATTTTTAAATAGTCATATTATGAGCCGCTTAACTTGGCGTAACGACCGCCTCCTAAATGTAATAAGGTCGTTCCATAACCACCAAATAAAGTGTTTCCAGCCGTTGTAACAACATCTGCAAAACTAATCTGACCAGCGGTAGAAGCAATGTAATAGATTTTTCCAACAGGAACTGTAGATGGTAATATCCAATTTCCTGCATTAATGTTGGTATATTCTATAATTGTATCTGTAGCCAAAACATTATAAGCTTGATCGTTGGTTAAAGTAACTACAGGTGGTGCCGGCGCAGCAGCACCACCTAAAGGCAACCACTTATTAACAGGAGATACGGCAGCACTGCTGTAGTAATGAAACCCTGTTGCAGTTACTTCGCTGGTTTTGCCAGTAGCACCTGCAATTGCAGTTACAAAAACCAACGCACCGTTTTGTTCACCAGCATAAAGCGTGCTTTTTGCGTTTAATTGCGCTACCGTCACACGTGGTACAAGAACCCCGTCCGGCTCACCCGCTGGCGATGCGCTTACGTCTAGCGATGCTTGTGGGCTCACATTGTTAACCCCAACTTGCGCCGTTGCGATAACCCCAGTTGCGATAAAGGCTAATGTTAAAAGTATTTTTTTCATTTGTGTTGTTTTAAATTTTGTTTTAAATATTGCCAGCGTCGTGCTGGACTTGGTAAAAATTTGTTTTTGTTTTTAAATTATGTGTTGCCTGTGTTGCGGTGTGCCTGGCACGTGCCACGGGCGGTTGCGGGTGTACAGCTACACCCACTCGGGCGGCGGTAACGGTGGCTGTTGTGCCGTGTTGTTTATAAAGGTTGCGACCATTGTTGTAGCCTGCTCGCGCGCCACGGGCGCAAGCCAGTGGCCATTTGTTGTACCCGGCAGCACCCCAACCCATGTGGTGGTTGTCACCAGCAGCGTGTTGTTGTGATGCTGTATGCGCACTACAGGCATCGGTTTTATCGTGTGTATAAGGTGGTAATCTTGCACCGTGGCATCTGCCCCCAGTTGCAGGTCGCCTGCTAGCTGTACCGTATAAATAAGTTTTAAAATACCCGTATCTACCCTAAGATCGCCATGCAGTTGCAGTGGTGATGTGATAGAAAGACCCGTAGCGCGAGTAATGCGCAAGTTGTGCAACCACACACCAGGCGCGGTGGTTAATTCCTGACCATCGCCATCCAGCACCAGCGTGCCCTCGCCTTGCAGCGTCGCCTGTAAGTTATTAATCGGCTCTTGCGAGGTAAGCACCCCTTTAACCGCTATTTGCGTGTTTTCTTTAATATGCAACTGTGCAGTACCCACCACCGGCAACAATCCAAAACCCACAACCAGCAACAGTGCAACGATGCACGAGCGGTGGCGTTTTTGTAAAGGATTATAGCGTTGCGTAAAGTTCACGATAGATCACATGTTTAAACAATGAGACAAAGGTAAACATTTATTTAACATAATCGCTTTATTCTTTGCTTTTTAACGTTCTTAACCATAAGATAACATCAAGCACGCCACATAGTCAGGTAGCATCCACAGGGATTGCAGTCCTAGCAGGGGGTTTGTGGCGATCTCGCTTTCGCGAAAGCGAACAAAGCACAACCACGATTGCATTTTTACATCGTGCATCCTAGCTAGATAGCGAGCCATTGGGCGCCTGCGGCGAGACACTGCAACGAGCGATTAGCAAAACACATATCCCTTTTAAAAGCGCAAAGCAGTTGCCTAGAAAAACATGTTTAAAAAACCTGTTTAAAAAAGTGGTTTTAAAACTGGTTTTAATAGTTTTTTAGCCTGTTTTAAAAATAGATTAGAAACTTGTTTTAGAAACTTGTTTTAGAAACTTGTTTTAGAAACTTGTTT
>DAIRDE010000114.1:0-2689 GCA_036796335.1 Nonlabens sp.
AATACTAAACTATCCATCAACAAACAACAACTACATACCATCGCAAACAGCTATTTTAAGCAGCAAGGCTGGCAGGCGTTTCCGTTTCAAAAAGATACTTGGGATGCGTTTCTGGCGGGTAAACATGGTTTGCTTAATGCCCCGACTGGCAGCGGCAAAACCTATGCCTTGTGGGTAGCGATTGTGCTGGACTACATAAAAAACAATCCAGATTATAAAAAAACGCCTAAAAAAGGACTGAAAGCGATTTGGATAACGCCACTGCGATCCCTGTCACAAGAAATTGCACAAACCACGCAAAAATTTGTCGACGGTATCGGTTTGCCCTTTACAGTAAGCATACGCTCGGGCGACACCAGCGCCAAAGACCGCACCGCACAACTCAAATCCATGCCCGATTTGATCATCACCACACCCGAAAGTTTGCATTTGCTCATAGGCTCAAAAGAACACATAAAAATCTTTGAAAACTGCACTGCCATAGTCATCGACGAGTGGCACGAACTGCTAGGCACAAAACGCGGCGTGCAAATGGAACTTGGGATTTCGCGATTACTGGGCATTAATAAAAACATGCGCGTATGGGGCATCAGCGCAACCATAGGTAACCTAGAACAAGCCCGTGAGGTACTGCTGGGTGTTAATAACGTTCGCTTTCGCGAAAGCGTACTCATTAAAGCAAACCTTAAAAAAGACATACAGGTGCGTTCTATCATACCCGAGACTATGGATAAATTTCCCTGGCGTGGGCACTTGGGGCTGCACTTGTTAAAAGATGTGGTGGATATTGTCAAAGCGAGTAAATCGACCCTGATTTTTACCAATACACGGGCACAGTGCGAGCTTTGGTTTCAGGCGATCATGCACAATTATCCAGAATTTGCTGGCGAGGTGGCTATGCATCACGGCTCCATCAATAAGGACACGCGTATTTGGGTAGAAAATGCGATACGCAACGAAAGCCTAAAAGCTTGTGTGTGTACCTCGTCGCTGGATCTAGGAGTGGATTTTGCGCCAGTAGAAACCATTATTCAAATAGGTGGCCCCAAAGGTGTTGCGCGGTTTCTACAACGTGCAGGTCGATCTGGTCACCGCCCGGGAGAAACCAGTGTCATTTACTTCTTGCCTACCCACGCACTAGAATTAATAGAAGCAAGCGCCTTACAAAAAGCTGTTGCCACACAAGCTGTAGAAGACCGGTTGCCGTATTTGTTATGTTATGACGTGCTTATTCAATATTTGTGTACGCTGGCGGTTTCTGGTGGATTTTATCCTAAAGATATTTATGCTGAGGTAAAAAATACTTTTTGTTTTCAAGAACTTACCTATGAAGACTATAGCTGGTGCTTGCATTTTATAGTTACTGGCAGTGCGTCCCTTCAAAATTATGACGAGTACAAAAAAGTGTCTATAGACGAGACCGGTAAATACTACATCACCGATCGTACGATCGCCATGCGCCACCGGTTGCAAATGGGTACCATCGTCACAGGTGCCGATGTGAGTGTGCGATATGTCACGGGCGGTTACATAGGCAGTATTGAAGAATATTTTATAAGCCAGCTAGACCGTGGCGATGTTTTTGTTTTTGCCGGTCGCACTCTTGAGTTTGTGCGGCTTAATGGCATGATTGCCCAGGTGCGCAATAGTACACGCAAAAAAGGCAAAGTCGCCAACTGGATGGGTAGCAGGCTGCCGTTAAGCTCGCAACTAGGTGCGCTGCTGCGCGACGAAATGCAACATTTTCAGTCTGGTGACAACCGCATGCCCGAGGTAAAAGCCTTAAAAGATATTATCTCGAGGCAGCAACAAGAAAGCATCGTTCCCCAAAATCATGAATTTTTAATAGAGACATTTAAAACCCGTGAGGGATTTCACGCCGTTTTTTATCCGTTTGAGGGTCGGATGGTGCACATGGCAATGGCTGGTCTACTGGCCTACCGCATGAGTTTGTTACACCCCATAAGTTTCTCGCTGGCCTACAACGATTATGGTTTTGAGATATTGAGCGACCAGGTCTTTGATATGCAACAAGTGCTGGACAACGACCTGATTACCTCGCGCATGCTTATGCAAGATTTAGAAAGCAGTGTTAACGCGACAGAACTTGCCCGGCGCAAATTTCGCGACATTGCCGTGATTGCTGGGCTGGTTTTTACCGGCTACCCTAACAAAACCGTCAAAGTAAAACACCTGCAAAGCAGTAGTCAGCTGTTGTTTGAGGTTTTTAGAGACAACGAACCCGATAACCTTCTTTTCAAACAGGCCTACACCGAAACCTATGAACAAGAAATTGAAGCCTACCGCCTGCGCGAGGCTTTGGAACGTATAGAAAGTCAGCAAATCGTATGGAAACATTGCGAGCGCCCCACGCCGTTTTCTTTTCCTATAATCACCGACCGCTTGCGCGAAAAACTAAGCAGTGAAAAACTTGCCGACAGAATTAAAAGGATGCAGTTGCAGTGGGAGTAGGTTTTTTTAAACAAACATTAGCCAGCAACACGCACAAAACGCATCGCCTCTCAAAGGACAGACTTCAGTCTGCCTAACAGCCACAACACATCTAGGGCAGGCTGCGTCTTTAAAAAATGATGCTTAAAACCCCTGTCTCACCAGCCGACTAAAGTCTACTTTCAACCAAACCTCATGAAAGGCAGAATAAATTCTGCCTCTTGGAAAAAATTCCTAA
>DAIRDE010000115.1:0-2585 GCA_036796335.1 Nonlabens sp.
CCACAACCCGCACACACGCCTTTACCTGTGCAGCCATCGCGCGTGCGGTTTCCATGTCTTGGTTTATCACGGTTACGTGGCCCATTTTTCTAAACGGTCGGGTTTGTTTTTTACCGTAGATGTGTGGGGTAACGCCCGGCATGGACAGCAGGTCGCCCATACCCTCGTACACCACATCGCCCGCATGACCGGCCTCGCCCACCAGGTTGACCATAACCGCAGGCATCAGGCTGTCGGTACTGCCTAGCGGTAAATCCAGCACACAACGCACGTGTTGTTCAAACTGGTCGGTTACAGCACCTTCTATTGTATAATGACCCGAATTGTGTGGGCGTGGCGCTACCTCGTTTACCAGCAGTTCGTCGGTTTTAGTTAAAAATAGCTCTACCGCCAGCAGTCCTACATGCGCATAGGCAGCAGATACCCTTAAGGCAAGATCACGAGCTTTTTGCGCAATTTCATCACTGATGCGCGCGGGACACAATACATATTCCACCTGATTAGCCTCGGGGTGAAATTCCATCTCGACCACCGGATATGTGGTCATCTCGCCACGTGCGTTGCGAGCCACAATCACGGCCAGTTCTAGCTTAAAATCAATCATATCCTCATAAATACATGGCACGGCGGGCAGGTCTAGCAATTGTTTAGCCTCGCGTATCACCTGCACACCTTTACCGTCATAACCACCTGTGGCGCTTTTCCATATAAATGGGTAACTGCGCGTGGTTGCAGGGTCAGGTTTGTCATAAAATGCAAAAGCAGCAGTGGGAATACCGTGCTGTACATAGAATTGTTTTTGGACTGCCTTATCGTTGATAAGACGCAAGGTTGCTGCACTGGGATAGACTTTTACACCTTCATTTTCTAGATCTTGCAATGCGTCTAGGTTTACATTTTCTATTTCTATGGTAAGCACATCTACCAGGCGGCCCATGTCCATGACTGCGTCATAATTGGTAATATCGGCTGCAAAAAACGCATCGCAACCCTGAAACCCCGGCGCAGACTCATCGGTATCCATGACATAGGTTTGTACGTCCCACTTGCGCGTCGTGTACAACATCATTTTACCCAGCTGGCCACCACCTAAAATGCCCAAAATAAAAGTCGAAGAGAATATGTTTTGTTCCATGGCTCAAAAATAAGGCGTTCTGTGGTAGTTTTTAGTACCTAGGATGGAGTTATGCGTCTTTGCGTGTGAGTTCGGTGTCAAGAGTCAAATCAAAAAACCAAATAACCCAAATATCACATGTGCACATCGTCACATCGTCTCATTTGCACCTGATAAAACCCTATCTTTGCGCAAAATTACCTGTGTGATAAAGCTACACGATCTTTATTTTAAACCCTTTTTAAGCGCACAACAAATAGACCTTGCGGTGGACAACCTCGCTTACCAACTGCACAGGGATCTAGCAGGTAAAACCCCTATTTTTGTTGGTGTTTTAAACGGCTCGTACATGCTCATGACCGATTTAACCCGCAAGTTTAAAGGAGATTGCGAGATCGCCTTTTTGCGCGCGTCCAGTTACCAGGGCACCAGCTCTACAGGCACGATAAATCTTGGTTTAGAAATGGATATCAACCTAGCAGGTAGGATTGTGGTACTGGTAGAAGATATTATCGACACGGGGTTTACGGTAGAGACGCTTTCGCGAAAGCTGACTCAACACCATCCAGCAGCACTCTATATAGCCACTCTTTTGTTAAAACCAGAAGTATATAATCGCGATACCAAAATAGATTATGTAGGGTTGAATATTGAGAATAAATTTGTCGTAGGATACGGCATGGATTATAATAACCTGGGGCGCAACCTGCCCGAACTTTATGTACAAACAAAACGTATGAAAAACATTGTATTATTTGGCCCACCAGGCGCCGGAAAAGGAACGCAAGCCGACCGCTTAAAGGAAACCTATGGCCTTGTTCACATTTCTACCGGAGACGTTTTTAGACATCACATAAAAAACGGCACCGATTTGGGATTACTTGCAAAATCCTATATGGATAAAGGAAACCTGGTTCCAGACGAGGTTACTATCAACATGTTGCGCGCCGAGGTTGAGAAAAATCAGGACGTCGCAGGTTTTATTTTTGATGGGTTCCCACGCACCGATGCACAAGCGGCGGCATTAGACAGGTTGCTCGACAGTTTAGGCACATCGGTTAGTGGTATGGTGGCTCTAGAGGTAGCCGATGACGTACTTGTAGAACGCCTTTTAGAACGTGGTAAAAGCAGCGGTCGTGCAGACGACGCAAACGAGGATGTTATAAAAGAACGCATTAAGGTGTATTACAACCAGACCGCACCTCTTAAAAACTATTATCAGGCGCAAGGTAAATATCACGGCGTTGATGGGGTAGGTACGGTAGATGCAATTACATTAAGATTACAAGAGCAATTTGATAAACTGTAAAGTTTAGTGAGGAGTTGTAAGTATTAAGTACAAGGTATTAAGTATCAAGTATAAAGAGTGGGGTTTTTGGTTATCAGTTTTTGAGCTGTGAGGTTTTTTAAAAGCGAGAATTAAGAAATGAGAGATGAGAAATGAGAGATAAGAAATGAGAGATAAGAAATG
>DAIRDE010000116.1:0-2466 GCA_036796335.1 Nonlabens sp.
ACAGTGATTAAAAATTAACATCTAAAAACGGTCAACGCTAATCAGGGAAGTTCAGTTAGAGATTACAAGTTAGAGGTTAGAGGTTAGAAGTGAGATTTTGGGTTTTTATTTTTTAAGATTAAATTTGACTAGACAGCTATTTTTACACCCATAATCTCAAGACTTTGGCATTACCCTTCCCTCCTTTTAAAACAAGCTTTTTATTTGCCTTATACTTTTTTTCTAAGTATTTAGGTTATAGCCAAAAAGTAGTTATCGACAGCGTTACCTATAATAATGGGTATCGCACAGTGCGTTTATTTATTCCTGCCGTATCATCACAAGAAACGGCACCGTTAACACTGGTAATGCTGGATGGACAAAATTTATTTGATGATAAAACATCTTATGCCGGTGAGTGGCAAGTAGACGAGTTCATCGCGTCATTGCCAGCAAATAAGCAGGCGTTTGTGATAGGCATCGATCATGGCAATGCATTGCGTGTTAACGAACTTACACCATTTAAAAACAAGCAGTATGGCGGTGGCGATGCAGCCGCATTTTTAGAATGGATTACCATAGAAGTATTACCAGTGGTTAGCACTAAATACAACATATCCTTAGAACCTAATCGCACAGCCATTGCCGGGAGTTCGCTCGGCGGCTTGTTTGCGCACTATGCGGCAACGATGCAACCAGCGGTGTTTATGGCTAGCGGTATCTTCTCACCAGCGTTGTGGATTCAAGAAAATTACATGGATTTTGTAAAAAGTAAGCCTCTTAAAGAGAATCAATTTTTCTATCTAAGCGCAGGAACGAGCGAAAGCACCAGCATGATTCCCGATATGCATAAACTCTATAACGTATTAAAAAACAAAACCGAAAAAATCGTCACCCACGTGGCCGATATACAAGACGCAAAACACAACGAGGCACAATGGCGCGACTCATTTCCAGCATTTTATAAAAAATGGCTGGCACATGTATCTAGGTAAAATCTAGTATTGCTCCTCGCTGTTAGGAAAATCTAACGTTTTTACATCCTTTACATATTGCGCCACCGCGTTGCCCATATCTTCATACAAGTTTAAGTACCTTCTTAAAAAACGTGGGTTAAACTCGTGTGTCATCCCAAACATGTCGTGAGAGACGAGTACCTGCCCATCCACGCCGCTGCCCGCACCTATCCCGATTACAGGAATGGATAAACTTTGTGCAACCTCGGCCGCGAGTTTGCTAGGCACTTTTTCTAAAACAAGTGCAAAACAACCGCAACGTTCTAACATTAGGGCATCTTCTTTAAGCTTTTGCGCCTCGGCATCCTCCTTTGCGCGCACCGTGTATGTACCGAACTTGTAAATGGATTGCGGTGTGAGTCCTAGGTGTCCCATCACAGGAATCCCTGCATTTAAAATACGTTTGATAGATTCCTTAATTTCGCCGCCACCCTCTAATTTTACGGCATGCCCGCCGCTTTCCTTCATGATGCGTATGGCCGACCGCAAGGCTTCTTTAGGATCACTTTGATAACTACCAAAGGGCAAGTCCACCACCACCAGCGACCGCTCAGTCGCGCGTATAACGCTACTCGCGTGATAAATCATTTGGTCCAGCGTGATAGGCAGCGTGGTCTCGTGACCCGCAATGACGTTGCTTGCACTATCGCCTACCAGGATTATATCGATACCGGCGCTATCGATAATTTTTGCCATGGTAAAGTCGTAAGCCGTGAGCATCGATATTTTTTCACCTGCATTTTTCATTTCGGTGAGCGACTTGACGGTAATGCGTTTGTACTCCTTTTTTGCTGTAGACATTTGGTTTCGTTTCTGGGGTAAAAGTAGTAATTTTACACATACCATAAGAAAAAACACTATGAAACAGCTTGCAACCCTGTGTCTTTGTTTGTTCGCTTTCGCGAAAGCGAACTCCCAACAACCCACTGCAATGCACGTGAAAATGCAAGATACAAACCCGCCGGTTGAAGTGTCGCCTACAGAAACTATTAAAACATTTTTTAATCATTTTAATGCGCTCGAGGCAGATGAATTAGAAAAAATGATGAGTCCAGAAATCATCTTGCACTCGCTTACCATTTCCACCACCAAAGGACGCAAATTAACGACCAGTACCGTTAAACAACTCCTAGATATGTTGCGCAGCATACCTGAAAATCAAAAGATTGAAGAGCGTATTTTGGAATTTTCGAGCACATCTAGTAAAGACCACGCCACGGTAAAAACCACTTACGAGTTTTATGTAAACGGCAAGCTATCGCACCATGGTACCAACATTTTTACACTTTTTTTAATCGACGGCACATGGAAAATCGTGGGACTGGCAGATACACGGTTGTACCCTTGATTGATTTGGTGACATGGTAATTTGATGATGAGCGTTCCATATTTAAAAATGTATCGTTGTTTTGTACTATGAATATTGGAAATTAGAAATTAGATATTAGATGTTAGATATTAGATGTTAGAT
>DAIRDE010000117.1:0-2042 GCA_036796335.1 Nonlabens sp.
TCGCGTCCATGTCGCTCACATGGATATCCTCTAATCCAACAATTTGTGTTGACGTATTGGCTATAAATAGGGTAGTAGTCTCTTGTGCAGTACTTTGTAAAGGTGCAATTAGGATGTTTACTAGTAAAAAGGATATTACTGCACTGGCCGCAACTCGAGCATGAAGTCGCTCCAAAAATTTTATAACTGCTGTATGTACCTTGTTATAAAACATTGCATGTGTTAAAGAAATGCAAAGATATGCTATATCTATGAAATCAAGGTAGTTCTATGGCATTTCTTTTTACCAATAATAAAAATGTTGGTTTATTAAACAGCTGCTTGTCTAATACAACCCATGGTTTAATCTTAGTTACGCTTTCGCGAAAGCGCACACCACAAAATCCAAAATTATACGGTACATGTTGTGATAGTAATCAGGGACATGAAAGTATGACGCTTATTGCTTAACGAGGGGAACTCCTTAACAAGACGTGCGGGGGTGTTAAAAATTAATTTATTTTAGAATCTACCCAAGATTTTAAGTGTTCGACAGATGCTAATTTTTTCAAAATCTTTTGATTTGCGTCTAGCATAAAGTAGCTGGGTGTGCCGTACACTTGATAGTCTGTTGCGGCGGTGCCATCCCATTTTTTATAATCGGTCGTACTTAAAAATGGTAAGTGAGCAGCAAATTTTGCAAAATCTGCAGGGTTTGTATCGAGGGACACAAAAATCACCTCCACATTTTTTTGTTTAAGAGTCGGGTAATAGGCTACCAGCTCGGGCATGGACTCCACGCAATGTGGGCACCAGCTTGCGGCAAAAACAACAAGTTTATAAGCTGCCTGTACTTCACTTAGTTTTTTTGCGGTTACACCCTCGGGGTAATAGGTGTTTGCAGTAAATACGATGTCGGCTGCGGTAGCGCCTTCGGCCATTTTGCCGTATTTTTCAAATTGTTTTTTAAGGTCGTTATTAAGACAGCCGCAAGAGTCGTCGGTCAGTAATTTTTTAGCAAGGTATTCGGCACTGGTGTATAAACTTCTTTTTTCAAGGATGTTAAACAGTTTTTCGCTGATGGCATTAAACTTTACATCGTCACCGCTTAGTTGCTTTATAATACCGTCAATAGCGCTGTTTAAGTCGGTAAACACTTTGTCTAGCTCGCCGCTGGTATTTTCTATAAACCATACGTGTTGTTCAAGCGTTTCATTAAGTAACCCGCTGTTATACAGTCGCGGGCTGCTGTAGTCTATTGCCTTAAAAGCGTCGCGCGTTTGTGGTATTTGTGCAGTGCGGTACTGGGCGACGACTTGTGCATTTGCTACCAGTTTGCGTATGGGTAAAAACCATTTTAGATAGCTATTGTCTGGCAGTTTGTCTAAAAATAGTTGTTCCTCTTGTTGCAGTCGGTTGATCTCTTTATTAATGTCGGTTAATGGTACCGTTTGCCTTTTTAACACCGGGACTTGTTGATAGGACTGCTCTAAAAACACCCAAGCGCCCAACACCTGCTCGCGCACTGGCTGCTCGGTATTATACACCTGATACATTTTATTATGATCGCCGGCGAGTATTTCGGTTGTTTGGCCTTCTATCTCGGGTGCGGTGTTTTTAATAGTGATGTTTTCACCGTTAAGTACCAGGTAGGTGGGTGCGGTATCGGTTGCCCGTACAAAGCCCATACCGTTGTAGGTTGTAGGGTATTTTAGTGTAAAATTCCCTAGATTATCGGTCGTGGCAGTGGCGATCACAAAGGTGTCAAAACCCTTAAAGCCTTCGAGCGTTACTGGTGTTGTTTTAAGTGACGTAAACTGGCCTGTCACTGTTTGCGCATAGCTATCAAGTACACCAGTAATAAGTATCAGAAGAACAATGGACAATCGTTGCATGTTATTTTAATTTAGAATCACAAAGATATCTTTTTATGTAGTTTTACAAGGTATTGTTAGTTCCTGTTGTTATTTACCATATTCGTTTTATTGCAAAAGAAGCTTGGTTTTGATTTTTTCATTTCTCTAGGGCAGAATTTATTCTGCCTGTGTCATCTTTTTCCCGGG
>DAIRDE010000118.1:0-1945 GCA_036796335.1 Nonlabens sp.
TCGTTGCGCGAGATCCTGAAACAAGTTCAGGATGACAAGTTGGATCGGGAGGACAGGTTGGTTCAGGATGACAAATACACTGGGTTAGATCCTTACATTACCAAATTGTCAAATCACCCTATTAGCACATTAGCACATCCTCATTATCTTTGTCAGGAAATAAAAATATATGCCCATATTAAACATTGAGCCTAGAACTCGTGCACAGGAAAGCACAAACGCCATTGAGCGCATGTACATTACCATGCGTCATTTATTTAACCGTGGTTTTTACAAACCCATGGGAATAAGCGGTGAATCTCTAAGAGAATCGCTACTTACCCTAAGACCCGAAATTTATGGCAGCATTGCCGATGAAAAAGTAGAACTAGACGGGTTGCTTTACATCATGGACCGCCTGCCCGAGGGTATTGAGGAGTGTACCTATATAAACCTAACAAGCGACGAGGGCTATGAAACGTCACATTTTAAGGTTATTATTCCTAAAAAGCGCCGCCGCAATTGTTATCGCATTGATAAATACCAAATGAATATCGAGATCACCCGCGGTCGATCAGAAATTTATGATATTCTTACCCACCTTACCTTCCTCATGATAGAGTCTCATAAAATCATGAAGCGGGTCCTTATTAATGATAATGGTGGCACCAGCCGCGATTGGCAATGTCTAGAAGATGCCGTGCTTAAAGGGAAACTTACCCTGCAAGAAAAAGAAATAGCCGTTACCCACACTGCAAACATTCTAGGGCGCACGTTTGAGGAAGTTACCAAAGTGTACAAGGATTTTGAGACTAAGAAAAATCCGCATCAATTTTTAAGTACGATTTACCACATGGGCTTGCTGGCTAAGCGCGAGATTATGGATGACGATAAGCGCATCGTTACCTTCTCGGCGATATTGCGCGAGCGATTGGGGCACCACATTCACGGCGATCGATGGGCTAATCGTATAAAACAGCACCTTGCAGATCGTGATTTGTTAGACAGGCCACTACACATTATCAGCGCAAATATGCACTCGGTGATGAACTCACTGTATGCCCCTAAAGCACTGGCTTCACAGCTTAAAAACGTAGACCGCATGGACTTGTTTGCATCGTTAAGCATGCCCGAGTCAAAAAAGAACCGCGATCTCATTAAAAAACATGCACTCGCAAATGGTATGGTAGAATTGCTCGATACCAGCGGGACAAATATAGACGTACAAATTTTTGATTTAGATGGCTGTAGTTTTCAAGATGTGGATTTTTGCGATGCACGCTTTCGCGAAAGCGAACCCAGCAACAAACCGGTACTTATCGTTATGGACTATGCGTTTGGAGAACAGGCATATGAGACCATGGACGAGTTGCTTAAACCATTTAAAGACAGTTTAGGAAAAACCCACCTTATGAATGTTAAGTCTATTAATATTATGGGTAAAGCCGGGATACTAGAAGGCGATAAAGGTGATATTATGATACCCGATGCGCACGTTTTTGAAGGCACGGCCGACAACTATCCATTTAAAAACCAGCTTACAAAGAAAAACTTAAAGACTAAAGGCCTGAACATCGTGACAGGATCTATGGTTACTGTGTTAGGTACATCCTTACAAAACAAAGACCTGCTAGAGTATTTTTACAATTCGACATGGCGTGTCATAGGCCTAGAAATGGAGGGCGCGCATTATCAAAAGGCCATACAAGCCGCTGCCCGTGTGCGCAGGAGCATACGCAAGAAAGTAAAACTGCGTTATGCATACTATGCAAGCGACAACCCGTTAAAAACTGGACACACCCTAGCAAGCGGTGGGTTAGGACTCCTAGGGGTGAAACCGGTGTATGTAATCACCGAGAAAATACTGGAGCAAATCATGGAAAACTCGCTTAAACATAGCGATGAAGAAAGTGATGAGGTAGAATCAACAGATTAGAAACTTAGTATATATTTGGGCGTTAAAAAT
>DAIRDE010000119.1:0-1299 GCA_036796335.1 Nonlabens sp.
AAGCCTCACCCTTTAGGGTTGGGGGAAAGGCTTCGGGTTGGGTAGAAACTAACCTTTTAAGAGAGGAAAAAGGTTTTGGGTTATAGACAAAATTTGTTTTTGTTAGAAACAAACAATAGTTTACCTTCATAGGTTGATTTTAATCGAGTTGACGATGACTACACCATTTACATACAAACCGGGAACACACCGCGGTGAGGCTGTGATTTTTATACAGTTTGCCAAAGATTATGAACTTATAAAGCAGGTAAAAAAAATACCTGGCACCTGCTGGAGCAACCAGAAAAAAAGTTGGTATGTGGCTGATTCTTCGGCTATACGAAAGCTTTTTAACATGGAACAAGCCATTGTAAGGGAATTGAGCAGCACTGGTGAGGCGCATTTACGCAATTTTTATCGCCTGTTGCAATCTAAACGATACAGTGCAAACACAGTTAAAACCTATATGGAAGCGCTGCGCATTTTTTTGCTATATTATAATGAAAAGCCTGCGGAGTTACTTACTAATGATGATGTTATCGCTTTTAATAACGATTATATTTTAAAGAAAAATTACAGTTCGTCATACCAAAACCAGCACGTAAACGCACTTAAACTGTATTTTGGCGAGTTGCAAGAGAAAAAGTTGGTATTGGATAAAATTCATCGACCACGTCCTGAAAAACGCTTGCCAAATGTCTTAAGTAAAGAAGAAGTCAAAAAAATACTGGATGCATCTAGCAATTTAAAACACCGAGCGATGCTGGCTATGATTTATAGTTGTGGTTTGCGCCGCAGTGAGTTGTTACATTTAACCCACAACGATATAGACTCGCAACGGCATGTGGTAATTATTAAAAAATCTAAGGGTAAAAAGGATCGCATTACACCCTTATCCCCAAAAATATTAGAATTATTGCGTTCTTATTATAAGGTGTATCGACCTAAAACTTATTTATTTGAGGGACAACAATCAAATACCCCGTATACAGCCCGCAGTCTGGAACAGGTTTTAAAAAAGAGTGTTAAGATGGCAGGGATTAAAAAACCCGTGACCTTGCACTGGTTGCGCCATAGCTATGCAACACATTTACTAGAGAGCGGCACCGATTTGCGGTTTATACAAGAATTGCTGGGTCACAACAGCAGCCGCACGACTGAGATTTATACACATGTAAGTACAAAAAGTTTGCAGCAAATAAAGAGCCCATTTGACGACCTGTGATAAAAAATAAAGCGCTATGGTAGTAGCGCATATACAACGTATATTTGTTGTATATGCGCTATAAAAAGAATGGAAGTAGCGTATATAAACAAGTT
>DAIRDE010000120.1:0-1209 GCA_036796335.1 Nonlabens sp.
TAATTTTAATTAACCCAAAATGCGCACAACATCCTTAGCAAAATAGCTTGCAATTAAGCTAGCTCCAGCACGTTTGATAGCGGTTATTTGTTCCATAACCACGGCATCGTGATCTAGCCAGCCTTGTGCAGCCGCAGCTTTTACCATTGCATACTCGCCACTTACTTGATATACGGCTAGAGGTACATGTATTTCGTTTTTTAAATCGCGTACAATGTCTAGGTAACACAACCCTGGCTTTACCATGACGATGTCTGCGCCTTCTTCTATATCTAGCAGGGTTTCTCTAAGGGCTTCTAAACGGTTTGCAGGATCCATTTGATAGGTTTTTTTATCACCAAAACCGGGTGCACTATCCAGCGCATCTCTAAACGGACCATAAAAAGCACTCGCATATTTTGCGCTGTAACTCATGATACCTGTGTCTTTAAAGCCTTCTTCCTCGAGCGCCTCGCGTATATATAAAATGCGCCCGTCCATCATGTCACTAGGTGCAACCATATTAGCTCCTGCTTGTGCATGTGATATCGCCATATTTGCAAGCACATCGCAAGTCTCGTCATTTAAGATTTTTTGATCTTTTACAATACCGTCGTGACCATAACTAGAGTAAGGATCTAGGGCTACATCGGTCATGATGTAAAGGTCTGGTGCTGCATCTTTTATTGTTTTTATCGCACGTTGCATCAATCCGTTAGGGTTAAGCGCCTCGGTACCTTTATTGTCTTTGAGATTATCTGGTACTTTAACAAAAAGCAGGACACTTTTAAATCCCATGTTGTGGAGTTCCTTTGCTTCTTTGTGCAGTAAGTCCAGGCTGTAGCGGTAATATGACGGCATAGAGGCTATTTCCTCTTTGACGTTAGTTCCTTCAACCACAAATAAGGGCACGATAAAATCGGCTGGTGTGATGATTGTTTCTTGTACTAGGGATCGTATGGATACGCTTTCGCGTAAGCGTCTAGGGCGTTTAAGTGGATACATAAGAATACAAAGGTAATACTATAAGCAGATTGTCTAATAATTTATAGGTCATTGTAAAGGTTCTTCAAAGTTTTAACCTCTTAACATTCAAGTAGTACATAATATTAGCAGGTGTTTTAAGCGAGGTTTGTGAATCGGTTTTTAATTGTTTATTGATATAGGTGACAAACAGTTTTAATGATAAATTGAACGAGCGTGTTTAAGGATGTGTGATTAATTATTAAT
>DAIRDE010000121.1:0-1124 GCA_036796335.1 Nonlabens sp.
CTGGTCCCCACCAAAAAGCTGGTTCAAGAAAAAGTAATAAATACACTATCTTAACCGTTTAAAATCAATATTTTAAATCCTGTTCTATGTTTTCTATTAAGCTACCTTCTATTTGTACATTGTTGTTGACTGCGCATTGTGTGATTT
Source organism: Nonlabens sp. (assembly GCA_036796335.1). GTDB lineage: Bacteria > Bacteroidota > Bacteroidia > Flavobacteriales > Flavobacteriaceae > Nonlabens. The sequence goes on from DAIRDE010000121.1 coordinate 148, forward strand.
TACAAGCCCAACAAACCAGCCCAGAGCCTGTTAGTAAACAAAGAGAAGAAGGTGCCATTATAGGGAATAATCAAAGTAACGTAACCAATTCAACACCATTGGGTAGTGGTTTTAATTTAGTTTTGGGTGCGGGTACACGCAGTTTTGAAACGGTAGGGCAGGCGATAGGGCGCACACATGCGCTGGTTACACAGCCTCATACTGCAAGTAGTGCTATTGTTACGCACGGTGCTCTTTTTCTAGAGTTAAGCAAAACTTTTAATCTAAACGACCGGTTAGATTTAACTTTCTATGGTGGTTTAGAGGGTCGCATGCCTATCACTACTACGGGAGAAAATCAGGGTGTACATAGCGATCCTGCTATTTTACCTTATGCTGGCGCTCGCTTAGAATATCAAACGCAAAATGCAGGCACCTATGACGCAAGCGTGCAATTGAATGGCTCTAGTGTTTTATCTAGTGGTAACGCAAATCCAGCATCACAACCAGCGATGGCTTCTCCCTCTTTATCGCCCATATCAGTAGGTTTAGGCTGGATTTCTGGCAAGAAAAAAAGTGATAAGATTCCTTAGTTTTCAATTTGCAGTTACAGTTTTCAGTTTCAATTATTCGTTAACAATGGGTAATCGGCAATAAAAAATTGCGTAAACCACTTGTAATCAACAATTAACTAACCGCTTTTAACCGCTGTAGACCGCTTTTTGAAATTTTAGATTCTGCGTAATCGCTAGTGACAGTAAATGATTTTTCTTTACTGCTAGGCAGTTCAAACATAGCATCGGTAAAAATAGTTTCGCATAAACTGCGCAGTCCACGGGCACCTAGTTTGTACTCTATGGCTTTTTTAACGATAAAGTTTAGTGCATCTTCGGTAATTTCAAAAGCGATATCGTCCATCGCAAACAGCTTTGTGTACTGTTTCATGATGGCGTTTTTAGGCTCGGTTAGAATAGCCCTTAGGGTTTTCTCGTCCAGCG